>CAXMOR010000052.1:0-192418 GCA_964195455.1 uncultured Acidimicrobiia bacterium
AATTAGGAAAGCCTTGAGATAGATTTAAAGCTTTGTGCTCGTTTGCTAAAGCACTCATTAAAGAAAAAATGGTAGTGCCGACGTTAGGTAGTTTCGATTGGTGTTGCATCTTGTAAAGATAAATACTTCTCAATACAATTCCTCATTCTTCGAAATCACGTAAAGTGAAAAAATGATACATAACTATTGTTTCATAATATCATTTATAATTTTTAAATGATGATTTGTATGAAGTACAAGAAAGCGATAGACTCTTGTGGTATTAATATTACCAAATAGTGGATGTTTGAAATAGGCATTCTTATCTAATTTTACTATTTTTTCAACATTAGTTTTAGCCAGTTGAATTTGTGCGATAAGATCTTTTTTTAAAATGACTTCAGGCGGTTTCACATGTTTTGGGGCTTTCGCTTTTCCTCTAGGAAAGAAACCAAGTTTAAAGAATAGTTTTCCTAAAAAGGAAAAATTATTCTTATAAGAATTAGGGTCGGATTTATGAAGTGCAATAATTACATTATTAATAACCTTTAGGCTATGGTCTATATGCCAAGCGATATCTACATTAGATATTTTTGCGCTAGAAACACTATGATTTTCAATATGTGCCTCTAAACTATTAAGCACAAGATATATTTTTTTTGAACTCATAAAACGTTCTCTTAAAGGGTGAAGTTAATGAAAAAAAGAAAGCCCAAACTCTTTATTAAAAGTTTGGGCTTAATCCTTATATATCTAAAAGCAAAGCGCTTTTAATAATTCAATTCTCTAGAAACCTAGTAACGATAATGCTCAGGCTTATAAGGGCCTTCAACTTTCACACCAATATAATCTGCTTGGTATTCTGCCAATTCTGTAAGCTCAACACCAATTTTTTCTAAGTGTAATTTCGCTACTTTTTCATCTAAATACTTTGGTAACATATATACATCGTTTTTATACGCTGCACTATTCTTCCAAAGTTCAATTTGAGCTAGAGTTTGGTTTGTAAATGAGTTACTCATTACAAAACTTGGATGACCTGTTGCACAACCTAAGTTTACTAAACGACCTTCAGCTAATAAGATAATATCTTTGCCATCAATCGTGTATTTATCTACTTGAGGTTTAATCGTATCTTTAGTATGACCATGGTTATCATTTAACCAACCTACTTGGATTTCGTTATCAAAATGACCAATGTTAGCTACGATAACTTTGTCTTTCATTGCTTCAAAATGCTCAGCTCTTACAATGTCTTTATTTCCTGTTGTCGTAATTACAATATCAGAGTTACCAACTACCGTTTCTAATTTTTTAACTTCAAAACCGTCCATAGCAGCTTGCAATGCGCAGATTGGATCAACCTCAGTTACGGTAACTATACTCCCTGCACCTTTAAAAGAAGCAGCAGTTCCTTTACCAACATCACCATAACCACAAACGGTGACACGTTTTCCAGCTAACATCGTATCAGTTGCTCTACGAATAGCATCTACTGCAGATTCTTTACAACCGTATTTGTTATCAAATTTAGATTTCGTTACCGAATCATTAACGTTGATAGCAGGCATAGTTAATGTCCCGTTTTTTACACGTTCGTATAATCTATGAACACCCGTAGTAGTTTCTTCAGATAAACCTTTAATACCTTCAGATAATTCTGGGTAACGGTCTAAAACCATATTTGTTAAATCACCACCATCATCTAAAATCATGTTTAATGGTTGTCTGTCTTCACCAAAGAATAAAGTTTGTTCTATACACCAATCAAACTCTTCTTCCGTCATGTCTTTCCACGCGTAAACAGCAGTGCCTGCAGCGGCAATTGCAGCGGCAGCCTGATCTTGCGTAGAGAAAATATTACAAGAACTCCAAGTCACTTCAGCTCCTAAAGCTTGTAAAGTTTCAATTAACACCGCAGTTTGAATTGTCATATGCAAACACCCTGCAATTCTTGCGTCTTTTAATGGTTGACTATCTTTATATTCCTCTCTCAAAGACATTAGTCCTGGCATTTCTGCTTCTGCCAATTCAATTTCTTTTCTACCCCAAGCAGCCAAAGAAATATCTTTAACTTTATTTGGCACGTAAGCGGTTTTTGTACTCATATTATGTATATTTATATTCTAATTTTTTCGAACTGCAAAGTTACGACATCCATTTTAAAAAATATGGCTCTTCACAAAACATTAACGGTTAGTGCTACGACTAAAGTCCTCATTTGGAAGATTGAAGAATCTATTGATGAATTAAAGAAAGGAATCTCTTTAACCAAAAAAAATGCCCTAAGGTTAGATTCAATGAAATCTGATTTACATCAAAAAGGTTTTTTAAGTATTCGCCATCTATTGAAAGAAGTAGGCTTAACGGATGCTGATTTACAATACGATGAATACGGAAAACCTCATTTAGACGCTGGAAGGTATATTTCTATTTCTCATTCTTTTACATTTACTGCTATTATTTTTTCTTATGAAACTGTTGTTGGAATTGATATTGAAAAACAGCGTGAAAAGATTTTAAAAATTGCACATAAATTCACCGCTATTGAAGAATATAAAACCATTGCAAATGTTGATGCTTTAATTAGTAAACTAACTATTGTTTGGGGTGCAAAAGAGAGTTTATATAAAATTTACGGAAAGAAAAAATTATTATTTTTACATCATATTTATGTGGATGATTTTAAGTTTGAAGATAAAAGAACCAGAGGGGAAATCCGTTTTAATGGTGAAGAATCTTCTTATAATATTGAGTTTTTAGAGTTTGAAGGTTTTACCTGTGTATTTGCTTATTGATCAGTTACAAAGTTTTAAAATAAAAAAAATGGAAAGCAAAAGAACTATTCTATTTGTTTTTCTATCCGGTAAAAAAAACATTGAAATCCATAATAACTTCTTACTTTTGAATTTCTAAAATTTTCATAAACGAATATGACAGAAATTTTTGATTTACTTTTTAGTCAGTACAAAAACTACTCAACGGCAGAAACTACTTTAGAAATTGTTGCAGTAATTTTTGGTTTTTTATCTGTTTGGTTTTCGAAACAGAATAAAATATGGGTTTTTCCAACAGGGATGATTAGCACATCAATATTTGTGTATTTACTTTTAAAATGGGAGCTTTTAGGTGACATGATGATTAACGGTTACTATTTTATTATGAGCGTTTATGGCTGGTATATTTGGACACGTAAAGTTGATGACACACATGTTACACCAATTTCAAGAACCACCCGAAAAGAAAAAACAACATCCATTTACATCTTTTTTACAACCTTGATTTTTGTGTTTATCGTTTATAAAACGTTTGATAGATGGACTTCTTGGGTGGCATATGCAGACACTATTACGACTGCAATTTTCTTTGTAGGCATGTGGTTAATGGCAAAGCGTAAAATAGAAAATTGGTTATTTTGGATTGCAGGAAACATCATTTCTGTACCTTTATATTTTTATAAAGGATTCACCTTTACTAGCTTTCAATACTTAGGATTTACTTTTATAGCAATATTTGGTTATTTAGCATGGAAAAAAAACTTATACAAAAACCCATTAACCTTGTAAAGGTTGTTTTATTTGGGCCTGAATCTTCAGGAAAAACTACACTATCTCGTCAACTAGCTCGTTATTACAATACCGTTTGGGCTCCAGAATATGCACGTGAATACCTGCAAAAAAAATGGAATAATGAACGTAAAACTTGTGAAGCAGAAGATTTAATTCCGATTGCAATTGGACAAATGAAATTGGAGAATAAGTTGTCTAAAAAAGCAGATAAAGTACTAATTTGTGATACAGACTTATTAGAAACCAAGGTTTATTCAGAAGAATTTTATGGAGGTTTTGTCGATTCAGATTTAAACAAATCAGCTAGTGAAAATAAGTATGATTTGTATCTATTAACATATATAGATACACCTTGGGAAGAGGATGATTTAAGAGACAGGCCTGAGCAACGTTTAGAAATGTTTAACGCTTTTGAGAATGCATTAATAAAACATAAAAGACCTTATGTATTATTAAAAGGAGATAAAGAAACTCGTTTAAAAAAAGCAACAGAAGTTATTGATAAAATTATTGCAAATAAAGAAGATCTATATTCTTTCTCTGATTCTCTAACCGATATTGACATGCACTTTTTACATCAGAATACAGATTTCGGAACTTCTTTAGATTACTAGATGAATACAGCAGACATTGTAAAAGAACTTAACTTTAAAGCCATTAGAAGTTCTGGTGCGGGAGGACAACATGTAAATAAAACGTCTTCTCAAATTGAATTAACTTTTGATTTAGAAAAATCTAATGCTTTATCTAATGCAGAAAAAACACTTTTAAAAACTAAGCTTTCATCAAAATTAACAAAAGAAAATTTATTAATTTTATCTTGTCAAGAAACGCGTTCTCAACATAGAAATAAGAACATTGCCATCAAACGTTTTTTAGAAGTATTGAAGACTAGTTTAATTCGTCCTAAAAGGAGAAAAGCTACAAGACCAAGTAAAGCTTCCATCAAAAGAAAAGTAGAAAACAAAAAAAGAATTTCTGTAAAAAAGGTTTTGAGAAAAAAGCCTAAATTAGACTAATAATTCATCTTTTGTAAATATTCGCCCATTTTTTGATGCAGTATATTCACTGCTTTTAGCGGGTGAATCATTACTTTAATTTCTTTTAATTTTCCTTCTTTGGTAAATTTAATCATGTCGACACCCTCTAAAGCAAGACCACCAATTTCTGTCACAAATTCTAACATCGCATTTTCATCATCGCAAACTTCTCTAACATATTTAAAATTAGCATTTGAAATAATTTCTACTGTTGCTTTTAAAAAGATACCTACCATAAAACCACCTTCTATGGGCTTAAAAACTACTGGAGAATAAAGAATTGCCTTGTCATCTATAAAATCACTTAATTTTCGTATTTTTTGTTCTTCACAAAAGCTTGCTAAGCATCTAATCCTTTATGAATGCTCACCTATTATTATTTTTATTTATAAAAAAATGATTTTATTGTTTTCTATTTCAAAAATCCAACTTAATTTTGCACCGTTCTCATAAAGGGGTGCTTTAAAAAGCTGAGATCATACCCATTGAACCTAGAACAGGTAATGCTGTTTAGGAAAGTCGAATGTCATTGCGAAGAATTTTTTCTGAGGCAATCTTTAATCTGACGAGATTGCTTCATTGTAAACTCCTCGTAATGACAAATTAATTATTCAATATTAACCACAAGAATAATTACCTCTTTTTATTCGTTTTAAATTTTTTAAAATGAAAAAAATTACCATTTTTTTATTCTTGTTTGCGAGTATACTTGCAAACTCCCAGACATTTACACTTAAAGGAAAAGTAGTAGATGAAAATAACGAATCTTTACCCGGAGCCACTATTTTGGTGAAAAAACCTAAAAAAGGAACTTCCACAGATTTTGATGGAGAGTTCAGTGTAAATCTTCCAAAAGGAAATTACACCATTCAAGTTTCATTTATTGGTTACAAAACGGTTGCAACAAAAATATCTCTAACTAAAAGTGACAAAATTAATTTTATTTTATTGCCAGCTTCAACAGTTTTAGACGAAGTATTGGTTTCTGCAGTTCGTGTAAATGCAGATGTTCCTGTTACATTTTCTAACATCTCAAAAAAGGAAATTGCAAAACGTAATTTAGGTCAAGATATTCCTGTATTGTTAAATTATATGCCTTCTGTGGTTTCTTCTTCAGATGCTGGGGCAGGAGTTGGTTACACTTATATGAGTGTGCGTGGTTCTAATGGAGAAAGAATTAATGTTACCGTAAACGGAATTCCTTATAACGATGCAGAAAGTCATGGAACTTTTTGGGTGAATTTAGGCGATTTTGCTTCTTCAACAGAAAATTTACAATTACAGCGTGGCGTCGGAACATCTACAAACGGATCAGGAGCTTTTGGTGCAAGTTTAAATATTTTAACGGATGCTGTTTCTGAAGAAGCTTTTGGAGAGATTTCCAATTCTTTTGGATCTTTTGGAACCAAAAAACATACGGTAAAATTTAGTACTGGAAAGATTGACGACCATATAGAAATTGCTGGACGTTTGTCTAATATTTCTTCTGATGGCTATATAGACAGGGCCTCTGCAGATTTAAAATCGTACTATTTACAAGGAAGTTATACCGATGAAAATACCTTGATAAAAGCGGTTACTTTTGGCGGAAAAGAGAAAACATACCAAGCTTGGGCAGGTATCGATGCTGCTCAATTGGAAGAAGACCGAAGACAAAACCCGTATACCTACGAAAATGAAGTGGATGATTATCAACAAAATCATTATCAATTGCATTGGAATGAAAAACTAAACGAAAATTGGTCAACGAATTTAGCATTGAACTACACAAAAGGTTCAGGATTCTTTGAACAGTTTAAGGAAGATGAAGATGCCGCAGACTTTAATAATTTAATTGTTGATGGTACAGATGTTATTGTAAGACGTTGGCTAGAAAACGATTTTTATGTAGTAAACTTCAATACCAATTATAAGACTGACAAACTAAACTTTATTTCAGGAATTTCGTATTCTAATTATACCGGAGATCATTTTGGTGAAGTTATTTGGGGAGAAGATTTAGCACCAAATACAAATATTAGAGATCATTATTATTTTTCTGATGCTAAAAAAACAGACTTTTCAATCTTTGCAAAAGTAACGTTTAAAATCAATGATAAACTATCTGGTTATGCAGATCTACAAGGCCGATTTGTAAATTACAAAACACAAGGAATTACAAATGACATACTTCCGATTAATGTAGATGCTAGCTTTAGTTTCTTTAATCCGAAGTTTGGATTCACGTATAAAATAAACGAGAACAATAATTTATACACCTCTTTTGCAGTTGCCAACAGAGAGCCAAACAGAAACGATTTTGAAGGCGGCGTTGCCACTCCTGAAAGTTTAAATGATTTAGAATTTGGTTGGCGTTTAAAAAAGAAAAACATAAAACTAAATACGAACATTTACTATATGGATTATAAAAATCAGTTGGTATTAACAGGTGCTTTAGATGATGTTGGTCAACCGATAAGAGCAACCTCTGGAAGCAGTTATCGATTAGGGTTAGAAATTGACGCAGATATTACACTTTCTGATAAATTCTCTATAAAACCAAATGCAGCTTTTAGCACAAATAAAAATCGAGATTTCTTTATTACAAGAGATGGTATAGAAGATCCACAAGCTTTAGGGAATACTAATCTGTCATTTTCACCAGATGTGGTTATTGGCAATATGTTTATCTATACACCTTCAGAAAAGGTACAAGTTTCATTTTTATCAAAATATGTTGGACAACAATTTATGAGTAATTTTAGTAGTGCTATTTCTACTAATGATATTTTAGATAGCTTTTTTACTTCTGATTTAAATGTAGTTTATGAAATTAAACCAACCAAAATTTTTAAATCAGTTGTCTTTTCTGCTTTGGTAAATAACATTTTTAATACAGAATATGTCGACAGAGGTTATTATTACATGTTTGATGATACTTGGTCTGCTGCTAACGAAACTGTCACCTTAGATGGTGCAGTTTATTACCCACAAGCAACTAGAAACTTCTTAATTGGAGTTTCTTTAAAGTTTTAAAAAACAGCACTTTTTAGTCATTTTTGATTAAAAAATAAAGAAAACGAGCATTTTTCATTGAAAAATGCTCGTTTTTTCGTAGATTGCAGATTCATGAAAGATTCTTATTCTTACTACAAAAGAAACACCAAAGCTTATAATTTTGATTTTTGCATTTTAAAAAATCAATCTAATAAACTTACATCTTCTGCTTTCTAGTTTTTTTGTCTCATACTTTTTTCAAAAAAATTATACCTACTACAATATTAAACTTTAATTAAAAAGTGTTACTCACTTCTTTAAAATTCTACTTATGAAAATACTTCACGTTAAAAGAGAAACTAAATACCGAAAATACTATTCGTCTGCCATGGGAATGTTAAACTCAAGAGTTACTTACATCCAGAAATATTTTTTGGGGATTCCTTTTAAAACAATCCATAAATATAGAGAGACCTATTATGGCGAAATAAAAGAATGCGATGACTGCAATCTATTTATTTAAAATTAATTTCTAAAAAAACAACTGCGCCTATGAGACAACTTAAAATTATTAAACAAGTTACCAATCGTGATTCAAAATCTTTAGACAAATATTTTCAAGAGATTAGCAAAATAGAGTTAATTACTGCTGATGAAGAAGTAGATTTGGCTTTAAAGATCAAGAAAGGAGATGATAGAGCATTGAATACACTTGTAAAAGCAAATTTAAGATTTGTAGTTTCTGTGGCAAAACAATATCAGAGTCAAGGTTTAAAGTTATCTGATTTGATAAACGAAGGGAATTTAGGTTTGGTAAAAGCCGCGAAACGTTTTGATGAAACCAGAGGATTTAAATTTATTTCTTATGCTGTTTGGTGGATTCGCCAAGCTATTTTACAAGCTTTAGGGGAACAATCTCGTATTGTACGTTTGCCTTTAAATAAGATAGGCAGTATTAATAAAATAAGGAAGGTATATGCACGTTTAGAGCAAGATGAACAGCGATTGCCAACAAATAAAGAAATTGCAAAACAATTAGATATAACTGAAACAGAAGTAGCACTATCTTTAAAAAATTCAGGGAGACATGTTTCTATGGATGCTCCATTTAAAGAAGGTGAAGATTCTAATTTATACAATATGTTACAATCCGGAGATTCTCCAAAACCTGACAAAGAGTTAATGAATCAATCTTTAACTATAGAAATAAACAGGGTCTTGGAAAGGCTATCCATTAAAGAATCGCAAGTAATCAAAATGTATTATGGTATTGGCTTACCCTCTAATTATAGCTTAACTGAAATTAGCCAACTATTTAACCTGTCTATAGAAAGGGTTCGTCAATTAAAACAAAAAGCGATTAGAAACCTACAATCTAAATCTAGAACACAATTATTAAAGTCTTATTTAGGTTAAACACTTCATTTAGTTATTAATAAAATTAGTTATTTAAAATCTAATTTTCTTGTTTCCATTGTTTATACCCACCTAAAATATTATAGACCTCATAACCTTCCTTTTGGAGTATTTTTGCTGATTTACCACTTCTACTTCCACTTCTACAATACAAATAAACTGGCTTGCTTTTAACTAATTGTTTAGATGAATTTGTATAAAAATTAGTGTCAAAAAAATTAGCAAATTTTGCGGTTTTTATAAACCCTAGTTCTATTTCTTTTGGAGTTCTAACATCTATTAACTGAATGTCCCCTTTTTCTAATAAGGTCTTTAATTCTATCGTAGAAATTGATTTTATTTCTTCTTGGGCACTACAATTCACGAAAAAGAAACTCATCAAAAAAAGACTTAAAATTTTCTTCATTTTATTTATTTTAAAGTTGACGGACAAACTAATACTGTTCTTTCTATCGTTGTATTTCTAACGGCGGCATACCCCCCTGCGACATCAATTACATTATGAAAACCGCGAGCTTTTAAAATAGAAGCTGCAATAACAGAACGATATCCACCTGCACAATGCACATAAAACTCCTGTGTTTTAGGAAATTCAGAAATGTGATTATTTAAAAAATCTAATGGTGTACTTTCTGCTATTTTAATATGTTCGCTGGCAAATTCTCCTGGTTTTCTAACATCAAAAACGTGTGCACCTTCATGAATCTTTTGTTCTAAAACTTCAACTGACACCGATTGTAAGGTATCCGTTTCTTTATCTGATTTTTGCCAAGAAGCAAAACTTCCATCTAAATAGCCTAATACATTATCAAAACCAACTCTAGACAAACGTATAATTGTATCTGCTTCTTTCCCTTGAGGAGTCACCAATAAAATTGGTTGCTTTATGTCTTTTATTAAAGCGCCGACCCAAGGTGCGAAGCCACCATCAATTCCAATAAAAATCGATTGAGGTATGAAGCCTTTTATAAATTCTGTTTGATGACGAACATCTAAAATTATAGCATCAGTTTCATTTGCAATCAGTTCAAACTCTTTCACTGATAATGGTTTTGCGGATATTTTTATGATGTCATCAACATTTCGATATCCTTCTTTATTTAATTTGACATTTAAAGGAAAATATGCAGGAGGAGGCAATAATCCATCAGTAACCTCTTTGATAAATTCTTCTTTCGTCATATTTGCTCTTAAAGCATAATTGGTTTCTTTTTGATTACCAATTGTACCTACAGTTTCTTTGCTTAAGTTTTTACCACAAGCAGAACCTGCTCCATGCGCAGGATATACAATAACTTCATCTGCCAAGGGCATTACTTTGTTACGCAAACTATCAAATAAAAAACCTGCTAAATCTTTTTCTGTAAGCTCTCCTTTTTGTGCTAAATCGGGCCTACCCACATCACCTAAAAACAAAGTGTCTCCGCTAAACAGTGCATGATCCTTGCCGTGTTTATCTTTCAATAAGAAACAGGAGCTTTCCATTGTATGACCAGGAGTATGTATTGCCGTTATTGTAATATCACCAACTTTAAAAACCTGATTATCTTCTGCAATAATTGCTTCAAAATTTGTTTTTGCTGATGGTCCGAAAACAATTTTTGCTCCTGTTTTTTCTGCCAAAGTTACATGACCACTAACAAAATCTGCATGAAAATGCGTTTCAAAAATGTATTTAATTTTTGCATTATTTTTGGCTGCCTTATCCAAATAATCTTGCACTTCTCTTAATGGATCTATAATTGCTACTTCTCCATTACTCTCTATATAATAAGCTCCTTGGGCTAAACAGCCTGTGTAAATTTGTTCTATTATCATAATTCTTAAATACCGGACTTTTTAACCACTAAAATTACATTTAAGTTTGTTTAATTTAAATGATATTTATCATTTAAATTACTAATTATTTGTATGATTGATGTATGTATTTTGAATACTTTTCTTGCTGTTTTCTATTTCCTGTTTTATAAAATTTTACAGCTTGATTGGCCTTCATAAAAAAGTGATTAATATCTATAATTTCTAATATACCGCTTCTAAAAAAATCATCTCTTACAGGACCTTTAACGCCTGCAAAATAAAAAACCACCCCTTTTTTCTGATAGTACTTTATGCGTTCTTTTAGCATTTCGACGCCTGTACTGTCTACTCTGTTAATGCTCTCTGCATCTAATACTATCAATTTTAATGCCTTTCCTTTTTGGGTTGCCATTTCGTCCAAATTATCTCTAAAATAACTTGAATTTGCATAAAATATTTGAGCATCAAACCTAAAAACTAAAATATCATCTTCGATAACTACTTCTTCAAAACGATTTTTATTTCTGTAAAAATTTGAATTTGGCACTTTTCCTAATTCAGTAACATAAGGCCTTGATGTTCTAAAGATTAAAACAACCAAAGACAAACCGACACCGACTATAATTCCGTATTCAATTCCTAATAATAACGTTGCTAAAAAGGTGGATAGCATCAACCAAAAATCTAAATTATTAGCTTTCCATAAAAAAGCAGCTTCTTTAAAATTTATCAATCCAAAAACGGCAACAATAATAATTGCAGCCAAAACTGTTTTTGGCAAATGATAAAATAATGGAGTTAAAAACAATAATGTAATGACAACCATTACAACAGAGATTAGTGCTGCCATTCCTGTTTTCCCGCCGCTTTCTTGATTGATTGCTGACCTTGAAAAACTTGATGTTGTTGGATATGCTTTAAACAACGAACCAACCATATTACTCAAGCCTAAAGCAATTAATTCTTGATTGGGTCTTATTCTATATTCATCTTGTTTAACCTCTAACGATTTACCAATAGAAATAGTTTCTAAATAACCAACCATCACTAAAGTTAATGCAATTGGCCACAACTCCCTTATTTGATCTAAATCAAAATCTGGAATACCGAAAACTGGTAATCCTGAAGGAATATCTTTTACAATAGAAACGTCATTGAAACTTTTTCCGAAATATTTCATAATTACAATACCCAGAATTACAACAATTAAGGCATTCGGAATTTTTTTGTTAATCTTTCGAAAAATAATAATGATAAGAACTGATATAAAACCAATTATTGTTGTGTGTTTATTGAAGGTGGATATGTGTAACCAAATATCTTCTAAAATATATTGAATTTGATCACTTTGGATAAAATCTACACCCAATAAATTTCTGAATTGATTAAGCCCAATTATAAGGGCTACAGCAGATGTAAAGCCAGTAATTACAGGTTTTGATAAAAAATTCACAATAAAACCTAAACTAAAAACTCCTAATATAAATTGAATAGTACCCACCATTAAACCTAGCAATATCGCAATAGCGATATAACTTTCCGAACCTGCTAAAGCTAATGTGGAAACACCCGTTGCAACTATTAAAGAATCCATAGCCACAGGCCCAATGGCTACTTGTCTCGAAGACCCAAAAATAGCATACATAACTTGCGGAACCAACGCACAATACAACCCATAAATAGGTGGCAAACCTGCAATTAAAGCATATGCAATACCTTGCGGTATTAAAATGATACCTACCGTGATACCCGCAACTAAATCTCCTTTAAAAAGAGCCCTATTGTAATTTGGCAACCACTCTAAAATTGGTATAATTTTTTTGATGTTCATTTATCTTTAGTCTTTGCAGGTATGCTTTATGTTCAAAACAAATTGTTGAACGATAATAGCCATTTTAAAACAATTCTCCTTGATCTCTTCCTTTTGTTCTGCCTAAATGTTGGTACGCTAATTCTGTAACCTCTCTCCCCCTCGGAGTTCTCATAATAAAGCCTTGTTGAATTAAAAAAGGTTCATACACTTCTTCAATAGTCTCCGTATTTTCTGAGACTGCTGTTGCTATTGTACTAATTCCTACTGGGCCTCCTTTAAATTTATCAATAATTACTTCCAATATTTTATTATCCATTTCATCTAAACCATGAGCATCTACATTTAATGCTTTTAAAGCATACTTTGCGATTTCTATAGTAATCGTTCCATCTCCTTTTATCTGTGCAAAATCTCTTACCCTGCGCAATAAAGCATTGGCTATTCTTGGTGTTCCTCGACTTCTACCTGCAATTTCGATTGCTGATTCCATAGAAATTGGAACTTTTAAAATTAGTGAACTTCTTTGAATAATTGTTGTTAGCAGCTCTGTAGAGTAATAATGTAATCTAGTACTAATTCCAAAACGTGCTCTCATTGGCGCTGTTAACAGTCCCGAGCGTGTTGTTGCACCGATTAAAGTAAAGGGTTCTAAATTAATTTGAACGGTTCTGGCATTTGGGCCAGATTCAATCATAATATCAATTTTATAATCCTCCATTGCTGAATATAAATACTCCTCTACAATTGGACTTAACCGGTGAATTTCATCAATAAATAAAACGTCTCGTTCATCCAGATTCGTTAACAAACCAGCTAAATCTCCGGGTTTATCTAGAACTGGGCCTGAGGTCACTTTAATACCTACTTGTAATTCGTTTGCTAAAATATGAGCTAAGGTAGTTTTACCTAAACCCGGAGGACCATGAAACAACGTATGATCCAAAGCCTCATCTCGTTGATTAGCAGCTTCAACAAATATTTTAAGATTATCTAAAGCTTGATCTTGTCCAGTAAAATCATCAAATGAAAGCGGGCGCAATTTTTTTTCTACGTCCAATTCTTCATTTGTTAAATGACTGTTATCAGGATTTAAGTTTTCATTCATACTTACAAATATAAGAGATTTTCAAGCAGGTTATAGATCCCTTTTCTTCCAGAACGAAAAAACCTTTCCAAATAGGAAAGGTTTTTTATTTTTATACTCGGATTCCTTTCGTTACAGGAATAAATTCAGATCTTTAAGAGGACTCTTCGCCTTCTAATAAAGGCGTAGTTTGTAATACAAAATCTTGACCATGTAAATAATCACTATCATCATCATTGGCATCCACTCGTTTACTATAATCATATGCCCATCTATGAACTTCTGGTATTTTTCCTGGCCAATTTCCGTGAACATGTTCTACTGGAGTTGTCCATTCTAAAGTGTTAGAATTCCAAGGATTTTGAGTCGCTTTCTCTCCTCTATACATTGAAATAAAGAAATTCGCAATGAAGATTATTTGCGCAATACCACCTACCAATGCAAAAAGTGTAATAACTACATTTATTTGTAATAAATCATCAAACATAGGAAATGCCGTATTTGAATAATATCTTCTAGGTAAACCTGCTAAACCAATAAAGTGCATTGGCCAGAAAACCCCATAAGCACAAATAATTGTAATCCAAAAGTGCCAATATCCTAATGTTTTATTCATCATTCTACCATACATTTTTGGAAACCAGTGATAGATACCAGCATACATTCCAAAAATTGCAGAAACACCCATTACTAAATGGAAATGTGCAACTACAAAATAAGTATCATGAATGTTAATGTCTAAAGCAGAATCTCCTAAAACTAATCCTGTTAAACCACCAGTTACAAATGTTGAAACTAATCCAATAGAAAATAACATTGCTGGGTTTAACTGCAAATTACCCTTCCATAAAGTAGTAATGTAATTAAATGCTTTTACTGCTGATGGAATTGCTATTAATAATGTCGTAAATGTAAATACCGAACCTAAGAAAGGATTCATCCCTGAAATGAACATGTGATGCCCCCAAACAATTGTAGATAAAAATGCAATTGCGATAATAGACATAATCATTGCTCTATATCCAAAAATTGGCTTTCTAGAATGAGTTGATATAATTTCTGAAGTAATACCTAATGCTGGTAATAATACAATATATACCTCTGGGTGACCTAAAAACCAAAATAAATGTTCAAATAGAACTGGCGAACCTCCTTGATAATGCAATACTTCTCCAGAAATAAAGATATCTGATAAATAAAATGAAGTTCCAAAACTTCTATCAAAAATCAGCAATAAAGCTGCTGATAATAAAACTGGGAAAGAAACTACACCAATAATTGCAGTAACGAAGAAAGCCCACATTGTTAATGGCAATCTTGTCATTTTCATCCCTTTTGTTCTTAAATTAAATATTGTCACAATATAATTTAACGCTCCGATTAAAGAAGATGCAACAAAAATAGACATAGAGACTAACCATAATGTCATACCTGCTCCAGAACCTGGAATCGCTTGTGGTAAAGCACTTAATGGAGGATAAATTGTCCATCCTGCAGATGCTGGTCCTGCTTCAACAAATAATGAAATCACCATAATTACACTTGACAAAAAGAATAACCAGTATGAAACCATATTTAAAAAACCAGAAGCCATATCCCTTGCTCCAATTTGCAATGGAATTAATAAATTTGAGAATGTTCCACTCAAACCTGCTGTTAACACAAAGAATACCATAATAGTACCATGAATTGTGACTAATGCGAGGTAAAAATCAGGATCCATGACCCCATCTGTTTGATGAGACCCTAAAAATGCTTCAATAATTGAAAAGGATGTTTCTGGCCACGCAATCTGTAAACGGAATAGCATAGACATAAATACTGCTATCATTCCCATAAACATTCCCGTAACCAAGAATTGTTTAGAAATCATTTTATGATCTTGACTAAAAATATATTTAGTTACAAATGTTTCTTTATGATGATGTTCTGACATAATTTTTTAATATGTAGTATCTTAATTTAATTATTTAATAACTGATGCTAAGGTAGGTTGCTCTGCAATCCACTCATCATAATCCTCTTGTTCTACAACCGTAATCTTCATTTGCATGTTGTAGTGAGACGCTCCACAAATTTTATTACATAATAACAAGTAATTAAACTCATAAAGTTCCTCTTCACCTTTTGCCTTTCTAATTTTATTGATACCAATCGTTTTAGCAATAACTTCAGAATTCTGTCTCATTTCTTCTGTTGTGTACTTCGGAGTAAAACCAAACTCCGTTACCATACCAGGAACACAATTCATTTGTGCTCTAAAGTGCGGCATATACGCTGAGTGTAAAACATCTTGAGAACGAAACTTAAAGTGCACCTTTCTACCTTTTGGCAAATACAATTCTGTTACTTGTTTATCGTCTTGAGAATTTTTATCAGACATATCAACACCCATAGTGTTTAGACTGTTAATGTCAATATAATTTACGTTTCCTAAACCTAATGTATTGTCTTCTCCTGCATAACGAGCATCCCATCTAAATTGTTGAGAGTACACTTCTATAACCACAGGGTCTTCTGCATCAGATAAATCCATTATGTTATTCCATTGCCATAAACCATAACCAATTAAAACAACTAAAACAACAGCTGGAACTATGGTCCAAATTGCCTCTAACTTATGACTATCTGCATAAAATTTAGCTTTTCTATTTTTATTACCTCTATATTTAAAAGTAAAGTAAAAAATTAAAAATTGCATAATAAATTGCACAATACCAATTAACCAAAAAGTAATATTAAATAAATTATCGTCGTGTTCTCCTTCAATAGAAGCAGATTCTGGTAACATTATTACATTCATGAAGATTAAACAATAGATCATCATTGCGTAGAAAAAAACCATAAAATATATGGAATATTTCCCCTGGGCAGCGTTATCCTTATCGTCAGCAATAGAACTTCTAAAGTCCATGATTCTAGTAATCTGCCAAAAACTTACACCGATTGCAACACCTATAAAAATATAAAATAGAGCTAGCATATTTATCTTGTCTTAATTATTTTAATTCAATTATTTATTAATGATCTCCTAATTCTTCTTCTGAATGCTCAATATTGTAATAATGGAAATGTTTACTTTCTTCTAAAAAAGGATTTCCTTTTGGTATTGGACTTGCTTTAGAAAATGCTCTTAAAGTCGTGTAAATCAACAATCCAATAAAAAAACATAAAGCACTTATTTCTGGAATTCCAAAATACCATTGTGCACCAACTGTTGATGGCATTATCATGATAAATACATCCATATAATGACCCGCTAAGATTACTACACCCCCAATAAAAACAAACCAAGGCTTACTTTTAAAGTCACTATTCAATAATAATAGTATTGGAAAAACAAAGTTCATAACAACCATCCCTAAAAATGGTAATTTATACTCTGTAAATCTTGCTACGAAATAAGTAGTCTCCTCTGGAATATCGGCATACCAGATTAACATAAATTGCGAAAACCATAAATACGTCCAGAATACTGAAAAACCAAACATGAATTTCGCTAAATCATGGATATGACTGTCATTTACATCTGGCAATGCGCCTTTAGAACGCAAGTAGATTGTAAAAAATGCAATTACTGTTAAAGCGCTTACTAATAAAGTAGCTAACACATACCATCCAAATAACGTAGAGAACCAGTGAGGGTCTAAACCCATAATCCAGTCCCAAGACATCATAGATTCTGTTATCATAAATAAGAACAAGAAAATAACCGATGCGTTATAGTTTTTCTTATATGTCTTATTTCCATCGTTTGCAGTATCTTCTTTGATAGAGCTTTTTCTGATGAAGAATCTGTATCCATTCCAAATTAATAAATACACCATACTTCTTATAACAAAACCTGTAGAATTCATCCACCAAGATTTACCGTCTATAATGGGATCATAATTCTCACTTGTTCGATCAAAAATACCTTCTGCCATCCATGGAAATAAATGATTCAAATGCATTACTGAAGCAATAATAACTAGAATCATTATAATTGAAACTGGTAATAAATTTGCCGTAATAGCTTCCATCACTCTTAAAATAACAACAGACCAACCTACTTGTGCAACTCTTTGTATTGCATAGAAGGCTAAAACTAATAATGTTATTCCTAAAGAGAAAAATAATGCTACATAAAATGCCGACCACGGTCTGTTTTGTAACTGATGTAAAACATGTTGAACATGCTCATCATCGCTAGAAACAACATGCACTTCTGCTGTTGCATGATCTTCTGTTTTTGAAGAATGACTATCATGTGTGCTTTCTACATTCTGAGTAGCGGCATCTCCATGAGAGGATCCATGACCATCGCTATGGGCTGCTTCTATTGCATGTTTTGCGTCTTCTATGGTCTTTTGAGAACCACTATAAAAACTGAATGCAACTCCTACAACACCAAAAATTATTAGTGCTAATGAAAATGTTTTTAATTTACCTGAGAATTGATACATATCTTTCGTATTCTTTCTTTTTGTATTCTATTTTAACAAATCTGCGCGCAATACTTCTACGTGTTGCACAATTTGCCAGCGTTCTTTGTATGTTAATTGCGATGAGTGAGATCCCATTAAGTTTTTACCATGAATTAGCACATGATAAATACTTCCCTCTGTGATATCTCTATCCTTATAATTCGGAATTCCAGAGAACTTTTCTGAAGTCGATAAATAACCATTTCCATCTCCTTTTTTACCATGACAAGAAACACAATAAATCGTATACATTTTCTTACCATTATCCAAATTCTTCTCGCTTGTATCTAAAGGTGATTTTAAAGCTGTTTTAGCTTCTTCATACCCTTCAACAGTATCTGGAATATCATAAGCAGGAGTTCCTCCTCTTGCAATAGTACCGTCAACTGGCTTGCTATTTACAGGCTTTCCACCTAGCCCTTCTGCTCCATCTGCATTATAAGGAATAGATTCGTACATGTCCGGCATGTATTGTGATTGTCTTGTTGTTTTGTCATTACAAGAAATAATACTTGTAAAAACTACTAAGGCGATAATTAATTTAAAATTCTTCATTATCTATATATTAATTATCTACAATATTAATTTCTACAGCTCCTGTTTTCAATAATAAAGAAGTTAATGCTTCTTCATTATTATGAATTGGAATTTCCATTAAAAAATGATCATCTGTAGTTCTAGGGTCTGGATTTTCAGCATCTTTAAATGGCCAGATTCTACTTCTCATATAAAATGTAATCACCATTAAATGGGCTGCAAAAAACACTGTTAATTCGAACATAATTGGAACGAATGCTGGCATGTTTTCTAACCATGAAAAACTTGGCTTACCACCAATATCTTGCGGCCAATCTTCAATCATAATGTAATTTGTCATCCAAATTGCAAAAGCTAAACCTGTAATTCCGTAAAAGAAAGCCGTGATAGCTAATTTTGTTGGAGCCAAGCCCATTGCTTTGTCTAGACCATGAACTGGAAATGGACAGAATACTTCTTCGATATGATGGTGTTCTGCTCTTACAGCTTTTACTGCATCTAACAAAACTTCGTCATCGGTATAAAAGGCGTGAATCACTTTTGATGCTTCCATAATTATCCGTTTAAATTGTTATCAGAATCCTTCTTTTTATCCGCTGCATTTAAAACAACAATGGCAGGTTTAGTAGGAATTCCTTGTTCACTTCTCTTCTTGTAAAATTCACCAGAAGATTTTAATATTGTTTTTACTTCCGCTTGCGCGATTACTGGGAATGTTCTTGCGTATAATAAGAATAATACAAAAAAGAATCCTATCGTTCCAATAAAGATACCCACGTCCACAAATGTTGGTTCAAAACGCCACCAAGTTGATGGTAAATGACCTTTACTTAATACAATTGCAATAATATCAAAACGCTCAAACCACATACCAATATTAATTGCTATAGAAATAATAAAAGTGATTATAAAACTTCTTCTAAATTTCTTTATCCATAATAGCTGAGGCGTAATAATATTAAATGTAATCAATGACCAAAATGCCCAGGCATAAGGCCCTGTTGCAGCACCTACAGATAAATACGTGTAGTTTTCATATGGAGAACCTGTATACCATGCGATAAAGAATTCCGTTGCATACGCTACGGCTACAATACCACCTGTAAGGATAATTACAATGTTCATATACTCAATGTGCATACGTGTGATATAATCTTCCATATTGGTCACCTTTCTCATGATTCCTAATAAGGTTTGTACCATTGCAAATCCTGAAAAGATTGCTCCAGCTACAAAGTATGGAGGGAAAATTGTTGAGTGCCAACCTGGATTGATTGAGGTAGCAAAATCCATAGATACAATCGTGTGCACAGAAAGTACTAAAGGTGTTGCCAAACCAGCTAACACTAAAGATACTTCTTCAAAACGTTGCCAATCCTTTGCTCTACCAGACCAACCGAACGATAATAATGCGTATATCTTCTTTTGAAAAGGCTTTACTGCTCGATCACGAATCATTGCGAAATCTGGTAATAAACCAGTCCACCAGAAAACGAGTGATACTGATAAATACGTGGAAATTGCAAAAACATCCCATAATAATGGGGAGTTAAAATTCACCCACAATGATCCGAATTGATTTGGAAGCGGCAATACCCAATATGCATTCCATGGACGTCCCATGTGAATAATTGGAAACAATCCTGCTTGAAACACGGCAAAGATTGTCATTGCTTCTGCAGAACGGTTAATTGCCATTCTCCATTTTTGACGGAATAATAAAAGTACTGCTGAAATTAAAGTTCCTGCATGACCTATACCTACCCACCAGACAAAGTTAGTAATATCCCAAGCCCATCCAATGTTCTTGTTTAATCCCCAAACTCCAATACCAGTTCCTACCGTGTAGAAAATACATCCAAATCCCCAAAGCATTGCTGCTAAAGAAATATAAAATGCTATGTACCAATTCTTATTTGCAGCACCTTCTATAGGTCTAGCAATGTCTTCGGTAATATCGTGGTAACTTTTATCACCTAATACTAAAGGTTCCCTTATGGGTGCTTCGTAATGAGACATATTTTTATATCTTAGTTTTTGATTACGCTTCGTTTGTATTCTTAACTTTTACTTGATAGATTACATTTGGTTTTGTCTGTAAATAATCTAACACGTTATAAGCTCTTTTATCTTCTGCTAATGCAGCTACTTTATCTTCTTCTTTATTGACATCACCAAAGACCATTGCTCCAGTTGTACAAGCAGATGAACAAGCCGTTTCAAACTCATCTGTATCTACTTTTCTACCTTCTTTCTTAGCTTTTAAAATTGTTGCCTGTGTCATTTGAATACACATGGAACATTTTTCCATAACACCTCTAGAACGAACTACAACATCTGGATTCAAGACCATTTTGCCATATTCGTTGTTCATGTTAAAATCAAATTGATTATTATTTGAATAATTAAACCAGTTAAATCTACGAACTCTATATGGACAGTTATTTGCACAATATCTTGTACCAACACATCTGTTATATGCCATTTGATTTTGTCCTTGACGACCATGCGATGTTGCTGCTACTGGACAAACCGTCTCACATGGAGCATGGTTACAGTGCTGACACATCATTGGCTGAAAAGTAACTTCAGGATTTTCTGCCTCTGTTTCTAAAGCTTTATATAAGTCTCCACCACTTAAGCCCATTTCTTTAGCTTCCTCGCGGGTTTCAACTTCTGAAGAATAATATCGATCAATACGCAACCAGTGCATATCTCTACCAACTCGAACTTCATTTTTACCTACAACGGGTACATTGTTTTCTGCATGACATGCTACAACACATGCTCCACAACCTGTACAAGAAGTTAAATCTATTGATAAATTAAAGTGGTGCCCGATTTCTCTATTGTGCTCATCCCATAAATCGATTGTTTTTGCTTCAACTTCTTTATGATCGTAAGAAACATACGCAGGTTTATTCCATCCATGGTGATGATCCTTAGGTGCTACTGTATTATATTCTTTTAATGTAGCTACTTTTAGAATATCATGACGACCTGCAATTGTTTTTTGTACTTGCGTACAGGCAAACTGATGCGTTCCATCTGCTTTCTCTATTGCAACGTTATATTGAATGTTATTACCACCGTTATATAATGGGTATGCATTAACACCTACTTGCATTTCTTCTTTTAAACCGAAAGTCTTTCCAAAACCTAAAGCCAATCCTACAGAACCTTTTGCTTGTCCTGGCTGCACCATTACAGGAACAATAATTTCTTCACCGTTTACAGATACTTTGGCATAATCACCATCAATAGCACCGTTATCTTGAACAGGGTTAGAAAAACCTAAGTCTCTAGCATCTGCCATAGACATGGTTAAATAATTATCCCAAGAAGCTCTTGTAATTGGATCTGGAAATTCTTGTAACCAAGGATTGTTTGCTTGTTTACCGTCTCCTAAACCAGTTTTCGTGTATAAATTCAACTCCATTCCTGAACCTGAGGCACTTTTCTTTAATACTTTAGCAACTTCTGCAATTGAAATATCTCTTGAAGTTTCTCCACCAACAAGAGTAGTTTTATTGTAAAAACCATTATGCAAAGCTTTATTCCAAGAAGAACCATCTAAAACTTCTGTAGACCAGAAAGATTTTAAATAATCATAATATGAAGTTGAACTTCCTGACCATTTTAACAACGTATCCTGAATTTGACGCGTTTTAAATAATGGTTGAATTGTAGGTTGAATTAAACCATAATTCCCTTCAGAAAACTGAGTATCTCCCCAAGATTCTAAGAAATGTGGCGCTGGTAATGCATATTGCATTGCATTTACAGTCTCATTATTCTCTACAGATAATGCTACCTTTAAATCAACTTTATTTAATGCTTCTTTAAATTCAGCAGCATTTGGTAATGAATATGATGGATCTACATTCACAGTAAAAATACCGCTAACTTTTCCAGATTTCATATCTGAAATTACATTTTGAACTTGTTCAAAATTTCCTTGACGAATATTTAATGAATGTTTACTGTCTAAAATTTCACTATTTAAAGCATCGTTAATTGCTAATGATATTAATTGTGCATTCACATCATTAACACCAGTCATTACGACTCCTTTGGAGCCTGCTTTTTTAAGAGCTTTCGCTAATAACTTAATTTCTGCATCGATAGGTGTAGAATTAGAAGCTATAGACTCTCCAGTAATTTCTTTGTATAAATTTAATAAAGCAAAAACTACATCTGATGGTTTTGCAACTATACGCTTATCTGCATTTGCCCCCGTAAGAGACATGTTACTTTCTACCTGAACATGGTAAGACATTTTACCTGATTCTGGTTTTCTTCCAGCAACATAAGCTTTTTCAAAACCTCCATGAAAATCTCCTAGGAAATCAGCACCGAAAGAAACGATTGTTTCTGCGTTTTCTAATTTATAATTTGGTAACGCTCTTCTGCCATACATTGCATCAAATGCTTCTGCTGAAGGAGCTTCAGAAACTGCATCATGAATAACATGTTTTACATTCGAATAGGTGGCTAAAAATTCAGCAACAATTTTATCTGTTGATGGACTTGCCATTGTTCCAGTTAATAAAACAACTTGCTTTCCTTCTTCTTTTAAATTAGCTAATTTTTGTCCTATTTCTATATCAGCTTTCGCCCAAGAAATAGCATCACCATTTTTAGTTGGCTCTTTTAAACGTAATTGCTCATCATATAAAGAAAGAACTGCGGCTTGAACTCTAGCACTTGTTGTACCGTTTGCTTCTTTATTTGGCATTATTTGAATTGGACGTCCTTCGCGTGTTTTAACCAAAACACTTGCGAAATCAAACCCATCGGCCATAGAAGTAGCATACCAATCTGCAACACCAGCGATAATATCATCTGGTTTTACTACATAAGGAATCGATTTAATAACCGGTCCTTCACATGCAGCTAACGAAGCTGCCGCCGTTGTAAAACCAACATACTTTAAGAAATCTCTACGTGAAGCAGAAGAATTCTCAAGTGTTTCTTTATCACCTAAAAAATCATCTGTAGGAATATTTTCTACAAATTCATTTTTATTCAGCGTTTCAACAACAGAACTACCCTTGAGTTCTTCAACACTTTTCCAGTATTTTTTGTTTGAAGCCATTTATACTTTTTTATTTAATGATTGAAAGATTTAAAAAATTGAAAATAACAATTTTCTACCTCTTTTAATTTTTGAATCTTTTGTTTCTTACTTTAGTAATGACACTTACCACACTCTAATCCACCTAACTGAGAAATAGTAACTTTTTCTACTCCATATTTCTTAGCCAATTGATCGTGAATTTTAGCATAATATTCGTTTCCTTTTAAATCTACACTTGTCTCTCTATGACAATTGATACACCAACCCATGGTTAATGAAGAATACTGATACATTTCATCCATCTCTTCTACAGGACCATGACATTTCTGACATTTTAGACCCGCAACAGTTACATGCTGTGCATGGTTATAATAAACAAAATCTGGGAGATTGTGGAGACGAATCCATTTTACTGGTTTTTCTTTCCCTGTATATACTAATTCTTCTGGATCCCAACCTGCAGCATCATATACCTTTGCAATTTCTTGATCCAATTGTTTTTTACCATATGTTTGACCGTTCCACTGAATCTCAGTTCCTTCAGCAACCTCAGCAATTGCTTTATGACAATTCATACAAACATTTACGGAAGGTATGCCTGAATGCTTACTATGTTTTGCTGATGAATGGCAGTATTGACAATCTATTTTATTTTCTCCTGAATGAATCTTATGAGAAAAGGCAATTGGTTGAATTGGTTGATATCCTTGATCCACACCCACGCTAAATAACATCCCAAAAACAATATAGGCACCCATCAATAATAAAAATATTGTGGACAATACTTTTAAGAAAGTATTATTTTTAACACCGACCCAAAGCTCTTGTAAATCTCTTCTTAAATTCGAGTGATTTTCTCGTTTTTTATTCCCTTTTAACTCACTTACTTGTTTTAATAAACTAGCAATCATTAAAAATGCGACAACAATTGCAGCGGCTAAGAAATAAATTAACCAGTCTGGAGCACCACTTTTTTCTAAAACCTGACCACCAATTAAAACTTCACCAGCAGCTGGGGTCTTTTTAATTTCACCAACAGTTGTGTAATATAAAATATCATCTATATTTTTATCAGTTAACTGCGGAAAAGCATTCATTGAAGAACCATTATATTCTTCAAAAATTGCAATAGCATCTCTGTCTCCAGAAGCTCTTAATTCAGCATTGTTTTTAATCCAAGCTTTTAACCAATCATTTTCTCTACGCCCTTCAACTCCTGCCAAGGCAGGGCCAATTAGTTTTTTATCTAACTTGTGACAAGAAGCACACAAAGATCTAAATAATTTTCTACCTTCTTTTTGACGAGCTTCATCCATATCTTGAGAATATGAAGAAACGCTAAACCCAAAAATTAAAAGTAATGTAAGACCTTTTAGAAGCACTGATGTTAGTCTACTCTGAAATGTTACACTTTTCATATTTACAAACTATAATTTTAGTATTGAGTATAAAATAGCTCAAAAAAACTCTTTTTGAACAGTTGGACAAAAGTACTACTTCTTCCCACATTTTGAAAAGTTAAAGGCTCGTTAACTATTAATTTATAATAATTCTAAATAGCAATTTTATCAAATTTATTCTAGGACAACTCGTTACTTTTGTACAAACGAATTTTCGAATGAAAAATAAATCTTATTTAAGCGTATTTATCTTTGTTTTAATTGCAGGATGTCTGCCTTTTTCTGCTCAAAACAAGACAAATACTAGTGAACAAGTTAAAAACTTGATCGACAAAAAAAGAACTTTTAACCAAAAATATGGTTATGGTTTTAGGGTTCAAATTTACTATGGAGATGAAATTAAAGCAAGAAGTTTACAAAGTAAATTCAAACTTAATTACCCGGAAGTTTACACAAAACTTGATTACGAACAACCCTATTGGAAAGTGCAAGTTGGAAACTATAAAACGCGATTAGAAGCAGATAAAGCAATGATGGCATTTTCAGAAAATTTTTTAGGATTAATTGTAATTCCTTTAGGCAAGTAACGCTAAAGTAGTGCATAAAAAAAACGCCAAAATCAAAAATGATTTTGGCGTTTTACTTTTATTATAAAGTAGATTTATTTCAACTTCTTTTTAACGGCTACCTCTTTGTAAGCTTCAATAACATCTCCTTCTACAATATCATTGTAATTTTTAAGTTGAAGACCACAATCATAACCTTTAGCAACTTCTCTAACATCGTCTTTAAAACGCTTTAAAGATGATAATACTCCGTCATGAACGACAATACCTTGTCTAATAATTCTAATTTGAGAATCTCTGAATATTTTACCAGACATAACCATACAACCAGCAATGTTTCCAACTTTAGAAATTTTATATACTTCTCTAATTTCGACATTCCCTGTTACTTCTTCTTTCATCTCTGGAGACAACATGCCTTCCATCGCATCTTTCAAATCGTTTATAGCGTCATAGATGATAGAATATGTTCTTATATCAACTTCTTCTCTATCTGCAATAACTCTTGCATTTCCTTGCGGACGAACGTTAAACCCAACAATAATTGCGTCTGATGCTGTTGCTAATAAAACATCACTTTCTGTAATAGCTCCAACTCCTTTATGTAAAATATTAACTTGAATTTCTTCTGTTGATAATTTCTGGAACGAATCTGTTAAAGCTTCTACAGAACCATCTACATCTCCTTTTAAGATAATGTTTAATTCTTTAAAGTCTCCAAGTGCAATTCTACGTCCAATTTCAGCTAGCGTAAGCGTTTTTTGTGTTCTTACAGATTGCTCACGTTGCAATTGAGAACGTTTTGATGCAATTTGTTTTGCTTCTCTTTCATCATCAAAAACAACAAATTTATCTCCCGCTTGTGGCGCTCCATCTAAACCTAATATCGATACTGGCACAGATGGCCCAGCTTCTTTTAAGTTATTTCCTTTGTCATCAAACATTGCTCTTACCTTACCACTGTGCTTACCTGCTAACAGGTAATCTCCAATTTTTAAAGTTCCTGCTTGCACTAATATGGTAGAAACATATCCTCTACCTTTATCTAATAAAGCCTCAACAACTGCTCCAACTGCATTTTTATTAGGATTTGCTTTTAATTCTAAAATTTCTGCTTCTAATAAAACTTTTTCTAATAAATCAGGAATTCCTTCTCCTGTTTTAGCAGAAATATCTTGAGACTGAATGCTTCCACCCCATTCTTCAATCAATAAATTCATTGAAGATAATTGAGTTTTTACATTATCTGGGTTTGCATTAGGTTTATCAATCTTATTGATTGCAAATATAATTGGAACTCCTGCTGCTTGGGCGTGAGAAATTGCTTCTTTTGTTTGTGGCATTACGTCATCATCTGCTGCAACAACAATAATAACTAAATCTGTTACTTGCGCTCCACGTGCACGCATTGCCGTAAAAGCCTCGTGACCTGGAGTATCTAAAAAGGCAATATTTTGATCACCAACTTTTACTGAATAAGCTCCAATATGCTGAGTAATACCACCACTTTCACCTTCTATAACGTTTGCTTGTCTAATATAATCTAGCAACGAAGTTTTACCATGATCTACATGACCCATCACTGTAATAATTGGTGCACGGGTTTTTAAATCTTCTGGCTTATCTTCTACTTCTTCTATAGATTCTTCTACCTCAGCACCTACAAACTCTACTTGATGGTTAAATTCTTCTGCGACAATAACTAATGTCTCTGCATCTAAACGCTGATTCATTGTTACCATCATTCCTAAAGACATACATGCAGAAATGATATTTGTTACAGGAACATCCATCATTGTTGCAACCTCACTTACAGTAACAAACTCTGTTACTTTTAATATTTTATTATCTAATGCCTGTGCTTCTAATTCAGCGTCAGAATGTTCTCTACGAGCATCTCTTTTATTTCTTCTGTATTTTGCTCCTTTTCCTCTACTAGATTTTCCTTGAAGTTTTTCTAGCGTTTCTCTAACTTGCTTTTGAATATCCGCTTCTGTTGGCTCTGCTTTTTTAACAACTGGTCTTTGAGCTCCTCTTGGTCTAAATGCTGGTCTACTGCCTGCTGGACCTCCTCTATTTGGAATCCCTCTACCTGGTGTTCTAGGAGCAGCATTAGCAGGAGTACCTGGCTTACTTATACGCTTACGCTTCTTTTTAGCGTCTGCATTTGCATCTTTTTTAACTTCAGGTTTTTTCTTTTTTGGTCTTTCGAATTGTTTTAAATCAATCTTCTTACCTGTAAAATTAGGGCCATCTAACTTTTTATATTGTGTTTTGATCGCTTCCGCGTTCTCTGGCGTTACCTCTTCTACTTTTACCTCTATTTTTGAGGCATCTTTTCTAGAAGTTGTTTTTTCTTCAATTCTAGAAGCTTCTTTTTCTATTTCAGAAACAGGCTTTTTAACTTTTTCTATTTCAGAAACAGGCTGCTCTATAATAGGCTCAACAGCAACAGGGACTTCTTCTTTAGCTTTCGGCTCAACGACAGGCTGCTCTATTTTAGGCTCTACAACAGTTTCTTCTTTAGCTTTCGGCTCAACAACAACATCTTCCTCTTTTTTAACAACAGCTTTTTTACCAACGTTGCCAATATCTATTTTACCTACAGTTTTAACCTCTAATTTATCTGCTTTGGCTTTTAAGACTTCTTCTTTCTTAGCTTCTTCTGCTCTTTTCTTTTCTAACTTAGCTTCAATTTCTAGACGAATTGCTTCTTTCTCTTTACGTTTTTCTTCGCCAACTTCTTTAGATGCAGCTTTTTTATTTGCATCTGTTTCAAAGCCATCTTGTAAAACTTGATAGATATCACCAGAAATTTTAGTTGTTGGTCTTGCATCTATTTCATGACCGTTTTTTGCTAAATATTCTACTGCTCTATCAAGAGAAATATTTAATTCTCTTAGAACTTTATTAAGCCTCATTGTTTTGCCTTCAGACATATATTATTTTTTAGCCTTTAATTCTGTAAAAATATACTTTTTACTTTAATTTTATATACTTGATTATTCTTCGAACTCCTCTTTCAAAATTCTTTGAACATCTAAAATAGTTTCTTCTTCTAAATCGGTTCTTTTCACCAATTCAGCAACACTAGTTTCTAGGACACTTCTTGCTGTATCTAAACCAATCTTTTTTAATTCTATAATAACCCAATCTTCAATTTCGTCTGTAAACTCTGTTAACTCTACATCTTCTTCTTCTAGACCTTCTCTCTTAACATCGATCTCATAACCAGTCAACTCACTTGCCAAACGAATGTTTACACCACCTCTACCAATTGCTTTCGAAACTTCCTCTGGTTTTAAGAGTACACTTACGCGTCCTTTTTTACCATTCTTTTCTTCGTCATACAATTCAATCTCCATAGAAGTAACTTTTGCTGGACTCAATGCTCTAGAAATAAATAATTGTTCGTTTTTAGTATAATTGATAACATCTATGTTTTCATTACCTAACTCACGCACAATGCCGTGTATTCTTGAACCTTTTACTCCAACACAAGCTCCAACAGGGTCTATTCTATCATCATAAGAATCTACCGCTACTTTTGCTTTTTCACCTGGAATTCTTGCCACACCTTCAACAGTAATTAAACCATCAAAAACTTCAGGGATTTCTTGTTCAAACAATTTATTTAAAAATGCTGGTGCAGTTCTAGACAATATAATTGCGGGTTTGTTTCCTCTTAATTCCACTGTTTTTATAACCCCTCTAACCGAGTCTCCTTTTCTAAAAAAGTCAGAACGAATTTGCTCGCTTTTCGGTAATACAATTTCATTACCATCGTCATCTAACAAAATAATTGCATTGTGTCGTATGTGATGTACTTCGGCAGTATACAACTCGCCTTCTAAGTCTTTAAAATGCTTAAAAATATTTGTGCTATCATGCTCATAAATCTTAGAAATTAAGTTTTGACGTAATGCTAAAATAGCTCTCCTTCCTAAATCTATTAACTTAACCTCTTCAGACACATCCTCGCCAATTTCAAAATCTGGCTCAATTAATCTTGCTTCAGCTAATTCTATTTCTTCATTATCATCTTCAGAAAAACCATCTGCAACCACTACTCTGTTTCTCCAAATTTCTAAATCTCCTTTATCCGGGTTAATAATGATGTCAAAATTATCATCAGAACCAAACTTACGTTTTAAGGTCGCTCTAAATACTTCTTCTAAAATAGACATTAATGTTACTCTGTCTATACTTTTATTATCCTTAAATTCTGAAAACGAATCAATTAACGCTATATTTTCCATTACATCTTTGCTTAAAATACAATCTTCACTTTTGCTTCTATAATATCTTTATACTCTATAGTTACCGATTTTTGCACAGTAACTTTTCCTTTACCTATTGGTTTTGGCTCTCTTGCTTTCCAATTCAAAACAATTTTATCTTCATCTGCTTCCACCAAAGTTCCTTCAAACTCTTCTTCTGAATTTTTTACTTTAAGAATTCTATTTAAATTCTTAATATATTGTCTTTTTACTTTTAATGGATGTGCAATATCTGGCGTAGTAACTTCCAAAGAAAAATCTTCTTCTTCCCTATCTAAATTATTATTTATGTTTCTACTTATTCTCATGCACTCGCTTAACGGAACACCAGTATCACCGTCTACAACAACTTGTATCTTATTGTTTATAGAAATGGATAAATCTATTAAATACAATGACTCATTAAGTGCCAATGCCTCGTCTACTAAGTCTTTTACTGCTGTTTGAACCATACTAAACCTTAAAATGAAGTATAAAAAGAGGGGACTTTTAAGTCCCCTTCCCTCTTCATCTGATATAATTTTCGGTGCAAATATACGAATTGTTTATGATTTACCAAACCAACTCGAATTCATTATTTTTTTTGTAACTTTATGTAGAGTAACTATTTCAACTAAAAATGCTAAATCATGAAAAAAATTCTAGTCCCTATCGACTTTTCCAAACCCTCTGAATACGCTGCAAAAATGGCTGCTGAAATTGCTAAAAAAACCAATGCTACAATATATCTTATACATCTTATAGAACTTCCTTCTGGAGTTATAGACATGGGCTCTAGTAGTCATTTTAGTATTCCAGAGAGCATGTTATATCTGAGAAAAACAAAAGAAAAAGTATTAGAATTTAAAGAAAAAGTTTTTTCTAAAAAGATTAAGGTCGAATATTTTATAAAAATAAATAATCCCTTTGAAGGTATAAAAAAATATGCCAAAAAAATTGATGCAGATTTAATTGTAATGGGCTCAAAAGGGCACTCTGAATTTGAAGAAATTATGATTGGTTCTAATACAGAAAAAGTGGTAAGAACTTCAAACATACCTGTAATTACTGTAAAAAAAGATGATAAAAAATTTAAATTAAAGAACTTAGTTTTTGCTTCTAATTTTAAAAAAGAGAATAAGGCTGTTTTTAATAAATTTATTGATTTTGCAAATCAATTTAATAGTAAAATTCATTTATTAAAAGTAAATACACCCTCAAATTTTGAGGGTACGCGAGAGGCTAAGGAAAAAGTAATGGCTTTTATTAAAGATTACAGTTTACCCAAACACTCTATAAATATTTACAATGATACCTCTGTGGAAAAAGGGATTTTAAATTTCTCTAAAGACAATAACTCCGATTTAATTGCTTTGTGTACACATGGTAGAAGTGGCTTATCTCATTTATTTTCTCCAAGTGTAACAAAAAACTTATCTAAAAATGCTCTAAAACCAATGCTAACCATTAAAGTTTAGCATAACATCGTGGCTTTATAACCTTTTTACATAGAACCTGATAAGCTACTTGTGTATGTCGTCATTGCGAGGCATTTTTACGACGTGCCAATCTGCTTATGTCTAGTTCTACTTAATGATATAATTTCGGCCATACTTTCCTGGAAATGAAGCTATAAAAAACCCAACAGTATCCGTTATGATACTGTTGGGTTTACTTTTTTTTAATACCTCTAATTTATTACAAAAGGTAATCTGTACTAATAAAATTAGAATTTTTCTTGTCTAACAATTCCTGTAAAATTGCATTGTTGTAAGGGGTGTCTTTCGAAGCCACAAAAGTTCTAATAGAAAAAGATCGCAATGCATCATGCACACTTAAAGTTGCAACTGCAGAATCTTTTCTTCCTGTAAAAGGATATACATCTGGCCCACGTTGAGCAGCACTATTTAAGTTTACTCTACATACCAAGTTTACTAATGTATCAATTAATGGCGCTAATGTTTTTACTTCGCAACCAAAAACACTTACTTGTTGTCCATAATTAGATTCTGCCATATCATCTAAAGGCTCTTGAATATTTTTAAAAGAAACGATAGGAGTTACAGGTCCAAATTGCTCTTCTTGAAACACTCTCATATCTTTAGAAACGGGATATAAAACTGCTGGGAAAATATAATTTTCTGTAGTTTCCCCTCCTTTTTTATTAATCACCTTAGCTCCTTTTGCAGTAGCATCGTCAATTAATTCTTGTATATAAGCTGGTTTTCCTGGCTCTGGCAAAGGTGTTAATTTTACCCCATTTTCCCAAGGGTTTCCATATTTTAGACCATCTACTCTTTCTACAAATCTTTTATTAAATTTATCTACAATATGCTCGTGAACATATATAATTTTTAATGCGGTACATCTTTGACCATTGAAAGAGGTTGCTCCAGAAATACATTCATCAATTGCTAAATCTAAATCTGCATCTGGCAATACAATTGCAGGATTTTTAGCCTCTAAACCCAACACCAAACGCAACCTATTTTTAAAAGGATGATTCGCCTGTATCGCATTTGCAGAGACACTATTTCCTATTAAAGCAAGCACATCTACCTTACCTGTTTTCATGATAGGCGTAGCCAAAACTCTACCTCTGCCATAAATTACATTTACAACACCTTCTGGAAAGCTGTTTTGAAAAGCTTCCATTAGCGGAGACAATAATAAAACTCCATGTTTTGCAGGTTTAAATACAGTTGTATTTCCCATAATTAAAGCAGGAATCAACAATGCAAACGTTTCATTTAAAGGATAATTATAAGGTCCCAAACACAATACAACGCCTAAAGGCCCTCGTCTAATATGTGCATGCACTCCGCTGTTTTTTTCAAACTTAGCAGAATTTCTGTCCATTTTCTTATAATCTTCAATCGTATCGTAAATATATTCTATAGTTCTATCAAATTCTTTTTCTGAATCTGGTAATGATTTCCCAATTTCCCACATTAATAGCTTTACAACTTCATCTCGTTTGGTTTTCATTTGCTCAGCAAATTCCTCCATACATTCAATTCTATCTACAACTCTCATCGTTGGCCATAAACCTTGACCTTTTCCGTAGGCTTTGTAAGCAGAATCCAAAGCTTCTAAACCCTCATCTCCTGTTAGATTCGGCACAGTTCCTAGCAAAGTTGGTTTGTATTCCTTGGTTGATGAAATCGTAGAGTATACTTTTGTAAACTCACCTTTCCACTCTTTTAATTCACCACTAACTAAATATGTTTTTTGATGTAAAAGTGACGTAATTTTGTATGGCTCAGGGATTTCTGTAAATTGTTTCTTCATAAATTGCTTTTAAAATAAAAACTCTAAAATGTTAGTTATAAATTGTTTAGTTATTATATTTACTTCCAAAGTAACAAAAAACAAGAGACTATTACCACTATAATTTGAATTAAATGGTCATTTATTCACGAAAAGCATTTCGGAATTTTGTTTGTCTCTATAGAAATAAGAGATAGATGCTACACTAAAACCTGAAGTAAGTCTGGCTTGTCATTTAGATAATCTCCAAAGAAATTACCAGCTTTCATTCTTTTGATTAAAGGGTCTAAATCTTGAGAAGATTTTAACTCTAAACCGACAACAGCAGCACCATTTGTTCTATTATTCTTTTTGGTATATTCAAAATGTGTAATATCATCATTTGGCCCTAAAGTTTCAGCCACAAACTCTTTTAAAGCGCCTGCTCTTTGAGGGAATTTTACAATAAAATAATGTTTTAAATTTGCATATAATAAGGCACGTTCTTTTATTTCTTCAGTTCTCGTAATGTCATTATTGCTGCCACTAACGATACAAACTACGTTTTTACCTTTAATTTCCTCAGCGAAAAGATCTAAAGCCGCAATACTTAAAGCACCTGCAGGCTCTACTACAATGGCATCTTTATTATATAAATCTAAAATTATCTGGCATATTTTTCCTTCAGGAATTGCGATCATATCGTGCAAATTTTGCTGACAAATTGCGAAATTTAAATCTCCAACTCGTTTCACAGCTGCTCCATCCACAAAAGAATCTATTTTCACTAAAGCTGTATTTTTTTTATTCTTAATAGATGTTAACATTGAAGGTGCGCCTTCTGGTTCTACACCAATGATTTTTGTTTCTGGTGATAATTCTTTAAATACAGAAGATAAACCTGATGATAAACCACCGCCGCCAACAGCCACAAAAACATAATCAATTTTTTTATTGGTTTGCTCTAAAATCTCTAATCCAACTGTGGCTTGTCCTTCAATTACTTTTTCATCATTAAAAGGATGGATAAACGTTTTATTTTTAAAATCGCACTCTATTTTTGCTGCATTAAAAGCATCATCAAAAGTATCTCCTTCAATAACCACTTCAATGAAATTTTCGCCAAACATTTTCACCTGGTTAATTTTCTGATTTGGAGTTGGTGAAGGCATAAAAATAGTTCCTTTTATCTTCAATAACTTACACGACAAAGCAACGCCTTGCGCATGATTTCCGGCACTTGCACAAACAATTCCACGTTGTTTTTCATCAAAACTTAAAGAAGACATTTTATTATAAGCACCTCTAATTTTATAAGATCGAACCACTTGTAAATCTTCCCGTTTAAACAAAATAGATGAATCAAACTGTTTAGAAAGATTGCTGTTTTTACTTAAAGGAGTTTTATAAGCAACTCCTTCTAAATTTTTAGAAGCCGCTTTTACACTTTCTAAACTTGGAAAATAGATGTTTTTTGTTTGCATAGTTCGAACATAAAAAAAACCCATCAGGTATTTACATCTGACAGGTATTTATAAAATTTAAAATCTTTATTTAATTATGCAGATTTTATCACTTTCATTGCTATCATAGAAGCTCTTAATTTTGCTCCAACTTTTTCAACCGGATGACTTCTAATAATTTTATTAACTCTAATTAATTCTTGATTATCAACATCATTTGAATCTGTAAATTTCTTGCCAATAATATCAGTTTTTACATTCTTCATAAAATCTGTTAACAAAGGCTTACATGCGTGATCGAATAAATAACATCCATATTCTGCTGTATCCGAAATCACACGATTCATTTCATATAATTTTTTACGGGCGATAGTGTTTGCAATTAATGGCGTTTCGTGCAAAGACTCATAATAGGCAGAGGCCTCAATAATACCAGATTCTGTCATCGCCTCAAAAGCCAATTCTACACCAGCTCTTACAAAGGCAACTAATAAAGTTCCGTGATCAAAATATTCTTGTTCAGAAATTTCTTGAGCTGTAATTTGTTGTTTTTCAAAAGCAGTTTCACCTGTAGCTGCTCTCCAAGTTAATAGGTTTTTATCATCATTTGCCCAATCTTCCATCATGGTTTTAGAGAAATGACCGGTCATAATATCATCCATATGTTTTTGGAATAATGGACGCATAATGTCTTTTAATTCTTCTGAAATTTCAAAAGCTTTTATTTTAGCAGGATTAGACAATCTATCCATCATATTCGTAATTCCCCCATGCTTCAAAGCTTCCGTTACAGTTTCCCAACCATATTGAATTAATTTAGCAGCATAACTTGCCTCAACACCTTCTTCAACCATTTTATCAAAAGATAAAATTGCTCCTGTTTGCAACAACCCACATAAAATAGTTTGCTCTCCCATTAAATCAGATTTTACTTCAGCCACAAAAGAAGATTCTAAAACTCCTGCTCTATGACCACCAGTTGCGACTGCATATGCTTTTGCTTGCGCCCAACCTTTTCCTTCTGGGTCATTTTCTGGGTGAACTGCCGCTAACGTTGGTACGCCAAAGCCTCTTTTATATTCTTCTCGAACCTCAGATCCAGGGCATTTTGGCGCCACCATAATTACGGTTAAATCTTTACGGATTTGAGTTCCTTCTTCGACAATATTAAAACCATGAGAATAAGACAATGTTGCCCCTTTTTTCATTAAGGGCATTATTGTATTTATCACATTTGTATGCTGTTTATCTGGTGTTAAATTCAATACTAAATCTGCTGAAGGAATTAACTCTTCGTACGTTCCAACTAAAAAGTCATTAGAAGTTGCGTTGATATACGATTCTCTTTTTTGATCTATAGCTGCTTGTCTTAATGTATAAGAAATATCTAAACCAGATTCTCTCATGTTTAAACCTTGATTTAAACCTTGTGCTCCACAACCTACAATAACAATTTTTTTTCCAATTAATACATCTACGCCATCTTCAAATTCTGAAGCATCCATAAACCTACATTTACCTAATTGTTCTAATTTCTCTCTTAATGTTAATGTGTTAAAATAATTTGACATTTTTATTTATTTAGTTGTTGTATGTTTCTAACAATGTTGATATTTTCATTTCTTCTCTGGTAACTGCAATTCTTCCAGAACGAGTGTATTGCATAATTCCAAAAACACTTAATTGTTCGTGCAATTTCACAATCTCTTCTTGTCTCCCAGATTTTTCTAAAACAAAAAAGGCTTTATTCACCGTAACAATTCTAGCATTACTTTCTTTGATAATATTTTGAATTTGACGCTCTTCAAATAACAATTCAGATTTAATTTTAAACAACCCAGAGATTTGATAAATTGTATCTTCATCGTTATGATAATACGCTTTAATGACCTCTACCTGCTTTTCTATTTGACCTAATATTTTTTTAATATTTACCTCTGTCATGTTTACAACAATCGTAAATTTAGAAACGCCTTCAATTTCTGATGGAGAGGTATTTAAACTCTCGATATTTATGTGTCTTCTTTGGAAAATTGCTGAAAGTCTATTCAACAATCCAATATTATTTTCGGTATATATTGATACTGTATATATTTGTTTTTCTTCACTCATACTATTCTAATCTTATATCTGAAACACTCGCCCCTGATGGAACCATTGGAAATACATTCCCTTCTTTCTCAACACAAACCTCTAAGAAATACGCCTCTTTACTTGCCATCATTTCTGCAACAGCCTCTGCTAATTCTTCACGTTTTGTTACTTTTCTTGCTTTGATATAATACCCTTCTGCAATAGCTACAAAATTCGGATTTACCATTTCTGTAGAAGCATACCGTTTATCAAAAAATAATTGCTGCCATTGGCGAACCATTCCTAAAAAGTCGTTATTTAAAACCACTATTTTTACAGCTACTTTTTGTTGAAAAATGGTCCCCAACTCTTGAATTGTCATTTGATAACCTCCATCACCAGAAATTGAAACTACCTCACGTTCTGGAGCTGCCATTTTAGCACCAATAGCTGCAGGTAAACCAAAGCCCATTGTACCTAATCCACCAGAAGTAATGTTACTTTTTGTTTGTTTAAACTCTGCATATCTACAAGCAATCATTTGATGTTGACCCACATCTGAGACTATTGCAGCTTCCCCTTTACTCTGAATATTTATTTCTTTCAAAACCTCACCCATTGTTAAACCTTCTTTGGTCGGATGTAGGTCACTCTTTATTACCTTTTCATACTCAATAGCATATAAATCCTTGAATTTTTGATGCCATTCTGGATGAGAATTTTCATTTATTAACGGTAAAATTAATTCTAAGCTTGCCTTGGCATCACCTAAAACTGCAACATCTGTTTTTACATTTTTATCAATTTCTGCAGGATCAATTTCAAAATGAATGACCTTTGCTTGTGTTGCATATTCATCTAACTTCCCTGTAACTCGATCGTCAAAACGCATTCCTATTGCAATTAAAACATCACACTCATTTGTTAAAACATTTGGCGCATAATTACCATGCATTCCCAACATACCAACATTTAACGGATGTGCAGTAGGAATCGCAGAGGCGCCTAAAATTGTCCAAGCAGCAGGAATACCAGCTTTTTCTATTACGGCTTTAAATTGTTCTTCAGCTTCACTTAAAATAACACCTTGCCCCCAAATAACTAACGGTTTTTTCGCCTCATTAATTAGTTTTGCAGCTTCTTCAATACTTTTCATATCCGTTTTAGGAATAGGAAAATAACTTCTTACTTTCGTACATTTTTCGTACGAAAAATCAAATTCTTCAAATTGTGCATCTTTTGTAATATCAACCAAAACGGGTCCTGGTCTGCCACTTTTTGCAATGTAAAAAGCTTTTGCAATGGCTTCAGGTATTTGAGATGCTTTTGTTACTTGACAATTCCATTTTGTAACGGGAGTAGAAATACCTACAATATCAGTTTCTTGAAACGCATCACTTCCTAATAAATGAGAAGGAACTTGCCCCGTTATACATACCATGGGTGTAGAATCTATCTGTGCATCTGCAATACCCGTAATTAAATTAGTTGCACCAGGTCCAGAAGTTGCCATTGCCACACCAACATTACCAGAAATACGCGCATATCCTTGAGCAGAATGTGTTGCTCCCTGCTCATGACGTGTTAATACGTGGTGAATTTTATCTTGATATTTATACAATTCATCATAAACAGGCATAATCGCGCCTCCCGGATAACCGTATAAAATCTTAACCCCTTCTTCTATAAGACATCTTACAATTGCCTCGCTACCAGAAATACGTTCTGTAGTTTTGGTAGATTTATTTGTGTTTTTTATGGTTTGTGTTTCCATATTTATATTTAATTAAGCATCAGTTATGCATCCTTTTGACGCTGATGCAACTGTTTTTGCGTATTTGTATAAGATTCCTTTTTTGTGCTTTAATTCTGGAGCAACCCATTTTGCTTTTCTTTCTACTAATTCTTCATCAGAAATTAAAACATTTATTGAATTGTCTTCTGCGCTAATTCTAATGACATCACCCGTTTCTAATAACCCAATTGTGCCTCCAGATTGTGCTTCTGGGGTAATATGTCCGACCACAAAACCATGTGTACCTCCAGAAAAACGACCATCAGTGATTAAAGCGACAGATTTTCCTAAACCTGCCCCCATAATTAACGAAGTTGGTTTTAACATTTCCGGCATTCCTGGTCCTCCTTTAGGTCCAACATACCTAATGACGACTACATCTCCTCTTTCTACTTCTCCGTTCGAAATTCCTGTATTTGCAGTTTGCTCTCCATCATAAACAACGGCCTTTCCTTCAAATAATAAACCTTCGTTTCCAGAGATTTTTGCAACAGCTCCTTCTGTAGCAAGGTTTCCATAGATTATTTGAATATTTCCTGATGACTTTAATGCTTTATCTTTTGGATAAATCACATCTTGCTCATCAAATTCCATTGCTTTAACACTTGTTAAATTCTCTGCCAATGTTTTTCCTGTAACGGTTAAACAATCTCCATGTAAATACCCATTATCTAATAAATATTTCATGATTGCAGGCGTACCTCCAATACCGTGAACATCTTCCATTAAATATTTTCCTGATGGTTTTAAATCTGCAATTAGTGGAGTTCGATCACTTACTCTTTGAAAATCTTCTAATGTAAACTGGATATCAGCTGCATGTGCAATCGCTAAAAAGTGTAATACCGCATTTGTAGAACCCCCTAAAGCATTTACAATGGCAATCGCATTTTCTAAAGACTTTTTAGTGATAATATCTAAAGGTTTTAAATCTAATTCTAATAAGTTTTTTATTGCCAAAGCAGTTCTTTCAGCCTCCGATAATTTATTTGGGTTTTCTGCAGGAATTGACGAATTATAAGGCAATGCAAAGCCCATACATTCTATAGCAGAAGCCATTGTATTTGCAGTATACATTCCACCACAAGCCCCAGCTCCTGGAATTGCTCTTTTTATAATTTCTTTATATTCTTCCTCTTCAATTTCTCCAGCCATTTTTTGCCCTAAAGCTTCAAAAGCAGAAACAATATTTAATTTTCTCCCTTTGTAGTTTCCAGATGCAATTGTTCCTCCATACATCATAATTGATGGACGATTTAAACGCAACATTGCAATTACAGCTCCTGGCATATTTTTATCACAACCCACTACAGAGATTAATGCATCATAACTCTGTGCATTCATAACTGTTTCAATTGAATCTGCAATAATATCTCTTGACGCTAATGAGTAATTCATTCCTGAAGTTCCCATAGAAATTCCGTCTGAAACTCCAATTGTATTAAACCCTAAACCAACTAAACCAGCAATTTTAGTTTCAATTTTGACCTCTGCAGCCAAATTATTTAAATGCATATTACAAGGGTTACCATCATAACCAGTGCTCGCGATAGCTACTTGCGCTTTTTGCATATCTTCATCAGTTAAACCCACTGCATATAACATTGCTTGTGATGCAGGCTGAGATTCATCTTGTGTTAATCTGCTACTGTGTTTGTTTAGTTTCATTGCTGTTTTCTTCAATTTGCTGTCTAAATTACTATGTTTCTCTATTTTTGTTGAATGAAACCGAGTACAATCCTTTAAATTCAGGTGTTAAAGAAACAGCATAACAATTTGTATATCAACATCTTAACAGTTCCTAATTATGATATTCAATCCTGAAAATAAATTCATAAAAAAACCTTCCATTTTATAGGAAGGCTTTCTTTAAAATTATGTTATCCATAATACTTCCTTATCATACAGTAACAATCACTGCGACAATTAGATTATGCATAATATTTTCAATTTTTTTTCATTTGATATTCTAAAGACCTGACATCGTTTTTATCTCAACAAAACACCTATCCTTGTTAAGTTAGATAATAGTGCTTTGGCCCATATGAATATTTTGAAAATTCATATTACTGTCTTCCTGATTTGCAATATAATCAGCAATAAAATGCCCTACTTTTGATGTAGATGCTGAATATTGATTTTTACCTTTTATATCCTCTGTAGTTATACCTAAAGCCAACGATTTTTCAACTCCTCTTTGTATAGCATCTGCTTCTTCATGCAAGCCTAAATGCTCTAAAAGCATTGCTGCTGACAAAATTGACGCCAAAGGATTGGCAATGTCTTTTCCTTTTGCTTGCGGATAAGAACCATGAATTGGCTCAAACAATGCAGTTTTTTCTCCAACAGAGGAAGAAGCTAATAAACCTATTGAACCAGCAATTACACTCGCCTCATCGGAAAGGATATCACCAAATAAATTTTCTGAAAGAATTACATCAAATTGTTTTGGGTTTAAGATGATTTGCATGACTGCGTTATCAATAAACATAAACTCTAACTCAACATTTTCATACTTTTCAGCGATCTTTGTCACTGTTTTTCTCCACAAACGAGAAGTTTCTAACACATTTGATTTGTCTACTAAAGTTACTTTTTTCCTTCTATTCTGCGCCGCTTTGAAAGCTAAATGTGTGACTCTAGAGATTTCTTCAACGGTGTAAGAGCAAACATCAAAAGCAGATTGTTCATCTTTACTTAATTTTTTGTCTCCAAAATAAATTCCACCACTTAACTCTCTATATATTATGATATCTGTACCTAAGATAACCTCTCTTTTTAAAGGAGAATTTTTAATTAACTTCTCGTAAGCCCTTACTGGTCTTAAGTTACAATATAAACCTAACTCTTGTCTCAAACGCAATAAGCCTTGTTCTGGTCTTATTTTTGCCGTGGGATCATTATCATACTTTGGATCTCCAATTGCACCAAATAGAATTGCATCTGCTTTTTTACAAATTTCTATAGTCTCGTCTGGCAAAGGATTCCCCGTTGCCTCAATAGCACAAGCTCCCATTTGAGCCTCTTTAAATAAGAAAATATGATTATATACTTCTGCAACTGCTTCCAAAGCTTTCTTCGCTTGAGCAGTTACTTCTGGACCAATTCCATCTCCTGGAATTAAAGCAATTGTTAATTTCATTTTACTTTTCTAATCTTTAAAAATTCAGCTTGTTAAAGGTAACTACAAAATAATAAATGCATATTAGGTTCAAACTCTTATAATTATCTTTGAATGGCGAGTTACTTTAGTTCTATATTTTATGCCATTGCAATTTTAGAAATTTTATTAACTTCTTTCATAATTAGATGCATGTCTTCATCTTTTACTTCTTTTTGCTTATCTGCGGTTTCTAAAAAAGATTTGTATGCTATATCTAGCTGAATTTTCGTTAATTCATAACCTATTTTTTTAGCTCTGTACGCTAAAGCAGCTCTACCGCTTCTTGCCGTTAAAACAATAGCACTTTCTGTGACACCAACATCTTCAGGGTCCATAATTTCATAAGTTTCTCTATTCTTTATAACACCGTCTTGATGAATTCCAGAACTATGGGCAAATGCATTAGCGCCCACAATTGCTTTATTTGGTTGCACTGGCATTCCCATGCTTTCACGAACCAAGATACTCGTATCATACAACAATCTTGAATTAACACTTGTTTCTAGATTTAAATAAGGATGCTGTTTTAACACCATTACCACTTCTTCTAAAGCTGTATTTCCTGCACGTTCTCCAATTCCATTTATGGTACATTCGATTTGACGCGCTCCGTTAATAACACCTGCTATAGAATTTGCAGTCGCCATTCCTAAATCATTATGACAGTGGCAAGAGAGAATTACGTTTTCAATGCCTTTAACATTTTCACGTAAATATTTCATTTTTGCTCCATATTCTTCTGGCAAACAATAACCTGTTGTATCAGGAATATTTAAAACAGTAGCACCTGCTTTAATTACTTCTTCACAAACTCTTGCCAAAAATTCATTATCTGTTCTTCCTGCATCTTCTGCATAAAACTCTACATCCTCTACAAAAGATTTTGAATAAGAAACTGCCTTAACAGCTCTTTCAATTACTTTTTCTCTAGTGGAATTAAATTTGAATTTTATATGAGAATCACTAGTTCCTATACCTGTATGTATTCTTGGGTATTTTGCATATTTCAAGGCTTCTGCAGCAACTTTAATATCATTTTCAACAGCTCTTGTTAAACCACAAACTGTTGCATTTTTTACAATTTTAGCAATTTCAGCTACAGAATTGAAATCTCCAGGGCTTGAAACCGGAAAACCTGCCTCAATTACATTTACACCAAGTAAATCTAATCTTTCTGCTATGACCAATTTTTGCTCAGTATCTAACTTACAACCAGGAACTTGCTCTCCATCTCTTAGCGTTGTATCAAAAATTTGTACCTTATTATCCTGCATATCTTTGTAAAGATTATCTTTATATTTAATCAAATGTATATATTGCATTATCAATAGTTATTTTCACTTTCTAACTTGTACGATTTCTAATCTAATTATTGAAAATACAACCATTTAATTATCAGGTATTTATGAGTAAAACTGTTACATTAGCCAATCATCAAAATGATGCTCTTTTTGTACTAATAAAGTCTTTAACAAAATCTGAAAAGAGACAGTTTAACTTATATGTTGGGAGGTTAGAAGGTAATGTAGATGCAAAATTTTTTTCGCTTTTTAAATTTTTAGAAAAGCTAAAAGTATATGATGAAAAAGTAATTATAAATAGTGGTATTGTTACAAAACAACAGCTTTCTAATTTAAAGGCACATTTATACAAACAGATATTAATTAGTCTTCGTTTAAACCCTGCTCATAAAAATATTAGAATTCAAATTAGAGAGCAATTAGATTTTGCAACGGTCTTGTATCAAAAAGGATTGTATAAGCAAAGTTTAAAGTTGTTGGATAAAGCAAAAAATTTAGCCTTAGAGAATGAAGAAAAAAACATTGCTTACGAAATTGTAGAACTCGAAAAAGTAATTGAAACACAATATATTACACGAAGCTTAAGCAATAGAGCAGATCAACTTTCAATACAAGCAAAAACGTTAAGTCAGCAAAATGTAATTGCTAGTAAATTATCTAATCTATCATTGCAATTATATAGTCATTTGTTACAAAATGGGTATGTAAAAAATAACGAAGAATTAGAATTTATAAATAACTATTTTTATAATAAACTTCCAAAATACGACTTTAACACCTTTGGTTTTAGGGAAAAATTATGGCTATACAAATCTCATTTATGGTTTAGTTTTTTGTGTCAAGATTTTGTACACAGTTATAAATATGCTAGAAAATGGGTTGATTTATTTAAAGAGGATAAAAAATATATTTCTTTACATCCTGTTTTTTATTTAAAAGGGAAAAACTACCTGCTAGAGGCCTCCTTTTTTGTGCAAAAAAGAGCCACTTTTAAAAAAGAATTGGCTTCTTTTGAAGAAGAAGTTGAACAAAAAATTATTCCTTTAAACACAAATACTGAACTCTTAATATTTGAATATTTATATGCCAACAAGCTACACTTACACTTCTTAGAAGCAACCTTCTCTGAAGGTGAATATTTGGTTGAAATCATCAATCAAAAAATTGAGAGTTATGGAAACAGACTAGACAGTCATTATATAGTTATGCTATATTACAAGATTGCTTGTTTGTATTTCGGGATGGGAAAAAATGAACTTTGCATCGTATATCTGCAAAAAATCATCAAATCTAAAAATTTAGGCTCTGCAGAAGATTTACAATGCTTTGCAAGGATTTTAAACTTAATTGCACATTATGAATGTGGTTTAGATTATGATTTAGAAAGACAATTTGTAGACACTTATAAGTTTTTACTGAAAATGGAAAACCTACAAGAAGTTCAAAAAATTTTTCTAACTTCTATTAGAGATTTAAGTGATGTTTTTCCGCATGAAATAAAAAATGAATTTAAAAAAATTCATACTAAATTAAAAAAGTATGAAGATCATCCTTATGAAAAAAGAGCTTTTTTGTACTTAGATATTTTATCATGGTTAGAAAGTAAAATACAAAACAAACCTATTGCCGTGATAATTAAGGAAAAAACTAAAAACAAGATGAAACAGTAGGTATTTTTTATTTTATTATTGTTTTTTATGCGAAAATCATATTAATTAAGGAAAAAACTAAAAAAATATCCACTTAAACCTATCAAAATAAATAATACATCTATTTTTGCCTTGTGAATTTTTTCAAACAAAATACAAACTTTTCTAAAACTACTTCGGTATTTTGCATTTCTACGCACACTTTTATGCGCGCAATAACTACAACAAAAACCCTTTAAGGGTTATTCAATATTCATATTGCTTAGGTTATTTATTGTTTCACAAAAACGAAAGAACAATCATAAAAATAATTACACACTCTATTTATCATAAAAGATGAAAGTATTAAAATTTGGAGGCTCATCTGTAGCAAACTCAGAAAACATAAAAAAAGTTTTAGACATCGTCTTTAACACATCGAAACAGAACAAAATCGCAGTGATTGTTTCTGCATTTGGAAAAACTACAGACAAACTATTAGCTGGAGCAAATGAAGCTCTAAAAGATATTACCGCTGCTACTAAAATTTTAGAAACGATTAAAGAATTGCATTATCAAATTATTGATGATTTAATTTTTAGAAATAAAAAAGAAGTTAGCACAGAAGTTACCTATTTATTTGATCGGTTATTATCTATTTATGAAGGTGTTTTTTTACTACAAGAATTGTCTGACAAAACACTAGCAAAAGTTTCTAGCTTTGGAGAAAGACTTTCTTCTTACCTAATTGCTAATGCCGCAAAAGAGTTATTTGATGCTGTTCATAAAGAAAGTAGACATTTAGTAATCACGAATAATGACTACTTAAATGCGCAAGTAAACTTTAAAATTACTAATAAAAATATTACCTCGTTTTTTCAAGAAAGCAAACATCAAGTTACTATTTTAGGCGGCTTTATTTCTTCCAATACCAAAGGAGGAACAACTACATTAGGTAGGGGAGGTTCAGATTTTTCTGCTTCCATTTATGCCGCTGCTTTAAATGCTAATGAATTACAAATATGGACAGACGTTAGCGGCATGTTTACTGCAAATCCTAGAGTTGTAAAACAAGCATATCCTATCTCAGAAATCTCTTATGAAGAAGCCATGGAATTGTCACATTTTGGAGCAAAAGTTTTATATCCGCCAACAATCCAACCCTCTTTAAGAAAAGAAATTCCCATCAGAATCAAAAATACTTTTAACCCAGAAAGTCCGGGAACGTTAATTTGTAACGATCCAAAAAACAGTAATGAAGTTAAAGGGATTTCACATATAGAAGACATTAGCTTAATTACCTTAGAAGGCGGAGGAATGATTGGAATTCCTGGTTTTTCTAAACGCTTGTTTGAAACACTTTCTCAACAAAAAATAAATGTTGTTTTTATAACTCAAGCTTCATCAGAACACTCAATTTGTGTTGGAGTTTATGAAAATGATGCTTCAAAAGCAAAAGATCTTTTAGACGAAACTTTTAGTATAGAAATAGAAAGAAAAAAAATAAAGCCAATTATTATAGAAAATGATTTGGCAATTATTGCTGTTGTTGGTGAAAGCATGAAGAACTACCAAGGTTTAAGCGGGCAAATGTTTAGTGCTTTGGGCAGGAATAATGTAAATGTTCGAGCAATTGCGCAAGGTTCATCAGAAAAAAACATCTCTGCTGTCATCAATAAATATGATGCAAAAAAAGCTTTAAATACTTTACATGAGCAGTTTTTTGAAGAAAAATCAAAACAACTAAACTTATTTGTTACGGGCACGGGTAATGTAGGAGAACGATTTTTAGCACAATTGCACCAGCAAAAGAAGTTTTTAAAAGAAAACTTAAAATTAAATATTAGGGTTATAGGAATTGCTAATTCTAGAAAAATGTTTTTTAATAATAGCGGTATCAATCTAAAAAATTGGAAAGAAAACTTAAAAAACGGAGAGCCTACAGATTTAAATAGCTTTCATAAAAAGGTAAAAGAAAGTAATCATAGAAATAGTGTTTTTATAGATAACACTGCGAATCAGCAAGTTTCTGAAGTGTATGAAAAGTATTTACGTGAAAGCATTTCTGTAGTAACCTGTAACAAAATTGCCTGTGCCTCTAATTTTGATAATTACAAAACTTTAAAACACGTTTCCAGAAAATACAATGCATCTTTCTTATTTGAAACAAATGTTGGGGCAGGTTTACCAATTATAGATACCCTTAAAAATTTAATTAATTCAGGAGATAGAATTCATAAAATTCAGGCTGTTTTATCTGGAAGTTTAAACTTTGTTTTTAATAATTTTAATGAAAATTCAACATTTCATGATGTTGTTGCTCAAGCGCAAGAAGAAGGTTTTACAGAACCTGATCCAAAAATTGATTTAAGCGGAGTAGATGTTGCCAGAAAAATTTTAATTCTGGCCAGAGAGAGTGGTTATCAATTAGAATTAAAAGACATCTCTAACAATGCTTTTTTACCCGAAGAAAGTTTAACGACTATAAACAATGAAGACTTTTACACTTCTCTAACAGAAAATGAAGCTCATTTTCAACAAATTTTCAAAGAGGCAAACGACAAAAATTGTCGTCTAAAATATGTTGCAGAATTTATTGATGGAAAAGCAAATGTTGGTTTGCAACATATTGCTTCCGATCATCCTTTTTATAATTTAGAAGGAAGTGATAATATTGTATTATTCTTTACCGATAGATACCCTGAGAACCCTTTATTAATAAAAGGTGCAGGTGCAGGTGCAGATGTTACTGCTTCCGGTATTTTTGCTGATGTAATTAGAATTTCAAATCAATAAGAACATGGATTATTTAAAAATATTTGCTCCAGCAACTGTTGCCAATGTTTCTTGCGGCTTTGATTCTTTAGGTTTTGCTGTTGATGCTATTGGAGATAAAATGACATTTACAAAAACAACTAAAAAAGAAGTTAAGATAACCAATATTACTGGTGCAGATTTAACATATAATGTTGATGAAAATGCAGCAAGTGCCGTTGTTAAAAAAATCTTGAATGAAGCGAAAGCTGATTTTGGAATTGAACTCACAATACATAAAGGCTTCTCACCAGGAAGTGGATTAGGAAGCAGCGCTGCAAGCGCTGCAGGTGCTGCTTTTGGTGCAAACCAATTATTAGGAAATCTTTTTTCTGAATTAGAACTTACAAAATTTGCAATGTTTGGGGAACAAGTTGCTTGTGGAACACCAATTGCAGACAATGTTGCTGCCGCAATTTATGGAGGTTTTGTTTTAGTTAGAAGTTACGACCCTTTAGAAATTATAAAATTACCAGTTCCAACAGCATTGAGAGTTGTTGCAATTCATCCGCAAATAGCCATAAAAACAAAAGATGCTAGAGCGGTTTTACCGAAAGAAATCACATTAAAAGACGCAGTTACACAATGGGCTAATGTTGGTGGCTTAATTAGCGGTTTATACACCGATAATTACAATCTAATAAGCAATTCATTAGTAGACATTATTGTAGAACCTGCACGTAAAAGTTTAATTCCGTTTTTTGATGATGTAAAGAAGAGTGCTATTAAAGCAGGAGCTTTAGGTGCTGGAATTAGTGGTTCTGGACCCACAATTTTTGCGCTCTGTAAAGGTGATGAAGTTGCGGAAAATGTTTACAAAAGCATCGAAGAAAGTTATAAAAATACAGGAATTGATTTTGAAATGTTTATTTCAAAAGTGAATCAAGAAGGAATAAAAATAATAAATTAATCGTCATTATGAGAAAAACGTGACTAAAGTAATCTCTTTATAGTAAAAAGATTATTTCGTTTCTATCGCAATCACTAATAGCCAAAAAATGAACTATTACAGTTTACATCACACCTCACCAAAAACAACTTTTAAAAATGCAGTTGTAAATGGAATTGCCCCTGACAGAGGCTTGTACTTTCCAGACAACATTGCACCACTTTCAACAGAATTTATTGAAAACATTTCTGATTATACAAATCACGAAATTGCTTACGAAGTAATTAAACAGTTTGTAGGGGATGAAATTCCTGTGGAAAAACTAAAAGAGATTATTGCAAAAACTGTTTCTTTTGATTTTCCTTTGGTAAAAGTTGATGATAATATTGCTTCTTTAGAGTTGTTTCACGGACCGACAATGGCTTTTAAAGATGTTGGTGCAAAATTTATGTCACAATGTTTAGAGTATTTTAACCAAGGGAATACCGAAGAAATTACGGTTCTAGTTGCGACTTCTGGAGATACAGGAGGAGCCGTTGCCAACGGCTTTTTAGGTGCTAAGGGCATAAATGTGGTTATCTTATATCCTTCAGGAAAAGTAAGTAACGTACAAGAAAAACAATTAACAACTTTAGGGCAAAATATTACAGCCTTAGAAGTAGATGGTGTTTTTGATGATTGCCAGGAAATGGTAAAAACTGCTTTTTTAGATGAAGAAATCACCAAAACATTAACCTCTGCAAATTCTATAAATGTAGCGCGTTGGTTGCCACAAATGTTCTATTTTTTCTTTGCATACAAAGAATTGCACAAACAATATAAAGACCTTGTCTTTTCTGTACCAAGTGGAAATTTTGGAAATATATGTGCAGGAGTTATGGCAAAAAAATTAGGTTTACCCATTAAACATTTTGTAGCATCTACAAATGTCAATGATACGGTTCCGAACTTTTTAATTGATGGTGTTTACAGTCCAAAACCCTCTAAAGAAACCATTTCTAACGCTATGGATGTTGGTAACCCAAGTAACTTTATTCGAATACAAGAATTATTTAATAATGACTTAAAAGCGCTTAAAAACACTTTTTCTTCTCATAGTTTTTCTGATGATAAAACCAGAGAAACAATGCAGGAGATTTATAACACTTCTGGTTATGTTGCAGATCCTCATGGAGCAGTTGGATATTTAGGCTTAAAAAAATATGGCTTAAAGGAAAACGAGTTTGGTGTTTTTCTTGAAACTGCACACCCAGTTAAATTTTTAGATGTTGTTGAAGCAGCACTCTCTATTAAAGTTGAAATACCTCAGCAAATAAAGGAAATAATTAATAAGAAAAAAGTTTCAATAAAAACAGCTAGCTATCAAGACTTGAAAGATTTTTTAATTAAATAATCTAATCAATAACTACTCTAAAAGTAAAAGTCCTAATAAATTTAATTTATTAGGACTTTTTAGTTGGCCTACAAGGACTCGAACCTTGAATGTCGGTACCAAAAACCGGTGTGTTACCAATTACACCATAGGCCAATGCTTTTCTGCGGGTGCAAATCTAATCTAATCTTTTAATTTTACAAACATTTTTTTATTATTTTTAAGTTTAACATTTTTTTATGAGCTATTCTGCACTTAGAAAAGTCTGCAGAACGGCCTTTTATTCATATTTATTAGTAAATTCGCAACAGATTATTAAGTAACTTATGACATCAGAAAAATTTAAAAAATGGAATATCATTTTAGGATGGGTTGCATTTGCTATTGCATTAATTACCTATACGCTCACTTTAGAGCCAACTGTTAGTGCATGGGATTGTGGAGAATACATATCGACCTCTATTAAATTAGAAGTTGGACATCCTCCAGGAGCACCTCTTTTTCAAATGTTAGGTGCCTTTTTCGCAATGTTTACTTCTGAAGTTACTGAAATTGCAAAAATGGTCAACTTTATGTCTGCTTTAGCCAGTGCTTTCACCATTTTATTTATGTTTTGGACCATTACCAATTTAGCGAAAAAATTGGCTTTAAAAACAGGTGAAATCTTAGAGGGAAGATATATAGCTATTCTTGGAAGCAGTTTAGTTGGTTCTTTAGCGTATACTTTTTCTGATAGTTTTTGGTTTAGTGCTGTTGAAGGAGAAGTGTATGCAATGTCGTCATTTTTAATGGCTTTATTATTTTGGCTCGGCTTAAAATGGGAAAGTGAATTGCATCAGCCAAGAGGAAATAAATGGTTGATTTTAATCAGTTTTGTCGTTGGTTTATCTTTTGGAGTTCACATACTTTCTTTATTGGTAATACCTGCCATTGTGCTATTGTATTTCTTTAAAACCTTTAAAACTATTAATCTAAAAACAACGACCATTGCTACTATAGTTTCGGTGTTCGTTTTGCTATTTGTATTTAAGTTTATATTTCCGTTCACTTTAAAATTCTTTAGTGCTTCAGAATTGTTTTTCATTAACTCAATTGGTTTGCCTTACAATTCAGGCTCTATTATTGCTGCTATTATTTTAGTTGTGTTGTTCTATTTTGGATTGAAATACACCAGAAAAACAGGAAAAATAACCGCAAATACGCTACTACTTTCTCTTTTATTTATTATGATTGGTTTTTCTTCTTGGATGATGTTGCCAATAAGAGCCAATGCAAATACAACTATTAACGAAAACAATCCGTCAAGTGCTCGAGAATTGTTAGCGTATTATGAACGCGAACAATATGGAGATGCAAATGTTTTTTATGATACGTATTATTCAAACACGTATAACAGAGAGCAGGATGCTGCAAATCCCACAAAGGATGATAAACCCAAATATGAGAAAAAAGATGGCAAATATATCATTGTAAATATTTATAAAGATGTACTTCCTAATTGGTCTGATAAGCACAAAGGTTTTATTCCAAGAATGGTAAACCCGGCTTCAGAAAAAATGTACAAAGCGATTGCTGGTATTCCTGCAAACAGTAAGCGAAGACCAACTTTTGCAGAGAACATTAAGTTCATGGTTAGTTATCAGTTTGGCTATATGTATGGCCGTTATTTTATGTGGAATTTTGTGGGCCGTCAAAATGATATTCAAGGTAATCTGGACATTTTTAATGGTAATTGGCTTAGTGGGATTGACTTTATTGATGAAACTAGATTAGGATCTCAAGAGAAACTTCCTCCTCAAGTTTTAGAAAATAAAGGCAGAAATAAATATTATTTTTTACCCCTAATTTTAGGTATTATAGGTTTGTTATATCAAATAAAATGGGATAAAGAAAACTTCTTTACGCTCTTTCTGTTTTTTGTTTTTACTGGTTTTGCAATCATTTTTTACACAAATCCAAAACCTTTTGAGCCAAGAGAGCGTGATTATGCAATTGTAGGAAGTTTCTATATTTTTGCCATTTGGATTGGTTTTGGTGTGCTTGCTTTGTATGATTATTTAAAAAGTTTTGGTCCACAAAAATCGATAGCAATTGCAGTTACATTTATTTCTTTTTTAGCAGTTCCATCATTAATGGCTTTTGAAAATTGGGATGACCATGATCGTTCAAACAGATATACAACGCACTTAAATGCCCAGGCCTATTTAGAAAGTTGTGACCCAAATGCGATCTTGTTTACCATTGGCGATAACGACACGTTTCCTCTTTGGTACATGCAAGAAGTAGAAGGTATTAGAACAGATATAAAGCTGGTAAACACAAGTCTTTTTCAAACAGATTGGTACATAGATCAAATGAAGCGAGCGACTTATGATGCACCTCCTATTCCATCGCAATTAACACATGACGAATACAAGTATGGAACCTTAGATGTTGCTTATTATTTTCAAGAATTGTTTCCTAATTTAAAAGACTCTGTTATAGATTTAAAAACCTACATGAAATGGGTTAGAAGTGATAGTAAAAAAACTTTTTATGATTTAGATGATGATGGAAATCCTGAAAAAATGCTACCTACTAATAAAATTAGAATTCCTGTTAACAAAGAAAATGTTTTAAAATACGGCATTGTAGCTCAAAAGGATGCGGACAAAATTGTACCTTATATCGACATTACTGTTGGCAGAGCTTTGGCTAAAAACACCCTTTTAATGTTAGATATTCTAAATAATTTTAATTGGGAACGTCCTATTTATTTTACTGGAGGTTCTAATACGGATAGTGAATATATTTGGTTGAAAGACTATTTACAACTCGATGGCGTTGCTTTTAAATTTGTACCTATAAAAACACCTACAAAAACTTATAATGAAAAGGGCGAATTAAAAAGAGAATTAAGCTTATTTGATATTGGGCGAATAGATACCGAAAAAATGTATAAGAATATACAAAAATGGAATTGGAGAAATATTAATGACGGTAAAATTTATTTAGACGAGCAAACCAAAAGAAGTGCTATTTCTTTAAGAAATAGTTTAATGCGTTTATCGGCTGCTTTTGCCAAAGAAGGCGACACCTTAAAAGCTATAGAAGTTTTAGATTTATCGATTGAGAAATTACCAATTAAAAATTTTGATCACTACAGTTTATCTATGGAATACCCAGAAATGTATTACAAGCTGGGTCAAAGAGAAAAAGCAAGAGAAACTGCAAAAACATTAATTACGTTATTTAAAGATAAGTTAGTCTGGTATAGTACTTTTTCTGCTGAAGAATTTGATATGATTTTTGAAGAATTTGATATGACGTTTAGATATTTATACAGAGGAATTATAGATCAAGTTGCTGAACATGATACTGATGAGGCTTTTACAAAAGAGCTGCAAAAAGATTTTAACAAAACAATTAGTTTGTTTAGTCATATTATTCCAGAAGAAGAATAAAAGCACAAAAAAAAGCCCAATTATAAATATATCTATAATTGGGCTTTTTTTTATGCTTTTATTCTGAATCCTAAATATACTGCTGCACTAAACCAATTAAGGTATTCGCATCTTGAAAACCTGTTTGGCGCCATTTCATTTTTCCATTTTTATAAATCATAAAAGTAGGGTTTCCTTTGACGCGCAACGCATCTGCTAAAGTTTCATTTTCTTTGATATCAATTTTTATTACTTTCGCTTTGTCTCCTAATGCTGCCGCAACATCCCTTAAGGTGTCAATACTATTTTCAACCTCATTCCAATCGGCATAAAAATCAATTAAAACAGGTTTGTCAACACTAATTAATTCTCCAAATTTAGTCATAACATAAAAATTTTAATAAAGTTAAAACACATAACTACACAATTTTTATTCACAAAGATAATAAATCTTATTAAATAAGCTGATTATCAAGCTTTTTTCAATTCTATAACTGTAATTTCAGGCCAAATACCAACTCTTCCTGGGAATGCATGGTAACCAAAACCTCTGTTTACATTTATATACCTACCAAATTCCTTATATAATCCTGCCCATTGTTTGTAGACATATTTTGATGGGCTCCACTTGAACCAACCAGGAATTTCAATTCCCATTTGTAAACCATGCGTATGCCCACTTAAAGTTAATTGATAATTGAAATCGTCTTGTTTTACTTTGTACTCCCAATGGGTAGGGTCGTGACTCATTAAAATTTTAAAATCTTCTTTTTTAATATTTGCGGATGCTCTCTCCAAATCTCCTGCTTGATTAAATCCTTTTCCCCAATTTTCTATGCCAAGAAGCGCGATTTTTTGTCCATCTTTTTCTAAATATCTATGTTCATCTAACAATAAATCAAAACCAATTTTTTGATGAACATTTTTCACCTCTTGAAAATTTTTAACTTTATCTTCTGGCTTTTCCCAATCCATGTAATCTCCATAGTCATGGTTTCCTAGAATGGAATACTTCCCTTCTTTTGCTTTTAATTGAGAAAAAACATCAATCCAATCATTCATTTCATCTGCTTTATTGTTTACAATATCTCCTGTAAACAACATTAAATCAGATTTCTGTTCGTTGATTAAATCAACTCCATATTGTATTTTTGCTTTATTGGTAAAACTTCCTGAATGAATATCAGAAATTTGCGTAATTGTATAACCATCGAAAGCTTCAGGTAAATCATCAAAAGTTAGCTGATGTTTTATAACTTTATAATTATATTTTCCTTGAATTATTCCATAAGCAAAAGCCGAAAAAGGTATTGCAGCTATCGCTAAAGCTAATTGTGAGACAAATTTTCTTCTTCCTACCAAAGATTTAGTTTTTTCATTTGAAATAGCAGAAATCAGTTTTAAAACCCATCTATAAATGTCTTCCCCAAAAAGAAGAAAAATCACCACTAACTTAGGAATAGAAACTGTTAACAACAAGCCAATCGCCATTTGAAATTGCGGTGTTTGTCCATCACTTCTTGAATACGTTAGTATTGTCTTAAAAAAGTTAAGATACACCAGCATACTAACTACTAAAAAAGAATAGCGTACAATTTTGCTTTTTGAAACTATTTTAAATGCTTGAAATATATAAATCTCAACTGTAATAATTAATATCGTTATAATAATTAACGGGAAAATCCAACGTGACATAAAAAAAGTTTTAACAAACTTAATTCTTTAAAAGCTGACTAATTTAGTTTTTAGAAGAGTTTAACAATAAACGACTAAAATTTGTGAGTTTATGGTTGCGTATCGATTAAGATTCCATTTTTTTTAGACTCATAGCGTTCGTTTCCTTCCTTTTCTTTGAGTTCATTTACCCAATTTCATGCAATAACAGCAATGCACAGAGTAATTAAAGCACCTTTTTTTTATGTATAACGAGCTTTCATAACATCATTTAATCATACTTTTTTTGCTTTTTAACTATTTGTTTTTTTTGCTTCATAAAATCACGAATACTATTTGAACAGCCAAATTAAGTTTCGTAGTTTTATATGCCACAATTTAACATAGAATGTCAGATCAAAAAAGAGTTTTTTTAGTAGATGCTTTTGCATTAATTTTTCGAGGATATTACGCATTTATAAAAAATCCAAGAATTAATTCTAAAGGATTAGACACCTCTGCTATTATGGGTTTTATGAACTCACTTTTAGATGTTATAAAACGTGAAAGACCCGATCATTTAGCGGTTTGTTTTGACAAAGGCGGTAGTGTAGACAGGGTAGAAATGTTTGAAGCCTACAAAGCCAACAGAGATGAAACTCCCGAAGCAATTAAAATTGCGGTGCCTTACATTCAAGAAATTCTAAAAGCCATGCACATACCTATTATGGTAAAAGAAGGCTTTGAGGCAGATGATGTGATTGGCACGCTAGCTAAACAAGCCGAAAAAGAAGGTTACAAAACCTTTATGGTAACGCCAGATAAAGATTTTGCCCAACTAGTTTCAGAAAATATTTTGATGTACAAACCTCGTTTTGGGGGTGGTTATGATATATGGGGAGTACGAGAAATACAAGAAAAATTCGGCGTAGAAAGTCCTGAACAAGTCATCGACTTTTTAGGAATGATGGGCGATTCTGCAGATAATATCCCAGGTTTACCTGGCGTTGGAGAAAAAACTGCGAAGAAATTTTTAGCCACTTATGGCTCTATGGAAAACTTATTAGCAAACACACATGAGCTAAAAGGTAAAATGAGAGAGAAAGTAGAAGGTGCTAAAGAACTAGGCTTACTTTCGAAACAACTAGCGACCATTATGTTGGATGTGCCTGTGTCTTTTCATGCCAAAGATTTTGAATTAAATCAGCCAGATATTGAGAAAGTCACTGAACTTTTTAACGAACTAGAGTTTCGGAATTTATTAACCAACTTCACTAAAACTTTTGCTATTAAAAATGCGGAAAAAACAAATTCAGCAGAAAGTTCTACAGAAGAAAAAACAAACGTTACCCCTAAAAAAGCAGCTTCAAGTCCGGAAGGACAATTTGATTTATTTGCCGCTCCCGGAGCTGGAAGTATTTCTAAGGCCGAAGTTGCCTCCGGATTTAAAACCATAAAAAATACAAGTCATTTTTATCAACAGATAGACTCTCCATTCTCTAGAAAACTATTAATTAGCAAATTAATGCAACAAACTTCGGTTTGTTTTGATACAGAAACGACTGGTTTAAAAGCCTTAGAGGTTGAGCTGATTGGAATCGCATTTTCTTTTGAAATTGGCAAAGGATATTATGTCTCATTCCCAGAAAACCAAAAAGAAACAACAACTATTTTAGAGGAATTTAGACCTTTTTTTGAATCAGATATTGAAAAAATTGGCCATAATTTAAAATACGACATCAAGGTTTTATCAAACTATAATATGCCTGTAGAAGGAAAGTTATTTGATACCATGATTGCACATTATTTGATCAATCCAGATATGCGCCATAATATGGATATGTTGGCAGAAACCTATTTAAATTATCAACCTGTTTCGATTACAGAATTGATTGGTAAAAAAGGAAAAAACCAGCTGTCTATGCGTGTTGTTCCTATTGAAAATCAAACAGAATATGCTGTTGAAGATGCAGATATTACATTACAATTAAAAGAACATTTTACCAAAGAATTAGACAGTGGTAACGTTACCAAACTTTTTAATGATATTGAGTTACCATTGGTTTCGGTTTTAACGGCCATGGAAATTGAAGGCATCAATCTAAATTCAGATTTCTTAAAAGAATTATCTGTTGCCTTGACTGATGACATCAACAGACTAGAAAAAAATATTTACGAACAAGCCGGAGAGGAATTTAATATTGCTTCACCAAAACAACTAGGTATTGTTTTGTTCGAAAATATGGAATTGGTGGCCAAACCAAAAAAGACGAAAACTGGGCAATATAAAACAGGAGAAGATATCTTATCTTTCTTAGCAAAAGACCATCAAATTATTAGAGATATTCAAGAATACCGTCAATATAAAAAATTACAAAGCACCTATGTAGATGCCTTGCCAAATGAAGTGAACCCGAAAACGGGAAGAATTCACACACAATATATGCAAGCTGTTGCGGCAACTGGCCGTTTAAGTTCTAACAATCCTAATTTACAGAATATTCCTATTAGAACGGAACGTGGAAGAGAAGTTCGGAAATCTTTTATTCCAAGAGATGAAAATTATGTGCTGTTAGCAGCCGATTATTCTCAAATTGAATTGCGAATTATTGCTTCTTTAAGTGAAGAAGAAAACATGATCAATGCTTTTAAAAATGGAGAAGATATTCACGCTTCTACCGCTGCAAAAGTATTTAATGTTTCTTTGGATGAAGTTACGCGTGAACAACGTAGTAATGCAAAAACCGTTAATTTCGGAATTGTATATGGCGTTTCAGCTTTCGGGTTGAGCAATCAAACAGATTTATCTAGAAGTGAAGCCAAAGAATTAATTGATACATATTATGAAACCTACCCAAAATTAAAAGCATACATGTCTGCACAAGTAGATTTTGCGAGAGAACATGGTTACGTAGAAACGGTTTTAAACAGACGTAGGTATTTAAAAGACATCAATTCTAGAAATGCTATGGTTCGAAGTGGTGCTGAGAGAAATGCTGTAAATGCTCCGATTCAAGGCTCTGCTGCAGATATTATAAAGCTAGCAATGATTAATATTCATAGAAGATTTGAAAAAGAAAACTTTAAATCGAAAATGTTACTACAAGTGCATGATGAATTGGTTTTTGACGCACATAAGGATGAATTAGAAATCATACAACCAATTATTAAATACGAAATGGAAAATGCTTTTAAAATGAGTGTTCCTCTGGATGTTGAAATTGGAATTGGACAAAATTGGTTAGAAGCACATTAAAAAATAAAAATGGAATTAGATTATATTGAAAACGTAAATGGTCTTGACGAAAATATTGTTCGCCTTTACAACTTTAACAAAGCAGAAGCGATTCTGTTTAGAGACCTATTAAAAGAAACTATAATTGATAAAAAACAAAAACTAGATTTATCACAAATAGACTTTATAAACACAACTAATTACAATTTAATTTTTGGGTTGTTTAAATCTGATGAAGGCATATTAACAAAAGATAACAAAACTTTTTTCTGTGTATTAACTTTAGCCGGTTTTACAAATATGGCAAATCTTTTAGAACCTTTCTGTAAGAAGGAGTCAAAAGGATATGTATATTTATATGATATTGATAACCCAACAGATTTATTGTTTTCTCCATACGCTAGTTGATAAGCTAATTTGAAAAAATTATTGTAATTAAAGTTTAGATTTACAGCCTTTTAATAAGTCTTCTTTTTTTCTTTTTAATCTTACTCTATTTTAAAGATTTTTAGACAATACTTCTGTTGTTTTATTAAATGGCAACTCTTTCAAAGAATTAGATTCCAAATTTGCGTAACATCTTTTTCCATATAAAGTAGAAGTCAAGTATTTAAAAAAATGAGTGTTTCTTTCTACCAATTCATATTTTGAAAACACCATAGATTTATAAATTTTTAATTCCGCCTTTTACTTTACCTTTGACTTGTAAAAAAATCATTTTTTTGGATTCAACATATTTTCAAAATTTCACCACTTCTATCTCAGAAATAAAAACTCCAAAAAAGTTCACATTTCCGTTTTATTATAAACCACATTTACTCGCTAAAATAGCGGTAAAAGAAATCCAAGATTATTTAGAATCTCAAACTGATTTTGAACATAACTTTGGATTAGACACAACTAAACCTGACTTGCCAATTGGAAAAATGTTTGGGATATTAGTTGTTCGAAACAACCAAAATGAAATTGGTTATCTAGCTGCTTTTTCAGGAAAATTAGCAGATAAAAGTTTGCCAAAAAAGTTTGTTCCTCCTGTTTTTAATATGAGAACAGAAGGTAGTTTTTATATAAAAGGGGAAGCTGAAATTGATGAAATTAATAATCAATTAACTATTTTGGAAGGTGATGAAGCTTATTTAATTTTAAAAAAAACACAAACAAAACTTAAAAAAAGGATTGCCGAAGATTTAGAAAATCAACGAAAAAAAATGAAGCTTGCTAAAGTTGGCAGAAAACTTCGCAAGAAAAATGCGATTTCAATTTTAGATGATTTAGAGTTTAAAATCCTCATCAAAAAATTAATGCAAGAAAGTTATAACAATCAGTTTTTATATAAAGAACTGCAAGAATATTATGATGTTAAAATTGAAAAAAATGGCAAGAAACTAGTCATTTTTGAAGATAAAATTACTGCTTTTAAAAAAGAACGAAAAGAAAAATCTAACTATTTACAACAAACATTATTCAGTAAATACTCTTTTTTAAATCAACAGAAAGAACTTAAAAACTTGTTAGATATTTTTGCTAATCCAGCAATACTGCCACCAGCAGGATCAGGAGAATGTTCCGCTCCAAAATTATTAAATTACGCTTTTGCTAATGATTTAAAACCTCTAGCATTGGCAGAGTTTTGGTGGGGAATTTCACCAAATTCAGCCATTAGAAAGCACAAAAATTATTATCCAGCTTGCCAGGGTCGATGCAAACCAATTTTAAAGCACATGTTAGCTGGCATTAAAATGGATGATAATTTATTGTTAGAAAACTTAGCTAAAAAACAAGAACTCAAAACTATTTATGAAGATGCTGTTTTAATAGTTCTTCATAAACCTACTGAACTTTTATCTGTCCCTGGTAAAGAAATACACGACTCTGTCTACACAAGAATTAAAGAAAAATACCCGACGGCAACAGGCCCTTTAATTGTACATCGTTTAGATATGTCTACTTCTGGGATTTTATTATTAACCAAAACAAAAGAAGCTAATAAAGTTTTACAAAGTCAGTTTATAAATAGAACCGTTAAAAAACGCTATGTTGCTTTATTGGATGGAAGTTTATCAGAAAACAAAGGAACTATAAACTTGCCTTTACGTGTTGATTTAGAGGATAGACCTAAACAATTAGTAGACTTCGAAAATGGAAAAAATGCGGCAACAAATTGGGAAGTCATCCAAAGAGAAAACGGTAAAACACGCGTTTATTTTTATCCAATTACTGGTAGAACGCATCAATTAAGAGTGCATGCTGCTCATAAAGACGGATTAAATATGCCAATTATTGGTGATGATTTGTATGGGAAAAAGACAAATAGATTGCATCTTCATGCTGAATTTATTGAATTTTTACACCCATCAACAAAGGAAAAAATGAGTTTTAGAGTTGAAGCAGAATTTTAGAAAACAAATCAATTTTATGCGTAATTTTGCAAACGACTTATGAGTATTATTTCTAAAGACATACAAAAAGCAATTGCACTATTAACCAATGAAGAGTTAGTTGCCATACCCACCGAAACTGTATATGGTTTGGCAGGAAATATCTTTAGCGAAAAAGCAATTAAACTTATTTTTGAGACTAAAAAACGACCTTTTTTTAATCCTTTAATTGTACATATTTCCTCTGTTGATGTTTTAGAAACAATTGTTTCTGAGGTTCCTGAAAAAGCAAAAATATTAGCCAAACATTTTTGGCCGGGTTCTATGACTTTGGTTTTAAAAAAGCACAAAAAAATTCCTGAGATTATTACTGCAGGCAAAGACACGGTAGCTGTGCGTGTACCAAATCATCCTATAACGATAGCCCTGTTAAAACAATTGCCTTTTCCGTTAGCGGCTCCAAGTGCAAATCCTTTTAACAACATTAGCCCAACAAAACCGGCCCATGTAGAACGTTATTTTAAAAATGACATTAAAATGATTTTAGATGGAGGTTCTTGTAAAAACGGAATTGAATCTACAATCATAGGTTTTGAAAATGATGAGCCAATTATATACAGATTAGGTGCTTTGGCTATAGAAGATATCGAGGCTGTAATTGGTGCCATAAAAATAAAAAATAAAAAGGAAGAAAACCCTGATGCTCCAGGAATGTTAGATAAACATTATTCTCCTTTAACGACAACCATTTTAACGACTGATATTACCTCTGAAATTAAAAAACATCCAAATCAAAAAATTGGACTTTTGGCATTTAATACCTCTTTTAAAAGTGATGCTGTTTCTACTGAAATTATCTTGTCTAAAAATAGTGATTTACAAGAAGCAGGGGCAAAATTATATGATGCTTTACATGAGTTAGATCATTTGAACTTAGATCTCATTATTACTGAAAAACTACCGGAAACTGGTCTAGGGAAATCGATTAATGATCGTTTGCAAAGAGCTGCTTTTGCCTCTTAATTTTAAAAACTAACGATTGAACTTAATCGTTTGTTAAATCTATCGTTTACAAAATAATAATTTATTATTCACCTCATCTTTAGACATTTGTATTTCATCTAACAAAACCATTCCATTAGTGATTTAATTAAAAATTATTAAAAAAAATGAATAACTTAAAGCATAAACCTCATAAAAGCTTTAAATTATGAAAATCGTACACCCTTGCCTCAAAATGACTCTTATTTTACTTTTAGTAATAATTAGCTATTCTTGTGAAAGAGATGGTTTTGATACCGAAAGCCCGAGTACAGAAAGCCTAAACACCAATTTTAAAATTCCAAAACCTAAAATTCAATACAATGATTCTATTCTAAGAAAAATTCTAGATCAAGAATTACATATTTTAAAAACGAGCAAACAAGAGTTAATGTTTCAAAATAGAAGTATGACTATTGACAAAACAAATATTAAAAAGGTGTATGTACATTATTTACCTTGGTTTCAATCTAAAGAATATGACGGTTATTGGGGACAGCATTGGACAATGACTAACAGGAATCCTGATAATTTAGATACTAATGCAAATAACGAAATTGCCTCTTACTACAACCCTTTAATTGGCCCTTACGCCTCTAGCGACCCATATCTGCAAGAATACCATTTTTTATTAATGAAGCTTAGTGGAATTGATGGTGTTATTTTTGATTGGTATGGTAGTAGAGATATTCATGACTATGGTTTAATTAAAAAAGCTACAGAATCTTTTATTCCAAAACTTGAAGATATATCTCTAGATTTTTCTATCATGTACGAAGATCGAGTAGCCTTTATGGAAAAACCCGGAAATGCAATACATCCAATGAAAAGAGCAAAAGAAGATTTTAGATATATAAGAGATACCTATTTAAACAATTCCAATTATATTGAATTTAATGGTTCTAAATTCATTTCTCTATTTGGTCCACATTATATCAAGAATAAAAACGATTGGAATCAAATTTATAATGTTTTTGACAAAAAAAACAAACCTGAATTTCTCTCTTTATGGGGATTAAAAGATCGATTAGGAAATCACTTTAACAGTGAGTTTCTATGGGTTGCTCCAGATCACTTATTGGCTCAGGATTATTATTACCAAACGCATGCAGTTACAAATAACATAACTATTGGGTCAACTTACCCGGGCTTTAAAAGTTTTTACAAGCAAGGAGGTTGGATTGATGGAGTAAATGAATGGGAACTGCCTTTAAATGGTGGAGATACTTTTATAGAAGTATTAAATAACAATGCTCATGAAGCTTCAGATTTCATTCAAATAATTACTTGGAATGATTTTGGGGAAGGCACAATGATTGAACCAACTACTCAGAACGGATTTATGTTTTTAGAAATATTACAAGAATATACAGGAGTTGGCTTTACTTCTGATGATCTGGCCGTTGTAGTTAGGTTATATAATGCACGGAACAAACATAGGTACAACGCTGAAGTTATGGGATTACTAGATAACAGTTATGATTACATGAAGTCTCTTGATATAAGCAGAGTAGATAGTATTCTACAGGCTATTGATGTATATTACTAACACATAATTTTAAAAAAAAGATAAAAAAGACAGGTATTCACTTGTCTTTTTTATCTGTATAGGAAAAATATCCTCATGTTATTTTTCTTTTCCGAACCTATCTCTTCTCTTCTTTTAGTAGTGAAAATAAAACTGCCCTAAAAATTGATAATAAGATACTAAAAAAGAAGGCTGTAAAAAATCCTGAAACAGCAAAACCATCTACTAACTTATCTGCTAATAAAATAATAATTGCGTTTATTACAAAGAGGAATAAGCCTAAAGTTACAATCGTCGCTGGTAATGTAAAAAACACCAAAAGCGGTCTTACAAACATATTTAGTAAAGCAATTACAGCCGCAACAATTATTGCCGTTATATAGCTTGTTACTGTTACTCCTGGTAAAATATTAGCTAAAATAACAACTGCTAAAGCCGTTAATAAAATTTTTAAAAAAGTTTTCATAATATTTAAGTTAAATTCTTACCTACATAAGAGTGCTAATAATCCATAGTATTTAAAGCTAAAATTATACCAAATATGCAATCTTCTTTTTTGGCAGGCTTCCTAAAAATCAGCTATTTTGCTTCTAGACTTTGATAATTATACCTTTTGAAGTTCAGCAGCTTTACGTTCTAATTCTGCCTGAAACTCTTCCATTACAGGTTTTACAGTGCTTTCAGGTATATCTGCAACTTTAATATACATTAATCCATCAACTGCATTGTTAAATTTTGGATCTACATTAAAAGCGACCAAACGTGCATTTTGCTTTACATATTTCTTAATTAAAACAGGAATCCTTAAAGCTCCTGGCTCAATTTCATCAATAATTTTATCAAACTTTTGCATATCTGCTTTCGTTGCATCAAATACAAAGTCTTTATCAGCATCTTTTAATTTTACCTTATATTCTTTCTTCGGATAAATATATTGTGCAATATATGGATCGTAGTAATGAGATTTCATAAACTCAATCATCAACGATTTTGAAAAGTCTGAAAACTGATTGCTTATAGATACACCTCCCATTAGATACTTATGTTCCGGATAACGCAGCGTTACGTGCACAATTCCTTTCCAAAGCAAAAATAATGGCATTGGTTTTTGTTGATATTCTTTAATGATAAAAGCACGACCCATTTCTATGGTTTTTTCCATCATTTGATATAATTCTGGCTCAATTCTAAATAAAGTTTGTACGTAAAAACCATTAATACCATACTCTTTATAAATTTCTTTTCCTAAACCCATTCTATAGGACCCAGCTAAACAATTAGCTTCTCTATCCCACAAAAACAAATGATAATAATACCTATCATACTTGTCTAAATCTATCGTTTTATTAGTTCCTTCGCCAACATCCCTAAAAGTAATTTCTCTTAGCCTACCAATTTCATGTAATAAATTCGGAATTTGTTTTGCATTAGCGAAAAAGACCTCATAATTTTTGCTTTCTAATAATCTTCCATTATTTTCTCTTAAAGCATCTACTTCTTTAGTAAAGGAATCAATATTTTTTTGAGGTGTAATTTCTTTGGTAGATTTTTTTATTTTTATTTTTTCTGTCAATAAAATCTTATTCTTTTTTTCAAACGGATTTGCCAACATGTACGTTTTCCTTCTAATAAAATCAGAAAAGGTGTTAATATTTTGAAATTCTTGCTGATCATTTACCGAAATTGGCTTCCCAATTCTTATTTTTATAACCTTATTTTTTTGATTTAGTAATTCTGATGGTAGTTTTGCCGTTCTTAAAGTTCCACTGATTTTCGTTAACATGTAAAAAAACTTACTGTTTTTGGCATGAAAATAAATTGGAATAATCGGGACTTCAGCTTTTTTGATTAATCTTATAGAACTTTCTTCCCAAGGCTTATCTACTATTAACTTACCTTCTTTAAAAGTGGACACTTCTCCAGCTGGAAAAATACCTAATGAATTCCCTGCTTTTAAATGGCTTAAAGCCTGTCTAATTCCTCCAATACTCGATTTAGCGTCTTTACGGTCTTCAAAAGGGTTTACAGCTATTGTATGAGGTTTTAGTGGTTCAATTCTGTGAATCAAAAAATTGGAAAGAGTTTTATAATCAGAACGATGTTCTAATAATAATTTCAATATTAGTATACCATCTATGCCCCCCAAGGGGTGATTCGAAACCGTAATAAAAGCACCTTTTTTTGGAATTCTCTTAAGATCTTCTTCAGGTACTTCGAATTCAATTTTTAACTCGTCAATAACACCGTCTAAGAAACCTGAAACAGGTTTATCTTTATTTTTATTATAGATTCTGTTTATTACAGAAATCCGCAAAACCTTCATTAGTAACCAACCTATAAATGTGCCAAGAAAACCAAGTTTCTCGATACCAATAACTTGTGCAATTTCTTTAGATGTTACTAATGCCATGTGTTAAAATTAGACCTATCCACAAAAATAGTAAAAAAATTAAAGCGTTGTTTTTTTAATTTGCCTCTAAAACTATTTGAGAAGTTTCTTTATTTATTTGCGTAAGTAATGACTTTCCTTTTGCTTCTATCACTGCAATAGCTTTATCATCAAAATGACGAACAGTATATAAATCTACTTCTTTTTGAACATCCATTCTAAACTGTTTTTTAAGCTCGTTATAAAAGGCATCAAATTTATTGAATTTATTGTCGATACAAACAGAAAAACTAATTGCTGAGTTTTGAATTAAGTTTACTTTTAATTGATAATCATGTAGTTTTTGAAAAATATAACTGATATTATTTTCTACCATAAAAGAGAAATCTAAGGCAGAAATAGACACTAAAATTTGATCTTTCTTTACAATAAAGCAAGGTATATAAGGCTCTAATCTGGTTCCCTTAGAAACTTTGGTTCCGGTTTCTTTAGGATTTATAAAAGAACGAACCAATAAAGGAATTTCTTTTCTTTCTAGAGGCTGTAATGTTTTGGGATGAATTACAGAAGCTCCATAAAAAGCCATTTCAATAGCTTCTTCATAAGAAATTTGTTCTAACAAAGTAGTGTCTGTAAAAACTCTTGGGTCTGCATTTAAAACACCATCCACATCTTTCCAAATGGTAACACTTTCTGCATTTAAACAATAGGCAAAAATAGCTGCCGTATAATCTGAGCCTTCTCTACCTAAAGTGGTGGAATTTTCAGTATCATTTGCTGCAATAAAACCTTGTGTAATATTTAGTTTAGAAGCATCTGTTTTTTTTGAAATAAGCGCTTCTGTAAGTTCCCAGTCTACTTTGGCATCTCTATAATTACTATCTGTTTTTATATAATTTCTTACATCAAACCAACAATTTTCTACTCCTATTTTACTTAAATATGCACTTACAATTCTAGTAGATAACAGCTCACCAAAACAAATAATTTGGTCGTAGACATAATTAAATCTTTGTGATGTGTTTCTTGCTAAAAACCAACCAAGTTCTCCAAAAAGTATGGCTACCTCTTTATAAACTGCATCTTCTTTATCAAAAAGAGAACTCATAATATTTTTATGAAAGTCTTCTATAAAATTAAGCTTATTGGGCAAGTTTTCTGTTTTATCATAATAAGCATCTACAACATCTTCAAAAGCATTTGTCATTTTTCCCATGGCAGAAATAACAACTAAAGTATCTTTCGCTCCTTCAGCTCTAATAATACTGGCAACATTTTTTACGTTTTCTGCATCTTTTATGGATGCCCCTCCAAATTTAAAAATCTTCATTTTAATTATTTTGAATAAATTTGTCTAAACTCTCCTTGTTCATTTGCACCACAGACCAATTGCTTAAATAGGTAGCTCCTGTGCTTTTATAAAAGTTAATTGCATTCACATTCCAATCAATTACTTCCCAAGCAACTCTATTAAAGTTATGCTCATGAGCATATTTTAAAACCGCTGTATATAATGCCTTACCAGCTCCTATTTTTCGTTTACTTTTAGTTACCATTAAATCTTCTAAATGAATTGTTTTTCCTTTCCATGTTGAATATCGTTCATAAAACAAGGCAATCCCAATAATCTCGGAATCTTCTACTGCAACAAAAAGCTTGAACTTTGGGTGATCAGAAAAACCATCTCTTAACAAATCCTCAATAGTGATTTCTACAGCATCTGGTTCTTTTTCAAAAACTGCCAATTCAATAATTAAATCTAAAACCGATTGCACATCTTTTTCTTGTCCCTTTCTTATAGTAAAACCCATTCTCTAAAAATTTTGTCAAAGATAGTCGTTTTGAAATCGCAGTAAAATATTTAATGTTTTTGAACATTTATTTTTGATTTGTTGAAAATTTACTACTTTCTTAAAAGCAAACTTTTTTTTTGAAGAAAATTAGGATTACGAAATCGATTTAGTAAAAAAATTAGCATCTTTGTAAAATCAATTTATTTCAAAAAATGACTACACAAAAAGAAACTTTAGGGGAATTTATTATTAAAAATCAATCTTCTTTTAAATTTAGTTCAGGAGAACTTTCTAGACTGATTAACTCGATAAGATTAGCTGCAAAAGTAGTAAATCATGAAGTTAATAAAGCTGGCTTAGTGGATATTCTTGGGGCTGCTGGAGACACAAACATTCAAGGCGAGGACCAACAAAAATTGGATGTGTATGCAAATGAAAAATTTATTCAAACTTTAACAAAGAGAAATATTGTTTGTGGAATTGCAAGTGAAGAAGAAGACAGTTTTATAACCATTAACAGTCAAGATGAAAATCATCAAAATAAATATGTTGTTTTAATCGATCCGTTAGATGGATCCTCTAATATTGATGTAAACGTCTCTGTAGGAACTATTTTTTCTGTTTATAGAAGAGTAACTCCTGTAGGAACCCCAGTGCAACTAGAAGATTTTTTGCAAAAAGGAAGTGAACAAGTTGCTGCTGGTTATGTAGTTTATGGCACATCTACTATGTTAGTTTATACAACTGGTCATGGCGTAAATGGTTTTACATTAAACCCAGCCATTGGTTCTTTTTACTTATCCCACCCAAACATGCAATTTCCGGAAGATGGGACTATTTATTCTGTAAATGAAGGAAATTATTTAGACTTTCCTTTAGGGATAAAAAAATACATTAAATACTGCCAGAAAGAAGAGGAGGATAGACCTTACACCAGTAGGTATATAGGTTCTTTAGTTTCTGATTTTCATAGAAATATGATTAAAGGTGGAATTTATTTGTATCCAAAAGGATCTAGAAATCCTAATGGGAAACTACGTTTATTATACGAATGCAATCCCATGGCTTTTATTGCTGAACAAGCCAATGGAAAATCTTCTGATGGCTCTATAAGAACTATGGATGTTGCCCCAACAGAATTACATCAAAGAGTACCTTTTGTTTGTGGAAGCAAAAATATGGTTGAAAAAGTAGAAGAGTTTATGCGCGAGTACGGCGAATAAATAGCTGTAAATCAAAATAAAAAAATACTTTCTAAAATTAAAAGAAATAATACGCTCTGCGATAATCAACTTAAAAAAGTTGATTTAAATTGGTTTATGAACTGCTTAGTTGAGTGTTTTTATTTATCAAAATAAATCATTTTTATATCACTATCAATTATCAAAACGCGATCTTCTTGTAAAACTATTTTTTAATGTTTAAATTTGTAGAACAAAAATTAATTTAATCAATTTAAATATAAAAAAATTATGGCTTTTCAATTACCAGATTTAGGGTATGCTTATGATGCATTAGAACCACATATTGATGCTAGAACTATGGAAATACACCATACAAAACATCATAATGGATATACAACAAAATTAAATGGAGCAGTTACAGGAACTGATTTAGAAGGAAAATCTATTGAGGATATTCTTACTAATTTAGACATGAGCAATGGTGCTGTTAGAAATAATGGAGGTGGATTCTACAATCACTCATTATTTTGGTCTGTAATGAACCCAGAGGATAAAGGGTATTTATCTGGTGAATTAAAAGACGCTATTGAGGCCGCTTTTGGTTCTAAAGATGCTTTTATGGAAGCTTTCTCTAAAGCTGCAGCAACACAATTTGGTTCAGGTTGGGCTTGGTTATGTGTAATGCCAGGAGGTAAAGTAGAAGTTTGTTCTACACCAAATCAAGACAATCCTTTAATGCCAGGCGTTACTTGTGAAGGAACTCCTATTTTAGGTTTAGATGTTTGGGAGCATGCTTACTATTTAAACTACCAAAACAGAAGACCAGATTATATTGATGCCTTCTTTAAAGTAATCAACTGGAATGAAGTTGAAAAACGTTATGCAGAAGCAAAATAAGTAATCTAATTACTTTTAAAAGCGCACTCGAATCTTAAAAAGTAATTTTATATAAATAAGAAAGCATCCAATATTTTGGATGCTTTCTTATTTATTATTTAAAATCTAATAAGATCTTTCATCACTTCCTTCATAGAAGTTTATGAATGCCTGATTTACAACTCTATTTCCACCAGGTGTTGGGTAATCTCCAGTAAAATACCAATCTCCTAAATTATCTGGACACGCTTTATGCAAGCCTTCTATAGATTGATAAATAACCTCAACATCTGCTTTAATGTCTTTCGTTTTTAGCATTTCTGCAATCTTCGCAGATACTTCTTCTGGGGTAAATGAACTATATATATCCTTTACGTGATTTACAATTTCTTCGTCAATTTTAGATTGCTGTGCTTTACATTTCTTATAAACATCCTCTACAATAAACTCTTTATTATGGTCTTTCAATAATTCCATCGCAGCTTTAAAAGCAATAAAAGCATCAATTCTAGCCATATCAATTCCATAACAATCTGGATAACGAATCTGTGGAGCAGAAGAAACAACTACTATTTTTTTAGGCTCTAATCTGTCTAAAATTTTAATGATACTCTTCTTCAAAGTGGTTCCACGAACAATACTATCATCAATAATAACAAGGTTATCTGTAGGTTTTACAACACCGTACGTAATATCGTAGACGTGTTCTACTAAATCATCTCTAGAACTATCATCAGCAATAAATGTTCTTAATTTTGCATCTTTAATCGCAATTTTTTCAAAACGTGCTCTTTCAGACAAAATTTCAGTAACTTTTTCTGCAGATAAATGTTTTCCACCAGCTAGAATTTTTGCTGTCTTTTGTTGGTTTAATAAATCCTCAGCAGCCTCTGTCATTCCATAAAAAGACGTTTCTGCTGTATTTGGAATAAATGAAAAAACAGTATTCGAAATATCAGAATCTATAGACTTCAAAATTTTCGGAAAAACATATTTCCCTAAATTTTTACGTTCTTCATAAATACTTGCATCACTTCCTCTAGAAAAATAAATGCGCTCAAAAGAACAAGCCTTATTTTCTCTTGGTTCATTTACCTTTTTAATAGAAACTATACCGCTTCTTTTAATGATTAATGCATGCCCTCTTTCTAATTCTTGCACATCTTCAATCTTAACATTAAAGACGGTTTGTATAACCGGTCTTTCTGATGCCACCACAACAACCTCTTCATCTTCATAAAAAAAAGTAGGTCTAATTCCATTAGGGTCTCTTAGTACAAAAGCATCTCCATGACCGACTAAACCTGCCATTGCATAACCACCATCCCAATTCTTTGAAGATCTTTTTAGTACTTTTTTAAGACTTAAGTTTTCTTCTATATAGGGTGATGCATCTTTTTTACTAAATCCTTTTTTCTTTGCTTGTTGATACAATTTAGACACTTCATCTTCCAAAAAATGCCCAATCTTCTCCATTACAGTTACAGTATCTGTAAACTCTTTTGGATGCTGACCCAAAGCGACTAACTCTTCTAACATTTGTTTAGAGTTTGTCATATTAAAGTTACCAGCAACAATTAAATTTTGATGTTTCCAGTTACTTTGACGTAAAAAAGGGTGTACACTTTCTATAGAGTTTTTACCAAAAGTTCCATAACGTACATGTCCTAAAAATAAATTTCCAACATAAGGCATATTTTCTTCTTGCCATGCAACATCATCTATTCTTTCAGGATTTTCTTCTAAAACACCATTTAAACGACCGTTAATTTGAGCAAAAATATCCTGGATTGGTGTTGGTTTGTTAGAACGAACTCTACTAATATATCTTGTACCCGGTTCTACATTAAATTTCACACTTGCAAAACCAGCTCCGTCTTGTCCACGATTGTGCTGCTTCTCCATTAACAAATACATTTTATTAATTCCGTAAAAAGCAGAACCGTATTTATCTTTATAGAACTGCAAAGGCTTTTTTAATCTAACCAGTGCAATTCCACATTCATGTTTAATAGCATCACTCATTTAGTTGATTGTTTTGATGGGTTTTATGTATAAAAAAATCCGCGTTTTTAAACGCGGATTTTCATTTATGATAATTCTATATCAAATTGTGTTAACTCTTTAAAAGCTTGCAAGCGTATTTTCACTTCATCTTTTGTGAGCTCTTGCATCCGTTCTGTTCCAAATTTCTCGACACAGAATGATGCTAAGTTAGAACCGTAGATGATAGCATTTTTCATGTTTTCAAAAGAAATATCTTCTGTTTTTGCTAAATATCCGCAAAAACCACCGGCAAAAGTATCTCCTGCTCCTGTGGGGTCAAAAACTTCTGCTAAAGGCAATGCTGGTGCATAAAACATGTTACCCTCATTAAACAACAAAGCGCCATGTTCTCCTTTTTTAATCACTACATATTTTGGACCCATTTTATGAATTTTCTTTGCAGCATTTACCAAAGAATATTCTCCAGAAAGCTGACGTGCTTCTTCATCATTAATGGTAATTACATCTACTCTTTTTAAAACAGTATGTAAATCAGCAAGTGCAATATCCATCCAAAAATTCATCGTATCTAAAACGATCAATTTTGGTTTTTCTGTCATTTGATCTAAAACAGATGCTTGCACTAAAGGATGTAAGTTACCTAACATTACAATACCTGCATCTTTAAAATTTTCTGGCACAACTGGCTGAAAGTTTTCTAAAACATTTAACTCCGTAATTAATGTGTCCCTGGAGTTCATATCATTATGATATTTACCACTCCAAAAAAATGTTTTCCCTTCTTTGATAATTTCAATACCTTCTGTATTAATCTCTTTGGCATTCATCATTTTTAAGTATGATGTTGGAAAATCTCCACCAACAACAGAAACAACTCCTGTTTCTACTCCAAATTGGCTTGCTGCCAAACCAACAAAAGTTCCAGAACCTCCAAGAATTTTATCAGTTTTACCAAAAGGGGTTTCAATTGCATCAAATGCGACAGTACCTACTGCTAATAATTTGCTCATTTACCTATTATAACCTTCCTTTTGAGAAGGAATTTAATACATTAATTAATATACAAAGACATTAACTAACAAAATTAATAATCTATTTACTTTCTGTTTATCAAGCACTTTTAATGCTTTTTTATCGTATTTTTGCCTTTTACAAAAGGTATCTCCGATACCACAAAAATAAGTTTAAAAAATGACTATCAAAGAAATACAAGAAGAAATTATTGAGGAGTTTTCTATGTTTGATGATTGGATGGAACGCTATGAATATATCATAGACCTTGGTAAGTCTTTACCTATAATTGATGCTCTATATAAATTAGATGAAAATCTAATTAATGGATGTCAATCTAAAGTATGGTTGTATTCTGAATTAGAAAATGACACTATAAAATTTACTGCTGATAGTGATGCTATACTAACAAAAGGAATTGTAGCCTTGTTATTACGTGTTTACTCAGGTCAAAAACCTACAGATATTTTAACTGCTGAGACCAGTTTTATTGATGAAATTGGATTGAAAGAACACCTTTCTCCAACAAGAGCAAACGGCCTCGTTTCTATGGTTAAACAAATAAAAATGTATGCAATTGCACAGCAAACAAAATTGCAAAATTAAGATTTATATAAAATGACAGATAAAGAATTAGAAGAAATTGGCGATAAAATAATAAAAGTTGTAAAAACGATTTATGACCCTGAAATTCCGGTAGATATTTATGAACTGGGATTAATTTATGATGTTTTTGTCTCAGAAGAAAACAATGCAAAGATATTAATGACGTTAACATCCCCGAACTGTCCTGTTGCAGAATCACTACCTAGAGAAGTTGAAGACAAAGTAAAAACTTTAAAAGAAATTGAGAATTGTGAAGTTGAAATTACTTTTGACCCTACTTGGACATCAGAAATGATGAGTGAAGAGGCTAAGCTGGAATTAGGGATGCTTTAATCGCTTTTAGTAAAAACAACTTTGAAACTAATATTAAAAAATGTCAGAAGAAATTTTAAATAGAGTTACGAATAGCAAATTAAAAACATTTGATCTTGAGGAAATTTATCCTGAAGGAAAAAGAGTTGTTTTTGATATTAAAGATTGGTTATTTCAAGAAATCATTTTAAAAGAAAAAGACTTTAGAGTCTCTGTTAGCAATCATAATTGGTCGCAGTACAAAAATTCTTTTATAGCTGTCACTTGTTCTATAGACGCAATTATTCCTTCTTGGGCTTTTATGTTAATTGCTTCTGAATTAACACCTTTTGCAAATAAAGTTGTTATTGGTGATTTAGAATTATTAGAAACCGTAATTTATCAAGAGTTAATAAGTTTTTTAGATTTTAAAGATTTTGCAGATAAGCCAGTGATTATAAAAGGTTGTGCTGAAAAACCAATACCAAATTCTGCTTTTGCTTTCTTAATTGCAAAACTGCAACCCTTAGCAAAATCTATTCTTTTTGGAGAAGCATGTTCTACAGTGCCTCTTTATAAATCAAAGAAATAGTTTTAATTTTTAAGAGATAACGCTATTTTTACTTATTTAAAAGAACGAACCTTGAAGAAAGTTGTAACGCTTTTATTTCTCTTATTTTCTATTTACTTTTCTGCACAAAAAAAGGAAAAAAAAGTCCTTATTCCTATATGGAAAATTCACGGTAGATTTGCATTCATCTTTAATCAATCTTCATTTTCTAATTGGGCTTCTGGTGGTCAAAATACGGTAGCAGGAAACTTTAATATTAATTACGATTTTAATTATAAAAAAGGAAATGTAAACTGGGATAGCAGAATTATAACAGGTTACGGCATAAGTCATATTAGCGAAAAAGGATTTCGTAAAACAGATGATCGTTTTGAACTTAACTCTTTATATGGTTTTAAAACTTCACAATATTGGTTTTTTTCATTTATTGGTAATTTTAAAACACAGTACACGGAAGGTTTTGATTACAAAAAAGATCCTAAAGTTTTAGTTTCAGAATTTTTATCACCTGCCTATTTAACTTTTGGGCCAGGAATGTTATGGAAAAAATCTGATAATTTAAATATAAATATTGCTCCCGCAACAGCTAGATACACGTTTGTAAGTGATTTTTTTTCTGGACAATTTGGAACAGCAGAAGGCAGAAACACAGCATTTAGTTTGGGTTTTAACTTATCCGGTTACTATAAAACAATTTTGATGGAAAACGTTGAAATGGAAAATATTTTAACGCTGTATTTAGATTATCTAGCCAATATTGGTAATGTTGATCTCGATTATCAAACAAACATTCGCTTTAAAGTAAATAGCCATATTAAGATGCATATGACTTTCCATACAATCATTGATGATAACGCTTCAAGTAGAATTCAATTTAGGCAATTATTTGGTTTAGGAGTTAATTATCGTTTTCATGAAAAAGTGACTTATTGATATTCTTACCATCTAAAAAATAAAAAGTATCTTGTCATAAGCTTTAAAAAAATGAAAATGAAAAAACTATCAATCTTACTATTATTGACATGTATTGGCTTTTCAGCAAATGCACAAACCGTAGATCAATTAAAAAAAGAACAAACTCCTAAAAAGGAGCAAATTGCAAAATTACAGGGAGAAGTAGATGCGATTCAGAAAAAAATTAATGCATTTCCGGGTTGGAGAAAAGGTGCTTTTGGAACTATTGGTGGAAGCCTCTCTGGTTTTAACAATTGGTACTCTAGAACCGCACCAAATTCCTCTGCAGGAAATATCGGCATTACCATGAATGGTTTTGCAAACTTAATTAAAGAAGATTTTTTCTGGAGAAATTCTGGGGCAATTAACTTAGGTTGGGTTAAATTAGATAATAAAGATGATGTTACCGATTCTGATAATTTTGAAACGGCTACAGACGTTTTTACAATTTCGTCTTTATATGGTAAAAGATTAAATAAAAAATGGGCGGCTTCTGCTTTAGGAGAATACAGATCAACTCTAATAGACAACTTTAATAATCCTAGTTTTTTAGATATTGGTATTGGTATGACATGGACACCAACAGAACGACTTGTTGTTGTTATGCATCCAGCGAACTACAATATTATTTTTAGCTCTACCGAAAGTGTTTACAGTTCTTCTCCAGGTGCTAAAATTGTTGCTGATTATACTGCAAAATATAATAAATTAAGTATGAAATCTAACTTATCCATATTTCAGAGTTATAGCGATAGTAACCTGTCGAACTGGAATTGGACGAACTCTTTTGGATATACTCTCTGGAAAGGTATCGGTTTAGGATTTGAATTAGGTTTAAGAAACAACAAACAAGAAGCTTTAAATAATGCCTTGCCCTCTAATCCGACAGAGACTTTCGCTTCTGTAGATAATAAATTACAGTCTTATTGGCTCTTTGGCTTAAGCTATGCCCTCTAAATAATAAAGTTTATTAAACCTCAAGAAGTTCTTGAGGTTTTTTATTTTAACTATTTTTATAATTTAAATTTCTGTGGATGACGGTATTGATAATATATGCAACAATTTCTATTTTTTTTTCTTTCTTATGCTCAATTCTAGAAGCTGTTTTATTAAGCATTACTCCAACTTTTATAAATCTTAAAAAAAGTGAAGGTTTTGAGTTTGCTAATGAATTAGAAACATTAAAAAAAGATGTAGACAAGCCTTTAATTGCCATTTTAACAATTAATACCATTGCACATACGGTCGGTGCAATTTTAGTAGGTGTTCAAGCAAAAGTTGCCTATATAGAAATTTATGGAACGAAAGTTAGAAACATTTTTGGAGTCGAAATAACTGAAGATGTTATGGTTGGTATTGTATCGACTATCATGACTATTTTAATATTAGTAGCTTCAGAGATTATTCCAAAGACTATTGGTGCAACTTACTGGAAACAGTTATCAAATTTTACTTCCAAAGCTTTAAAAGTGATGATTTTCCCATTAAAATATACAGGAATATTATGGGTTTTACAATTAACTACAAAATTGATTGGCGGCAAAGGTCATGGCAGTATTTTGAGTAGAGAAAGCTTTTTAGTGATGACTGATATGGCTGAAAAAGACGGTGTTTTTCAAAAAAATGAAAGTAAGGTTATTAGAAATTTACTAGGATTTAAAGAGATAAAGGTAAATGATGTAATGACACCAAGAACTGTTTTAGAAACAGCTGACGAAAGCCAAACTATCGAATCTTTTTATAAAGAACACAAAAACCTAGTCTTCTCTAGAATTCCTGTTTTTAAAGAAAATCCAGATGAAATAACTGGCTATTTTTTAAAAGGAAACTTATTGGAATCTATAATTAATGGAAAGGGTGAAGATACATTAGCTTCTATTAAAAGGAATATTTTAATTACGAACAGAGAAGAATCGATCCCTGATTTATTTGACAAACTTATTAAAGAAAAGGAACATATTGCCTTAGTTGTTGATGAATATGGTTCTGTTAGTGGAATTGTTTCTCAAGAAGATGTTATTGAGACATTGCTTGGATTAGAGATTATGGATGAAACTGATTCTGTTGCAGATTTGCAATCTTACGCAAGAAATTCTTGGAAAGATAGAGCTAAAAGAATGGGAATTAATGAAGGCAATAAAAATAAATCCTAGTTACCAAAAAGTAAAACAGTGGTACATTTGTTTTCTAATTAATTTATTGGATCATAATATTTTTACATAAACAAGAGGGAAGCCTGTAGTTTTTATATAACTCTATAGATTTACTCTTCCTTATACTCATGATATAAAAAGTCATTGTAAGGAAAACGTTGAATGTGAATTTTCTTGACTTCCTCGTAGGTTTTCTCTTTAAATTCTTCTAGATTATCTTTGTTTAATGCAGAAATAAAAATCGATTCCATTTCTAAATCATTCATCCATGTTTTTTCCCAATCCTGCAAAGTGTAGTGCTCTTTTCCTCTCTCTGTAACAATATCATCTTCTTCAATTGTTTCATGCGCATACGCATCAATCTTATTAAAAACCATTAACGTTGGTTTGTCTGCACATTTTATGTCATCTAAAACAGTGTTTACAGAAGCAATATGATCCTCGAAATTTGGATGAGAAATATCCACCACATGCAACAACAAATCTGCTTCACGCACTTCATCTAGAGTAGATTTAAAAGACTCTACTAATTGTGTTGGTAATTTTCTAATAAAACCAACGGTATCCGTCATTAAAAAAGGGATGTTCTTAATAACTACTTTTCTAACAGTAGTATCTAAAGTAGCGAACAATTTGTTTTCAGCAAAAACATCACTTTTACTAATTACATTCATTAATGTAGATTTTCCAACATTGGTGTAACCTACCAAAGCTACACGCACCATTTTTCCACGATTTTTACGCTGAACGGCCATCTGCTTATCGATCGTTAGAAGTTTCTTTTTTAATACGAAAATTTTATCACGAATTATACGTCTATCTGTTTCAATTTCAGTTTCTCCAGGTCCACGCATTCCAATACCCCCTTTTTGCTTGTCGAGGTGGGTCCAAAGCCTTGTTAAACGAGGTAATAAATATTGACATTGTGCTAATTCTACTTGTGTTTTTGCAGAACTTGTTTGTGCTCTTTGCGCGAAAATATCTAAGATTAAATTAGTTCGATCTAAGATTTTACAATCTAAAACTTTTTCTATATTTCTTATTTGTGCTGGTGATAATTCGTCATCAAAAATTGCTGTTCCAACACCATTAGACTCTATGTAATCTCTTACTTCTTCTAGTTTACCAACTCCTAAGAATGTTTTAGGGTTTGGTTTTTCCATTTTTTGAACAAAACGTTTTACTGCAACTCCACCAGCAGTTAATGTTAAAAACTCTAACTCATCTAAATATTCTTGAGATTGAGTTTCGTCTTGCTGCTGCGTAATTACCCCTATTAAAACGGCTTTCTCAGAAATGGCTTCTTTTTGATCTATCATACAATGCAAAAGTACGAACAAATCTTGTTTTATAAATAGAAAAAACCTCAATAGAAATTGAGGTTTTCACTATTTAATTCAAATTTTAAACTTTTCTTTTGTATGTTGTCTTTTTCACAGTCAATTTCCCCCGAAATAATAACCTTGGCAAAACTAATTGATAAAGCGTTAATTAAGAATAACTTAATGTTAACAAAACACACATTTAAGGTTATCAAGTTACACTATTCTTTGGCTATTTTACTAATTGAAGGTGTTTACGTTTCCCTCAATACTTTTATCAAAACAAAAAAAAGGACATTACGACAGTTTTCTTTTTTTACTAAAGATAATTTATTTACTTCGAGTGATAACCTTAAAAATGATATTGGCCATTGTATGTGAAAGGGGGAAAAGATGGATACATAAAAGGCCTAAACCCTTTTGTAAAGATGATGACGGAGAATTTTAATCAAATTCAAAAAAGTAATAGTGTTGCGGTATGCAACCACAAAAAAGTTGTTTTAAAGACCCTTAGATTATCTTACTAAATAAAGTAAAAACTAATTTTTTAATACATAAAGAAGTATGTTATTTATTTAATTAAAATTTTTTTAGTATGCACTTTCTTAAAAAAAGGACTAGTCTTTTCCTTGATTTTTAAAAGCTTTCATCAACTTTTCGTCATTTAAAATATATTTCTTGTACTTACCGTCTTTATATCGATAATAAATAAAGAAGGGCATAAACAAAAAAGAAAAGTAAAACACCCCTAAACCCATTACAATTTGTGCTTTTTGGTGTTCTGTATTTACAAGGTAAATCCCTATTGTCATCCACACTAAAAAGATAACAAACATTATTTTTAACGTTACTTTCATGCTACAAATTTACAAAAGTTATATTTTTAGAGAATAAAGAAAAGCATTCTTTTACCAAAAAACTATATTTAACTGTAAATCAATTCAAAATATATAAAACTACTCAGCAAAAAATTGACAGAAAACTTAGTTTTATAGCTTTAGTTTCCGATGTCCATAAATTGGGCACTAAAGGCACATCCTTATATATTTAGAGCAGATGCTCTAAATGAATTTTCTACCTTTGAAAAATTGGTGCAAACGCTTTTAACAGAACCAAGTATTAGAGGTGCTTTTGAAGATTTCCCAAATTTATTGGTTACTTTTTTAAACAAAAACAAATATGAATAAAGCTGCTTATAAAATATCTCATTTTAATAACGACCTAAAAGTTTTTGAAGGCGATAAGAAAGAAATAATCTATAGTTCTTTTTGGTATATGGAATTTGGAAAAACATCTGCAGAAATTCAAAATTCAAAAGAAGAATTGATTTATTCCGTTACAAAAAAATTTCAATTTTGGAAATGGAGAATGGTTTATCTCATCAAAGATAATAATGAAAAAAACTTAATATTAATTTCTCAAAACACAAGAAATACTATCTTTAAGATTGAGATTAATACCGCTATATATGAGATAAGAATTCATTACAACAAGAAGAAATCCGTTTATAAAAATAATGAAAAAATAGCTGAATTTGATGAATCTCTTTCTGATGAGAAATTCATGAAATTGTTGATTTCTGATAAAAAACACATTAAAATAGTCTTTCTTTTGTATACTAGCTTGCTAATTGGTGAAACTGATCAAAACTCAAAAACAGTTATGAAAAGTCAGAAACAATTAGAAACTATTGAAGAGCCTTGGAATTAGTTTAAAATTTTTATTCCCCCAACATTATAGGCGAAAATTGAAGAAATATTATTAATGTTAAAATTAATAATGAGATAATTAATGGTTTTTTTATTTGTTTTTTTGTGTATTGCACATCTTTCCCTAAATTAGAATTCCAAAAAAATTCGACTAAAATTACGTATCCTATAAGGTTAAAAATTAAGGTAATAAAAAAAGTTTTGGGTAAATAATTTAAAATCACAGCTGATAGAATTGTATAACCAATAGCAAAAATAAGTACTTGAAATCTAGCTTTGAATTTGTTTACTGCCTTTAAGTTAGACATTAATAGTAGAGCTCCAAAAAGCGGACTAAAGAAAATAGTAAAACCTTGTATTGCTTTTTTAGAATACAACGTTGGTAATTCAAATTCTTCAAAAACACTTTCACTAGTTTCATCAGCTTTCACAGAGATTTGAATATCGCTTTCTAGACTCTGATTTTGAGTCGTTATTTCTAATTTAATTTCATCCTTCTCAATTAATTCTCTGTCTTCAAGCTCCCAAATTACAGCTTGTAATGCTTCATCTGTATATTCACTCTTATCTTGAATAATATCTTCTAATTCTTGATTAGATTTTTTACTCATTTTTGTTGTAAAACTATTTGTTCTCATTTTTAATATCACTAGTAATTAAGTAGTTACTTCAATTAATTTATTTCTATAAACAGTAAGTAATTTTGATTTTGAAATAAAACCCACATACTTTTCATCTTCTACAACTGGTAAATTCCAAGCCCCACTTTCTTTAAATTTGGTCATTACATCTTCTACAGAATCATCATGAAAAATAATAGCAGGAGCCAATTTCATGAAATCAGAAACATATGTTTTGTCATACCTGGATTGGTCGAACATCATAGATCTAATATCATCTAATAATACAATTCCTAAAAAATATTTTTTTTCATCTAGTACAGGAAAAATGTTTCTTTTTGACTTTGCCACTGACTTTTTCAGCATTTCTCCAAGCGTCATTTCTGGTGAAATTGGGTTGAAATTTCGCTCAATAAGCTTGTCAATTCTCATCAACATTAAGACATTCTTATCTTTATCATGTGTAATTAATTGCCCTTTCTTTGCCAGTTCTACGGTATAAATTGAATTAGAAACAAAATATTTTGTAAAAGCAAAAGAGATGGCTGAAACCAACATTAACGGAACAAATAACTCGTAACCACCTGTTAATTCTGCAATCAAGAAAATAGCAGTTAATGGCGCATGCAACACACCAGCCATTAAGCCAGTCATCCCAATTAAGGTGAAATTAGATTCAGATACAGAAAATCCAAGGTGATTGATCACTTTTGCAATAGCATTTCCTAAAGCACTTCCCATAAACAGTGTCGGAATGAAAACACCTCCAACACCACCTGCAGCAAAAGTAGTTGTCATTGCAATTGCTTTAAAAATGGCAATTAATAGCAACATTAAAACAACGACATATACATTTTCTAAATCTATATTATAAGGAATGTCTTTAAGCGCTGCTGCAGTATTCCCTTTTAATAAGTTATTAATCAACCCATACCCCTCGCCATATAAAGGCGGAATCAAATACAACATAATTCCGATTGCGATTCCGCCGATAACCAATTTTTTAAACGGACTATTAAACTGTTCGAAAAAGTTAATTATTCTAAAATACATCTTAGAAAAATAGACGGATGCGACTCCTGTTAAGAAAGCTAAAGCGATGTAAAAAGGAATATCTTTTACTTCAAAAATATCGACCAATTTAAATCTAAATAACACATCTGTTCCAACGAAGAAATAGGATGTAATCACCGCAGAAACAGATGCTAATAGCAAAGGAACTAAAGAGGCAAATGCCAAGTCTAAACTAAAAATTTCGACGGCAAAAATGATGGCTGCTATTGGTGCTTGAAACATTGAAGACATTGCACCAGCTGTTGCACAACCAATTAACAACATTCTTGTTTTAGAATTCATATGAAACAATTGTGCTACATTAGAACCCAAAGCTGCTCCTGTGCTTACTGCAGGTCCTTGCAGCCCAGCAGAACCTCCAAAACCAACCGTAATTGGCGCTGTAATTAAAGAAGCAAATATTTTATACCCTTTTATAATTCCGTTTCTTCTCGAAATAGCATGTAAAGTGGTAGAAATTCCGTGACCAATATTTCTTTTGATTACAAATTTCTTAATTCCAAACACTAAAAATAAACCTATGATTGGAAAAATAAAATAGAGTGAATAGTGATAATCTTTAATTAAATTACCCTCTAAACCTTCTTCAATTAAGAAGGTTAAATCTTTTAAGATAAAAGTTCCGAAACCTGCCAAAAAACCAACTAATACGCTTAAAATGTAAATAAATTGTCGCTCAGAAATATGTTTATATCTCCAAATCAATATTTTTCTGTATATTTTTTTTGTTTTTGGCATTGTTATTTAATAGTCAAAATATCGGTACCTAAATAACCATCTTTTAAATTTAATAAAAAATCCCGCAAAAGCGGGATTTAAAATTTTACGCTTGAACATCAAGTTTCAAACTTAATTCTTTTAATTGCGTATCATCTATAAACGCTGGCGCATCAATCATCACATCTCTTCCTGAATTGTTTTTCGGAAAGGCAATAAAATCACGAATTGTTTCTTGTCCGCCTAAAATAGCAACCAATCTATCCAATCCAAAAGCCAAACCTCCATGAGGCGGCGCTCCATATTCAAACGCATCCATTAAGAAACCAAATTGAGCTTTTGCATCTTCTTCAGAAAATCCTAAATGCTTTAACATCGTTGCCTGCATTTGCTTATCATGAATACGAATAGAACCTCCACCGATTTCATTTCCGTTTAAAACTAGATCGTATGCGTTCGCTTTTACCGCTCCTGGATCTGTATCTAACAATTCCATTTGCCCAGGTTTTGGCGAAGTAAATGGATGATGCATTGCGTGATAATGCCCTGTTTCTTCATCTAGCTCTAATAAAGGGAAGTCAATTACCCAAAGAGGCGCAAATACTTTCGGATCTCTCAACCCTAAACGTTCTGCTAATTCCATTCTTAACGCAGATAATTGTGCTCTTACTTTATTCGTTTCTCCGGATAAAACACAGATTAAATCTCCAGGTTTTGCTCCTGTAGTTACTACCCATTTAGCCAAGTCTTCTTGGTCGTAAAACTTATCTACAGAAGATTTGAATGTTCCATCTTCGTTTACACGACAATAAATCATTCCTAAAGCACCAACTTGTGGTCTTTTAACCCATTTTATAATATTGTCTATTTCTTTTCTTGTGTATGTGTTTCCTCCAGGAACTGCGAAACCAACTACTAATTCTGCACTGTTAAAAACACCAAAGTCTTTATGCTGTGTAACTTTATTTAACTCGCCAAACTCCATTCCAAAACGAATATCTGGCTTATCATTTCCATACATTTTCATGGCATCATCATAGAGCATTCTTGGAAATTCTGCCACCTCAACTCCATTAATTTCTTTTAATAAATGACGGGTTAGTCCTTCAAAAATATTGAGAATATCTTCTTGCTCTACAAATGCCATTTCACAGTCAATTTGCGTAAACTCTGGTTGTCTGTCTGCACGTAAGTCTTCGTCTCTAAAACATTTTACGATCTGAAAATATTTATCCATTCCGCCAACCATTAATAGTTGTTTGAATGTTTGAGGCGATTGTGGTAATGCGTAAAACTGACCTTCATTCATACGAGAAGGCACTACAAAATCTCTTGCTCCTTCTGGAGTAGACTTAATTAAATAAGGCGTTTCAACTTCAATAAATTCTTGATCCGACAAGTATTTACGAACTTCCATCGAAACTTTATGACGAAAAATTAAACTGTCTTTTACAGGATTTCTTCTAATATCTAAATACCTATATTTCATTCTGATGTCTTCTCCACCATCCGTTTTATCTTCAATTGTAAAAGGCGGCGTAATAGATGCATTTAAAATTTCTAGCTTAGAAACCAATACCTCAACATCTCCTGTAGATATTTTAGAATTCTTAGATTCCCTCTCTATCACCATACCTGTAACTTGTATCACAAATTCTCTTCCTAAAGATTTTGCTTTTTCCATCATTTCTTTTGAGGTACGGTCTTCATCAAAAATTAACTGCGTAATTCCATATCTGTCTCGTAAATCGACCCAAACCATAAAACCTTTATCACGCGATTTTTGAACCCAACCGGCTAAGGTTACTTCTGTATTTATATGTGATGCTCTCAACTCGCCACAAGAATGACTTCTATACATTTCTTTTCTTTTAATGAACCACAAAATTAAACATTTTCAATTAAATACGCCTTTTTTGGACGTTCATTTCTAAATAGAAATACCCCGCTTTTCACACTCGCTTTTTTTAAACAAAAAAGAGCTCAAACAATTGCTGCAATCGGTAACGCAAAATCCGTCCAATTCTTTGTAAATTTGCTATATGAGTGTAATTAATGTCGAAGAGAAATTCAAGCTGTTTTCGGACCTGTGGACTCCAAAGAAAATAGGAGAGTTAAACGGTCAACAAATCTTATTAGCAAAATTAAAAGGTGAGTTTCTATTTCATAAACACGACAATGAAGATGAATTATTTATGGTGGTAAAAGGCAGCTTAAATATTGAGCTAAGAGACAAAACGATCACTTTAAATGAAGGCGAATTCTATATTGTTCATAAAGGAGTTGAGCATAAACCAATTGCAAAAGAAGAAGTTCACCTTTTATTATTTGAACCGCTGTCTATAAAACACACAGGAAATATTATTGCAGATATTACTGTTGAAACTTACGAAAGTATCTAAGAAATTATGAGTAAATTATATCTAGTTCCTACACCAATTGGCAATTTAGAAGACATGACTTTTAGAGCCATTAGAATTCTAAAAGAAGTCGATTTTATTTTAGCAGAAGACACACGCACAAGCGGAAAACTTTTAAAATATTACGAAATTGCTACCCAAATGCATAGTCATCACATGCATAATGAACATAAATCCATTACAGGAATTTTAAACCGAATAAAAAACGGAGAAACCTGTGCTTTAATTTCTGATGCGGGAACCCCTGCCATTTCAGATCCTGGTTTTTTGCTTACAAGAGCCTGTGTAGAAAATAATATAGAAGTAGATTGTTTACCTGGTGCAACTGCTTTTGTGCCAGCTTTGGTAAACTCTGGTTTGCCAAATGACAAGTTTGTTTTTGAAGGTTTTTTGCCTGTTAAGAAAGGAAGACAAACTCGTTTTTTATTATTAGCTGAAGAAAATAGAACCATGATTTTTTATGAATCTCCACATAAGTTAGTTAAAACTTTGGGGCATTTTATAGAATATTTTGGTGCTGACAGACAAGTTTCTGTTTCTAGAGAACTTACAAAAATGTTTGAAGAAACGATTAGAGGAACCGCCACTGAAGTTTTAGCACATTATACAAACAAACCGCCAAAAGGTGAGATTGTTGTTATTGTTGATGGGAAAAAATAAGTTGTTTTTCTAGTTTTAATTCTTTGAATTGATTTATTTTTCAAAAATCAATAAGTAAAAATTTGAACAAAAAAAAGGAGATAGTTTTTAACTATCTCCTTTTTTTTGTTCAAATAATTTTAAAATCAATTATTTCCCCCCTAAAAATTTAGGTTTAATTACTAACATTGCCCAAGCCCAATTTTGAGAACCTGCAGCTGCAACCTCAGTAATTCCTTTTAACTCATACATTCCATCGTTTGCAAACATTTGAGAATACCCAAGTACTAAAGCATACCCTTTAAATTTCTTTTTGTACACTAAATCTATTTCTGTTCCTAATGATTTTTCTCCACTCGCTAGCGCTTGTTCCCCTCTAAAGTTTAATGCTTTCACCATTAAACTAGAAGATTTATTTAATTTAAAGTTTGCGCTTACATGAAGATCTACTAGACCAATAGAATTTGCATGGTTACCCACATAAAAGTAATCCATAAATCCATTAAATTTATGGTTTGTTCCATATAAAGGAAAGAAAGCGCCAGTTTCTCCTGCAGCACCGTCATTACCACTAATAATTTCTAACCCTGCTCCTAAACCAACTTTTGGTGCTACTTTATAACTAAAATCTAATCCTAATAAATAAGCTCCTTTTACATCAACTGCTCCTTGGCGTTTTCCTGATTGAAAAAATGCATTCGCTGCTATTCCAAAACTCCCACTTTTATAATCTAAATGTGTCCCTAAAGTTTGTAAGTTACTTACCCCATCAGCAGTATTGTCCGTGTCAAATTCTTGAAACCCATTATTCATCAGCAATAAGCTACCAGATAGTTTTTCCCAATTCTTCTTCATATATAACATTTGCATGGTTTTATATGAAAAAAATCCTTTTGTGTTGTAGGTTGTTCCTGCAGAAACAAAACCTGTTGGATGAGAATAATCTTGGTTAAAGGCTAATGCTGCATCTAACATAAAATTGTCCTTTTTATATTTAAGTAATGCTGCATCATGATTCCGTCCTTGCTGTGCCCAATCTAACCCTCCTAAAATTCTTTGGTCATCGTAAGAAAGAACTTGACGCCCTATTTTTGTTGATGTATTTTCTCCTAACTTAATTTCAGCCCAAGCTTGAAAAACCGCAAAAGAATTGTTCTGATCGTAAGGTAAAATTTGTCTATTTTCTCCCCAAACCATTACATCTTGCAAACTAACATATACCCAATAATTGTCAGTTATATAACTAGTATTTAGTCGTACTCTGGTAGAAATACCAAAACCAGCCTCAGCAGCATCTGGAATTAAACTTCCAAATCCATGGCGATATTCTGTTCTTGGCCTAAATTCTCCATCTAATGTAAATTGTGCTCTTGCAAATTGGAAGCATAAAAGCATTAGTCCTAAAATTACGTATTGTTTCTTCATTATTTTTTTGTTTTAATTTAATAGTATTTGGTTTTTAATTGTAGTTCCTTAAAATTAACCTTTCAAAGTTACCTTCGCTTTTTTGTCTAAATTATGATAAATCTCGCAGCAAAAATGACAAAAAAATCTAATGCTCTAAAAAGTCTATTAAGTGCTTTCTATATGTATAATAATCGTCGTGTTCTAAAACTGATTTTCTAGTTCTTGGTCTTTCAAAATTGATGTCCAGAATATCACCAATTTTTGCTTTGGGACCGCTTGTCATCATCACAACTCTGTCTGCTAAAAAAATAGCTTCATCAACATCGTGTGTAATCATAACAGCAGTAATTTTCTCTTTATTCCATATTTCAATTAAGATATCTTGCAATTCTCCTCTCGTTAAAGAATCTAACATTCCAAAAGGTTCGTCTAATAAAAGTACTTTTGGTTTAATCGCAAATGCTCTTGCAATACCAACTCTTTGTTGCATTCCTTGAGATAATTCGCTTGCTTTTTTATGAAAAGAATCTTCTAAACCTACTTTTTGTAAATAGTATTTTGCAATATCATTTCGTTGCGCTTTTGTTCCGTGAGGAAACACTTTATTTACACCCAACAATACATTTTGTAATGAGGTCATCCAAGGCATTAAACTAGGTGATTGAAAAATAACGCCCCTGTCTGGCCCTGGTCCGCGTATATGTTTTCCTAATACAGAAATATTTCCTCCTGAAATTGGGTTTAACCCTGCAATCATTGAAAGCATTGTTGTTTTACCACAACCGGAATGACCAATAATAGTAACGAATTCTTCTTTTTTTATCTGAAGATTTAAATCCTCTAAAACTACATAATCACCTTTCGGAGTAGGATACACTTTTTTTAGATTTTTTAAATCTAGCATAACTTCATTCGAATGAAACAGTCTATTGTTAGTACTGATTTTAGCTTTTTTTTGTTCTAATATAGTGCTCATATCATTCCATATTTAAACTGATTAACAAAATCTTTCGGACGCAAATCTGGCAATATAAATTCTTCCTTAACTTCAGATTTTCTCTCATTACCTATATCCATCAAATACTCAATAATAGCATTTCTTGTTTTCTTAAAATTAGGATTATCGTTCATTTCTGTTTTATCTCTTGGACGCTCCAAATCAATTTTAAATTCTGGACCTAAAGTTGCTCTTGGACCTGGGCGTAGCGGAATAATTCTATCCGCCATATAAATTCCTTCATCTACATCATTGGTAATTAATAGCGCTGTTCTTTTGTCTTTTCCCCAAATATTTAAGATTTCATCTTGTAAATTCCCGCGAGTTAAAGCATCTAAAGCTCCTAAAGGTTCATCCATAATTATCATCTCTGGTTTCATTGCCAAAGCTCTTGCAACGGCAACCCTTTGACGCATTCCTCCAGATAATTCTTTTGGTCTTTTATGCATAGCTGGTGTTAAACTCACCATTTCTACATAGTCAGAAACAATCGTTTTTAACTCCAATCTAGATTTCTGTGGAAAAGCTTCTTTTACAGCCATAAAGACATTTTGTTCAACTGTTAACCAAGGCAGTAAGGAATAATTTTGAAAGATAACTCCCCGTTCATGACTTGTACCAATCACGGGCTCTCCTTTAAATAAAACTTCACCACTTGTGGGCGCTAACAAACCATTTATTAGGTTTACTAAAGTTGTTTTTCCACTTCCGGTAAAACCAACAATAGCGACAAATTCTCCCTCTTCTATTTTCAAGTTTATGTTAGATAATACTTCTGTTTCCATATCCCCTTGACCATAGGTTTTGTAAATATTATTTAATTCTAAATATGCCATTTTATAATATTTAATTGTTGAATCTTTTTATATTGAATCTTATTATTTTACAATTTAATCTTTATAGGATTACACATTTATATTGCATCTGTTTTATCAAAAGACACCCAATTTTGTATCGTTAACATTAATCGATCTAATAAAAAACCAATAATACCAATGACAAACATGGCAACAATAATTTTTGCATTAGAATCGTTTGCTCCATTTTGGAATTCCTCCCATACAAATAGTCCTAAACCAGGACTCTGTGCCAAAAGTTCAATCGCAATTAAAACCATCCAAGCCACTGATAATGTTATTTTTAATCCTGTAAAAATTAATGGCAAGGAAGAAGGTAATACTACTTTGAAAATTTTCTGAAAAGTGCCTAATTTTAAAACTTTTGCAACGTTTATATAATCTTTATCTACAGAAGAAACTCCCATTGCTGTATTGACCAAAGTAGCCCACATAGAGCATAAACCAACACTTATAAATGAGATTGTAAATGAACTGTCTTCATTAGAATCAATCAACAATGTTTTTACAATCATAAAAACTAACAAATACCAAACAACTGGTGATACTGGTTTAAAAATCTGAATAAACCAGTTAAATGAACTTTTTAATGTTGGACTCAATCCTATAAAAATTCCTAAGGGAACAGCGATTAATAACGCCAATAAAAAACCAGCAAATACTGTTTGTAAACTTCTAAAAATTTGATCTACAAAAGAGGGCCTTCCTGTATAGGTAATTGCATTTTTACCTTCAGCAACTCTTTTGGCATTTAAAACTGTTGTCTTTTCTATAAAAGCAGCTTTATCTGCAGTAATAATATTATGATCTCTTAACAAAGATTGAAACGATTCCCAAACTTGAACAGGAGACGGCAATGTATTTGGTTGACAGCTTGATTCGCCAGAAGCGATACAAGCTTTTAGCGTATCTGCAGTAGCTTGACCTTGGTCCTCTAACGCCTTTTCTATTTTAAAATCTGCCTCAATATTGTACAATGATTTTGCCCCCAAATGCCATAAACCGATAAATAAAAAAATGGAAGCAAGCGGCACTATTCCCTTTCGTAAGAAATTATTAAAATCTTCTTTTTCTAGCCTACCTGTAAATAAATCCTTTAAGCCTATAAAAAAACCTAATCCTAAAAAATTAGAAACTCTTCCTACTGTTATACTTGCTTTCATCATTTCTTTCGGTATTATTATTTATCCTTATTTCCTATTTTGAAGCTATTGATATATCCTAGAGGATCTTTGGCATCGTATTTTGTACCATCAATAAAATCTGCGGTTGCTGGTTTAAAACCATCTGTAGTTGGAATATCTGTTGCCGGAATATATCCTTCTTCCACTAAAAGAGATGCAGCTTTTTTCCAGATATCTGGTCTGTATATATCTTTAATTGTATTTGCATACCAATCTGCAGATTTTGCGTCAGGAATTTGACCCCATCTTCTCATTTGAGTTAAAAACCAAATACCATCAGAATAAAAAGGATACGTTGCATTGTATTTGTAGAATACATTAAAATCTGGCATTTCACGTTTATCTCCTTTCTCAAACTCAAAAGTTCCTGTCATAGAGTTTGCTAAAACTGCTTCTGGTGCTCCGACATATTGAGACATTGATAAGATTTTTACAGCTTCTGTTCTGTTTGTTGGCTCATCTAACCATTTACCAGCTCTAATTAAAGCTTTGGTTACTGCTATAGCTGTATTTGGGTTTTCGTCAATAAATTTCTGTGTCATTACAAATACTTTCTCTGGGTTGTTTTTCCAGATATCATAGTTCGTTACTACCGGAACACCGATTCCTTTAAATACTGCTTGTTGATTCCAAGGTTCCCCAACACAATAGCCATGAATAGTTCCTGCTTCTAATGTTGCTGGCATCTGTGGCGGAGGAGTTACAGATAATAAAACCTCAGCATCAATTTGGCCTTGTACATTTTCTTTTGTATACATTCCTGGGTGAATTCCAGCGGCTGCTAACCAATATCTAATTTCATAATTATGAGTCGACACAGGAAAAACCATCCCCATTTTAAATGCTTTTCCAGAGTTTTTGTATTCAGTAATTACCGGCTTTAAAGCTTCTGCTTTAATAGGATGAACAGGTTTACCGGCTTTATCTTTTGGCACATGTGGTTTCATTTTAGACCAAACATCGTTAGAAACAGTAATTCCATTTCCATTTAAATCCATAGAAAAAGGAGTGACTAATTTTGCTTGACGACCAAAACCTGCTCCTGCAGCAATTGGCTGACCTGCTAACATATGAGAGCCATCTAATTGACCATCAATAACTCTATCTAAAACGTTTTTCCAGTTAGATTGAGCTTCTACCGAAACAAATAATCCTTCATCTTCGAAGAATCCTTTTTCTTTCGCAATTGCCAAAGGAGCCATATCTGTTAATTTAATAAACCCAAAGGTTAATTGAGCTTTTTCAATTTCTAAAGTTTTTGTTTTTGAAGTTTTTGTTTCAACAATTGTTGTTGCTTTTTTAGTTTCTTTACCTCCACAAGCAAATAGTAACATTGCTACTGGTAAAATGTAAGTTGATTTTTTAAATAGAGATTTCATTTTTAGTAAGTTTTATTAATCTACGTATTAATACTTATTTATTTGACAAATATATAAGTAGATATAATTCTAACTTATGGGATTAATCATAAACAAACCTCTTTTTAAAACACATTAAAAACTACTAAAAAACATATTTTAAAAGCAAAAGGCTATTTGTCAATATATTATGGAAAAAAATATATAAGTATATTTACTACGTATTTATTTTCAAAATCATTTACTACGTATAAAGACCTTTCAAATAGTAAACTTGAAAGGTCTGTTTAAAAATTTTAAAATAAAAAGTCTCAACTGCACTCGACTAAAATTAAGAATCTAAATAAAAATTATGCTCACTAATCTCATTCTTTAAAACCTGAGCATTTATGATGCCAATTTTTTTTCCTTGAGCTATAATTAATCCTTCTTTTTTAAGTATTGAAAATACTCTGATTACTTGCTCTTCTGTCGTTCCTGCATAATCTGCATATTCTTTTCTACTTAAAGGTAAGTTTAAGAAACCTCTTAAATCTCCAAATTTTCGATTGATGTATAGCAACGAATCAATAACTCGCTCACGAACCGTCATTTGAGAAATTGACTTTACTTTAGATTCACTTCTATTCAGTTCGTTGGCATAAAAGAGCATCATGTCATAAGAAAATTTAGGGTTTTCTAATAACGCTTCTTGTAAATCATCTTTAGAGACATAACACAAAACTACATCTTGCAAAGCAATAGCGCCAATAGAATAGGATTCTTCTGTGCCAAAACCTCGATGACCAATAATTTCCCCTTCTTTGGCAAAACGCACAATTTGTTCACGACCATTAATACCTGTTCTAAAAACTTTTACAGTTCCTTTTAAAATAAAAAACAATCCATTTACTGGAGAACCTTCTAGAATAAACTGTTGTCCTTTTTTACATTTTAAAGTTTTCTTGTTTTTTGCAAAAGCTGAATTGGAAAGGTTGTTTAAATTTTTATTTATCAAACAGCTCGTGTTGGCACAGGAAGTGCAAGAGAAATCTGTCATCACTTTTCTTATCTTATTAGATACCATGTTTTGATTTAAAGTCAACTCTTATTCGTTTATAATTAGGGCTATTTTCTTGATTTATTTTACCAATACTATTTTTTTAAAATTGGTTTTTGAAGCTTCACAAAGAGAACATTCATAAGATACTGGAAGTTTAGAAAACATAGTTTTTGGAGGAATATTCTTCGTAATATCTCCAAAATTTTCATCATAAATACTTAAGCAATCTGCACATTGATAGACTTCTAATTCTATAGTTTCTTTTTTTATTTCTACTTCTTTTTCTTCCTCTATTTCGCTTCCTAATTGATTAAAATAAAACTGACTTAATTCCATTAATAAACCTGGCAACTCCACTTTATCAACATCTTGTACATGCATAATATAATCTCTTGTATTTGGATCAAAGTTTTTTGCATATAACAAGTTATAAGTATCTCTAGTTTGAAAACCTCCTATCATTTCTGGTTGTTTATTCTTTTCAATAACAATCGAAGTAAAATAATAAGAAGACTTGTTGTAATCTGTAATTCCGAAAGTCAAACCATACGTACTTATATCATTTTGATCGAAGTTAGAAACCAAGTACTTTTTTAAGTTTAAAGCCTCTTTATTTTCAACTGGTAAATGCCAGTTTAATTCTAACATTGAGTGACGAACATTGATTCCTCTTTTTCCTAAAAATTTCTCCCAGGTTAATTTAGATTCTTTTGGTATTCCTTTTACAATAAAAGATTTCCATGGTGTAATAGATATTTTACCAATCTTATTTTCTGAACATAATTCGCACATTTCCTTTAAAAAAGAGACATCGTATTTGTTGTTTCTCCAGTAAAGACCCAACCAATATTTATCCATCCCAATTTTATTCATTCCTTCAAAATATGGAAAAGGATAAAAAGGAACTTCTAATGGTTTATCTACTGTTCTATTATTTGTATCTACAGCATCACTAACCAACTCAAAAATGGTTTCTATTGTTTCTGGTTCTTCTTGTAGGATGTTTTCAATTGCTGTTTCAATTTTATCTAAATCCCAACTATAAATTAGCGCAGGATACATTTTCGTTTTTTTCCAATCTGGAAGTCTCACATACAAATACCAATAATCTTCGTGTTCTGAAGCAATAAAATTAATATGTCCTGTAAACAATGGAACTAAACGTTGTTTTGGATCTGTAATATTGATTTTCAATTTTGATTTAAAACGAAATTGCTCTAAAATATACAAGTATCTATCTCCAGTTAACCAAGAAGTACTTGGAAAAATATCTGCACAAACATAAGAGGAAACAATATTTTCTACACCAGTTTCATCAATTTCTACAATTTTTAGTTTATCAAATTGAGTAAGATCATCTCGTTGTACTTTTTTAGGCAATAAAATATCTTGTCTAGATCCAAAAGAAATCGTTTTTAACCCTAAACTTTCGACAGAATCGCAAATATATTTTAGTTCTCCGGGAGATAAAACGCCTCCTTTTATGATTAATCTATTTAACTGTTTACTCATAATCAGACTTTTGCATTATTCAAAATTGCTCTAACTTCAGTTTTGCAACTTCCACATCCTAAACCGGCACCAGTTTTGTTACATAATTCTGTAAAATTTGTACATCCCTTTACTATTTCTTCTTCAATATTCCCTGAACCAACTTGACTGCATGAACAAATCAATTCTCCTAACATTGGGGTATTGTTTGACGCACCTCTTAATAGCGTGTTCCGCTTATCAGACATTTCAATTTTGCTTTCAATCATTGTTTTGAATTCTACAAATTCATTTTTATCCCCCATTAAAACTGCACCAATTAACAAGTCATCTTTTACAATACACTTCTTATAATAGCGTTTAGAAATATCAGTAAAAATGATTTCTTCGTAACTAGAATCATTTTCTGGAACAATAATTTCACCGATACTACAAAGGTTTAAATCATTGAATTTTAAAATATTCATCAATACAGAACCATTATAAGACTCACTAATATCACCTGCAATAAAATTGGCTAAAACGCCTGCTTGTTCTTCTGCTGCTGAAGTAATTCCGAATAATTTATTATTGAATTCTGCTATTTCTCCAATGGCAAAAATATCTGGATGTGAAGATTGTAAGTGTTGGTTTACCCTAACACCTCTTCCACAAATAATTCCGTTATTTTTTGCAATTTCTATATTTGGTGTTGTACCAATTGCATAGACAATTGCATTGGCAGTTATGTATTTTCCACTTTTTAGATTAATGGTTAATTCGCCTGTATCTTCATCATCAAAAACAGTACTTACCTCGTTATCAAAATAAATTTGAATACCTCTTTCCTGCACGTCTAAAGACAATAGTTTACTTGATGTTTTATCTAATTGACGTTCCATTAATCTAGAAGCTCTTTGCACAATTGTAATTTTTACATTTTTGTGCTTCAGAGCTGCTGCCAGCTCTAAACCCAATAAACCTCCACCAACAATTACAACATGTTGTTCTTCTGGCGGCAAACCTGTATCATCTAAATATTTTTTAAAACTATCTGCATCGCTTTTATTACGCATGGTAAATCTACCAGGCAAATCTATTTGTACATCTTTTGGAATAAAAGCGCGACTTCCTGTTGCCAAAATGAGCTTATCAAATGTATGTGTTACACCATTAGAATCTGTAACTATTTTGTTATGTTTATCAATCTTATCAATAAAATTTTTTGGATGAATTTTAATTTCTAAATTGCTTAATTCAGCGTTTTTAATCTTTAATAACTGTTCCCAAGAAAGCTCTTCTGTAATATATTCTGGCAATAAAACTCGATTGTAAAACAAATTCGTTTCTTTAGAAAAAACATGGATTTCATCCACGTCATTATAATCTCTATAATTTTGTAAAAACCGAAAAGCTGCTGCTCCTGCACCGGCAATCACAATTTTTTCTTTTGCCTTTTTGTATTTAGAAACAGATACAGATGTAAATTTAAAATCGGGTTCTTTAGAAACCGGGTCAACAAGCGTCTTTGTTAAATTATTAGCCCTATTTAAATTACTTTGCAACACTTTTCCCCAGTGCATTGGCAAGAAAACAACGCCTTCTTTAATAGCATCTGTAATTTTAGCACGAACCCTAACGACACCATTTGAACTTTTTATTTCTGTAATATCGCCATCTGAAATCTTATTTAAATAAGCATCAACCGGATTTATTTCTAAAACAGGTTTTGGATAATGTGTTTTTAATCTAGAAACTTTTCCTGTTTTAGTCATGGTATGCCATTGATCTCTCACACGCCCTGTTGTTAAAATCAATGGAAATTCGTCATTTGTTTTTACTGAAGTATTTTCTATGGTTGATGGAATATTGAATATTGCTTTCTGTGATGCAGTATAAAACTTCTTATCTTCAAAAAGACGCGGCGTTCCTTTATGGCGATATTCATTTACTGGCCATTGAAAAGTTCCTTCTGTTTTTAAGCGATCATAATTCAAAAAAGAAACATCAATATTTGTTCCTTTTGTCATAGAGGCATACTCGTCGTAAATTTCTGAAGCACTATTATAATTAAAGCCTCTAAACCCCATTCTTTGTGCAAAATCACAAAAAATTTCTACATCTGGTCTTGCTTGTCCCGGAGCATCTATTTCTTTTGGTAAATAAGAAATTCTACGTTCAGAATTTGTCATTGTTCCTTCTTTCTCTAACCAAGCAGCTGCTGGCAAAACCAAATCTGCATATTGTAAAGTATCTGATTTATGAGATATTTCTTGCACCACAACAAACTTAGAATTTGCCATTGCTTTTTCTATTTGATGCGAATTTGGCATACTAACTAAGGGGTTTGTACAAGCAATCCAAACTGCTTTTAATTTTCCGCTTTCTAAAGCATCAAACATTTCTGTAGCTGTTAAACCTGGTTTTGGTGAAATTTTATCAACTCCCCAAAATTGTGCAACTTCCCTCCTATGTTCTTCGTTTTGTAAATCTTTATGTACCGCTAATAAGTTCGCCATTCCGCCAACTTCGCGACCACCCATTGCATTTGGTTGACCTGTTAAAGAAAAAGGACCTGCACCCGGTTTACCAACTTGACCGGTAATTAACGATAAATTTAAAAGTGACGTATTTTTATCTGTACCTATAACACTTTGATTTAAACCCATTGCCCACATGCTAATAAAGCCTTTTGAGAGACCAATCATTTCTGCCGCTTTTTGAATATTATCTTGTGAAACACCACAAACTTTAGATGCTTGATTTAAGCTTGTTCCAAAAATAATTTTCTTGTAATCATCAAAACCTTGAGTATAATTCTTAATAAAATTTTCATCAATTAAACCACTTTTATATAAGCATCTACCAATTGCATTATATAAAATTACGTCTGTACCTGGCGTTAGCTGCAAGTGTAAATCTGCAAAATTTGCAGAATCTGTTTTACGAGGATCGATGACTATAATTTTTACATTCGGGTTTTGTTCTTTGCGTTTTTCAATCCTCCTAAATAAAATAGGATGACACCAAGCAGGGTTTGCCCCCGTTATTAAAAAGCAATCTGCCAATTCAATGTCTTCGTAAGAAATTGGCACACTATCTTCTCCAAAAGTTTTTTTATAACCAACCACAGCAGAACTCATGCACAAACGTGAGTTAGTATCTATGTTATTTGTCCCTAAAAAACCTTTAGTTAGTTTATTCGCTATATAATATTCTTCTGTTAAACTTTGCCCTGAAACATAAAAAGCGACTGCATCTGGACCGTGTTTTTTAATAATCGCTTTAAAAACACTGGCTGCTCTATCTAAAGCAGTATCCCAACTTACACGCTCACGAGGGTGTGAACGACTCCATCTCATCTCTGGATATAAAACCCTGTCTGAAGTATCATTGGCAACATAATGCAAGTTCATCCCTTTAGAACATAACATTCCTTTATTTACCGGATGCTCTTTATCGCCTTCAACAAAAACCTTGTTGTTAATGTCTTTTTTTATGATAATTCCACAACCAACTCCACAATAAGAACAAGTTGTTTTAATTTCCTTTTTTTTTATCATTTAAACCAAGGTTTTATACTAAATACGACATTAAAATTTTACTAACCAAAGTTTGATTTCATTATTCAGAATACACTAAAAAAAAGTGTTATGAATTTTTATATCGGCAAAATAAACATTGTAAATTGGTGTATTAGTAATTTCAAAATTAAGTATAAATACTTAATTTTTGAATTAAAAAATACGTATTTATAAATTATTACTACATTAATAATTACGCAATAGTGATTTTAAGAATTTGGTAAAATTGACGTTAAAAAATAACCAGAACAAAAAAAAAGAAGCAATAAAACACTTATATCAATTGATATCCTTTTGCTTTATTGGTTAATTCCATTAAGTTTTTGGCCTCTAATTTCTTCATTAAATTAAAACGATGTACTTCTGCAGTGCGTTTGCTGATTTGCAGTTCTTCAGCAATGTCTTTGTTGTTTTTTAGTTCTAAAACTAAAATCAATATTTGTTTCTCTCTTTTAGTTAATTTAAAAGGAAGCTCTTTTGTTTCTTTAAGTGGCGCTGAATTTTTACTAATATTACCGTTTACAAAGTTGTTCATTATAATTGAAGAAACATCACCAGTAAAATACTTGCCACCAGACGCTAGTTTATTTAATGCTTTCAAAAACTCTTCTTTACTTGCTCCTTTTAACAAATAACCATCTGCTCCCGCTTGAATAGATTTTACAACATATTCTTCTGAATCGTGCATAGAAAGAACTAGTGTTTTTACATCTTTATGATGTTTATTAATTTCAGCAACGACTTCAATTCCATTCATTTCTGGCATGCGAATATCAACAATAAGTATGTGCGGTTTATTTTTTGAAACAACTTTTAAAGCTTCTTTGCCATTAGAAGCTTCATCTATAACGGTGATTCCTATTTGATCTTCTAAAAGAGCTTTGATTCCATCTCTTACCAAAATATGGTCGTCTGCTAAAATTACATTAATCATAATTATAAAAACTAAAGTTATACATACAAAAGTAAACTTTTTTAAGTAAAACTACGTATTTGTTAAATAGGTATATTTAAAGTAACTCTTGTCCCTTTTCCTAATTCAGAATTCAAAAAGAATCTCCCATCAATATATTTAATGCGTTCTTTCATAAAGGTCATTCCCATTCCTCCATCTCCATTATTTACCTTCTTTCCTTTAGAGGGCACAAATCCTTTGCCATCATCATCAATTACAAGGCTTAGCAAACTTTTACTGTGAGAAAGTGAAACTACAATGTGAGAAGAATCTGCATATTTAATAGCGTTATTAATTGCTTCTTGGGTGATTCTATAAATATTAATTTCCGTTAAAGAATCTAATCGATTATTAAAATCGGTTTTATTAAAAAACAAAATTTCTTTTCCTGTTAACTTTCCTAATTCTTTCGTCAATTTTGCAATCGCAGGCACAATTCCATGATCGGATAATTCTGGTGGAGTTAAATTAAAAGTTGCAGTTCTTACTCCTTTAATAATATTGGTAGTTAGCTCTTTTAAATGTTGAATTTTAATAGCTGTACGCTCAATATCATTAATATTAATACTTTCTAAATTGTATTTTAATCCTGTAAGCATTTGCCCAATACCATCATGAACATCTTTGGCAATTCTGTTTTGTTCTTTTTCTTGATTCTCAATAATCTTACTAGAAATAATCTTTTGCTGACTCATCTTCTCTTCAAAACTCACTGTAGTTAATCTTTCAATTTCTAACTGTGCAGCTTTTCTTTCAGTAATTTCTGAGGCTATTATTAACAATTCTGATTTATCTTCTGTTAGGCGATAAGGAATGATAGACATTTCTAACCAAATATCTAGACCTTCTTTCGTGGTTGATTTTACTTCGCCTTGCCAACCTGTTTTTTTATGTTGACTAATCAAATCTTCAATTAATGCCTGTTCATTTTCATTACTGGTTAAAACATTCCAAAACGATACTTCTTTTTTAAATTTAGAAAGTTTGAATAAGCGAGAAAACTTGTTTCCCATATGAATTAAATTCCCTTTTGATGAAATTCTAGCAAACAACAAAGTTTCGTCCATTGCATGACTTAATGCACGCAGTTCTTTAATTGATTTTTCTTTAGAAATACTTAATTCATCTGCATCAAAAGCCATTTTTTTAGCTTTCTTTTCTGCTGATAATAAATCTGATAATGTTGCCTTAACTGATTTGGCTGTGGGCCAAAAAATGAATAAAAATTCACCCAAAAGAATTAACAAAGTCAAAACCATTAGCAAAAATTCTAACTTTCTCAACCAAACTACTTTTTCATCAGCTTCTAAATCGTATTGATTCACAATTTTGTCCATAATGAATAAAAATTCACCTTCATTATTAGTGATTTTCTTGATATCTAAAGCTAAGTCATCAATTGATGTTAACGGATTTATTTCTAAATTTTTAACTATAGATTTTGATGCTTTTTGAATGGTGTCAAAAAAAGGGTTAATTGCTTTAAATTGCTGTTTTATTTTATCGCTATTTATTTTAGGAAGTCCTAAACTATCATTCCCTTTTTGTAAAGAATTATGAGATAAATTCCATAAAAAAAGGGTTCCTTTGATATTTTTTTTAAGAAGATTTCTGTTATTTTTATCAAATGAAACAGTAAGAGAAACAATTTCTTTGGTTAATTTCTGACTTAGCATTCTTTGTCTTCCAGCAATATTTATAACCGTAGAATCACTTTTTTGCGTGTCTAAATGATTACGAACTAAAATCTGACTAATAATTACAGAAAGTGCAATCGTGCTTAAAGCAATAATATATAAACGACTTAATTTATCAAACGTTTTTTTGTCTAATGAATTGCCATTTTTTGTCATGTGTGTATATGTGTTTAAGAAATCGCTTGTTTCACTAAAGTGAAACCTTTTTCAGAAAAAGCAAGTTTTAAAGCAGCTTCATGACCTTTTTCAGACATTTTTATCCAAGTTTTTTTTAGAATATCTATTACTTTTTCATCAGTATGTTTAGCTGCAAATTCATCAAAATAATAATCTAAAAAAACTAAACAAATAGTGTCTTCTAAAGTTTGAGATTCTTCATTTTTCTTAATCAATTTTTTAAGAATAATTTTCTGAACTCTAGCTACAAACTGTTCATCATAATCAACTTGTTGCAAAATTTCGCCTGTAATGTCAGCATGTAATTTTTTTAGTGTTTCACGCCATTTAAAATAGCCAACTTTATCCATTGGATATTCATTTCTTTGAATTTTCCAACGACAAATGTGCTGCGCACGTGCTGCAATTTGAAGCGCTTTTGATGCATTAGAATCGAACCTTAACAATTTTCTTGTCATTCTTTGAGAATACAATAATTCTTTAGGATATTCCAATCCTGCAACTTGATAAGTATTCTCATCTTCAGCGTTTTTTTTATCTATTAATGCAATTGCAATTTCAAATCTTGTAGGCTTCATTTGTTGGGTTTAATCTAAAAAGCCAATATACACATTTCCGCCTTTAATCTTTACAGGATAGGTTGCAATTTTTAAATCTTCACCCGCTAAATTTGACCCATCTTCTAAAGAGAAATTCTTTTTGTGCATTGGGCAAGCTACTTTTGGAATTCCTTCCCTATCACCAATCATACCTAGAGATAAAACCATTTCCATTTTATGTGGACATAAATTTTGGGTAGCATACCACTTACCTGTTCTTGCAAAATTATATACTGCAATTTGCTTGGTGTTGTATTTTATACAAGCGCCACTATTTTCTGGAAAATCTGTTGCTTTACCCACTTTAAACCAATAGTTTACTTCCGATTCTACAACTGTTTTATATTTTTCTAATACTTCTCGCATATTGTTATTGTTTGTTACTAATTTAAACCCAAGCTTCTGGTTTTTTTTGTCCTCTCATTTTTACAAATTTAATGTTGTCATCTGTGTCATCAGAATTTATAAAATGCTTAAAACGCTTCATTACTTCCTCGTTTTCTATTGCTTGTTTCCATTCGCATTCATATCTATTTACAAGCCCTTGCATTTCAGTTTCCAAATCTTCAGCAATTCCTAAAGAATCTTCAATAAGAACTTGTTTTAAATAATCTATTCCACCATCTAATTTATCTAACCAAGGAGCCGTTCTAACTAAAGGACCAGCAGTTCTGATGTAAAACATCAAAAAACGATCTATGTATTTTACAACTTTTTCGTCATCTAATTGTTCTGCCAATAAAACTGCATGTTTTGGTGTTGCTCCACCATTTCCACAGACATATAAATTCCAACCACCATCAACAGCAATTAATCCAAAATCTTTACCTCTAGCCTCTGCACACTCTCTAATACAACCTGAAACCCCTCCTTTTAATTTATGAGGAGAACGCAAACCTCTGTATCTATTTTCAATTTCGATGGCAAAAGTCACACTTTCATGCATACCAAATCTACACCAAGTAGAACCCACACAACTTTTTACAGTTCTTAACGATTTTCCATAAGCATGACCACTTTCAAACCCAGCGGCAATTAACTCTTTCCAGATTAGTGGTAATTCATGAACCTGCGCACCAAACAAATCTATTCTTTGGCCTCCCGTAATTTTAGTATATAAATCGTACTTTTTTGCAACTTCTCCAATCACAATTAATTGATCTGGAGTAATTTCTCCAGCAGCAACTCGCGGAACTACAGAATAAGTTCCGTTTCTCTGAATGTTTGCTAAAAATCTATCATTTGTATCCTGAATTGTTGGTTGACGATTTGGAGTCTCCATAGTTACAGTTGCAAAAATTGATGCAACTAAAGGCTTACAAATTTCACATCCGTGGCCCTTTCCATAGGTATTCAAGGTCTCTTGATAATCAGAAACTTTACTCACTTTTACTAAATCGTATAGCTCTTGTCTGTTATAATCAAAATGCTCGCAAATAGTTTCTTTCACCTCTTTTCCTAACGATTTTAGTGTTTCATTTACCAAGTCTGAAACCATTGGTTTACAACCTCCACAACCTGTTGCTGCTTTGGTTTTAGCAATTACATCTCCTAAATTATTACACCCATCTTCAGTAATTGAAGAGCAAATATCGCCTTTACTGATACTTTCACAAGAACAAACCTGTGCAGTATCTGGCAAATCTAAAACACTTCCAAAAGAAGAACCTGCTTCACTTGCTGGTAAAATTAATTGTGATGGATCTTCAGGAATTGCCATTCCATTTAAATAAACCTGATGTAACATATTATAATCAGAGGCATCACCAACTAAAATTCCACCTAATAGTTTTTTACCATCATGACTAACATTAATTCTCTTATATAAATGTTGTGTTTTATTTTCAAAAATAATAGAATATCCTTTTGAAGCTGGCATAAAAGGCTCTCCAAAACTTGCAACATCTACCCCTATCAATTTTAATTTGGTAGACATATCGATCTCTTCTGGCATTATACTTTCTGCTTTTCCTATAATCTGATGAACAGCTACTCCAGCCATATCATAACCCGGAGCAACCAAACCATATATCATTTGATTGTAAAGCGCCACTTCACCAATTGCAAAAATATTTTCATCTGAAGTTTGCATCTTATTGTTTACAACAATTCCTCCACGAACTCCCATTTCTAAACCAGCAGTTTTTCCTAATTCGTCTCTTGGTCTAATTCCGGCAGAGATCACTAACATATCTATATTTAAAATGTCATCTGCTCCAAACTCCATTCCAACAATAGAACCATTTCCTAAAATCTGATTTGTAGCTTTATTTAAATGTATATTTAAACCCAATGACTCTAACTTTAATTGTAACACTTGGCTACTTCTAGCGTCTAATTGTCTTGGCATTAATTTAGAAGCAAATTCTACAATATGAGGTTCTAACCCCATATCCATAACTGCTTTTCCTGCTTCTAAACCTAAAAGACCTCCACCTAAAACTGCCGCTTTTGCATTAGGTTTTTCAGCTTTTAATTTTGCTGCATACCCCAACATTCCCTCTAAATCTTCAATTGTTCTATAGACAAAAACGCCCTCTTTTTCAACTCCTTTTATAGGAGGAACAAAAGCAGAAGAGCCTGTAGCTAAGACCAAATAATCGTAACTTAAAACTCTATTTTTTGCAGTAGTTATTGTTTTCGATAATCTGTGAATTTCAGAAACTTTTTCATCAACAATTAGATCAATTCTGTTTTCCGAATACCATTCTGCAGAGGCCATTTCTAATGCTTTTGCATCTTGGTTTTCAAAAAACTCACTTAAATGAACCCTATCATAGGCAGGTCTTGGCTCCTCTCCAAAAACAATGATTTTAAAATCTTTACTTTTAGATTTCGCTACGAATTTCTCGCAAAACTTGTAACCAACCATTCCATTTCCTACAATAATAACCGTTTCCATAACTACGTATTTTAAAACAAAATTAAGTATTTATACTTAATTTTGTGTGTGTAATATTTAAATAATCAAGTATTTATTAAATTATTATCGATTTAAAAAAATGAATACTTATAATTTTAATATTATTTAAAATTTAGCAATTAGAATTATTAATAGTGCATTTCTATTCTAAAAAAAATTATACTTTTTCATATCTTTGATATTCTCTAAATTAATATTTTCTATGAATGATTTTATGCTATATTTTAAAATGGGTTTAAACCATGTGTTAGATTTTTCTGCCTATGATCATATTTTATTTTTGATTGTCTTAGCTGTTGTATTCAGCTTTAATCAATGGAAAAAAGTTTTATGGTTAGTAACACTTTTTACAATTGGACATTCAATAACTCTAGCTTTATCTGCTTATGAAATATTAAAAATTAGAATGGATTTGATTGAATTCTTAATTCCGTTGACCATCTTTATTACAGCTATCATTAATGTCTTAACAGCAAAAAAATCACCAACAGGTAAAGAAAATATAAACCTAGTTTTTGCCCTGTTCTTTGGCCTAATTCACGGATTAGGGTTTTCTAATTATTTTAAAATGATGGTTGGGAAAGAAGATGATAAACTATTGCCTTTAGTCGAATTTGCTTTAGGAATTGAAGCATCACAAATAATTATCGTTTTTGGGATTTTAATTTTAGGTACAATACTTCAAAATATTTTTAGAATCACAAGAAGAGACTGGGTTTTAGTTTGCTCATCTATTGTTATTGGTTTTTCTATTCCTATGATAATTGAGCGTATTTTTTGGTAACTTATTAACATGATAATTATACAAATCTTTCTATTTTTGCTTTATGACCGAGAAGAAACAATTAAAATATGATACTGCCTATTTAAAAATGGCTTTTGAATGGGGTAAACTATCACACTGCAAGCGCAAACAAGTTGGTGCCTTAATTGTAAAGGATAGAATGATCATCTCTGACGGTTTTAATGGAACTCCAACAGGTTTTGAAAATTGTTGTGAAAATGAAGAAGGCATAACAAAATGGGAAGTTTTACACGCAGAAGCGAATGCAATTCTAAAAGTTGCATCCTCTACACAATCTGCAAAAGACGCTACTTTGTATATTACATTATCTCCTTGTCCACAGTGCAGTAAGCTCATTCATCAAGCCGGAATAAAACGAGTTGTTTATGCGAAAGGTTATAGAGATTCTTCAGGTTTAGATTTTTTAGAAAAAGCAGGTGTAGCAATTAACCATCTGCCTTATGAATAATAATAACCTTCCCATCTATTTTGCAATTGCTGTTGTTCTTGGAATTTTAATTGGCGTTTTCTTTAATGGAAATTCTGATAATTTATTTTCTAAAAACCCTTCCAAAGAGCAAAAAATTAAAAAACTGATTAATTTTATTGAGAAAGATTACGTAGATAATGTAAATACAGATAGTTTATTAGATGGTGCAATCACACAAATATTAGGTAAATTAGATCCACATTCTGTATATATTCCTAAAGAGAATTTACAAGCAATTACAGAAAACATGCAAGGCAATTTTGTAGGAATTGGAGTTCAATTTAGAATGATAAAAGATTCTATTGCAGTTGTTCAAACCATAAAAAAAGGACCTAGTATTAAAGCGGGAATTAAAGCTGGTGACAGAATTTTAATGGCTAACAAAGACACTTTATATGGCAAAGAATACAGAAGTGGCAGTGTTCCTAAATATTTAAAAGGAAAACCAGAAACTAAAGTTGCGCTTCAAATTTATAGAAAAAGTAACGATTCTTTATTTACGATTGATATTATTCGTGGTAAAGTAAATATTAAAAGTGTAGACTTATCATACATGATTAACGATTCTATTGGCTATATAAAACTAGATCGTTTTGCAAGAAATACCTACAAAGAGTTCAAATTTTCCATCAATACTTTAATTGATAATGGAATGACAGATTTGGTTTTAGATTTACGTGGCAATGGAGGCGGTTTTATAGACATTGCTAACCGAATTATTGATGAGTTTTTAGAAGATGACAAACTCATGGTTTTTACTAAAAATAATAAAGCACAAATTGAAGAATTCTTTGCAACCGAAACGGGTTCTTTCGAAAAAGGTGGTTTATATGTTTTAATTGATGAAAATTCAGCATCAGCATCAGAAATTGTTGCAGGTGCTTTGCAAGATAACGACAAAGGAACCATTATTGGAAGACGTTCTTTTGGAAAAGGCTTAGTACAGATAGAGATGGATTTAGGAGATGGTTCTGCAGTTCGTTTAACTACCGCAAGGTATTACACTCCTACTGGACGTTCTATTCAAAAGCCATATTCAAAGGGAGAAAAAAGAAGCTATTATACAGATTATCAAAAAAGAATTACAAGTGGAGAATTGTTAAATAAAGACAGTATTAAAGTAGTAGATTCTTTGCAATTTAAAACGCCAAAAGGAAAAATAGTTTATGGAGGGGGAGGCATTATTCCTGATGTTTTTGTTGCTATAGACACGACTTCTTACATGTCTAATTTCTATTTTAACTCTGTAAATAATTTTGCTTTTGATTATGTCGATACCAAACGAAAAGAGCTGTTAAAATGGACTTTAGACAGTTTTGTGTCAGATTTTGATAAAGATGAAACTGTTTTAGATAATTACTTTTCTAAAATTAAGGACAAAGCAAATCCATCATTTAAGACCAAAGAGGGCATTAAAAAATATTTAAAAGCGTCTATTGCAAATATGCTTTTTGGTGATGTTGGTTTTTACCGAATTATTCATAAAGATGATAAAATGCTGCAAAAGGTTTTAGAGTTGGAAAGTAAACAGGAATAGCTTTTCTTTGCACTAATGATTTCAATAAACACCTCAGAAAATAAGAAAGTCTATTTTGCTTCAGACCAACATTTAGGAGCACCCACCCAAGAAGCTAGTTTTCCTAGAGAGAAAAAGTTTGTTGCTTGGTTAGATGAAATTAAAAAAGATGCAGAAGCTATTTTCTTACTAGGTGATTTGTTTGATTTTTGGTTCGAATATAAAACTGTTGTTCCTAAAGGGTTTGTTAGAGTTTTAGGAAAATTAGCGGAAATTAAAGATGCTGGAATTCCTATTTATTTCTTTGTTGGTAATCACGATTTGTGGATGAATGATTACTTTGAAACGGAATTAAACATTCCTGTATTTCATTCTCCTCAAGAGTTTCTAATTAACAATAAAAAATTATTAATTGGTCATGGAGATGGTTTAGGTCCTGAAGACAAAGGGTTTAAACGCATGAAGAAAGTATTTACATTTCCTTTGTTTAAATGGTTGTTTAAATGGTTGCATCCAGATTTAGGTGTAAAACTAGGACAATACATGTCTATTAAAAATAAGGTGATTTCTGGTGATGAAGATACAAAATATTTAGGTGATGAAAACGAATGGTTAGTTCAATATTGTAAGCGTAAATTATCTCAAACACATTACGATTATTTTGTTTTTGGTCACAGGCATTTACCCTTAGAAATTAAACTGCAAGAAAATTCTACCTATATAAATTTAGGTGATTGGATTCAATATTTTACCTATGGAGAGTTAGATGAAAACACTTTTAAACTTCTTAAATATAACCCATAAAAAAAAGCGGCAATTGCCGCTTTTTTTTTTATATAATTGAATTTAATTATTTTAGAGTAAAACTTACTCTTGCAAATAAGAAACGACCACCAACACCAAATTGTTGAGATCTTCTAGACCAATCAAAACGTCCACCACTACGGTTCGCTTCGATCGCTCTGTCTGGAGATACATCTAATAAATTGTTAGCTCCTATTGTAAACGTTAAATCTTCTGTAGCTTTGTAACCAAGAGATAAATCTGTAACAATTTTAGAAGCAAAAACTTGTTGATTGGCAGGAGTGTTAGTTGCTTCAGATACTTTACCAAAATATACATTTCTTAAGAAAACATTAAATTTTCCAGAAGTTAGACTATTGGTTAAGTTCATTTTAGTTCTTGGTACTGCTTCTTCTAAAAATATTCTACTAGTTTCAGGAAAATAAGTATCTACTAAACCTGCATCTTTTATGATTTGAGAAGAGTTAATATCTCCTACTTGTCTTGTTTGAGAAAACGTTCCTGATAAATCAGTCTTTAATCTTGTATTTGGTCCTAAAGTTGCTTTGTGTGAAATTACGAAATCAACTCCTTTAGACTGCGTATCTATTGCATTTGCAAAGAAAGATGCTGCAGAAGCGTTTGCTTGAATTAATAATAAATCTATTTCAGATCCAGTGCCTGGTCCTTTAAATTGACCTGTATACACAACTCTATCAGCAATATTTACTATATAACCGTCTACAGTAAAGGTTAAGTTAGATTCTGGTAATTTTGCTGTAAAACCAGCAGAAAAACTAGTAGACGTCTCTTCTTTTAATTGAGGAATTCCTAATAATTGTGCAGCTTTACTATCATTAGCAAACGTACCTACTTCTACAGGAACTCCGTCTTGAAAAATAGTAGACGTAGAGTTAAAGTTTAATTGGTGTAAAGAAGGAGCTCTGAAACCAGTATTAAAAGAACCTCTAATTCTAAAATTATCTGAAGCTTTATAAATAGAAGCTAACTTAAAGTTTAAGGTAGAACCAAAATCTGAATAATTTTCATAACGTGTTGCAAAAGTAGTTGAGAATACTTCAGAAAACTTAGCATCTAAATCTAGATAAGCAGCAACACTGCTACGTGCTCTATCTAATTCATTTTTAGGTCCAAATCCTGGAAATACTTGAGAACCTCCTGGTCTAGATCTTCCAAAAAAGTCTTTTAATGGTGTAGTACCTGGAATACCTGTAAATGGTAAACCATCTGCTTGGTATTGTGTGTAAGAAGACTCCTCACCAGAAATAATTTCATAGTTTTCTATTCTGTGTTCCCCACCAAAAGCAACACCAAAACCTTCAAAAGTATCTTCGTAGAATTTAGACAAATCTAAATTCGTAGTATTTTGCATAAAAGAGAATCCACCAGCATCAAAAGTTGTTGGAGATGCATTTCCTTGAGAAGCGTTATAAGTATTACCAATAACAAAATCAAAAGCATTTTTACCATACGTGTTAGAGAAATCTACATTCCACTCCCCAATTTTTCCTTTAATACCAACTGCTAAAGATTGATCTGAAATAGTTGAATTAATTTCTGGCAAAAAACCATTGTTGTAAGCAGGTGTAAACGTCCTTTGCTGACTTGGTAATCTGTAAAAACCAGCAGAGTTACCGTTTCTTGAACTCATTCCTGCAAAAGAATATAGTTCAGTTCCGTTATCATCTAAAGGCAATTTAAAGTTGGCGAAAAATCTACCTCCTCTTACTTTAGATTGTCCCACTCTCATATTATAATCTGTTCTTTTCTGTCCTCTTGCTGCTAATTCAGAAGTAGTTGCATCTGCTCCTAATATGGTTTGTAATTCAGAAAAACCATCTGTTGCAGTTGTAGCATAACCCGCCGCATTCGCAAAACCTTTTAAATTGTCTATAATTGGTAATCCGTTTACTACGGATAATGTTGACCCAGCTACTCCATTGGCTAATGATAAAAATTCAGAAGAATGCACAGCATTACTAGCATTTGCTAATCTTTCAACAACATTATATCCGTTAAAAATACCACCTTCCCATTCTTTCATTCTGTTGTACGCTTCACGAACATCAAAATCTCCTGAAAATGTAATAAAACCACCATTTTCACCTAAAGGCAATCCGTAGCTTGCACTAACGTTCGTTGTTTCACCATCAACACCACCTGTTTGTCCATTTGAGTTTTCACTAAAATGTGCTCCTGTAGTTACTGCAAGAGACAACTCATTTACAGTTTCATTTAAGACAATGTTTATAACTCCTGCAATTGCATCAGAACCGTATTGTGCTGCTGCTCCATCTCTTAATACTTCTAATCTTTTAATTGCTGCAGCTGGTATTGCATTTAAATCAGTACCTACAGAACCTCTACCAAAAGTACCATTAACATTTATTAAAGAAGATGTGTGTCTTCTTTTACCGTTAATTAAAACTAAAACCTGGTCTGGACCTAAACCTCTTAAAGACGCAGGATCTACGTGATCTGTACCGTCTGAAATAGTTTGTGTATTCGATGTGAATGAAGGTGCTACAAAGTTTAAAATTTGATTTAAATTAACCTGTGGTGATGATGCGGCTAACTCTTTAATATCAACAATATCGATTGGTACGGGAGAATCTATAACTGATCTGTTTGGGTTTCGAGATCCAATTACGACTACCTCTTCTAGAGAATTATCTTCCTTGACAACAATCGTTAAAAAAGCGGTGTCTTTAACATTTACCGTTCTTGTGGCAAAACCCATAGAAGATACTACTAAGCTTGTTGGAAGACTTCCCACTGTTAGCGAAAAATTTCCATTATCATCAGAAACGACTCCATTAGAGGTTCCTTGCTCTACAACATTCATGTATGGCAATCCTTCACCATCTGAACTTGTTACTTTTCCTTTAATTGTTTGCGCAGCCATCACAAGAGGCAACATCATTAATAGGGAAAAGAGAAATACTTTAAAAAAGTTGTTTTGTTTCATAAGTAGTTTAAATTTAATATTAAGTTATAACAATGGTATCTATTTTTAATTGGATGGACAAGTTTTTTTAACATAAAATTATAATTTACTTACCAAATTAATGTTTTTTTATTCCATTTATTATCGTATTCGCAAAAACTAAAGCTTTATCTATTTAAATCCAAAAATCATCTTTAACCAACTTTTAACAATTAGAAATTATTGAATTTTGTAGATTTGTTTTCGTAAAATTTAACACACAATAAAATATTATCATGGACGTAGATGTGAGAGCTATTAATGAGAAAATAGAAAGGGAAAGTGCCTTTATAGATATTCTTACTTTAGAAATGAATAAAGTAATTGTTGGTCAAAAACAAATGATAGAAAGTTTGTTAATTGGATTGATTGGAAATGGTCATATTTTGCTAGAAGGAGTCCCTGGTTTAGCAAAAACATTAGCAATCAACACATTGTCTAAGGCAGTCCAAGCAAGTTTTAGTAGAGTTCAGTTTACACCAGACTTATTACCTGCAGATGTTGTTGGAACGATGATTTATAACATGAAAGAAAATGATTTCATGATTAAAAAAGGACCAATTTTCGCAAACTTTGTCTTAGCGGATGAGATTAACAGAGCACCTGCCAAAGTACAATCTGCTTTATTAGAAGCAATGCAAGAACGTCAAATTACTATTGGTGATACTACTTTTAAGCTAGATGAACCTTTTTTAGTTATGGCAACTCAAAACCCTGTAGAACAAGAAGGAACTTATCCTTTACCAGAGGCGCAAGTAGATAGATTCATGCTAAAAGTGGTGATAGATTATCCAAAATTACAAGATGAGCAAATCATTATGCGTCAGAATTTATCTGGTAGTTTTGCAACAGTTAACCCTGTCGTTTCTGTAGAACAAATTTTAAAAGCAAGAGAAGTTGCTAATGAAGTTTATATGGATGAGAAAATTGAAAAATATATTCTTGACATCATTTTTGCAACTCGTTATCCAGAAAAATACAACTTACCACAATTAAAAGATTTAATTAGTTTTGGAGCTTCACCTCGTGGAAGCATCAATTTAGCAAAGGCAGCTAAATGTTATGCTTTCATAAAAAGAAGAGGTTATGTAATTCCAGAAGATGTTAGAGCTGTAGTTTTTGATGTTTTGCGTCACAGAATTGGAATTACTTATGAAGCTGAAGCGGAAAATGTAACCTCTGTTGACATTATTAACTCAATCATTAATGAAGTAGAAGTGCCATAAAAAGAGTTTTCAGTAAATCATTTATAGAAGGCATTCCCTTAGCTAAATTTGATTTTTAAACTAGTAACAGAAAACTGCATACTTAAAAGATGGAAACAAAGGAAATACTTAAAAAAGTTCGTAAAATTGAGATTAAGACAAGACGTTTGTCTGATCATATTTTTGGAGGTGAATATCATTCCTCTTTTAAAGGACGTGGTATGACTTTTTCTGAAGTAAGACAATACCAATTTGGTGATGACGTAAGAGCTATCGATTGGAATGTTACTGCTCGTTACAACGAACCTTATATAAAGGTTTTTGAAGAAGAACGTGAATTAACGATGATGTTAATGGTCGATGTTTCTGGTTCAGAATCATTTGGAACAGCAACCCAGTTTAAAAAAGATACCGTTACAGAAATCGCTGCGACCTTAGCTTTTTCTGCCACTCAAAATAATGATAAAGTAGGTTTAATTCTTTTTTCTGATGATATCGAATTGTTTATTCCTCCTAAAAAAGGAAAAAGTCACGTTTTAAGAATTATTAGAGAATTAATAGAATTTAAACCAAAAAGCAAAAAAACTGATATTTCTGTAGCTTTAAAATTTTTATCAAGTGTGATAAAAAAAAGAGCCATTGTTTTTATGTTATCAGATTTTATGGATGATGATTATGAAAAAACATTAAAAATTGCAGGAAAAAAACACGATTTAACTGGTATTAGAGTCTATGACAAACATGATGAAGAAATTCCGAATTTAGGAATGGTTCAAATGTTAGATGCAGAATCGGGTGCTATTGAATTGGTAAATACCTCATCAAAAGCAACTAGAAGAAATTACAAAGCAAATGCATTACGATTAACTAATTATTATATCGACACTTTTAAAAGAAGTGGTGCAGGAACTATTAACACTAGAGTTGATGAAGGTTACGTGAAAAAATTATTAGGATATTTTAAACAAAAAGGAAGATAAACCGAAATGAAAAAATACATTTTACATATTTTTCTATTGATTTCAATGCTCGCTTTTACTCAAAACCCGATGGTAAAAGCACGAATTGAAACTTCACAAATTAGAATTGGTGAGCAGTTTAATTTAAGAATATCTGTCAATGAAACTGAAAATGTAATTCTACCTAAACTAGAGTTAAAAGGTTTAGAGGTTATTGATTCAGTCAGCCTAGATACTCTGAATCATATGCTAATTCAAAAGTATATTATAACCGGCTTTGATAGTGGCGCATTCTACATACCTCAGCAACAGGTTTACGTGAAAAATCAAGCCTATTTAACAGATTCATTGTTAGTAAATGTAGCTACAGTTGCAATAGATACGACCAAAGTTAAGAAATTTCCTATTAAAGCAATCAAAGCAGAGCCTTACACCTTTGATGATTTTAAAATTTACATTTATATACTACTAATTGCTTTAGCAATTATAATTTTCTGGATTTACTGGTTTGTTATCAGAAAGCGAAAAATGAAAGAAGAGAAACCAACTTATAAAGCGCTACCCCCTTATGAGGAAGCTATTTATAAGTTAAATGAATTAGATGAAAAATTGCTTTGGCAAAATAATAAAGTAAAAGAATATTATAGTGAGTTAACAGAAATTGTAAGGGGTTATATTGAGCGTGAATTAAAAGTACCTGCTTTAGAAAAAACTACGGATGAAATTTTGGAGACCCTAAAAGATTTTAATGAAACTGAAACTATAAGTGCACCAAAAGAAACGATTAACAAACTTAAAGAGTTATTGCAGGAAGCAGATTTAGTAAAGTTTGCAAAATCTAAACCTTTGGCTATAGAAATTGAAGAAGACAGAAAAGATGCAGAATTAGTAATTGATAATTTAAAACCTAAACCGATTATAGAAGATGATGAATTGGAATAATTTTGAATTTTTAAATCCAGAGTTTTTGTGGCTACTCATTTTGATTCCATTGTTGGCAATTTGGTATTTCTTCATGCGCAAAAAAGATACTGCAATTTTAACCATGCCAAGTATTAAGGGGTTTAAAGTAAAACCATCAATTTTATCGAAATTAAAACCAATTTTATATTTTTTAAGACTGCTTGCTTTAGCAGCAATAGTTGTGGCTTTAGCAAGACCAAGAAACGTTTCTGTTAGCAAAAAAACAAAAACAAATAGGGGTATAGATATTGTAATGGCCATTGATGTTTCTGCGAGTATGTTAGCTAGAGATTTAAAACCAAATAGATTAGAAGCTTTAAAAAAAGTGGCGGTAGATTTTGTTGATAGAAGACCGAATGATAGAATAGGAATTGTAGTTTATGCAGGAGAAAGCTTTACGCAAACGCCTATTACTAGTGATAAAGCTATTGTAAAACGCACCATTTCCGAATTAAAATGGGGGCAATTAGAAGGTGGCACCGCTATAGGAATGGGTTTAGGCTCTGGTGTAAATAGGCTAAAAGAAAGTAAGGCAAAAAGTAAGGTTATTATCTTATTAACTGATGGCGTAAACAACTCAGGAAATATTGACCCTAGAACTGCAACAGAGCTTGCGAAAGAATTAGGCATTAAAGTCTATACAATAGGAATCGGGACCAATGGAATGGCGGATTTTCCTTGGAGTAAAGACCCAAGAACTGGTCAATTAAATTTCAGAAAACAACAAGTAGAAATTGATGAAGATTTGTTAAAAGAAATTGCATCAGAAACAAAAGGAAAATATTTTAGAGCAACAGACAATACATCATTAAAAGAAATTTATAATGAAATTGACAAACTCGAAAAAACAAAAATAGAAGAATTCAAGTATTACAATTATCAAGAAATGTATAGGTCTTTAGTACTGTTAGCTCTTGGTTTATTACTACTGGAATTCTTATTAAGAAATACATTATTTAAGAGTTTTATATAAAAATGTACAAATTAGAAGAACCAATTTATTTTTATTTATTAGCAATTATTCCTGCAATGATTGTTGTTTTTCTATTCGTTTTATGGTGGAAAAAAAGAATGCAGCGCAAATTCTCAAATGCTGATTTATTGAAAAAATTAGCACCTAATTCATCAACATTTAAATCAACTGTAAAACTCATAATGTTACTGTTAGGAATTGCTTTTTTAGTAATCTCTTTAGTAAATCCTAAAATGGGATCTAAACTAAAGACAGTAAAAAGAGAAGGTGTAGATGTCGTTTTTGCTTTAGATGTTTCCAGAAGTATGTTAGCCGAAGATATTGCTCCTAACAGGTTAGAAAAAGCAAAACAAATCATTTCGAAAATTATAGATAAATTAGGAAGCGACAGAGTTGGTGTAATCATTTACGCAGGTAATTCGTATCCTCTTTTACCAATAACAACAGATCATGCAGCAGCAAATATGTTTTTGCAAAATGCAAATCCAGACATGGTTTCTAGTCAAGGAACAGCTATTAATGAAGCGTTAGAGTTAGCGAAAACCTATTACAATAATGATGAGCAAACCAATAGGTTTTTAATCATTATTTCTGATGGTGAAGATCATCAAGAAGAAACCAAACAAGTCGCCCTAAATTTGGCTAATGATGGCGTAAAGATTTACACTGTTGGGGTTGGAACAGAAAAAGGTGGACCAATTCCTATACGCTTAAATGGCGCTATGATTGGTTATAAAAAAGATAATAAAGGAGAAACAGTTATCACCAAACGTATGCCCGGTGTTTTAGAAGGGATTGCAGATGCCGCTGACGGAAAATATATAGATGGTAATGTCACTGAAAATCCTGTAAATCAAATTTCAGACATTATTGCAAATGCTCAAAAAAGTGAATTTGAAACAAAGCAATTTTCTGATTACAAAGATCAATTTCAATGGTTTCTCGGAACAGGAATTTTATTTTTACTTTTAGATGCTTTCTTGTTTGAAAAGAAAACAAAATGGATAAAAAAGGTGGATTTATTTAACGAAGCAAAAAAATAAAAAATGGCCCTTTTACATAACATACTTATTATATTCTTGATGTTGTTTTCGTCAACGGCAATTCTTGCGCAAAAAGATTCTATTGCTTTGCAACGTAAAGCTAGAAAAATGGTAAGACAAGGCAACCAATTGTATCAACAAAAGCAATACACAGATGCCTCTATTGCCTATAGGAAAGCCTTAGATAAAAGCTCATATTATGATAAAGCAAGTTATAATTTAGGTAATGCTTTGTATGAAAACAAGAACTTTAAAGAAGCTGCACCTCAATATGAATTAACTGCAAAAACGGCGACAGATAAATATACAAAAGCAGAAGCTTACCATAATTTAGGTAATTCTATGATGGAAACTAAAAACTATCAAGGTGCTGTAGATGCTTATAAAAACTCATTAAGAAACAATCCTAATGATGATGAAACCCGCTATAATTTGGCGGTTGCTCAAAAAATGCTTGACAAAGAAAAGCAGGAAGATAAAGACGATAAAAAAAATAAAGACGATAAAAATAAAGACAAGGATAAAGATAAGAAGGAAGGTGATGATGACAAGGATAAAAAAGAGGGTGATGATGATAAGGATAAAAAGAACGAAAAAGATAAAGACAAAAAAGGAGATAACGACAAAAAACAAAATCCTGAAAAAGACGACAAAAAAAAGCAAAAACCTAAGCCTCAGCCAGGAAAAATGTCTCCTCAACAAATTAAGCAACTATTAGAGAGCTTAAATAATGAGGAAAAAAAGACACAGAAGAAAATGAATGCTAAAAAAGCAAAAGGTAAAAAAGTAAAACAAGAAAAAGATTGGTAAGTTTGTTGCTTTAAGATGAAAATGAAATTTTATATATCAATATTTATAAGCTTATTATCCCTTTTAAGTCTAGCACAAGAGGCAGAGTTAAAAGTGAAGGTGAGTAAAAATAAACTAGGTTTAAACCAACGTTTACGAATAGAATTTTCTGTTAATAAACAAGGAGCAGATAATTTTACCCCTCCAAACTTTAAAGACTTTAGAGTTATTCAGGGGCCAAGTCAATCTGTAAGTCAATCTTGGATAAATGGAAAGGTTAGCTTCTCTCAATCTTACTCATATATATTAAAACCAAAGAGAAAAGGAGAGCTTATTATCAGCCCTGCAAACATTAAATACAGGGGAAGTACTTTGAATTCAAAAATAATGAAAATTATTGTTTTGAATCCAGTGAAAACACCCGAAAACCCCAATGACCCAAATTATATAGCCCAACAAAATATACATTTAGTTGCAGAAATCTCTAAATCTAGCCCTTTTGTAGGTGAAGGAATTTATGCGGAATACAGATTGTATGTTAGCGAAAACGTAAGTGTATTTGACACTTCTGTAACAGAAGCTCCTCAATATAATGGTTTTTGGAATCAAGAAATTAAAATAAATGGTTTTCCCGTAAAAATGGGAAAATATAATGGCGAAAACTACAGGTATATTGTACTTCAAAAAGCATTGTTAATTCCTACAAAAACGGGAAAACTTACAATTGACCCCATGAAAATGGATATTGTTATTGGTGTACCATCAGGAAGAGTGGATTTTTTCGGAAATGTAATTTCAAAAAACATCAAAAAAGAATTTGCTTCTACAAAAAAAATTATTAGGCCTAAAAGTCTTCCTTTAGAAAATAAACCAGAAAATTTTACAGGAGCCGTTGGTAATTTTAAGTTTGATGTTTCTCTGAGTAAAAATGCTTTAAAAGCAAATGAATCCTCTCAAATTAAGTTGGTAGTCTCTGGTAAAGGAAATTTAAAATTATTTGAACTACCCTCTATAGAAACGCCTGTTGAATTAGAAAAATATCAACCAGAAAGAAAGGAAAGAGTTAGAGTTGCTGCTGATGGGATTACTGGCTCAGTAACTGACACTTATACCATTGTACCGCAATATAAAGGAAAGTACAAAATACCAAATATTGCTTTTTCATATTTTAATCCCAATAAAAAAACATACGAAATAATTGATACTGAAGACTTGTATGTTGATGTTTTAGAAGGCAAAGAACTCGTGACCAATAACACCAGTTCGACACAAAAACAAATCATAATTTCTACCGGGAAAAATTTCAGATACATTCAAACTAAAAGTGAGTTTATAGCTGAAGCTAGTTCAGATTTTTTCAAATCTAATTTATTCTATCTATTCTTGTTTTTATCTTTAGTAACCATTCCAATAGGTATTATTATTGCTAAAAACAATGAAAAACGCAACCGCGATGTTATTGGCAGAAAACAAAGGAGAGCAGAAAGGTTAGCTAAAAAATATTTGTCTGAAGCGCAAAAACAGTTGGGTAAAAAAGAAGCTTTTTATGAAGCTTTAGAGCGTGCTTTGCACAATTATTTAAAAGCTAAATTAGAAATCGAAATTGCTGACATCAGTAAAGAAAAAATAACTCAAATTCTACAACAAAAAAATGTTGATGAAAATACTACAAAACAATTTATAGAGGTTTTAAAACATTCGGACTTTGCACGTTATTCTCCAATAACAAATACAGAAATGAAGCAAGAGTTTGAAAGGGCAAAACTAGTAATCGTACAATTAGATAAACAGCTGTAAGATGAACAAAATCCTATTTTTATTGCTAATAGTCGCTAATACAATCACTGCTCAAACTACAAGTGAATTGTTTGCGTCGGCAAATGATTTATATAAAAACGAAAAGTTTGAACAAGCAGTAGCATTGTACAAAAAAATAGAATCACAAGGATTAGTTTCGTCAGAATTATACTATAACCTAGGGAACTCTTATTATAAACTCAACAAGGTTGGGCCCTCTATTTATTACTATGAAAAATCTTTAAAATTGGATGCCTTAAATGAAGATGTGGAAAATAATTTGGTTTTTGCAAGACGTTTAGCAGTAGATAGCATTGAAGAATTACCGAAAACAGTATTTCAAAAATTTAACAAGAACTATTTACAAAAGCTTTCTTACAATCAATGGGCAATTATAATTATTGTGTTTTCAGTGCTGTCTAGCTTGTTATTCTTACTTTTCTATTTTGCATCGAATCCTTCTCAAAAACGTTTTTACTTTGCAACAAGTTCATTGTGTTTTATACTCTTACTGATTTCTTTCTTAATTACTTACAATCAATATTCGTTTTCTAAAAACAATAAAGAAGCTATTGTTTTTGCTGAAAAAACAGAAGTAAGAAATGCACCAACCTTAAATTCTGAAGAAATTTTCACCTTACATGAGGGCACAAAAGTTTTGGTTTTAGACATGGTAGATAATTGGAAAAAGATTAAATTAGCAGATGGTAAATTAGGTTGGATTATTGCAGATGAAGTAAAATTACTAAGTGATTTTTAATTATTCTTTAACAACTATCTCAAAAACCTTTGCTATTTTTGCACCTAGTTAAAATATTACATTCGTTTGAAAATAAAAATTGCATTTTTTTTCACTTTTCTATTTACCATATTAATATTTGCACCTACGGTGCTTAGTTTTGTGGATGACAATGAAAATGTGGCTTTTTTTCTTGAAATAAATGAAGAAGAAGAAAACAAAGGCAAAGAATCTGCTAAGGATTTAAAGATTAAAATATCTCCTACCGATAGTTTTAAAAATCTAATTCTGAACGGTATTCAAAAAAAGAAAAACGTAAGTTATACGTCTAAAAACTATACTTCAGAATACCCAAAGATTACAACTCCACCGCCAGAATTCTTACTATAACATATCGTTTACTAAGACAAATTAATTATTATTTTAAAAACAATAAACTCTAAATTATTTATTTAGAGTAAAATCATTACATATATGTTTAAATATATCAAAAACGATTTACCTGCAAGTATTGTCGTATTTTTCGTCGCATTACCGCTGTGTTTAGGTATTGCATTAGCAAGTGGAGCTCCGTTATTTTCTGGATTAATTGCTGGAATTATTGGAGGAATTTTAGTAGGTTCTTTAAGTGGATCTAAAATAGGAGTAAGCGGTCCTGCAGCTGGTTTAGCTGCAATTGTCCTAACAGCAATTGGTTCTTTAGGGGGGTATGAAAACTTTTTAGTAGCTGTTGTTTTAGGGGGTGTTATTCAACTAATTTTTGGTTTCCTAAAAGCTGGAATTATTGGTTATTATTTTCCTTCATCTGTAATAAAAGGAATGCTAACAGGAATTGGGATTATTATTATTTTAAAACAAATTCCACACTTTTTTGGTTATGATGCAGACCCAGAAGGGAATTTTGCTTTCTTTCAAATGGATGGAGAAAACACATTTTCAGGAATTTTTAAAACTATTAATAACATAAGTCTAGGCTCTACGATTGTTGGTTTTATTGGCTTAGGATTATTGTTACTATGGAGTACTGTTCTATCAAAAAAAGGCAAAATATTTCAATTAATTCAAGGCCCTTTAGTTGCCGTTGTTGCTGGTATTGTGTATTATTTTGTTACAGATCAAAACTCTAAGTATGGTATTAGTTCATCAAACCTGGTAAGTGTACCTGTGCCAGATAATTTAGATTCATTTTTAGGGCAATTTAGTTTCCCGAACTTCAGTGCGATTACAAATCCAGAAATTTGGGTTGTAGCTTTTACTATTGCATTGGTGGCAAGTTTAGAAACGTTGTTATGCTCAGAAGCAACAGACAAATTAGACCCTCATAAAAATGTAACTCCTACAAACAGAGAATTGCTTGCACAAGGCGCTGGAAACATCATTTCTGGTCTTATTGGTGGTTTACCAGTTACGCAGGTAATTGTTAGAAGTTCTGCCAATATTCAATCTGGAGGAAGAACTAAAATGGCTGCAATTATACATGGATTTCTTCTTTTAATTTCTGTGATTTTAATTCCTGCTTTATTAAATAAAATACCTCTTTCTGTGCTCGCAGCAATCTTGCTTATTGTTGGTTATAACTTGGCAAAACCTTCGTTGTTTATAAAAATGTATAAAATGGGATGGAAACAGTTTCTTCCTTTTACAGTGACGGTTCTTGGTATTGTTTTTACAGATTTATTAATCGGTATAAGTATGGGGTTAGCTGTAGGAGTTGTTGTAATTCTTATAAAAAGCTTCCAAAACTCTCACTTTTTACATATTGAGGATAAAAGCAATGGAAAGCATAAAATAAAAATGACGCTTGCAGAAGAAGTTACTTTCTTTAATAAAGGAGCTATTTTAAAAGAATTAGATAGCCTACCAAGAGAAACCTATTTAGAATTAGACGTAAGAAAAACAAGGTATTTAGATAATGATATCATTGAAATTCTAGAAGACTTTGCTTTTAAAGCGAAAGAAAGAGACATCGATATTAAATTAGTTTCTGAAAGAGGTGTCACAGAAAATCCAGCAAGTTATATTGAGTTTTTCGAATTAAGACCTAAAACTGCCTAAAAGAACAAGATAATGAAAAAGAGCGAATACAAAATATTAGTGTTGTCAGATTTAACAAAATCTGCCGCTTCTACCTTAAGAAGTAGTGCTAATTTGGCCAAAATAATCGATGGAAATCTCGAGTTTTTTTGTGTAAAAAAACCAACAGATATTGTCAAAAAAGAAAATCAATTATCAGCGATAAGAACGATAAATCAAAAATATAATATTATTGGTAAAGAAATTGAAAAGATTATAAGACCTATTTCTGACATTTATAATTTACCTATTAAATATAATTACACATTTGGTAATCTTAAAAATGAAATTAGTAACTATATCTCAATTCACGAACCAGATATTATTGTTATCGGAAAAAGAAAATCAAAAATATTAGGAATATTAGGTGACAACATTAGTGACTTTATTCTAAAAATATTTGATGGGATTGTTATGATTGCATCCGATAAGCATGAGTTAACTATCTCTGATCAATTATCTGTTGGAATTCTTAACGACCCTAAACAATTAAAAAGTAAAGATTTAATAGAAAGTTTAATCGCTGTATCTAAAAGCCCTCCGAAAGTTTTTAAAACAATAGAAGAAAGTAGCTCCAAGAAAGAAAATAGTTCCTATTTTTCTAAAAAAACTATTGAATATGTTTTTGAAAAAGGAGATAACACTCTAAAAAATATTGCAAATTATTCAACAAAAAGCAAAACTAATTTAGTTTTTCTTGATAGAACTAAAGATCAAAATAATTACACATTAAAAGAGGCTATCAATAACTTTAATTGCTCTCTAATACTAACAAACTAAAAAATATGAAAGCTCATACAAAGGAAACACAAACATCAATTTCGCCAGAAAAAGCAATTCAACTTTTAAAGGAAGGTAACAATCGTTTCATAGAAAACAATCCAATAAATAGAAATTTACTAGACCAAGTTAAAGATACAAGTTTAGGTCAATTTCCATTTGCAACAATTTTAAGTTGTATAGACTCAAGAGTATCGTCAGAGCTAATCTTTGATCAAGGAATTGGAGATGTTTTTAGTGCAAGAGTTGCTGGTAACTTTGTAAACGAAGATATTTTAGGAAGCATGGAGTTTGCTTGTAAATTAGCGGGAACTAAAATTGTTCTAGTTTTAGGGCATACTGCCTGCGGAGCGGTAAAAGGGGCTTGTGATGACGCAAAATTAGGGAATTTAACTGCCTTAATTAATAAAATAAAACCTGCTGTTGAAGCTGTTGTAGAGCCGATAGATAAGAGTTTAAGAAATTCTAGCAATATTGATTTTGTGAATACTGTTGCAGAAAAAAATGTACATATGACTATTGCTAATATTCGAACTCAAAGTCCAGTTTTAAAAGAAATGGAAGATGAAGAAGCGATTAAAATTATCGGGGCTATGTATGATATTAAAGATGGATCTGTAAATTTTTATGAATAGAAAACTTCTCTTTTAATTTAAAAAAATCAATCTTAATCTAAGATTGATTTTTTTTTTGAATTAATAAGACTAAATTGTACATCAATCTTAAAGAAATTATGAAAAATTTATTTTCAAATATAAAAGGTGATGCTTTTGGAGGTATTACAGCGGGTATCGTTGCTTTGCCTCTAGCTTTAGCCTTTGGGGTTTCCTCTGGCTTAGGGCCAAGTGCAGGTTTATATGGTGCTATTTTTATCAGTTTTTTTGCAGCACTTTTTGGTGGAACAAGCACACAAATTTCAGGGCCAACAGCTCCTATGACGGCAGTAAGTATGGTTGTTATTGCAGGAATCGTTGCTGCAAATGACGGTGATATCACGAAAGCTTTGCCGGCAATTTTAACAGTATTTTTATTGGCTGGTTTATTTCAGATTGGATTAGGCTTAATGGGTTTAGGAAAGTATATAAGATATATTCCTTACCCAGTTGTTTCTGGTTTTATGACTGCTATTGGAGTTATTATTTTATTAACTCAGGTTTTGCCTTCATTAGGTTATTACCCAAAAGAAGATGTAGAATTTGTGTCTAATTTTAAACCATTAGCAGAGGAAGTAATTCTCGAAAACATTTTAAAAGAAGAGGCAAAAGAAGGAATTTTAGTTTTAGAGGATTTTAGTAAAACAATAGAAAAAGGAAGTGAAATTACGCCCGCAGATATTTTAAAAGAGTCACAAACGTTAGCAGCAAAAGAAACTTCTGGAGCATTAGGTGCTATAAAAGCGTTGCCTAAAGCGATACAAAATATAAATTGGTTAGAATTCCTTTTAGCGCTTGGAACTATTTTTATTATCTATAGTTTTAAACGGATTACAACTCGAGTTCCCAGCACTCTCGTTTCTTTAATTGTTATGTCTGGAATTGCGGTTGGTTTTGATTTAAAATATAGAACTATTCAAGAAATTCCGAATGGAATTCCTCAAATTCAATGGGAAATATTTTCAGGTTTTTCTATAAGTAGTATCACGCCTTATATTTTTACAGCTTTAACACTAGCCCTTTTAGGGGCCATAGATTCACTTTTAACAAGTGTTGTTGCTGATAATATGACAAAAACCAAGCACAGCCCAAACAAAGAACTAGTAGGTCAAGGAATAGGAAACAGTATTGCTGCTTTATTTGGAGGCATTCCTGGGGCAGGAGCAACAATTAGAACAGTGGTGAATATTAATGCAGGTGGTAAGACTAAACTTTCTGGAATGATTGCCGGTATAATGCTTTTAATAGTTATGTTGGGCTTAGGGCCAGTTGCCTCTAAAATACCTGCTGCAGTTTTAGCTGGTATTTTAATTACCGTAGGTATTGGGGTAATGGATTACAAAGGGTTAAAAGCAATACCGAGTTTACCTAGAGATCTTAAAATTGGACCCTTAAAATTAAGTTCAGAAGTCTTAATAATGATCGTAGTTTTAATACTTTCCACTTTCTGGAATTTAGTCTATGCTGTTGGTATTGGTTTGATTATTGCCTCCTTAATGTTTATGAAAAAGATTGGAGACCTAACTGCGGAAAGATCAAATGTAAAAACACTAAAAGAAGAATCATGGGCAGATGAAAAAGACTTCCCAAAAGCGCTTGCAGAAAGAGTCTTTATCAAACATATCAAAGGACCTTTATTTTTTGGATCTACAAGTGACTTCCAAGCATTAGCAGAACAAATACCAGACACTGCAAAAACGGTAATAATGCGTCTAGGAAGAATGCAATACATGGATCAGTCCGGCTTATACGCTATGGAGGATATGTTGCAGGATTTAAAAACTAAAAATATTGAAGTGCTTTTTGTAAACCTATTAAAGCAACCAAGATATATGATGGAACGTATAGACATCATTCCTGATTTTATTCCAAAAGAGCACATTTTTAAATCATTTAATGAATGTGTAAATTGGATTAAAAAAAATATAGAAGACAAGAACTAATAAAAAAATGAAATGAGAAATACAGCAATAAATAAAGAAATACAATTAAGTTTGTCGCCAAATCAGGTTTTACAAGATTTATTAGAAGGTAATCAACGTTTTATAAATAATAATTTAGAGAAAGTTGCATATTTAGATTTAGTAAAACAAACCATTTCTGGACAATATCCAAAGGCAGTTATACTATCTTGTATAGATTCTAGAGTGCCTGTAGAACAAGTTTTTGATCAATCTGTTGGTGATATTTTTGTAGCAAGAGTTGCAGGGAACTTTGAAAATACAGATATTTTAGGAAGCTTAGAATACTCATGCGCTGTTGCTGGCAGTAAGCTAGTTTTCGTTTTAGGTCATGAAAGTTGTGGTGCAGTAAAAGCAGCTTGTGATGGTGTAAAACTGGGTAATATTACAAGTCTGTTAGATAATATTATACCTGCAGTAAAAAAATCTTCTGAAGAACTAGAAGGAGAAAAAAATTCATCAAACAGCGAGTTTGTAGCAAAAACTGTAGAAAATAATGTACTTTTAACTATAGATAGAATTCGTAATAAAAGCGAAATTTTAAGAGAGTTAGAAGCTAATCAAGAAATTAAAATTGTTGGTGGAGTTTATTCCTTACAAACTAGCAAAGTAAATATGTTGTAATAAAAAAACCTGAGAAAATTTCTCAGGTTTTTTTATTTTGTAAATTGTATAGATGTTTTCCCGTTTTCATCTTCTTTTATGATTGATGGAAATAAAGCTGGAGCAATACTCTTTACAGGATTATAAAGCAGAGATTCATCTAAGGTTTTTTGTTTCAAAAACGGAATTGTATTATTTACTCTTCCAAAGAAAGTGAAAATTACACTTAAAATTAATGCTATTTTTAAAATAGCAAAAACACCTCCTAAAAGTTTATTTAACATTCCTAATGCTGTAATGTCTGCAAGTTTTGTTAAAATTTTACCAATGAAAATTATAAATATAACAATAAGCAAAAAAGTAACTGCAAAAGCTACAATTCTGTTGGTTTCATCAGACCAATTTATACTACTAGAGTTTACTAAATAAGACTCTAAATGGTGCGCATAATGTATAGATACATACACACCAGCAATAATTGCCACTAAAGAAGCGACTTCAGCAAAAAGTCCTTTCATAAGTCCTCTTACGAAAGCAAAAAGCAGCAAAGCAGCTATAATGATATCAAAAATATTCATTCAAAATAATTTATTCAAACCTACATCTTTTTTTGACAATTTAAAAATGTGCATTGTATCTTTGCTCTATAAAAGAAATTAATGACCAAAACGAGTAATTTAAAAGAAAAGTGGGATTTCTTAGTAGCAAAACTAACCGAAGACTTCTCTGAAGGAGATGAATTGAATTTAGACGGAATTCTCTATTTAATTGGTGTACAAGAGCTAGGGCAAGGCCACAGAGCTTTTAAAAAAGACGAAAAAATGAACCTTATGCATATTGCCATCTGCAAATTGTTAGAGTCATATGGGTATTATGAATTCGATTTTTTTGATGATGATGGTTGGCCACACTACAAATCACTTACTGAGTTGCCAAATTTAAAAGCTGGTGAACAAACTGTTTTAATGAAAGAAGCAATTGTATCTTATTTTGAAGCTTTAGCATATTTTGAAGATTAGGTAACACTCAATTTCCTTATCATTATAGCTAATAACTTCGGATAAAAACGTTTCACATACACTCCTAATTTCTCTTTTACACCAGCAATATAAACTTCTTCTTTTTTGTTTTTAATAGCTTTTGCCATTAATCTTGCGAAATGTTTTGGCTCAATTCCATTGGCAGTTGCAACATCCAATTTTTGTTGTGGTGTTCCATTACCTGTTAATGCATTTTTAGAAACATTTGTATTTACAAAACCCGGACAAATTAAAGTTACCGCAATATTATCCTGGTGATGCTCTGCTCGTAAACTATCAAAAAATCCATGTAAAGCATGTTTACTTGCCGCATAGCTAGAACGTAAAGGGGTTCCTATTTTTCCAACAATACTTGTAGTTACTACAAAATGGCCTTTTTTATTCGTGATAAAATGCGGTAAAACTGCTTTCGACAAGGCTATAGTACCTAAATAATTGATATCCATAATTCGTTTATCAACCGCAATTTGAGTGTCTTTTACAAACGACCTTTGACTAATTCCTCCGTTATTTACTAAAATATCAATCTTGCCAAAAGCTGCCAGCGCTTCATCAACTTTTGGTTGTAAATTATTATAATCTTCTAAATCTAAAACAACAATTTTTACTTTTGACGGATCTTTACAAACATTTTTAACCAATTCTAAATCTTCTGTTTTCCTTGATGACAAAATGATCTTCGCATTTTGACTTGATAGCTCTAAAGCCAAGGCTTTTCCTATTCCAGAAGACGCGCCAGTAATCCAAATTGTTTTATTAAAAAAATTCATAATCTCATTTTTAACGTTACAATATACCTAATTTAAAACAGAAACAGTATTTTTGGTACACTTGTTAAAAATTGATATTCCATAAAATCAACATACAAAACAATGAAAAATATTTTTACTTTTCTGATTTTAATATCTTCACTTACTAGTGCACAGCACACAGTTAAAGGAGTTCTGAGTCCCAAAACTGAAAAAAGTGATTGGATTATTTTGTATAAAGTAGAGGGAACAAAACAAATTTTCATAAACAGTACTTCTATAAAATCTGACTCTTTAGATGTGAATGGTAAAAAAGAAGTTGTTGGTAATTTCGAATTTCAGATTCCCTCGTCTGCAGAACCTGGAGTTTATAGAATAAATTACAGATTAGAAGGAGCAAGTTTTCTAGATTTTTTTTACAATAAAGAAGATGTTTCCTTTATTTTTAATCCTGACTATCCAGAACAATTAATTATATTTTTAAAGTCTTCAGAGAACAAGTTATATAATGAATATATAGAAACTAATTCTATTGCTCAACAACAACTAGATTCTATTCAAATTGCTGTATTACAAAAACCAAATTTAGACTTAAAAAAGCAATATAAAAAAGCAAAACAAAATGTAGATTCTATTCAAAATAAATTTATAGAAGCTTCTAAAGACAAATATATTGCTCCTTTTATAAAAGCTAATTTACGTAATAATTCTGAAGAGATTTTGACCTCTTTAAATGATTATATGTCAAATATAAAAAACACCTATTTTAATACCTTAGATTTTTCTAACAATACATTAATTAACTCTTCTTTTTTAACGAATAAAATTTTAGAATATGTGTTTTACATCAATTTTTCTGATGACAAAAAAACCCAACAAAAACTATTTAAACAGTCTGTAGAAATAGTAGTTTCTAAAATTAAAGATCAATCTTACAAAAAAGATGTGATTGAGTTCTTAATAGAGCAATTTGAAGCTTCTAAAAACATAGAATTAATAGATTATCTATTTAACAATCATTATAATAAACTACCCGAAACCTTACAAGACAAAAAATTTAAATCCGAAAAAATAGCTTTATTTCTAACAGAAGTTGGCAGAACTGCTCCCGATTTCTCTTGGAAAGAAAATGGTAAAACTCTCAAACTTTCTACTTTAAACGATGCAGAAAACTATGTGTTAGTTTTTTGGAGTACAAGTTGCTCTCATTGTTTACGTGAAATTCCTTTATTACATTCTTACATGGAAAACAAAAAGAATATAAAAGTTATTGCTTTTGCTATAGAAGATGACGACTTTGTTTGGAAAAATTATTCTAAAGAGAATCTTTTAGGATGGCATAATGTACTAGGTCTAAATAAATGGCAAAATAAAGTTTCAAGAACCTATCAAATTTCTTCGACGCCAACTTATTTCGTTTTAGATAAAAACAAAAAGATTATAGCAAAGCCTAATGAGATGAAAGATGTAAACCTATTTTTCGATAAAAAGTAATTATCAAAAATGCAAAAAAGCATCTTCTAAATGCTCAATTTTTGTTTCCTTTTTTTGATGGATAATTGCTATAATATCAAAACGCACCTCAAGATCTAAATCTTTATCAACCACATAATTATCAATAGCAGAAAGCAATAATTTTATTTTCTTAGAATGTACAAAATCTTGTGGATTTCCAAAATAAGCCGTACTTCTTGTTTTTACCTCAACAACAGCTAAAACATTGTTTTTTTGAGCGATAATATCTACTTCTGCTTTTTGAAAACGATAATTTTTTTCTAAGATTTTATACTCATTTTTTATCAAAAAAGCGACAGCTATTTGTTCTCCTTTTTTACCTAGTTCATTATGATCTGCCATTTTATTTTTTAAAAATAATTGAAGATTGTTGACCAGCACTGTGAACTATTAACTCTATCTCTCTTCCAAAGATTAAAGCTCTATTATCTGACTCGTGTCCCGCAGGAAAATCAAATAAAACAGGAATATCTTTTGGTAAAACATCTAAAATTAATTGCTCGATTGAACTTCCCCAAGCAGTCGTATTCTTCTTCACTTTTGTCATATCCCCTATAATAACAGCTTTTACCTTTGTGAAATATTTAGCTCTTTTTAAACTTTGTAACATTCTATCAATAGCATATTTATATTCACCAACTGCTTCAATAAATAATATTTTACCTTCAGTGTTTAACTGACTTTGGGAACCTAGCATTGATGACAAAATCGCCAAATTCCCTCCAATAAGTTGTCCTTCAATAGCTTTTATTGAGCTTGGTAAATTAGCAGTTCTATTGTACTTTGATGAAGGAATTGTGTATGCAAGGTCTTTCCCAAAAATTGCATTTTTAAATGACATAACTGTTTCAATAATATCTTCAAGTTCATCGTCTAAACTTGAACCCATCATTCCGTGAATAGTCTCTACTTCTATATTATGAATGTGGTTATGAAAAGCAGTTATATCAGAATAACCAATTACCCATTTTGGGGTTTTTTTAAACTTTGTAAAATCTAATTTATCCAAAATTCTTACAGAACCATAACCTCCTCTTGCCGCCCAAATTGCTTTAATATCTTTATTGTCTAACGCTTCTTGAAAGTCCTTGGTGCGTTCATCATCTGTCCCTGAAAAATGATTGTTCTGATTAAATAAATTTTTACCTAAAACCACTTTTAAGCCCCAACTTTCTGCTAATAGTTGGGCTTTTTCTATGATTTCTTCTTTATTTTTCAAAATCCCTGCAGGCGCAACAATTGCAATTGTATCTCCTACTTTAAGATATGAAGGAGTTTTTAATTTGTCTTGTGCGAGTGTTGATGAAAAAGTCATCAATAATAGGGCTATAAGTAAGATTGGTTTCTTCAAAATAAATCTTGTTTCTTGGTTCTAAAAATTAAAAATTCTAACTATTGTAAATGTATCAAATTTCAATCGTTTTTAAAACTCGGTTTTTTGTACTTTTGTCAAGCAAAAATCAAACCACAAATTAAATCAAGGAAAATTCGATGAATACTCCAAAAAGATATACAATTACAGCAGCTTTACCTTATACAAATGGTCCAATTCATATTGGACATTTAGCAGGTGTGTATGTTCCCGCAGATATTTACGCCCGTTATTTACGATTAACAGGTAATGATGTTGCTTACATTTCTGGTTCTGATGAGCATGGCGCTGCCATACCAATGAGAGCAAAAAAAGAAGGCGTTTCTCCGCAAGTAATTATCGATAAATATCATACAATTATAAAAAAGTCATTTGTTGATTTTGGAATTTCTTTTGATAATTATTCAAGAACATCTTCTAAAATACATCACGAAACTGCCTCTGATTTTTTCACAAAAATGTATAATGATGGTGAGTTTATCGAAGAAGTGTCTGCACAATTGTATGATGCAGAAGCAAATCAGTTTTTAGCAGATCGTTTTGTAGTAGGAACTTGTCCAAAATGTGGCTTTGAAGAAAGTTATGGAGATCAATGTGAAAACTGTGGAACGAGTCATAATGCAACAGATTTAATCAACCCAAAATCTGCCATTACAGGCAATGTACCAACCGTTAAAGAAACAAAACACTGGTTTTTACCTTTAGATAAACACGAAGATTTTTTACGTAAATGGATTTTAGAAGGTCATAAAAAAGACTGGAAACCGAATGTATACGGCCAAGTGAAAAGCTGGGTAGAAGATGGTTTGCGTCCCAGAGCTGTAACGCGTGATTTAGATTGGGGGATTCCTGTTCCTTTAAAAGACGGCGAGGGCAAAGTTTTATATGTCTGGTTTGATGCACCTATTGGCTATATTTCATCGACCAAAGAATGGGCAGCAAGAGAAGGAAAAAACTGGGAAGATTACTGGAAAAAAGACGACACAAAATTGGTGCATTTTATAGGGAAAGACAACATTGTTTTTCACTGTATTATTTTTCCAAGTATGCTAAAAGCGCACGGAGATTATATTTTACCAAATAATGTACCTGCCAATGAATTCTTAAATCTAGAAGGAAATAAATTATCAACTTCTAAAAATTGGGCAGTTTGGTTGCATGAATATTTAGAAGAATTCCCGAATCAGCAAGATGTTTTGCGTTATACGTTAACGGCAAATGCTCCAGAAAGTAAAGACAACGATTTTACATGGAAAGATTTTCAGGCAAAAAACAACAACGAATTGGTTGCTATTTTTGGAAATTTTATTAATAGAGTGATGGTTTTAACCAACAAATATTACCAAGGAGTTGTGCCAGAACCTAATGATTTTACAGAAGTAGATGAAGACGTTTTAGCAGCGGTAAAGGAGTTTCCGAATATTATTGGAAAATCAATTGAAAGATACCGTTTTAGAGAAGCTTCTCAAGAATTAATGAACTTAGCAAGACTTGGAAACAAGTATTTAGCTGATGAAGAACCTTGGAAGGCTATAAAATTAGATGAAGAACGCGTAAAAACGATTATGTTTATTGCGCTGCAAATTTCTGCCGCTTTAGCTATTTTATCTGAACCTTTTTTACCTTTTACTTCGAATAAATTAAAAGGAATTCTCAATATCATTGAGAACGATAGTATCATATCTCTTTCTTGGGAAAATGTAACTGAAAAAGACGTGTTAATTCCTGCAAATCATCAAATAGACAAAGCCGAATTGTTGTTTTCTAAAATTGAAGACAAAACAATTGAAGCACAAGTTGAAAAACTACAAGCAACTAAAATTGCCAATGAGCAGGAAAATAAAGTGGTAGAACCTCAAAAAGAAACCATAGATTTTGAAGATTTTACCAAACTAGACATTAGAATTGGAACGATTTTAGAAGCAGAAAAAGTAGCTAAAACTAAAAAATTATTAAAACTAAAAGTTGATGTTGGTATTGATACTAGAACCATTGTATCTGGAATTGCAGAAAGCTTTTCGCCAGAAGATATTATTGGCAAACAAGTTTCTGTTTTGGTAAACTTAGCACCTAGAAAAATACGCGGTGTAGAAAGCCAAGGAATGATTTTAATGACAGATACACCAGATGGGAAGTTAGCTTTTGTTGAGCCCGAAAAGGCAGTTAAAAACGGACAAGAAGTTAGTTAATGCTAAAAAAAGTTATGATAAAGAAAATTTTCACTGTATTTGTTATCTGTTTAATACAAACAATATCATCACAAGAAACTATTCTTACATTTAACAACATCTTAAAAACATCACTATCAGATGTAAAAGATGTGGTGCCTATAGTTAATGAAGAAACCGGTGATATTGCTTTTTTTGTTGCAGATGCTAAAAATGTTTACGGGTATAAATTTGATGAAAATTTCAAATTAAAGGGAAAAATATCATCTGAAGAAAAGAGTCGAAAATATAAAATTTTAATTGGCTCTAGTGCTTCTAATAGTGACTCTTACCGTGTATTTTTAACCAATAAAAATCAAGATAAATTTTCTTCAATTCTGTTTTCGTTTAAAGATGGAGTAACAACTTCTAAAGAATTTTTATTAAGTAGGTCTGAAACATTTATACAAACTGTTCAATTTAATAATCAATTTTACTTAATATCTGGAGCAAAAGAAAGGAATCAGTTATTCATTTACAGCTTTGATAATGAAGGAAATCCTAAGAGAAATTTTACAAATATTTCAGCTTTAAGGTTTATAGATTATAATGGAAAAAATAAGAATCTTTTATCTCTTTTAATTAAAGGGGAAAATATTAAAAAGTTTGAAGAAAATACTCCAAACTCCATAGAGTTAACTTCCGAGCAACGAAAAATGTATGTAAGAGACGGTTCTGTTCTATTTACACTAGATCATCATAAAATGTTTACCCAAGTCTTGAAAATAAATTTAAAATCTTTTCAAGCTTCTTCATTTCAGTTTAAAAAACCATTGTTAGGTAAAAAAGCTAAAAGAACAAATTCTTATCTAAATGGAGAAAATGTTTTTACGATTGCTGCAACTAATGAAAAGTTTACAGTAGAAATTTTAGATTTTAAAACTGGTAATTTAATTAAAGAATATTCTGCGAGTAAAAATGATTCTATTACTTTTAAGAACACACCGATTATGCAGGATGGCGGCATGTATAGTGCTTACAGAGAATTAGGTAAAACCAAACGTTTTTTAAGAAGAATTACTAAAGGACATACCGGTATTTCTGCCAGGAAAGTTAATAGTCAATACCATTTGGTTATTGGAGGTTATATTGTGCAAAAAACAAATGGAGGTATGATGATGCCTTTTGGAGGGATTGCGATTGGCTCTATCGGCGCAGCTACCGTATTTTTTAATCCTGCCCAAATTGCATTTAACTCTTTTACAAATAATAAGGCGACAAGAATTGAGTCTTTATTAGACGAGAATTTTAATCATATTAAAGGTGAAATTAAGGAAAATGCTTTTGACAAAATGAAAGCGTTAAAGTCTAATAATAAAGGAAGTACTGTTTTTAAGTATAAAGATTATTATATAAAAACATCCTATAAATCATTTTCGAAAGATTTCACTTTTAAAAAGTTTAGAGATTAAAAATAAGTTCATGCTAAAAATAGCATACCATCCAATATATAAACACGAGTTGCCAGAGAATCATCGTTTTCCAATGGAAAAGTATGATCTTTTGCCACAACAATTATTATATGAAGGAACTTGCATAGAAGAAAATTTCTTTGAACCTGAAATTCCCAATAACAAACATTTTTTTACAGTTCACGATCCAGAATATTTTTTCGATTTATTAAATATTACGCTCTCCCAAAAAGCAGCTAGAAAAATTGGATTTCCGCTTTCTGAAGTCCTTGTCGCTAGAGAAATGATTATTGCAGACGGAACTATAAAGGCTTCCGAATTTGCCTTAAAAAATGGAATTGCAATGAATATTGCTGGTGGCACACATCACGCATTTTCAAGCCGTGGAGAAGCTTTTTGTATGTTAAATGACCAAGCAATTGGAGCAAAATATTTACAACAAAAAAGTCTAGCTAAGAAGATATTGATTGTAGATTTAGATGTGCATCAAGGAAATGGAACGGCTGAAATCTTTCAAAATGATTCTTCTATTTTTACATTTTCTATGCATGGAAAAAGTAATTATCCTTTTCATAAAGAAAAAAGTGATTTAGATATTGCTATAGAAAATGGGACTAAAGACCCTGAATATTTATCAATTCTAAAAGAAACACTTCCAAAACTCATCTACCAAGAAAAACCAGATTTTATATATTATTTATGTGGTGTAGATGTTATTGAAACTGATAAATTAGGGAAACTTGCTTTAACCATTGAAGGCTGTAAAGAGCGAGACAGATTCGTTTTACAAACCTGTTTCGATTTAAAAATTCCTGTGATGTGTTCTATGGGTGGAGGTTACTCTAAAGATGTAAATATTATTGTGAATGCACACGCAAATACGTTTAGATTAGCACAAGAAATTTATTTTCAGTTACCCTAAAACACTACTCTTTTTTAATTCTTTCACAAAAGGTTGCCTATACATTCTTTTTCCTAAAGCAGCATTAATTGCATTCGCCACTGCACCTCCAGCGGGCGGCAAACCTGGTTCTCCCAAGCCTGAAGGTGACAAATTATTTTCAACAAAATGAACCTCAACTTTAGGTGTTTCATTGATTCTAATTAAACGATAAGTATCAAAATTTTTGTATTCGGGCTTTCCATCTTTAAAAGAGAAATCGGCGTACATTGCGTGTCCAATTCCATCTAAAACTCCACCTTCAACTTGGTTTCTTGCACCCGATGGATTTACTACAACCCCACAATCTACAGCAACTGTTACTTTTTTAATAATTGGTAAACCATTTTTTAATTCGATTTCTGCAATTTCTGCAACATGTGTATTATGGCTATAATAAGCTGAAAAACCTTGATAAACTCCCTCCGGTGTTTTGCCCCAGTTTGCTTTTTCTCTTACTAATTTAATCGTGTCTTCCATCCTTTTACCAGAATATTCTATTCTTTTGTCATCAGTGTTTTTTACCTTTTGTAATAAATCTAAACGCAATTGAATCGAATCTACATTTAACTCTGTGGCTAATTCATCAAAGAAGCTTTGTTCTGCAAATGCTAAAAAATTAGTATACGGCGCTCTCCAAGCTCCAGTAGTAATATTGCTTTTATGGTTTGCTGTATCTACTCTAAAATTTGGAATACATCCTGCCGGAAAAAAGTTTGGAATTAACCCATACATATTTCCATTTATTGCAGCTTCTTTTAAATGATATCCTGTAATTTTCCCATCTTTAATAGATGCTTTTATTCTGTATTTTATTGCAGGCCTGTAAGTTCCGGCTGTCATATCATCTTCTCTAGAAAACACAACTTTAATAGGCTTTTTAGCCAGACTAGAAATTTCTGCAGCTTCTAAAGCAAAATCCCCGTACAACCTTCTACCAAAACCACCTCCCATTCTAGTCATTTCACAATAAATGTCCTCTGCTTTTCTGTCTAATAATTTTGCCACTCTATTGGTTGTCCATTGTGGCGTTTGAATTGGACCTACCAAATGAACTTTATCAGCAGTTACATCTGCATAAAAATTCATTGGCTCTAAACAGTTATGTGGTAAAAAAGGAGAATGATATGTTTTTTCAATGACCTTATCTGCAGTTGCAAATGCTTTTTTAATATTACCATCTTCTCTTCTTGTATCAAATTTCTTACCATCTAAAATTTTGTTTAAAATTTTATTATGATCTTCAGAACTTTCTAATTTTTCATCTTTCCAAGTTGCAGAAATTACTTTTTTACCTTTCATTGCCGCCCAAGTTGAACTTGCTAAAACAGCAATTTTATCTCCAAATTTTATAATATCAGAAACACCATTTACAGCTTTTGCTTTTGAGTCATCAAAACTTACTAATTTCTGACCAAATGCTGGAGGTCTTAAAACAGACGCATGTAACATTCCTTCTGCTTTATAATCTAGACCAAAAAGTGGTTTTCCAGTAATAATTTTATCAATATCTACATTAATAATTTCTTGGCCAATTATCGTATAATCTTTAGTTTCTTTTAATTTCACCTCTTCAGGAACCTCTAGTAGCGCTGCCTCCTTTACAACTTCTCCATAACCAAGTTTAGCGCCATTTGCATTTGTTATAATTCCTTTTGATACTTTACAAGTTGATGCGTTTACATTCCATTTTACGGCAGCAGCATTTACCAACATTTGTTTGGCTGTTGCTCCTGTTTGTCTGAGAGCATCCCAACCAAAACGTATAGATTGACTTCCACCAGCAACTTGTCTTTGAAAGTTTTTGGCATCTAAAACACCTTGAACTACATTTACTTTGTTCCAATCTACCTCTAATTCTTCAGCAATAATCATTGGCATTGATGTTTTTACACCTTGACCAATTTCTGGATTTGGAGAAAAAATTGTAACATACCCTTCATCAGAAATTTTTATAAAAGCATTAAAATCATTAAAATTTAAACTTTCAATGTCTACAGGCATTACTGCTTCTGGTTTACATGCTGTTAGTAAATTAAAACCAATTAACATTCCGCCACTTGCTAAAACTGAAGTTTTCAAGAAACTTCTTCTGCTAAAATTATCTATTTTTTGAGATTTCATTTTTAAGTAGATTTGTTAATTAAGACATTTTTTCTGCAGCAACTTTTACAGCTCTTTCAATTCGATTATAAGAAGCACATCTGCAAATGTTTCCATGCATTGCTTCTCTAATTTCTTCTTCTGAAGGGCTTTTATTCTCATTCAAAAAAGCTGTTGCAGTCATAATTTGTCCTGCTTGACAATATCCACATTGTGGGACATCTAGTTCTTTCCAAGCCTCTTGCACGGGATGTTTACCATCATCAGATAAACCTTCAATTGTGGTTATTTTCACATCCTCTAAAACAGAAACTTGTATTTGACAACTTCTAGTTGCAAATCCATCTATATGAACTGTACAAGCACCACATTGTGCAATTCCGCAGCCAAATTTTGTTCCTACTAAATTAAGTTCATCTCTTAAAACCCATAACAAAGGTGTGTCTGCATCTGCTATTACAAAGTGCTCTTTTCCATTGACATGTATCGTGTAGCTTGACATAGTAAGTAATTTTATATTGATGCTGTAAGTTACAAAAAAAATGGTTTTATTTATTTTCTAAATAACCAATAGTACCGATTTCTGATGGCTTTAACTAAAAATTAATACCCCCATTTATTTTATTGCTATTTTTATTTTTTCTGAGATACTGTTTGATGCATTTCCTACATAGATGAAATAAGTTCCTTTTTCAACCGTCCAATCTGAAATCTTCTCATTATAATACCCTAAATCTGAAATATTGATTTCTATTTTTACAGTTTCCTTTTCTTTACTTTTTAAGAATATCTTTTTAAACCCCTTTAATTCTTTTAAAGCTCTTTTTACACTAGAGTTTCGTTTACCTACATATACCTGTATAACCTCTGCTCCTTGTCTATTTCCATTATTTGTAACTTTACATTCAACTTTAATTTTATCTGTTAAAGAATACTCTTTTTTATCCGTTTTAATATTGGAAAGTTTAAAATTTGTGTAAGACAAGCCATATCCAAAAGCATATTGAGGTGTTATTTTTTTTGTATCAAACCACCGATATCCCAACAAAATATCTTCTTTATAGGTTTGCGTCATATCTAATCCAGGATATGAAGTTTCTCCATAAAAATGGGCTGCATTATCTTTTAATTTTTTAGGAAAGGAAAAAGGCAGTTTACCTGAAGGGTTTTCATCCCCAGAAATAATTTGAGCAATGGCTTCGCCTGCCATACTTCCTAAATACCAAGTTTGTAAAACACCTTTAGTTTTTGGCAACCAAGACATTTCTACGGCATTGCCAGTTAATAAAAGAAAGCCAATATTTTTATTTACTTCGTGAATTCCGTTAATTAATTTTTCTTGTTGATAAGGCAGTTTAAAGACTTTCCGATCATCACCCTCACAGTCTTGTAAATGATTTTTATTTAAGCCTCCAACAAAAAGAACAATATCTGCTTGTTTGGCGATTTTAATCGCTTTAACATATAGTGAATCTTGATTTAATTTAGACGGAATTACTTGATCGTAAACAGATGGACCAGAAGAATACCCCATTGTATGAATAATTTTTGCATTCTTAAATCTTTTTTTAATCCCTTCTAAAGGAGAAATTTCAAACTGAGGTTTTAATTCTGAGGAGCCTCCTCCTGGCGCCATAGATCGCGTTGCGTTTTCTCCAATTATTGCGACTGTAAGTACTTTATCGTCTTTGATAGGGAAGAAATTATCTTCATTTTTCAATAATACAATTCCTTCCGTTGCTACTTTTAATGCAACTTCATGGTGTTCTTTATTATTTAGTTTACCTAAAGGTCTATTAAAACTTAAATTGGTTCTGTATATTAAGCGTAAAATTCTGCGCACTTTGTCATCTAATAAATCCTCACTTAATCCACCATTTTTTATGGCTTTTAAAAATGGTTTTGCTAAATAATAGTTATCATAGTGGTTTGCTGTTGTAGATCCTAAGCCATCTGTTCCTGTCCCCATTTCTATATCCAAGCCATATTTTGCAGATTCTTCCGTGGTGTGCGCTCCACTCCAATCGCTAATTACAACGCCATCAAAATTCCAATCATTTTTTAAAATTTTATTTAAAAGCAATTCATTATGACAAGCATATTGTCCCCTAATTTTATTGTAGGCACCCATTATAGACCACACCTTTGCTTCTTTAACAGCCGCTTTAAAGGCGGGTAAATAGATTTCGTAGAGTGCTCTATCACTTAATTCTACATTAACTTTATCCCTCCAATGTTCTTGATTGTTTAAGGCAAAATGCTTTACACAGGCTGCAACACCATTTTTTTGAACTCCTTTTATATAAGGAACAACCATAGTCGAAGCTAAATAAGGATCTTCTCCCATATATTCAAAATTTCTACCATTCATAGGTGTTCTGTATATATTTACCCCTGGACCTAGAAGCACATCTTTTTTTCTATACCTAGCTTCTTCACCGATACTAAATCCATAATTAGCAGATAATTTCGGATTAAATGTAGCTGCCAAGGCAGTTAAGGCCGGAAAAGCGGTAATTGAGTCATTTGTCCATTCTGCATGACTCCAAGAATCCCAACTAATTTCTTCTCTTACTCCATGAGGCCCATCTGACATCCAAATTTCTGGTATTCCTAACCTTGCAACCCCTTTTGTGCTAAATTTAGATTGCGCATGCGTCATTGCTATTTTTTCCTCTAGCGTAAGTATGCTTATAATACTATCAATTTTAGCATTTAGCGCTATTGAAGTTAACTTTACAGATTTCAATTGAATATCTACTGTTTTATTTTGGCCAACTGAATTGACAACAGAAAAACACATGCATAAAATAATTAGACAGAACTTTGGAATAAATTTTTTTTTCATAGGTAGTTTTTTTTGAAATTAAAAAAAAGGAATCAATTTTCTAAATTATGACTTTTCTTTAGAATAAAAAAGATCATCGAAAATGATCGTCTATTTATTCTTTCTAAAACAAATTTTCCACCAGCTATTTCCAAATACAAATAAAGCGCTACAAAGAATTCCTGTGATATATCTTTTTATAATTCTTTAGTTTATGAACTTCTTGAAATAAGTTTTACGGCAATAGCGAAGGCATTAATTTAAATAAAGCATTAAAGAATCCGCCCAAAAATGGACGGATTCTTCTTTTTCAAAACAATTTTTCTGCAGCTATATTTTAAAACATCTTTATTCTATCTCTTTTTTCTTCAAAAGTTTTTCTTCTTCTAAAACAAATACTAATAAATTTATATAATCATTTACTGTTTCTTGAATAGAAATTGGATCAACAATATCTATATATCCTTTCCAAATTAATTCTCGCTCATTAATAGGGCAAATACAATACAATGAGGTTTCTGCATGGTAAATATTAAAGTTTCTATAATAATCTGGATTGTAAAAAATTTCTTGATTTACATAATAATCATCTTTAAATTTTAAATCTAAATAACCTTTATCTTTAAAGGTGTCTGGATAAACTATTTTGTTTTCTATTCCTTTAATTTTTGTAAATAAAATAGCGTCAAAATAACTAGTTGCTAAAATTTGCTCGACAATTCTTAACTCTTGTTTAGATTTTTTTTCAGTAGTAAATGTTGGTTCAAATAACGCTAAACTCATTACAGCCTCAACACCTCTAGATTCGAATTCTTTTTTTAATTTTTCTTCAAATTGTTTTCTAGCTTCAATATTTGGGGTCATCCCAACAATTAAAATTTTAGATACAGAAAGTGAATCTGTTTTTGGGTTTTTCCACATCTCTATAAGTTCAATAGAGCTACAATTCATTAATAATAATAATGAACATAGTAGAAAAAGAAAACTTTTCATCTTTGGTGTATTTATTCTAAATTTATTAACCTTTTTTGTTTTTCTTTTTTCTTAATTTTTTTTATAATATCAAATAAATTAAGCTTCAGTTCTTTGTGTTCTTTTAAATGGTTTTTAAACAAAACTATCAGTGACTTATGTTCTTTTTTATATGCTGCTTCTTCATTTGGCTGGTCAACTCCATCAATTAAAATTTCAAGTTTATTTTCATGTTCTCTAATGAGTTCTTTTAAATTTTCATTTTCTTCTCTAGAACTACTTATCGCATCAATAATTTTTTTGTTCTTAGAATAATCCTGTAAATCAATTAGTTGAAGTGTATAAGATCTCATTAATTCTTCAAAAAAGAGATACTCATCATTTAAAAATTCTAGTTCTAAAATCCATTCTTTAGAATCGGTGTGCATATCATCTGCACTTAACCATTTTACGAAGTTTGTGTGTATTTGTGTTGCTTTCATAATGTTATTTTTAAATTTATTGAGCAGTTAGTAACTCTCCAAAATTCCTAATTACCTAAAGAGAAATTTAAACAACCTCAATAATATTTTTAAGTTATTATTTTTCTATTTGGTTTTTTTGAAGGTTTAATTTTAAAACATTATTCTTATCAGTCGCTTTTACCTCTTCTTTTTTATTAACAGTATTTGGTAATTTAACGATCTTTTAAAAAAATTATAACTAAATTATTTACGATTATAACCTTACTTCTTTCTCCTAACTAAGTTATAAACGAATACCGTTTTTTGAAATGATCTATATCAGTTTATTAGAATAATTTAAAATTCAATTTTTAGCTATTAAATTAATACACTTTCTAAATATTGAAACCATTCGAACTTTAAATTTGTAGATTTAATAAATAACTGGTGAATTTTTTTCTCTAATTCATCTTGAATTTTAATAAAAAAATTATCGCAAACCAAGTCTTCACATTCAATTTTATTTACAATTGAGTTTGAATGTGAATTAATTTCTTTTAATAATTCTAAAGCTTCTTTTTCTGCGATATTAATATCTTTCTTAAACTGCTCTAAGTTTTCAAACAAATTAATTGTATTAGATTTATAAATTGACGCTTCTAAGAGGTTCTTATAAAATTTATATTCAATAATTAATTCTTCTAATCTTGTTTTAAATTGAAGGATATTATACTTTAATTCTTCAATAGATTTGTTTTCATTAAAGCTTTTAAAATCATTTTTTATTTCCATTTTTTTAGGTATTGATTAAATTACAAGCTTTTCAATACTTTCTAATTTTGGAATTGTTGCATCCCAATTATACGTGTCTTTTATTTTTGCTCGAAAAGCATCTAAAGCTGTAGGTTCTCCATGAATTAGAAACACTTTTTCTGGAGTGTTTTTAATATCTTTCATCCAATTTAATAAATCTTGCTGATCCGCATGGGCAGACAAACTTCCGAAGTTTCTTATAGTTGCTTTTACAGGATAATATTTACCATAAAAACGAATTTCGTGTGCGCCTTCTAGAAGCTGTCTTCCACGTGTGCCTTCTGCCTGGAAACCAACTAATAAAACTGTTGTAGAAACCTCGTCTATAAGTTGTTTTAGATAAGTAAGAACTCTACCTCCTGTTACCATTCCGCTTCCAGCAATTATAATTTTAGATCTTTTATCATCAATGGTTTCCCATGTTTCTTTATAAGATTGAATAATATTTATGTGATTACACATTTCGTTATATTCTTTTATAGATAATTTATGCCATTTTGGAAAGCTTTTAAAAACATCTAAAACTCTACTTCCCATTGGGCTATCAACAAAAATTGGAATATTTGGAATCTTATTTTTCTTGTATAATTTCCATAAAATATACATAAGTGTTTGCAAGCGTTCTACAGCAAAACTTGGAATAATCAGATTTCCTTTATTAAAAATGGTGTCTGTAATTATTGTTGCTAACTTATCTTCAATATCTTCTTTTGGATGTAATTTATTACCATAAGTACTTTCAATAAATAAAAAATCTGCCCATTCTGGAGTTTTTGGGTTTTCTAAAAGATAATCATTATTCCTACCAATATCTCCAGAAAACACAAAACGTTTTCCGTTAATATCTAATTCTATAAAAGTTGCACCAATAATATGTCCATTATATTGAAAACGATATGTAATATTTTCAGATAAAACAATCCACTTATTTTCTACTTCTACTTCAAATTGATTAATTGTCTTTTCTGCTTCTTTAATTGTGTAAAAGGGTAATGCGGTTTTATGTGAAGAATAATGCTCTCTATTAGCTTTTTCTGCCTCTTCTTCATGAATTTTAGCACTATCATTCAGTATAATTTGTGCAATTGCTAATGTGGGTACTGTGCCAATAATTTTTCCTGTAAATCCTTGTTTTACAAGTCTTGGTAAATAGCCAACATGATCTAAATGACCATGTGTCAAGAGTACAACATCTATATCTTTAACATTGACAGATAAATCTTTCCAATTGAGTTCCCTAAGTTCTTTTAACCCCTGAAACATACCACAATCTATAAGTATGTTTTTCTCTAAAGTTTCAATATGAAATTTCGAGCCTGTAACAACCCCAGAAGCTCCCAAGAATTTGACTTTCACAAAATGTTCCATTCTTTAATGATTTTTACGAGTAGACAATTGTTGAATTTCATTTAAAATCTTTTCCTTTCTAATATTGGAGATTCCTAAATGATCAAAGTAAAAATCGTCATCTATTAAGTCTCTGCATAAAACTACATTTCTATTTAATAAAAATTGTTTTTCTCTATTTGTAAGCAGTGTAGAAACAGTTATCGGGTACAATCCTAAACGATCTATTCTGTCTTTTAGACCATCATCCTTTGGGTAATCCCAACTTAATAAATACAAACCACAACAGTTACCATATCGTATTGCATCTTCTGTAAATCTTGTATTTGTAACGACCCAACCTTTTGTTAACGTATTCCCCGTTTTACTGATTTTATCCCAATGAGTTTTAACATCGCTGTAACGAGAGTTAATGTATAAAGGAATTTTAACATTACAGTTTAAACCTTGCTCCCCATGAAACTTGCATTCTACAATTGTAGTTTCATTGTTTCTGTTTGCAATAACATCTATTTCATGTGTAACACATTTACCGTTTAAAGTTTTCCCTACTTCAATACTAAACCCAGAATATTTTAAAATAGCAGCAACAAATCTTTCAAAAGGAAAACCGGTTGGGCCTAATTCATAAATTGCTTTTTTTAATTTATATTTAGAGGCTAAATGACTTTGATTTTTTTTAAGTAATGCAAACGCCCTGTTGTAAATTTCTTTCGTTGAAATACCGTCATACAGCTCGTCTACTACCTTCTTTATAATTTGATTTACAATTGTATCTTCGGCTCCAGATCGTTTTAATGAAGCATATAACTTATTACTAGAAAACTTTACTTTCTTTCCAGAATACTTTATAATATTTATGTCTTTATCGTTCATATTGAAAGCCAATAAATTAAATTAAAATACTACAATTCAAAATAGTCTCTTACCCAAGCTTTTACCTGATTTTCCGTCATACTATCAGCCGTTTGCACGTCTTTAACTTTTGCATTAATATCTTCATATAAGATTTCTAATTCTTTTTTAAATTTATCTTTTACCTCTGCTGGCCCAAAAATTAGAATCCCGTCCGCCTCTTTTATTTCTGAAGCTAATTCTTTAAAATAAACTTTAAATTGATGTTTTTCTCTTTCTAAATATTTGCTGTCTTGCACAACATCTTGCGGACCTCCTTTAAAACGTGTTCCAGATCCTCCATGAATATGGAAATTTTCTACGTTTGATGTAATTGTTTCAAATACTTCTATTTCTTCTGTTAGTGTAACAATAAACGCTTTGTTTTTATCTAGCCAAATTCCAATATTTATCATTTTGTCTGTTTTTAGTTTCTTAAATCGTGCATCACTAGTACTGGTACTTTCGAATTAAATCCCATCTCTTTTACTAGAGGTTGTCTTAATATACTGCCAAAAAAAACATGCTTTTTATTTATGAATGCTACCATATCACTATCCCTGCTTTCTACAAAAATATTTATTGCAGACTCTATCGAATTATTACTTAATTCGTGAAAAGAATAGGTGACATCTTCAAAAATCTCCTTAAGCATTTGCTGTTTTTCCTTTTGGTTTTCGTCTAGATTTTCTTCTTCTAAAATATGTAAAATAGTAATTTTAGCTTCACATTTTTTAGCGATTTCTATTAGATAACTTAATTCGCGTCGCTTATAATGTGTTTTATAACTTGTTGGAAATACAATCTCCTTAGGTAAACACTGTTTTGCTTTCTCTGGAACAACAATTACTGGACAATTTCTTACCTTTTCCATCACATAAATTGCTGTACTTCCAAAGGCTAGGTATCTAGAGTTGGTTGTTCCTTTAGTACCCATTACAATCATTTGTATGTCTTTTTTTTCAATAATATTTTTAATTGCTTCCAATGGATTATTAAAAGTTGAAATTGCTTTAAAATGATGCTTTAAATTATTATATCCTTTAAGCTTTAACTTATTAATAATTTTTTTTAAACCATTGTCAGATTCTTCTTTTGCCATTTCATACAACTCACTTCCTGGCTCTAAATGAATTAGACTTTCTACTATATTCCCCGTAGCATAAAAAGCATTTAAAATGTAAAAATCACAATTATCGTTTTTATAGAGTTCTAATGCATACCTTATAGCACGCCAAGAATTTTTTGAGAAATCTGTAGGCAACAATATTTTGTGTCTCATACTATTATTTTCTATTTATTAATATAAAGCTAGATAAGTATTATTAGGGGAGCAATGATATATATCAGTTATTCTGGAATAACTAAGAAAGGAACAATAGGGTGAAAACCGATTGTTTTTATAATAGGTTCTTTTGTGATATTTTCTATAAGACTGTGTTTATAGTTAACGATAGCAAAGAAACTTATTTTTAAGTCCTTTATAAAAGTATTGACCTCTTCTGTTTTTTTTGCATAATGAGATACCAAATAAAGGGTATGCTCATATTCTTTTAAATAGTTTTTGAGTATTTTAGAATTATACTTTTGAACTTCATTTAAATATTCTTCATTGTTGATATAAAGAATACTTATTTTTGAATTATATAAATTTGTAATATCTATTAATGGTTTCAACTCTTTCTTGTCGTAAAACGATTAAAATCTGTAGGAAAAACGATTTGTTTTGGAACTACAAACTCAAAATTATCTGGAACTGTTAAAATTGGACAAAGTCTCATTTTGCTTATAACACTAACTGTATTACTCCCAAAAAAGAATTCTTTTACTCCACTTGCACCCCATAACAACCATTTCTATTTCATGCTTTTTAACTGCTAATTCTATAGCTCTTTTTAATTCTTGAGTACTTAAAATAATTTCAAAGCGATGGCTTGCATTTGCATTAACTCTTTCTATCATTTTTTTTAAATCCAATAAATTCTTCATCGCAGTTTCTCGCACTGTTTCTGAGAATCTATTCGAAAAATTTGACATTGATAGACTTTTTGTTTTGACGGCGTTAAGTAAATAAAATTTACATGTTTCACTACCAAAGAGTTTTAATCCATAAATAATAGAATTCCATGCATTATCAGAAACATCGGTAGGTAACAATATTTTCTTTTCCATGGTGCGTGTTTTAAAGGTTAAACCTTAAAATTAAGACTGAAGACTCTTTTTAACAATGATCTTAATCAGTTTTAAAACTAAGTAAGTCTATAATTTAGATGGTATTACCAGGAAGGGAATATTTAAATGAAAACCTATTTGATTGATTGTTGATTTAAAGAAAAGATTTTCAAAAAAAGAATTTTTATTGTTAATCATAACTAACAGATTGATTCGCACTTTTAATTGAAACTTAGAAATTGCTTCTAGCACATTTTGATTGCTTACATTATGAAATAAATAAGCGCCTTCTTTGAATAATTCTTCTAATTTTTGTTTATTTTTTTCTTGCTTTTCAGATAAATCATAACCATTCGAAGCATTTAAAATATTGACTCTTGAATTATAAGCATTTGAAATATCTATAATTTCTTTTACTAGTTTTTCGTTAAAAGAGACTTCATAATCTGACGGGAATAATATTTCGCGTGGAGGTTCAAAAATAAAATCACTTGGTATTGCTAATACTGCGCACTTTGCATTTTTAATTACATGCACAGTATTAGACCCAAATAAGACTTCTTTTACACCAGACGCCCCTTTAGTACCCATTACAATAAGATCCATCACATGCCCTTTATGAAGCTCTTTTATCTCGCTCGTTAAAGTGTTAAATGAAGAAATTTTACTGTACGAGTGGTTAGGGTTGTTAAATTGATTTTCAATTTTCTGCTGAATTTCATTGATATTCTTTTTTGATGTTTCACGCATGGCATCAATTAAACCAAACTTTGCAGTATTTACTTCCATAAACTCTACATTATAAATCATCGGAGTATACGTGTTTAGCAAAAAGAAATTACATTTTTCATCTTTAAATAATTCAACTGCATATTGAATTGCATTCCATGAATTATCTGAAAAATCTGTAGGTAAAAGTATATTTTTCATGACATCTGTTTTTAGTAACCTGTTAATTACGTCTCATATTTTGTAACGCCAAAAAAGGAATATCTATGGATAAGCTTATTTTATCTACATTATCTTGAAAAAGAATATTTTCTAAAAAAGAATGTCTTCTATTTATCATGACTAAAAGGTCAGTTTCATAATCTTTTACGTACGAATAAATTTCGTTTGAAATATTTTTATCTTTTGTTATTTTAAAATGAACCTTTGTACTTCTTAGGTTCTCTTTAATAAAAGATTGGTTTACTTCTTGTCTAAGAGACCAATGATTACCCTCTGAAATGTATAGTAAATCTACTGTTGAGTTATTACCAGCAGCTATTTCACCTAAAAGTTCTAACTCTCTTTGTTGATAGGGTATACTATAATCGGTAGCAAAAAGAATATGATTTGGTTCTATATAAGTATAATTTTCTGGAATAACCAAAACAGGACATTTAACATATTTTAAAACTTGAAGTGTATGGCTTCCAAAAGTTAATTTTTTATTATTTGTTTTGCCACGAGTTCCCATAACAATAAGATCTATATTTTTTTCTTCTACAATTCTATCTGCCTCATCTACCAGAATGTTATTGGCCGATATCGTTTTAAACACATGCTTAGCATTTTGTGAAATATTTTTAATTTGCTTCAGTGTATTTTTTAGTTGTAATTGAGAATCTTTTCCAACAGCTTTAATAACCTCTTTAATTATTTCTCTAGTAATAGGAACACTACTTAAATAAATATCTTCTTGATACGCATGTAAAATATAAAACTTACAAAATTCATCTTTAAACAATGCCAAAGCATAATTAACGGCATTTATTGCGTTTTCAGAAAAATCAATAGGAATTAATATTTTTTTCATTGTTATCGTATTAAAGATTTACTCAAAGTTACATTTGAGCACAATGACAAACAATGACGTATATCAGCTTAAAAAAAGCTTCGTAATCTATAACTACATATATGGTTTTACAATTCCTTTTCTCTTTTTAAGTTGCGTTTCTAGATCTATTATTGTGTTTTTTACAGCAAGTTCATAATTTTTTTCATTGGAAGAAGCAAACAATCTTGGTCCAGGAGCACTTAATTCTATTTCGCAAATTATCTCTTTTTCTTTATGGCTGTTCTCTTTTTTAAAAAACACAGTGGCTTTTATTATCCAGTCATATTTTTTAAATAAGGGTTTTAATTTTTTTAGAGTATATGCCTCCATCGTTTCACTTGTCGACATATTTACAAATTGAATATTTATTATCATTTTCTTAAAGTTTTAAATTCATAAATCAATTCTAAAAATTAGAAAGGTACTATTGAGTAAGCTATATTTAAAAGAAATAAGCCTACAAGAAAAAGCAGTGTATAAACTACTTGAATAAATTTTATATTTAAAAAAGTTAACCAATCTGTTGTTCTTTTTGGAAAAATAAAAAGTGCTAAACCCATAAATAATGAAGCCCAACCAATTAATGTAATTATTAGCCTCCAATTAGATTCCCAAATATTATGAAATAAAATATTTAGCAATCCTATAATTATTGATAAAAAAGACAAAATAATAAGAAACTTCTCATCTTTTAAATCGGCAAATATTTGTCTAATCCTTTTTGGATTAAAACTTAAAATAATGAAAAAGATAAGTAAATAATATCCCCAAAATTTTGCTAAAAAAATCGAACTATCCATAACATAAATTTTTATTCATGAAGTACTAAAAAAGGTATATCTGTATGATAACTTATTTCCTCTACTTTAGTATGAAATAATATTTGTTGAAAATAATTGAGGTTTTTTGCAACCATTGCAATAATATCGACATGTCTACTTTCTACAAAATGTTGCACTGCATCTTCCACTTTTTTATTTGTCAAAAAATAAAAACTGTGTTTATAATTATAAAAATAATCTTCTAATAATTCTTTGTTTTTTTGCTGTTCTACATTTAATATTGATGGTTTTTTACTAATATTTAAGATGCTTAAAATCGCATCATTTTTTTCTAAAATTTTAGCAATAGGGTCCAATATTTGCAGGTTATTCGTTAGCGAAAAATCTGTTGGAAAAGTAATTTCTTCTATCTTTTTAAACTTTGCGTTTTCTGGTACAACTAAAGTTGTACATTTTACTTTTGTGATAACATCTCCTGCATTACTCCCAATAATAAATTTACTAAGCCCTGAAGCTCCTTTGGTTCCCATAACAATCATATCTACTTTTTTCTCTTTAATATGTTTTCTTAGAGATTCTATAAAGAAATTATAATCTGTTAAGGTGTAAAATTTATGTTTTGTATTCTTTGGAAAAATTTTTGCTATTTTTTTTAAAAGGGCTTTTAATCGTGTTTTTGTAGGTTTTATATAGACGTCTTCAATAACATCTAAGGCAGGAATATATGGGTAGTCATTCGTTACTATATTACTTAATTTATTGACATGTAATAGATAAAAATTACAATTAGTTTCCTTATAAAAATTTAGCGCATATTCTATAGCATTCCACGAGTTTTCCGAAAAGTCTGTTGGTAATAAAATCGTTTTCATTAAATTCATCTTTATGTAGACAAATTTATCATTTGGATGAATTCTAAAATATGATATCGGTCATATAGTCAGTATTTTATAGGTTTTTAGCAGATTTCTTTTAGCTTCTCTAAATCTAAAATTCTTATAGTTCTACCTTCTATTTCTATGAGACCTTGTTTCTTAAAGCTAGACATTGTTCTTATTAATGTCTCTGTTGCAATGCCCGCGACACTCGCTAAATCGTTTCTAGAAATTTTAATTTGATTTTCTGGCTTCTGATTTAATTTTTCTGCAAATTTTAAAATTGTTTTCGCTGTTTTTTTACTTACAGAGCTATATGCCATTTGCAAAAGCTGATTTTTTACTCCTACTAAATCTTCAGTCAATAACTCTATTAATTCTAAAGTTACTTTGTGATTTTTGTTTAAAACATTTGTTAATAATTTTTTAGATAGACCAACTAAAACTGTTTCTTTAATTGTAGTTGCAGATTCTTGATACGCTAAGTTTTGAGTAAAGGAAGTATACCCAAACAAATCATCTTCTTTATACAAAGTAGTTGTAAGTTGCTTTCCTTGTTCATCTAATTTATGGCATTTTATGAGTCCGCTAATTATTAAATAAATATAATTAGAATTATTCCCTTCTTGATAGATGGTTTTATCTTTAGAAAAATGAAAAGTTTCCCCGTTATCATCAAAATAATTTTTTAAATCATTAAGGCTTCTTATTTCTTCTTTCTCTTCTTTTATTTCTTCTTTTATTTCTTCTTTTTTCTCTCTAATATCTTTTAGAATTGATGCTTTTGCTAACCTACTTTCTATGGCGCTAATAAGTTCATCTTCACTAAAAGGCTTGGTAATATAATCATCAGCTCCTAAATCCATTCCTTTTCTAACATCTTTTCTTTCTGTTTTTGCAGATAAAAAGATAAAAGGGATGTATCTTGTTTTCTCATTCTTCGTTAAAGCTTCAAGCACTCCATAACCATCTAATTCAGGCATCATAATATCACAAACAATAAGATCCGGTAAATTAGCACTTATTATTTCTACTCCTATTTTACCATTAGACGCAGATGTAACCTCGTAGTTTGAAAGTTCTAATAGCTCAGTAGTATTTTCTCTTAAAACTACATCATCTTCAATTAATAATATCTTTTTCATTTTGCTGCTTCATTAACAATGTTCATAATAAAAGTTGATCCAATATTCTCTGTACTTTCAAAAGTTATTGTTCCTCCTATATTTTTTAAATGGCTTTTTATAATATTTAATCCAATTCCCGTTCCTTGCGTTAACAAAGCATTTTCTGCTCTAAAATAACGATTAAATATATTTTTTTGATCTAGTTCGGGAATACCAATTCCGCTATCTTTAATATTGAAAGTCGTGTGCAGTTTGTCTTGTTTTACATCAATATCTATCACCGCATTTTCAGGCGAATATTTTATAGCATTGCTCACTAAATTAGAAAGTGACAATTCAATAATTTTTTCATCTTGTGTTAATGAAATTTCATCAATATTTTCTGGGTAATTAATTTTTTGACCTTCTTTTAAAAGCATATTTGCATTATAAATTACTTCATTAACAACTTTGCTTAATTTAAAAGGGTGGAATTTGTAGTTTATTTTACCCGTTTCTAGTTTTTCAACGGATAAAAAGTCATTTAAAATGTTATTTAAATAATGAACTTTATTGGTAATAGTGTCTAAGTGTTTGTCTCTTTTTTCTTGCTGTTCTGCTAATTTATATTTACCTAATAATATTGTAGATGTTAAAATACCGCTTAAAGGCGTTTTAAATTCATGAGAAACTAATGACAAAAACTTTGTCTTTAGCTCATTGAGTTCTATTTCTCTTTTTAAAGCATCTTTAATTTTATTTTCTGCTTCAATCCTTTTTTGATTTTCTCCATCTAACTGAAGGTTTACCGTTTTTAATTCATAAACTGTTTTACTTAATTCTTTTGTCCTTTCTTCAACCTTTTTTTCTAGCTCTACGTTTAGTTTATATATTTCCTCTTCTTGTTCTTTTCTAACAGAAATGTCTATAATTAGGGCCATTACAAAAGTTTTTCCATAAATTTCAAATGGATTTAAACCAGCTTCTAAAGGAAAAATATCGCTATTCTTTCGAGCGCCATACAAATCTCTCCCTTTACCCATTTGTCTTTTCTCTTTCTTATTAAGAAAACCCTTAAAATGACTCCCATGACCTGCATGGTAGTTTTTAGGTATTAAAATGTTTAGTTTTTCATGAACGAGTTCGCCTTTCTGGTACCCAAACATTTTTTCAATAGAAGAATTAACTGAAACTATTTTTTGTTGGTCGTCTACGACTATAACCCCCTCTGAAACGGCTTCAAAAAGCACGTTAAAAACGTCTTGTTCATTATTTATCATCTTTATAGCAATTTAAAAGGTTAGATAAGTATCACAAAGTAATAAAATTTATACAGTTATTAATAATAAAACTGATTTTTATCATAATTTAATAACAAACGGAATTCTAATTTTAAAACGGCTTATAAATAGTTTAATATGAAACCTTCACAAGAAACAATAATGGATTTCTACCAAAACCTTGGTAAATTGTTTTATGCAATTGCAGCTGCAGACAATCGTGTAGAAAACGCAGAATTCAATGCTCTAAAAGAAACTGTAAAAAATAAATGGACTAAAGTTGATCCTGTTGATGATGATTTTCATACGGATGCAGCTTATCAAATAGAAACTGTTTTTGATTGGTTAAATAATGAAGGGTTTTCTGATTCTAAAACTTGTTATGAAGAGTTTTTAGATTTCAAGAAAGAGCACCCTTCTTTATTTACAAAAACTATTAAGCATCTAATTTTAAAAACGGCGGGTAAAATAGCTTCCTCTGTTTCTGGTTTAAATAAATCGGAATTAATGTTGGTTGCAAAGCTTAATATTGAACTTAAAAAAACAAAATAATAAGTTATTATCATCATAAAATCATTTCTGGAAATTTATTAATGTTATTAAAAGAGCAACAGCATTATTAAAGAAAGAAGGTTTTGGTGTTTTCACTGAAATTGAGATACAACAAAGATAAAAAAGAGCTAAATTTTACAGTGATGTTAACTACCTAAAAAAGAGCGCTTGGTTTTTATTTTAACATGATGAATATCATTTTATTAAATATTTTCCTAAAGTACTTTTATGTTCTAAATTAGAAAATATTGTAGTTATGAAAAAAATAATTGTATTATTTATTTTAATCCCTTTTTTAGGCTTTTCTCAAATAACAGATAAGCTTGATTATATTTCCCCATATAACAAAGGTCTTTCTGCCATAAAAAAAGAAAATCAATGGGCCTTTATTAATCTGCAAGGAAATATTGTCATCGCCTTTAGAAATGATTTAGTTTTAACAGAAATTGACAATAAAAAGTATCCCATTTTTATAAATGAAAGATGTCTAATTTCAGAGAAAAAAGAAGGGATCTCTTATTTTGGTTATATTGATACATCAGGTAAAACTGTAATTGAGCCTCAATTTTTAAATGCCACTAATTTTGATAAAGAATTTGCTATAGTAATTGAGCTTTATAAAGAGATTTTAGGCAAAAATAACATATTGAACAAACAAACAGTAAGATATGAATCTACAGAAGTTTTAATTAATAAATCTGGTGTAATTAAATACAATTTAACGGAACCAAAAGGTCTTCCGCTTTCAAGAAATTTCATAAGTAAACCCCCCAAAATATTTAGTAAAATTATTGCAAAAAACTTATTTTCTACCTCAGGAAAAGACAATAAAATAATAATAAAAAAAATTACTGAACAAAAAGAAGAGAGCAACTAATAATAATTTCTAAATAAATGAAAGCAAATTTAAATCAAGATTCATTAGACTTTATTTTTTCTAATTGTTTAGACGACTTTTAATGAAATTAAAGAAGGAGAAATAACTAAAGGTTTTTGTTCGTGTTGTTTTACATAAGCTTGGCGATGCTTTAATCACAAAAAAAAATGATATAAATACTAAAAAACAATATTATAGTTAATTGACAGAACAGCAATTTTAGATAGAATTACAGAACGTATCTTCAATTCGGTTATCTATTGATTTGTTTATTTATAAGCTTATCTGAGCTTTTACAATATATAATGGCAAAATATTAGGAGGCTTATTAGCAGTGAGGTTAGATTGTTTAATAACCAAACAAATTACATTAAGGATCGGTTATTTGTTGCGAGCTAAACTTGAGTATTAAAAAATAATATATCAAATGAAAAAAACCTATCTACTATTTGCTTGTGTTTTTTATATTTCTTGTTCTCATAAAAAAGATGAAATTTCACCTGAATATCGCAGTATCACAGAATCTGTTTACACTTCAATTATTATTCAACCAGACAGTTTATACCAGGTTTATGCTTCCGTAGCAGGAATCCTAGAGAAGAATTTCGTAGAAGAACATAATTTAATTGTTAAAGGAAACGCTATCCTACAAGTTGTTAATAATACTCCAAAATTAAACACCGAAAACACAAGACTCTTTTTACAACAAGCTAAAGAAAACTATAATGGAACTACTTCTGCTTTAAACAGTATTAAAGATGAGATTATTACGGCCGAAATTAGACTTAAAAACGATTCTATAAATTTTATTAGACAGCGTAATCTATGGAATCAAAAAATTGGATCTCAGGTAGAATACGATTCAAAAAACTTAAATTATGAGTTGTCATCAAATAATTTGCAGTTCATAAAAAGTAACTACTATAGAACAGAAAAACAATTACTAACAGCACTAAAGCAAGCTGAAAATAATTATAAATCTTCATTAATAAATACCAAAGATTTTACTGTAAAAAGTAGAATTAATGGCAAAGTATATGCGCTTTATAAAGAACCCGGAGAAATTGTATCTATCATGGAGCCTTTAGCGGCAATTGGTAGTGCAACAAATTTTATTGTGGAAATGTTAGTTGATGAAGTGGACATTGTAAAAATAACTAAAGATCAAGAAGTAATTATTAGTTTAGATGCTTATAATGGCGAAATTTTCACAGGAAAAGTATCTAAAATATACCCAATAAAAGATGCAAGAAATCAAACTTTTAAAGTAGAGGCACTGTTTGATGAAGCTCCTAAAAAATTATATCCCGGACTTTCTGGAGAAGCCAATATTATTATCTCCAAGAAAGATTCAGTATTAACAATACCAAAAGAATATCTTCTCGATTTTAACAAAGTAAAAACTGATGATGGTTTAATTGAAATTTCAATAGGGTTACAAAACATGGAGTTTTTAGAAGTTATTTCTGGAATTTCAAAAAACATAACGATTTACAAACCAAAATAATGGTAAACTGGGTTATCGTATTAAGCATCGCTAAAACACATTTGCTAACTAAAATAAAGCAAACTGCAATTGCTGCCTTAGGGGTTACTTTTGGTATTGCAGCCTATATTACTTTGGTTAGTTTTATGACCGGTTTAAATAGTATGTTAGATGATTTAATTCTAAACCAAACCCCTCATATACATGTATACAGTGAAATTGAGCCCTCAAAAAAACAACCTATTTCTTTATATGACACCTATAAAAATTGGTTTAATGTAGTACGCTCTATTAAACCAAAATTGAGTCAAAAAAAAATACATAATGCGTTACCCATTATTAAATATTTAAATAAAGATAAAAATGTTAAAGGAGCGATTCCTCAGATAAAAGCAAGTATCTTTTACGTTGCAGGATCCATAGAACTTGGGGGAAACATAACCGGCATAAAGCCTTTAGAAGAATCTAGACTTTTTAATTTTAAGGATTATATAGTTAAAGGATCGCCTAAAGATTTAAAAAACACAGAAAACGGCATATTAATTGGCTCCGGCGTCGCAAAAAAAATGTCGTTATCTGTTGGTGATAGAGTTCAGATAAGTACCATAAAAGGGAATGTATTTCCGCTTAAAATTGTTGGAATCTACCAAAGTGGTATTGCAGATTTAGATGCAATTCAAAGTTTTACAAATATTAAAACTGCACAAACTATTTTAGGAAAAACCAAAAATTATATTACAGATATTAATTTAAAACTTTACAACATAGACCGTGCCTTGCCATTAGCAAAAAAAATTGAACAACAATTTAACCTTACTGCAGTAGACATTAATACTGCAAATGCACAATTTGATACCGGTACAACTATTAGAAACCTAATAACATATGCAGTTTCTTTCACCTTATTAGTGGTCGCAGGTTTTGGTATTTATAACATTCTAAACATGCTTATCTATGAAAAAATGAATGATATCGCTATTTTAAAAGCAATCGGTTTCTCAGGTAGAGATGTACAAATGATTTTTATGAGTCAAGCAATGATTATTGGAATTGTAGGTGGAATACTTGGTTTACTTTTAGGTCTTTTTTTTACTACTATTATTAATACGATTCCTTTCAAAACGGAAGCACTGCCAACAATAGAAACATATCCAATAAATTTTAATCCATGGTTTTACTTTATTGGAATTATTTTCGCCATAGTATCCACTTTTTTTGCAGGTTATTTACCTTCTCAAAAAGCAAAAACAATAGATCCAGTTAAAATTATAAGAGGTCAATAAAATGAATACTGTATTAGAAGCAAAACATATTAATAAATATTTTAAAAAGCCTGCACCTTTTCATGTGATTAAGGATATTAATTTTAAAATTAAAAAGGGAGAGTTTGCCTCAATTATGGGAAAATCTGGCTGTGGAAAATCTACTTTGTTATATATTTTATCGACTATGGATACAGATTATGAAGGAGAATTGTATTTAGATAATCAATTAATTTCTAAAGAGAATAAAGATAACTTATCATATATAAGAAACAAACATATTGGTTTTGTCTTTCAGTTTCATTATTTACTCTCTGAATTTTCTGTATTAGAAAACATAATGCTTCCTGCTAAAAAATTAGGGGAAAAATCTTTTCAAGAAATAGAACATGACGCGATACTAAAATTAAAAATGCTGAACATAGAGCATTTAGGGAATAAGAAAGCATCACAAATATCTGGAGGTGAAAAACAAAGAGTTGCCATTGCAAGAGCTTTAATAAACAATCCTTCTATAATTATGGGAGATGAACCCACAGGAAATTTAGATAGCCATAATTCTGATAATGTTTTTAATATATTTAAGCGGCTAAGTAATGAACAAAATTTATCCTTACTTGTTGTTACTCATAATGAAGATTTTGCAAAAAGAACTGACCGGATAATTACCATGGAAGATGGTGGAATTACGACCTAAAAAACTTATTGTAAACTGATAATTCTCATTTTATCTGCCATCTAATTCCAATACTTTTATTGCGTGTTGTATAAACACGTAAAAACACCAGAAATGGCACCCGTAGACTATTATAAAATATTAGAAATTACCAAAAATGCTTCTGAAGCTGACATCAAAAAAGCCTACAGAAAATTGGCGCGAAAATATCATCCAGATTTAAATCCAAATGATAAAGTTGCCGAAAAAAATTTCAAAGAAATTAATGAAGCGAATGAAGTTTTGAGTAATTCAGAAAACCGGAAGAAATACGACACTTATGGAGAACATTGGCAAAATGCAGAAGCTTATGAACAAGAAAAAAAACGACAACAAGAATATCAAAGTAGTTCACAAAGCACTGCTAGTGGATATTCTCAAGAAGATTTTTCTGATGTTTTTGAAAATATGTTTGGTAGCAAATCTTCCAGAAGAAGAACAAGTGCAAAATTTAGAGGTCAAGATTACAATTCTGAGTTAAAATTAAATTTAAAACAGGTTTATAAATCTCAAAAACAGGTTATCACCGTCAACGGAAAAAATATAAGAATTACAATTCCTGCTGGAGTAGAAAACGGACAAATTATTAAAATAAAAGGTCACGGAGGAAAAGGTATAAATAATGGGCCAAATGGCGATTTATACATTCAATTTTCAATCATAAACAATACAAAATTTAAAAGAGATCATAACAACTTATACTTAACTGTAGCTTTGGATTTATATACGGCATTATTAGGTGGCGAATTAATGGTTGATACTTTTGATGGAAAAGTAAAACTTACGATTACACCAGAAACACAAAACAGTTCTAAAGTAAAGCTCAAAGGAAAAGGATTTCCCATTTATAGAAAAGAAGGACAATTTGGTGATTTATTTATAACCTATAACATTAAAATCCCTATCAAATTAAACGAAAAAGAAAGAGAATTAATTAAAGAATTACAAAAACAACGCTAATAATGGAAGCTCAAAATTTAATATCTACACAGTGCTTTTGCGAGTATTATGACGTTCCTATTCAATTTATTACCGAATTAAAAGAATACGAACTAATAGAGGTTATTGTTGCAGAAAATCAAGATTACATCAAAATAGCACATATCAAACAAGTGGAAAAAATGATTCGTTTACATTATGATTTGAACATAAATTTAGAAGGTGTTGACGTCATTTATAATTTATTAAACCAAGTTGATTCTTTAAAAAAAGAAATAATCGATTTGAAAAATAAACTTCGTTTTTACGAACATTTTAAAAATTTATAAGTATCAAAAGAAGTTTGTAAAGAAAAAATAGCAACCACATTTCTGTTCGATATAAAACATAAAAGACTACAGAAATTGTTTAAATTTTAGCTATAAATATTGATTTAAATAAACAAAATGAGCTTTAAAAAAATGTTAACTTTTAAAAATTATAATATTGCAGATTGGTTGTCTTTTTATAGAATTTTTGCAGCACCATTTTTACTGCTTTTAATTTGGCTTGATGTTCAATTAATTTTTACATGGTTTTTATTAGTTAGTTATTTAACAGATGCCATTGATGGTTATTTAGCTAGAAAATTAAAAATTACTAGTGCGAGAGGATCTCAACTAGATTCTTTTGGAGATCAAGTAACTTTAATTGTTGGATTAATTGGTTTGTTTTATTTTGAGAATGAATTTATAAACGAAAATCTTACAATCATATTAATTGCATTTATTCCTTATATAATTCAAATGTTAATTGCTTTTTATAAATATGGAAAGGCAACAGCTTTTCATACTTATTTAGCAAAAATGTCTGCAGTAATACAAAGTATATTCATACTGTGGGCGTTATTTTTTAATTCTGAGTATTCATTATTTTATTTAATGATTATTGTAGGAATTTTAGAGACTATAGAAGAAGTTTCTTTAATTTTTATGTATGATAATTGGGTTTCTGACGTAAAAAGTGTTTTTTGGGCATTAAAAGATAAACGAAGAATTAAAAACAAAAATGACTAAATATAACCACTTGTGAAAAGCTATTCATTATTTACCATTTTACTTTTATGTTTAGCAATTTTAGCCGTAGATATTTTAGCCTTTTATTGGCTACAATCTATCACTCAACTTATAACTTCAAAAGGTTTAAGAACAGCAATAAATATTATTTTCTGGGTATTTACAGCAGGATTAGTTGTTTTAATAGTACTTCTAAAAATTACTTTAGGGGATATTAATCCTAGGAGAAAACACATACTGGTGTCATCTTTATCTGGATTAACTATTTCATCTTTTATCCCTAAATTAATTTTTGTTGTTGTTATTTCAATACTATTTTTTTCCAACTTTGTTTTATCTGAAAAAGAATCATTACTTATCATTCCGTTAATTGGTTTATTTTCTGGGTTTCTTCCATTTTTTGTTATAATGTATGGTTTTTTCAGAGCTTTATATAGGTTTAAAGTACATCATATTACTATTAAACACACAAAAATACCTGAAACTTTTAGTGGTTTAAAAATTATACAAATTTCTGATATTCATTTAGGTAGCTTTAATTATAAATATCATATTTTAGATAAAGCGATAAAAGTAATTAATGATTCCCAGCCTGATTTTATTTTTTTTACTGGAGATTTAGTTAATAATTATGCTTGGGAATTAATTGGATGGGAAAAAGTTTTCAAAAAATTAATTGCTAAAAAAGGGAAATATGCCGTCTTGGGAAATCATGATTATGGCGATTATAGTGAGTGGGATTCTGCTCAAGAAAAGCAAAAAAATTTCGATAAAATAAAAGAGTTTTATAAAACTATTGATTTTAAACTTTTATTAAACCAATCAGAAATAGTTGAAAAAGGAAAAGAAAAATTAGCAATTATTGGAGTAGAAAATTGGGGGAAATTACCTTTTAAACAATATGGAAATTTGCAAGAAGCACTCAAAAATGTTGATAAAATTCCCTTTAAAATATTATTATCCCACGATCCAACACATTGGAGCGAAGAAATAATTAGAAAAACAGATATTTCCTTAACACTTTCTGGACATACCCATGGAATGCAGGTTGGTTTTCAATACAAAAAAATGAAATGGAGTCCTATAAAATACAAATACAAACATTGGGCAGGTTTGTACCGTAAAAATGAAAAATATTTATATGTTAATCGTGGCCTCGGTTGGGTTGGTTTTCCCGGGAGATTAGGAATGAGACCAGAAATCACATTGTTTAAGTTGCTTAAAAAATAAAACTTCCCAACTGATGTAGATCATGTTTTTTTATTTTCATTTCAATTAGCTTAGCGATTCATTACATATAAAATCTGCATCATGATATCTACTTTAAACGAAAGAGAGTGTATCAATATACTAGGAAACAATTATATTGGTCAACTCGCTTATATTTATAAAGGCAAACCGTTTATTGTTCCACTCACTTATTATTTTGACAAAAAACATATTATAGTTGGCTATTCTGATGAAGGACATAAGACAATGGCGATGCGAAAGAACACTAAAGTATCGCTACAAATTTTAGAAATAAAAAACGTTGATAACTGGAATTCTGTCTTAGCTCAGGGAGTTTATAAAGAGATTTCTGGTCCTGATGCAAAAAAATATTTACATGAATTTGCAACGGGAATTAAAGATCTAATCTTAAAAAAAGAAGAAAGAACCGTAGATTCTATTTGTAAATTTTCTAGTAAAACTTATACAAATAAACCTCCTATTATTTTTAAAATAACAATTGATGAATTGATAGGAAAAAGAAGGGTTTACTAAAAGAGTTTCTATCAATAAACTTTAACCTTGGATATTTAAAATAATTAGATTTCTTTATGATGAAATCCTAACTTAGTTTGATAAGATGGTACTTCCCATTTTATCATTTCTTTTAAAAATTCATCTACTTTTTCAACAATCAGTTTTTCTGTAATTTCTGCCGGATTGTAGAAACCTATTTCTATACTGCTATTTTCTATCTGTAATTGCTCTACAAAAGGGAAAAGAATAATAACATATACGTCTCCACTATACGATTGTGAAAAAACTAATGCCCCACCTTGTATAAATTGATATGTAGGAACCTTATTTGTATAATCAATAAGATCTGAAGGAAAAGAATTGAATGTAATATTTATTGCCTCATTATTATAAATCCAATTGAGTTCTTGTACCTTCCAACCAATATTATAATTTTTAGTAGCATTTTTTAATACTTTTATTATTAGTTTTTTAGTACTACTTTCCCATTGAGTTTTTTTTTCAACAACTATTTTAATCGATTCTCTATAATCAGTAACTCGCTCTTCTAAGTGTTCTATTTTCATAATAATACTTCTTAAACTCTCATGTAAAAGAAGTTGAAAATATATCAAATCGAAATGATCTTAATCATATATAAATTAAGCTGATAATTATCATTTCATTTCTTCTTTTCTAGACATAACTTAGCTTTAGAGTCTTTCTAATTCTTAGAAGAATGAAAAGTAAAATGAACCTTCTTGTAATTATTTTTCTGATAGCATGTTTTAATATTGGCTATTCAAATTCACTTGTACCTCTTCAACTAAAAAGCATTCTATTTAATAATATGTCGCCAAAAAAAATAAAAGTAATAAAAGACATTACCATAGAAAACTACTTTCAGTTTTTAGATTCTATTGTTATAAAATACGATTCTTTAACACCCTACAAATTAACAGAACATCTTTTAGTAAGAGCAAATAAATGGATAATTAACACACTAAGAAATACGGATTATTATGCAATGAAAGAAAAAGATTCTTTTGTTTATAATCAGAAAAAAATGGTTGTTTTAAGAAAAGGTGATAAACTAATTGTACCCAACTCTAAATTAGCGGATAAAATTCTTAGCTCTTTTAAAAACACAAACATAGATATAAATATACCGGAGTTTAAACTTCGTATTTTTGAAAACTCAAAAGAGCTTTTTAAATTTCCGATCAGAGTTGGAAGAGATGAAAAAAAATATCTTAAAATGGCTGGAAGAGTTTTAGATTTAAAAACAAAAATAGGAAAAGGTAAAATTGTAAAATACGAACGTTTTCCAGATTTTTATAACCCTGTTAATGGACGCCGATACTATGTAACGAAAAGAGATGACAACAAGGTTACAAAATTACCTCAAATTCCTTTTATAGAAACTGAAATTAATGGTTTACGTTATGGGCAACTAATACACCCAACAACAAATCCAAACACATTAGGAAAGGCTTATTCTAATGGCTGCATTGGCTCTAAAGAAGGTCATGCCTGGGTGATTTATTATTACGCTCCTATAAACACTAAAATAAACATTAGATATAATTTAAAGATTAAAGATTCGGTAAATGGACATAATATATCCTTAAAAGATATTTATGGCTACAATAAAAAATAATTAGACCTTATCGATGAGAGCATTCGTTAATTCGTTTTCTATTGCGCTATCTTCACTCCAGCAATCTAAATTATAGATTGTTGTTTCTGCAATATTTGTCAGCGCTTCCTTAGTTAATAAAGCATGATGTCCTGTAATTAATACATTTGGTATTGAGTTTAATTTAATAAACATTTCATCTTTAATAATGTCATGAGAATGATCCTTAAAAAAGATTTCTTTTTCTTTTTCATAAACATCAATTCCTAAAGCTCCAATCGTTTCATTTCTTAAGCCATTAATAATATCTTCCGTATTTAAAATAGCTCCTCTTGCAGTATTTATGATCACAACACCTGGTTTCATTTGTTCAATTATTTTTTTATTTATTAAATGATGTGTATCGCTGTTTAAAGGGACATGAAGCGAGATAATATCGGAATTTTTACATACCTCTTCTAAGGAGTGATATGTCATATTATATTTTTGAATCAACTCTTTATCTTCAACAATATCGTAACCTAATAATTCACATCCAAAACCATGCATAATTTTAGTCATTATAGAACCTATTCTACCTGTGCCAATAATGCCGACTGTTTTGCTTTTTAAATCAAAACCAATAAGATGATTTAAATCGAAATTGAATGATTTTACTCTCTGACTTGATTCTATAAGTCTTCTATTTAATGCCAATAATAAACTTACCGCATGCTCAGCTATAGCATAAGGCGAATATGCGGGTGTATTTGCTACTTTAATATTAAACTCTAAAGCAGTGTTTAAACTTACATTATCGTGCCCTACACAACGCAGCGTAATGTATTTAACCCCAAAATCACTCAATTTTTCAATTATAATTGGAGTAGCTTTATCTACTGAAGATATAGAAATTGCCTCATATCCGATAGTTTTCAGGGTAGATTCAGATGACAAAGCTTCTTCTATAAAAGTTAATTCGTGTTTTCTACAATTCGCTTTTTCTAAATAAGGAATTTCAAAATCTTTAGCACTGTATACAAGTGTTTTCATCTTTAACTATTTGTTATATGAAATGATACGTTCTTTTTTTAATGATTTAATAATAACAGTTACAAAGTCATTAACAGTGGTGTTAATTGAACTAGGTTCAATTATTTTATTGGAAGTAACCCAAATCAAAGATTTATCTTTATTTGCATTTAATTTGTATAATGAAGTTTCTACATGATAAATTTTATACTTATTATAATATCCTCCATCAAAATACACATCTTGATGCATATAATAGTAGTGTCTAAAAGGATGTATTCTATAGTAGTAATTGTTATAATAATTAGTATTATACATTACTTTCTCGTCTACACCTTTAACAGCAGAAATTAAAATAGCATCAAAATCATTCGTAGTAATTTTGTCTATTTCTTTCTGAATATTTTCTTCAGTTTGTTTTTCGCTTGAAAATTTTAATGTAAATAGTTCATGACTTTCCTCTGCATCAACAGCACTTAATTTTAGTTTTTCTTTTAACTGTTCTTCAAATATTTTTCTTGCGGTTAAGTTTTCTGTAATTCCAACAATTAATACTTTTTTAGGTTTAAAGTCTGCATACTCCCTACTTCTCCAACTATCTACTGTTCTAATAGATGAGCAGCTAGAAAGAGCTATTATTGCTAAAATATATATTAATTTTTTCATGATGTTCCGTTTTCATCTCCTAATTTATTAAAATTAAAAACATACACCTATGACATTAATCAATTAAACACCTTAAAGTCAGATAATTTAAAAAAAACTATTCAAATCAAAAAAACCCACTCTTTATAAGTGGGTTTTATTATTACAAATCAATACACTTTACTGCTTATTTCCTAACATCAATAATTCGTTACAAACAATTTCTGTAATGTATCTTTTTTCCCCTTCTTTTGTCTCATAAGACCTAGAAGTTAGTTTTCCTTCGACAGCAATTTCATTTCCTTTTTCTAAATATCTTTCTATTATTTCTGCTGTTTTATTCCAAGCAACTATATTATGCCATTGTGTGTCCGTTACTTTTTCGCCTTGTGCGTTTTTGTAACTTTCATTGGTAGCAATAGAGAATTTTGCTAACTTTTTACCACTTTCTAAAGTGATGATTTCTGGATTGTTTCCTAAATTTCCAATTAACTGAACTTTGTTTCTTAACGTACTCATAAGATAAGGTTTTAAAATATTATTATTTGTCAATTCATTTTGACTCTGCAAAGTTGCGACATCATTAAAGTCTTATTCGGTTACAAAACAATTACTTTCGGTTGTAATTACTTGTAGTCGTTTGTAAACGAATAATTTTCATTATATTTACGATATGGAAAACAGAGAGTGCTTAGAATGCAGAGAGCCTTTAAAAGGTAGAATAGACAAGAAATTCTGTTCTGATTATTGTAGAAATGCATATAATAATCGCGTAAACAAAGACAGTAAAAACCTTATCAGAAATATTAATAATCGGCTTAGAAAAAATTATAAAATATTATCAGAATTAAATATTACAGGTAAAACAAAAGTGACAAGAACCAAATTATATGATAAAGGTTTCGATTTTCAGTTTTTTACATCAATTTATAAAACGAAAACAGGAAACACCTATTTTTATATTTATGATGAAGGGTATTTAACTTTAGAAAATGAAACGTTTTTATTAATCAAAAAAGAGCGCTAATCTACTTCCAAGTATTTCCTTTTACTTTAATTGCAGCTTTTAAAACATCTTTCTGACTTAATTGACCTATTAATTTTTTGTTTTCTACAACAGGAAACCTTCTTCTGCGTGAGCTAATAAATTTAAAGGCAGCATCAAAAATATTCATGTCTTTGTCAATTGTATCAACATCTGTAACCATATATTTTCCCACAGTATTATTCGTGTCAGAAGGCATATTATAATACTTACTTTCAGAAATGTGTTTAATACAATCTGTTTCAGAAATAATACCAATTAAATCGTTTTCATCATTAACAACTGGTCCACCAGAAATTTTATGGGTAATTAACATGTTAATTACATGATCTAAAGAGTCTTCGGCTTTAAATGTCACTAATTTTTTCGTCATATAATCAGATACCAAAATTTGAGACTCTTCTTTTCTTTGAGACAGATCTCTTTTACCCTGAAAGCTTTTAATTCCCATAATAATTTAGTTTTTAATTCATTTAAATTTAATGTTTTTTCTGTTTCAAATAACATTCATATTAAGTTTTTTTTTATTTCTTATATTTATAAAAACTTATTTTTCAAATGAAAACCATTTCTTCTCTTGTTTCTGTTCTCATAATTCTTGGTGCAATTTATTGGAGTTTTTCTGATTTAAAGCCTTCTTTTTCTCCAAAAAAAAACATCTCAACAACAGATTTTTCCATTGATAATGCTTTGTTTCATTTAAAAAATATTAGTAAAAAGGCACATCATGTTGGTTCTAATGAACATAAAGTTGTTCAGAATTATATCGCTTATGAACTTCAAAAAATGGGCTTTGAAGTAGAAATTCAAACACAAACGGCTATAAATAAAAAATGGTTTGCTGCCACAACAGCAGAAAATATTATAGCGCGTCTAAAAGGGTCGGAAAAAGGAAAAGCTTTAATGTTACTTTCTCATTATGATTCTAACCCGCATTCTTCTCTTGGTGCAAGTGATGCTGGTTCAGGTGTTGTCACGATTTTAGAGGGAATGAGAGCCTTCTTAGCTAAGAATGAAAAACCTAAAAACGATATTATTATTCTAATTTCTGATGCTGAAGAGTTAGGTTTATTAGGTGCACAGGCATTTGTTGATGCACATCCTTGGTCTAAAGATGTTGGTTTGGTTTTAAATTTTGAAGCTAGAGGAAGTGGTGGTACAAGTTATATGCTCATGGAGACTAATGGCAAAAACAGTAAATTATTGTCAGAGTTTATGGCTGCAAGACCTAATTTTCCTGCTGCAAATTCTTTGATGTATAGCATTTATAAAAAGCTACCAAATGACACAGATTTAACTGTATTTAGAGAAGATGGTAATATCAATGGTTTTAATTTCGCTTTTATAGGTGATCATTTTGATTATCATACAGCACAAGATTCTTATGAACGTTTAGATAAAGAATCACTTTTACATCAAGCAGACTATTTAACTACTACTTTAAATTATTTTGCTTTTTCTGATTTAGAAAATCTAGATTCTAATGAAGACTTTGTCTACCTAAATTTTCCTTTTTCAAAACTAATTATATATTCTTTTTCTTGGGTAACACCGCTATTAATTATTGCAATAATTTTATTTCTAATTTTAATTTTCTTTGGCTTTTCACTCAACAAAATCTCAATAAAAAATGTTTTAAATGGGTTTATTCCGTTTTTAATATCTCTGATCTTTTGCGCTTTAATTTCTTTTGGACTATGGAGGTTACTGCTTGTAATTCACCCTCAATACAACGATATTCTACACGGTTTCACCTATAATGGATATATTTATATTGCGGCTTTTGTTTTCTTAAACCTTTCGATTTCACTAAAAACTTATAAGTACTTTTCTAAAGAAGAAAAAGCAACAAATTTATTAATTGCACCAATTTTTATTTGGTTGGTTATTAATTTTTTAATCAGTTCTTACTTGAAAGGTGCAGGCTTTTTTATCATTCCTGTTTTTTGTGCTTTATTCATTTTAATGATCGCGGTTTTTATGGATATCGAAGAACGATCAAAACGTATTTTATTCACAGTTTTATCTATACCAACAATCTATATTTTTGCTCCATTAGTAAAAATGTTTCCTGTTGGTTTAGGCTTAAAAAATTTATTTATCAGTGGTGTTTTAATTGCTTTAATTTTTGGATTAATGGTCTTTACTTTTCATCAAAGAAAATCTTTTTGGTTGCTAAAAATAAGTAGTCTTTTCACTATTCTTTTCTTTGGTTTTGCGACTTATAATAGCGGGTTTTCTATAGATAACAAAAAACCAAATAGTCTTATTTACGTTCAAAATTCTGACGATAAGACTGCTTATTTTGGAACGTACAACAAGGATTTAGATAATTATACAAAACAAATTTTTGATGAAGGTGCTATAAAAGGGAGTATTAAAAATGCAGAAACTAAAAGTAAATACAATACACCTTTTAGGTATTATAAAAAAACAGATTATAAAAATATTCCTTCATCAAGTGTTCGCATAGATTTTGATACTATTATTGGCAATAAACGTTTCTTAGAACTGGAAATATCACCTAATAGAAAAGTAAATAAGTTTGAGTTCATTACAAATAACAAGCTCACTCTAAAACAATTTAAAATAAATGATGCTCTCGTAAATACTGGAAAAAATTACACTGCAGAAAAAGGGACTTTTTTAATTTATCATATGGCAAATTCGGATGAAAACCTAACGCTTTCTTTCAGTATCTATAAAGATGAGAAATTAAATATAATCTTAAATGAAATCTCTTTTGATTTATTAGAGAACCCTAATTTTTCCATAAGTCCAAGGTCAAAAGAAATGATGCCTATGCCCTTTGTTACTAATGATGCAATAATCATCAGTAAAAAGTTAAGAATTTAACCAACAATTTATATTTCATAAAAAAAGCGTTCTAAAGATTTAGAACGCTTTTTTTATGAAAATTAAAATCTCTTTTATTCTATTTCAGAAACTCGCAATGTATTTACCATTCCTTTAGCCTTTGCAGGCATTGATGTAAGGTTAATAATTAAATCACCAGATTTCACAAAACCTTTTTCTTTGACAATGTTATTAATATCAACTACCGTATCATCTGTTGTTAGATTCTTATCATAGTAGTAAGCTTTTACCCCCCAAAGTAGGTTTAATTTTCCTAAAATTCTTTTCTCTGTTGAAAAGGCCAAAACAAATGTTCTTGGTCTCCAAGCAGAAATTTGAAAGGCTGTATAGCCACTATTTGTTAAGGTTGATATTGCTGCTGCATCTGTATTATTTGCCATTAAAGCTGCGTGATGACAGATAGATTTTGTAACAAATCTATTCGTTCTAATATGAGGAGCATCATGTGGTACCTTAATCATTCTAGAGTTCTCTACACTTTTAATAATTTCAGACATTTTTTGAATAACTTTTAGCGGGTGTTTCCCTACAGAAGTTTCTCCAGAAAGCATTACTGCATCCGCGCCATCCATAATTGAATTGGCTACATCATTAACCTCTGCTCTTGTTGGAACAGGATTATCAATCATTGTTTCCATCATTTGAGTAGCAATAATTACGGGAATTCTTGCTCTTTTTGCTCTTCTAACTAATTTCTTTTGAATTAAAGGAACATCCTGCATCGGTATTTCTACACCTAAATCTCCACGAGCAACCATTAATCCATCACAATAAGGAATTAAGGCGTCTATATTTGCAACAGCTTCTGGTTTCTCAATTTTAGCAATGATAGGAATTCTATAATCAGAGTGTTGTGCAATTAAATCGCGCAACATTCTTAAATCTTCAGGAGTTCTTACAAAAGATAACGCCATCCAATCTACTTCTTGTTCAATCGCAAAAACTGCATCTGCCATATCTTTCTCTGTTAATGCAGGTAAAGAGATATCTGTGTTTGGCAAGTTTACACCTTTTTTTGATTTCAAAGCTCCACCAACAATTACCTTTACAACAACTTCTGTTTCTTTGTTGGTTGAAATAACTTCAAACATTAATTTACCATCATCAACCAAAATATGCTCTCCAACTTTTACATCTTTAGGAAAACGTTGGTAAGTCATAAATGCCTTTTCTTTAGTTCCAATACATTTTTCTGTAGTGAATGTAAAAGTGCCTCCATCTTCTAATTCTACACCTTCTTCCATAACTCCAACACGTAATTTTGGACCTTGAAGATCTCCAAGAATTGCAATGTTAAAATCGTTTTCAGCATTTATTTCTCTAATAATTTTTACTTTTCTTTTTACGTCTTCGTAATCTGCATGAGAAAAATTGATTCTAAAAACATTTACACCATTTCTAGCTAGTTCTGTAAGAATTTCTTTTGTGTCTATTGCTGGCCCTAGAGTCGCAACTATTTTTGTTTTATTATTGTGTGGCATGTTTTTCTAAAATATTAAAAAGTCTTTCGACTTTAATGTGTTCTTATCTATTGAATAAGAAGTGATTACTTGATCTATTTTTTTTATTTTACCTACGACTTCTAGAACAAAACTATATTCTAAATCTCCTGAAATTTTAATAAAAAAATCTACTTTTTTCTTTTCAGGTATTAAATATGTCTTTGTTTCTGTAGTTAGTAGAAGTTCATTTGATTCTGTTTGATTTTCTCTTTTAGAGCTATTTGCAATTAAGAACCATTCAAAATCATATTTTAAACTAGAATAATTAAAAATTGAAAAGGATGCTTTTTTTTTCTGATTTTCAAAATTTAAATCTTCTCTCGATTTATAAAAGCTTGTTCCTAAATTTTTATTCAATAAATAGGCTAACTTAAAATCTTCTAATGCGGTATGTATACCAATTAATGAGTATTCATCTTCGCAAAAATCGCTTAAACCTAATGAGTGAATTTCCATGATTAATAATATGTCTTAATTCATCTTCAAGGTGCTAAATTACTAATAGTTTATGAGTTTTACTGGGATTTTAACGAAAACGTTATCGTAGTTAACCTAAAGAGATTTCACTTTGGAAAGCATAATAAACTCTTTTTGACGCTTGTTCTTCTGCCTTTTTTTTAGAAGTTGCTCGCCCTTTAGCAACTTGCTCTCCATCTATACTTATTTTAACACTAAAGTGCTTTACAGACTCGTTTCCAGAATCCTCATAAGTATCAAATTTATACTTCTTCTTCTTTTTTTGACACCACTCTATAATCAAACCTTTATAACTAGTTATTTTACCCTCTAATTTTTCTATATCAACATAGGGCACAATTACATGTTCGTAAATAAATTTTTGACAAAAATTATATCCTTTATCTAAATAAATAGCACCTATTAGAGCTTCAAAAATATTACCGTGAATATTATCGCCAACGTTAGATTGATCTATATTGCTTTTTACAAAACGAATTAAGTTTAAATCTTTGCCTAACTCGTTTAAATGCTTTCTGCTAACTATTTTAGAACGCATTTGAGTAAGGTAACCTTCTGATCCTGTTGGTACTTTTTTATACAAGTAGGAAGAAATAACAGAACCTAAAATAGAATCGCCTAAAAACTCTAAGCGTTCATAATTAATAGGAATTCCTTTTTTATCCAACATTTGCACAGATCTATGCGTAAATGCTTTTTTATATTTTTTTATGTCTTTTGGAGAAAATTTGAGTACTTTTTTTAATTCTATAAATAATTTATGATCCTCTTGAGAACGAGATTCAACTATTTTACGAATAAAGTTCATAGGTTACTCCTCTAATTTCTTAAAGGCAACACAAGCATTATGACCTCCAAAACCAAATGTATTACTCATTGCTATTCTAATATCTCTTTTCTGAGGTTTATTTAGCGTAAGGTTTAATTCTGGATTAATATTCTCATCCAATGTAGAATGATTTATTGTGGGTGGCACAGTACCGTGTTTCATTGCTAAAATAACAGCAATAGACTCTATCGCTCCAGCAGCACCTAATAAATGTCCTGTCATAGATTTTGTAGAATTAATATTAATGTTTTTAGCATGCTCGCCAAAAACTTTAGAAATTGCTTTTAATTCTGCAACATCTCCTAAAGATGTGGAAGTACCATGTGTATTAATATGATCTACATCTTCTGGTTTAATTTGTGAGTTTTCTAGGCAATTTTTCATTACAGCAATAACCCCAATACCCTCAGGGTGAGGTGCTGTCATGTGATACGCATCAGAAGACATTCCTCCTCCAATAACCTCAGCATAAATTTTTGCTCCTCTAGCTTTAGCGTGTTCATATTCTTCAAGGATAATAGCCCCTGCTCCCTCACCTAATACAAAACCATCTCGTTCTGCATCAAAAGGTCTAGACGCCGTTTCTGGACTTTCATTTCTTGTTGATAAAGCGTGCATAGCATTAAAGCCACCAACGCCAGCAATAGCAACAGCGGCTTCAGAGCCACCAGTTACGATTACATCACAAGTACCTAAACGAATGTAATTTAAAGCATCTATCATCGCGTTAGCAGATGATGCACATGCAGAAACTGTAGTATAATTTGGCCCCATAAATCCATTCTTAATGGAAATATTTCCTGGCGCAATATCTGCAATCATTTTTGGTATAAAGAACGGATTGAACCTTGGAGTACCGTCTCCAGCTCCAAAATTTAAAGCTTCATTTTGAAAAGTTTCTAAACCTCCAATTCCTGCTCCCCAAATTACACCAACGCGTAATTTGTTAATTTTTTCTAAGTCTAGATTTGAATCTGCAATTGCTTCATCTGAAGCGACCATTGCATATTGCGTAAATCTATCCATCTTACGTGCGTCTTTTCTATTGATAAAGTCGTTCACGTTAAAGTTTTTTAATTCACATGCAAAACGAGTTTTGAACTTGGCCGCATCAAAGTAAGTGATAGGCGCTGCACCGCTAACTCCGTTAACTAATGCGTTCCAATATTCTTCAATATTATTACCAATTGGCGTTAATGCGCCAAGTCCAGTGACTACAACTCGTTTTAACTGCATATAAATTTACTTTTTTGCTTCTTCAATATAGCTAACTGCCTGTCCTACCGTACCGATGTTCTCAGCTTGGTCGTCTGGAATTTGAATATCGAATTCTTTTTCGAATTCCATAATTAACTCAACAGTATCCAAAGAATCTGCTCCTAAATCGTTTGTGAAGCTAGCTTCTGTTGTTACTTCATTATCGTCTACTCCTAATTTGTCTACGATAATAGCTTTTACTCTTGATGCAATGTCTGACATAATTTTCTGTTTTTTAAAATTTAAATCGAGGCAAAAATACGAATCTTATTAATTCTAACTAACTTTTGCTCGAAAAATGATGATGAAAGATAAATAAAAATGTTTAATCTCCTCTTAAAATAACCCGTTTGTTAAAAATTATTCTTTTTTTTGTAGTATAGATTTATAGATATGAAGCGTATCGTTGTTTTTGCTTCTGGTTCTGGAACGAACGCAGAAAATATTATAAGATTTTTTAATCACACTAAGACTGCTAAAGTTACTCAGGTGCTCTCGAATAATGAACACGCCAAAGTCTTTGATAGATGCAAGAATTTAGATATCAATTATTTACATTTTAATAGAAATGAATTTTCAAAGGAAGACACCATCTTAAATCTTTTAAAAAGCAATGCAGATTATATTATTCTTGCAGGGTTTTTATGGAAGGTTCCAGAAAAAATTATTGCTGCTTTTCATAATAAAATTATCAACATTCATCCTGCTTTATTGCCAAAATATGGCGGAAAAGGCATGTATGGAATGAACGTTCACCGAGCTGTAAAAGAAAATAAAGAAACTGAAACTGGCATAACAATTCACTATGTAAATGAAAATTATGATGAAGGAGCCATCATTTTTCAGGCAAAAACAGCTTTAAATGAAAATGATTCTCCAGAATCTATTGCAGAAAAAATTCATATTCTAGAACAAAAACACTTTCCAAAGGTAATAGAGGGAGTAATTATAGACGCACATGGCTAAAAAAAAGTTTTACGTAGTTTGGAAAGGGGAAAAACCGGGGGTTTTTACTTCTTGGAATGTCTGTAAGAGACAAATTGAGGGGTTTGAGGGCGCACAATACAAATCTTTTGCTGATTTAGATGAAGCTGAAACTGCATACACTAAAAACTACGAAGAGTATAAAGGCAAGAACACCAAAAAGCCTACTTTATCACCCTTAGAAAAAGAAAAAATTGGTATCCCTAATTTAGAAAGTATTTCTGTAGATGCTGCTTGTTCTGGAAATCCTGGGAAAATGGAATACAGAGGTGTTTTAACACACAACAAAAAGCAAATTTTTATCAAAGGTCCTTATAAAAAAGGAACCAATAATATTGGGGAATTCTTAGCTTTGGTGCACGGAATTGCTTTACTAAAGAGTAAAAACAAAGAAGATGTTCCTATTTACTCTGATTCTAGAATTGCCATGAGTTGGATAAAACAAAAAAGATGCAAGACCAATATGCATTTTGACGCTTCTAATAAAGATTTATTGGAATTGATAAAAAGAGCAGAAACTTGGCTGAAAGAAAATACGTTTAAAAACCCGATTTTAAAATGGGAAACCAAAGCTTGGGGAGAAATTCCTGCGGATTTTGGAAGAAAATGAACGGTTATTACTTTGTCAATGTTTTGTACCTTTGAACTCACACTGTATACGTCTATTAAAATGTTAAAAAATTATATTTTTTTAATGTTGTTTATTTTACTTTTTCTATGCACAAGTTGTAGCACAAAAAATAAAGAAACACATCAAAACTTCCTTTTAAATAAGCTGTCAGAAAAAACTACTGGAATAGATTTTAAAAACACGCTAAATGAAGATGTCGAGCATAGCATTATTAATTATATTTATTTTTATAATGGCGGCGGCGTGAGCGCCGGTGATATTAATAATGATGGTTTATCAGATCTTTACTTTGTATCTAATCAAGGTGATAACAAACTTTTTCTTAACAAGGGGAACTTAAAATTTGAGGATATTTCTAAAAAAGCGAACATCAATAGTTCTGCAGATTGGAATACGGGTGTTACAATGGTAGATATTAATAACGACGGTTTTTTAGACATTTATGTTTGTGCTGTTTCTGGTTTATTAGATTTTAAAGGTAGGAACGAGCTTTTTATCAATAATGGGGATACTACTTTTACTGAAAAAGCAAAAGAATATGGATTGGATTTCTCAGGGTTTTCTACACAAGCTTACTTTTTTGATTTTGATAAAGACAATGACCTAGATGTATATATCGTAAATCATGCGACACATACCGTAACTTCACATGGAAAAGCATCCTTAAGAAACAAACGTGTTCCGTTTGTTGGTGATGTTTTACTAAAAAATAACAATGGAAAATTTACTGATATTAGCAAAGAAGCCAAAATTTTTGGGGGTGCAAATGGTTACGGGCTAAGTGCTTCTATTGCCGATTTTAACAACGATGGGTGGGATGATATTTATATTTGTAACGATTTTCATGAAGACGATTATTATTACCTCAATAATCAAGATGGAACATTTAGAGAAGAACTAAAAAAATCATTTTCTACGATTTCAAGATTTTCTATGGGAAGTGATGTTGCAGATATTAATGGTGATGGTTTTCAAGATCTTATCACTTTAGATATGTTACCAAATGATGAGCGTGTTTTAAAGGAAACTGAAGGTGATGATGCTATGTACAACATGCAAGAAAAGTTAAGAAAACAAGGGTATAAAGATCAATATTCTAGAAATATGCTTCAAATAAGTGAAAAAGGAAGCTATTTTTATGAAACTGCTTTACAAAATAATGTTGCTGATACAGATTGGAGTTGGGCGCCACTTTTTGCTGATTTTGATAATGATGGTCATCAAGATTTATTTATAAGTAACGGAATTAATAGAAGACCAAATGGTTTAGATTTCAAGAAATATGTCTCTAATACTTTTAAACAAAAAAGTCAGGCAGAAAGTTTAGAATGGCTTTTTAAGTCCATTAACGAGATGCCCTCTGGTGAAGTTTCAAATGAAATTTATAAAGGAAATTCTAGTAGTTTTATAAAGAAAACTGGCGACTGGATAGAACAAAAACCATCACTTTCTAACGGAGCAATATATGCAGACTTAGATTTAGATGGTGATTTGGACATTATTACCAACAACTTAAATAATTATGCAGGAATTTACGAGAATACTACAAATGATAAAAAGAACTCAATTAGTTTAAGTTTCAATTATAAAAACGGAAATAAAAACGGAATTGGAACCAAAGCAATATTATACAATAACGGTAAAAGTCAATTAAAACAATTATTTGTTTCTAGAGGGTTTATTTCTTCTGTAGAACAAAAAATTTATTTTGGTATAGACACGCTTTCTAATATAGATTCTATTAAAATTGTTTGGCCAGATAATACGTTTCAGAAACTAAAAAATCCTGAAATCAACAAAAACCTTTTAGTTAATTATATCGATAAAAACCTTATTTATGATTACACTTTAAGTAAAAAAGAACTCATTTTCAAAACTGATAATAGCATCAAATTCAACCATAAAGAAGATAGTTATTATGACTTTAATAGAGAGAAAATTATTCCATATCAAGTTTCTAAACTAGGCCCAGCTCTTGCAATTGGTGATGTTGATGGAAATGGTTTTGATGATATTTATTTAGGAAATAGTTCTGGAAATGTTGCAGAATTATATTTAAACAATGGTAAATCTTTCAAAAAAAGTACTCAAAAACAATTTAAAAAAGATGCAGATTATGAAGATAATGACGCCGTTTTCTTTGATGCTGACAATGATGGGGATTTAGATTTATACGTTGCAACAGGTATACACAAAACAAGAAATAGACAGTTTGAAGTCGATCGTTTATATATTAATAAAAACGGAGAATTTTTAAAGTCTGAAAAACAAATTCTATTAAATCCGCTAAACACTTCTTGTGTTGCAGCTTACGATTATGATAATGATGGAGATGAAGATTTGTTTATCGGAAACTTATCAAATCCTGTAAATTTTGGCTCGAATGTGAATTCCGCAATTTTAATAAATAACGGAGAAGGTAATTTTACTGCAGATTTAACTTTTAAACTAAGTTCGAAAGTTACAGATGCAACATGGATAGACATTAACAATGATAATCAAAAAGATTTGTTAATAGCTACAGAGTGGGGAAACCCACAAATTTTTATAAATAATAATGGAAAATTATCTTTGATAGAAATTCCTAAAAACTTAGAAGGTTTGTGGCAATCTATCACCGCTTTTGATGTTGATAAAGATGGAGATAAAGATATTTTACTAGGAAATTGGGGATTAAACACCAAGTTTAATCCAACTCCCGAAAATCCATTAACTTTGTATTATGGGGATTTTGATGCCAATAATAGAAAAGAAACTATAATTGCGTACTCTAAGAACGGGAAAGAATATCCTGTAAATTCAAAAGATGAATTGGCGGCTCAAATGAATATTATCAGCAAGCGATTTGTAGAACACAAGAACTACGCTTTAAAAACAGTTGAAGAAGTTTTAACACCGGAAGCACTGCAAAAAGCCTCAAAATTTATCGTAAGTACATTAGCTTCTGGATATTTAGAGAACAATAACGGTGGATTTAAAACCTTTAAAAAATTTCCGAAAGAATTACAATATGCACCAATATCTAACTTTAATAATATTGAATTTAATTCTGAAAATGCAATTATTATATCGGGTAATTCATTCAATGTAAACACATATCATGGCGGTTATAGCTCTTTAAAAGGCATTTTACTAAAATCAGTTTCTGATTATAACTTTGTTTCTGATTATGGAATTTCACCTTTTAATACCCAAGTAAAAGCAGTAAAAACCATCGAAATGAAAAGCAAAAAAGTGTTATTGATAGTTTCTAATAATGATTCTTTACAAATGTATTCTTATAAAAAATAAATAATGTCTTTTTTACGAAAAACACTTTCCTTTCTTTTAATTTGTTTGATTATTTCTTGTCAAAAAGAACCAAAAAAAATTGTGATTACTGCAAACGATTATCATAAAACAGTCGATAAATTGACTGAAATTATGATTCATGATATTTTCTCACCCCCAGTTGCAAGTAGAGTCTATGTGTATCCAAATATTGTTGCATATGAAGTTTTAGCGTCGGAAAACTCGAGCTATAAATCATTAGTAAATCAAGTAAACGGCCTAACTGATTTTAGAGCTATTGACTCACAAAAAAAAAATAATAAAAGATTGGCCGCTTTAATTGCCTATATGGATGTTGCCCGAGATTTAGTTTTCTCTAAAGAAAAAATTGAGATTTATAGAGACAGTCTGTTTACAGTCTGGAAAACAACAAATAGAGATGTCTTTTTATCCTCAAAAAAATATGCAGGAGCATTTTCCAAACACATTAAAATTTGGATGAATGCAGATAATTACAAAGAAACGCGCACCATGCCAGATTTTAATATTTCCTCTGACAATCCATCTAGATGGGAACCAACTCCACCTGCTTATATGAAAGGTATTGAGCCAAGCTGGGGAAAGATAAGAACTTTTGCTTTAAATACTGCTAATCAATTTAAACCTATTCCTCCACCAAAATTCTCATTAAAAAAGGATTCTCAATTTTACAAAGAATTAAAATATGTCTACGATTTAACTAATAAAATTAAAGACAAAGGCAATAATTCCAAAGAAGTAAAAATTGCTCAATTTTGGGATTGTAATCCTTTTGTGACTGTAAATAAAGGCCATTTTATGTTTGCTTCTAAAAAAATTACACCGGGTGCCCATTGGATTGGAATCTGTAAAATTGCCGCTAAAAAAACCAACTCAAATTTTGAGAAAACTGTTTTTGCATACACGAAAACATCTATTGCAATTTCTGATGCATTTATTAGCTGTTGGGATGAAAAGTATAGAAGTAATTTGGTCCGACCAGAAACGTTAATTAACAAATATATAGACGATTCTTGGACACCTCTTTTACAAACACCTCCTTTTCCAGAATACACAAGTGGTCATTCTGTAGTTTCTGGAGCAACTGCAGAAGTGTTAACAAGTATTTTTGGTGATAATTTTGATTTTGACGATACAACAGAACTTCCATACGGCTTACCTGTTAGACAGTTTACATCCTTCAGAAAGGCCGCAAAAGAAGCTGCTATTAGCAGAGTTTATGGCGGAATTCATTACGATGCTGCTGTTAAAATTGGTTTAGAACAAGGAATAAAAATTGGTAAATTAATCAACAAAAAAATTTCATTCTTAAAGTAAGTCATAAAAAAAGCCTGATAACTAAATCAGGCTTTTTTTAAATATGTAAAATAAACTTTATAACTAAATAGAAGCTTTCATTAACTCTCTATTCATTCTTGCAATGTTGTCTAAAGAAATTCCTTTTGGGCATTCTACCTCACAAGCTCCTGTGTTTGTACAGTTTCCAAAACCTTCTAAATCCATTTGTGCAACCATGTTTTTGACACGATCTGCAGCTTCAACTTGACCCTGTGGTAATAGGGCAAATTGAGAAACTTTTGCACCCACAAATAACATTGCAGATGAGTTTTTACAAGTAGCTACGCAAGCTCCACAACCGATACAAGTTGCCGCATCCATAGCCTCGTCTGCAGCGTGTTTAGAAATTGGAATTGAATTTGCATCTTGCGTGTTTCCTGACGTATTTACAGAGATATAACCTCCTGCATGCTGTATTCTGTCAAAAGCCGTTCTATCTACAACTAAATCTTTAATTACAGGAAAAGATGCTGCTCTCCATGGCTCTATGGTAATGGTATCTCCGTCTTTAAACATTCTCATGTGTAATTGACAAGTTGTTACGCCTCTATCTGGGCCATGTGCTTCGCCATTGATATACATAGAACACATTCCGCAGATTCCTTCTCTACAATCATGATCAAAAGCCACCGGTTGTTCCCCAGAATTCACTAACTGTTCGTTTAGAACATCCATCATCTCTAAAAAAGACATGTGTTCTGAAATCTCAGTAACTTTGTAATCGACCATCTGACCCTTTGAACTTGAGTCTTTCTGTCTCCAAATCTTAAGTGTTAAATTCATTTTTATTTAGTTTTTGGTTTTTAGTTGTTTGTTGTTAGTTGTTGTTTCCGCAGACTAACAACCATCAACCATAAACTATTTTACTTATAACTTCTTTCTTTAACTTCTATATTCTCGTAAGCCAACTCTTCTTTATGCAAAACGGCATCTTTTGGTTCACCTTTATATTCCCAAGCAGAAACAAACTGGAAGTCTTTCATTCTTTTTGCTTCCCCATCTTCTGTTTGATGTTCTTCTCTAAAATGACCACCTGCAGATTCTTCTCTTATCAAAGCATCTTTTGCAAACAATTCGCCTAATTCAAGGAAATCGGCCACTCTACCTGCTTTTGCCAATTGCTCATTATATTCTGTATCTGTTCCAGGAACATTTACATTTTGCCAGAAATCTTTTCTTAATGAAGAAATTTCTGCAATAGCTTCTTTTAAGCCTGCTTCATTTCTAGACATTCCACATTTATCCCACATAATTTTTCCTAAAATCTTGTGGTAATAATCGACAGAACGTGTTCCTTTATTATTGATAAAGAAAGCTATTCTTTCAGTAACCTCTTTTTCTGCAGCGTCAAATTCTGGACTGTCTGTAGGTATTTTTCCTGTTCTAATATCATCCGCTAAGTAATCTCCAATGGTATATGGTAAAACAAAATAACCATCTGCCAAACCTTGCATTAATGCAGAAGCACCTAATCTGTTTGCTCCGTGATCAGAGAAATTTGCTTCACCGATTGCGTAACAGCCAGGAATGGTAGTCATCAAATTATAATCAACCCAAACACCACCCATTGTATAATGAACTGCTGGATAAATCATCATCGGCGTTTCATATGGATTCTCATCTATAATCTTCTCATACATCTGAAAAAGATTTCCGTATTTTGCCTTTACAATTGCCTGGCCTAATTCTTTAACTTTTCCTTCGGATGGGTTTGATATATTTTGAATCTTCGCTTGTTCTTTTCCATAACGCTCAAAAGCTGCAGCAAAATCTAAATAGACTGCTTCACCAGTTGCATTTACTCCAAAACCAGCATCACAACGTTCTTTAGCTGCTCTTGATGCTACATCACGAGGCACTAAATTCCCAAATGCAGGATAACGTCTTTCTAAGAAATAATCTCTTTGATTTTCTGTTAATTCTGTAGGTTTTTTGCTTCCTTCTTTAATCGCTTTTACATCGTCTAAATGCTTTGGAACCCAGATTCTACCATCATTTCTCAAAGATTCAGACATCAATGTTAATTTCGACTGATAATCTCCAGATCTAGGAATACATGTTGGGTGAATTTGTGTATAGCAAGGATTCGCAAAATACGCTCCTTTCTTATGCACTTTCCAACCTGCAGTTACATTGGAACCCATTGCATTGGTCGATAAAAAATATACATTTCCATACCCACCAGAAGCAATCACAACGGCATGTGCCGAATGTCTTTCAATTTCTCCTGTTACCAAATTTCTTGCGATAATTCCTCTCGCTTTTCCATCTACAATAACAACATCTAGCATCTCATGACGATTGAACATCTCTATCTTTCCACGAGCAATTTGCCTGTTCATTGCAGAATAAGCACCTAATAATAATTGCTGACCCGTTTGTCCTTTTGCATAAAAAGTTCTAGAAACTAAAACTCCTCCAAAAGAACGGTTGTCTAACAAACCACCATAATCACGTGCAAAAGGCACTCCTTGTGCAACACATTGATCAATGATATTTGCAGATACCTCTGCTAATCTATAAACGTTTGATTCTCTCGATCTATAATCACCACCTTTTACAGTGTCATAAAATAAACGATATGTAGAATCTCCATCTCCTTGATAATTTTTTGCTGCATTAATTCCTCCTTGAGCCGCGATAGAATGCGCTCTTCTAGGTGAATCTTGGTAAGCAAATGCTTTTACGTTGTAGCCTAATTCTGCTAAAGTTGCAGAAGCAGAACCACCTGCCAAACCTGTTCCTACAACAATAACATCTATATGACGCTTATTTGCAGGATTTACAAGGTTAATATGATTTTTATAATCTGTCCATTTATCCTTAATTGGACCTTTTGGTACTTTTGAATCTAAAGCCATATTTTTTTAAGATTAATGGTTAAAGTGATGGTATAATGCTATAAAAATAAAACCTGCTGGAATTATAATTGAATATGCTTTACCAATAGTTTGTAATGTTTTCTTTCTTCCTGCAGTGCCTCCCATCGACTGAAATGCTGATGTAAAACCATGAGCTAAATGCAATCCTAAGAATACAAACGCAATAGCATACGCAACTACTCTAATTGGATTCACAAACTTGTGAACTAATTCTTCGTGATAACGCAAACCTTCAACTCCTTCCATCATTCCAGACCAATCGCCTTGAATAAATTTTGTATTAATTTCTGGAAACCAAAAATCGATGAAGTGCAATAAGACAAATGCTAAAATTGCCAATCCACTCCAAATCATGTTTCTGCTCATCCAGCTTGAATTTGCAGCTCCATTGTTTTTAACATAGGTTACTCCGTTTGCTTTTCTGTTTTTTAGTTCTAAAATAAAACCCATTACAAAGTGAAAAACAACTGCAAAGATTAAAACAGGCTGCAACGCAAACTGTACCAAAGGATTTGTGCCCATAAAATGAGACACTTCGTTAAAGGTGTCTGGACTAAAAACAGATAAAATATTTATTGCTAAATGCTGAAGTAAGAAGAACATTAAGAAAAACGCCGAAAGCGCCATTGCTACTTTTCTTCCAATTGAAGATTTAAAAAATCCGCCCATTGTATTTTTTAGTTAAAATTTTGACTACAAAAATACGGTGAAACAAAGTGCAAAGCAAAGAAATTGAGAGCTTTTCACTAATATTTAGAATTATTTTAAATAAATAATTTGTTTAGCAAAGCGCTTCTTTTTTTGTGAAAAAAATTATTCTGCATATAGGAGTGAAATTAGAAACCATTCACAAAGATAAGATTCATAGATATTGAGTCCTGAACACAATCTAACTATTGATTTTTTTAACGCAATAATGAAAAGTATGACATTACCGTTTTTGGTCTTTTTTCCATTTCGAAATACCGTACTTTAAACCAATAACTATTAGATAGTATCCCTTTACCATTCCAAACACCATTCCAACCAAGTTCGTTAGCCCTAAAAACAGCAAGTGTTTTTCCATATCTATCAAAAACAGTTATTACAGCTTCTGGTTGAGACTCTAACCCTTCTATATTCCAGGTATCATTAACACCGTCATTATTCGGTGTAAAAAACCTAGGATAATCTATTAATAAAAACCAAATATTTGATTCAATGCTACATCCTGATTTTTCACGAGCAGCAACAATGTGTTTTCCAACGATAAGATTCTCAAAAAGATTACTGTCTTGCCATAAGCCTCCATCAAGCTTATATTCATAGAAACCAACCGCATTAGCTACATCTACCTCAACGGATTGATTATAATCAAGTTTATTTACCACTATCCTTAAATCCAGATTACTATTAATTATTTCATTTACTACGATTTCTAAAGTTGTTGTTTCGGCACAAATCTCTGATGCATCGGGCGTAAATATATAGGTGGTTGTCGCCATATTATTCATCGCTGGTGACCATATTCCTAAAACACCATTCACAGAGGTAGTAGGTAAATTAGTAAGTAATTCACCCTCACAAATAGCACCAACCGGATCAAATACTGGAATTACAGTTTGATTGACCGTAATCGTCATACTCTGATTTACAGCGCATGTCTCTGATGTATCTGATGTAAATGTGTAGGTTGTTGTTGCTGTATTGTTGATTGCTGGTGACCACGTTCCCAAAACACCATTTGCAGAGGTGGTAGGCAAATCAGAAAGCGTTTCGCCAACACAAATAGCACCAACCTGAGTAAATATTGGAGTGATTATTGGATTTACCGCAATGGTCATTTGAACAAGGCCTATTGAACATTCTCCTGCATCGGGTGTAAATACATACGTCGTTGTTGACGTATTATTCATCAATGGTAACCAACTTCCTGAAACACCATTCATAGATATGGTAGGTAAATTAGTGAGTAATTCACCCTCACAAATAGCAGCAACCGGATAAAATATTGGAGTTATAGTTGGGTTGACCGTAATCGTCATACTCTGACTTACAGCACATGTCTCTGATGCATCTGGTGTAAATGTGTACGCTGTTGTTGCTGTGTTGCTCATTCCTGGTGACCATATTCCTGAAACACCATTTACAGAGGTGGTAGGTAAATTAGAAAGTGCTTCGCCAGCACAAATAGCACCAACCTGGTTAAAATTTGGTGTGATAATTGGATTTACGATTACAGTCATTTGAACAAGGCCTGTTGAACATTCTCCTGAATCAGGTGTAAATATATAGGTCGTAGTCGAAATATTATTCATTACTGGCAACCAGCTTCCTGAAACACCATTCGCAGAGGTAGTAGGTAAATCAGAAAGCGTTTCGCCAGCACAAATAGCCGCAACCTGAATAAACGTTGGGGTAACAAGTGAGTTTACGATTATAGTCATTTGAGCAAGGCTTGTTGAACATTCTCCCATATCAGGTGTAAATACATACGTCGTTGTCGCGATGTTGTTAATGGCTGGTGACCACGTTCCCAAAACACCATTTGCAGAGGTGGTAGGCAAATTAGAGATCGTTTCGCCAGCACAAACAGCACCAACCTGAGTAAACGTTGGCGTGATTATTGGGTTAACCGTAATCGTCATACTTTGATTTTCAGCACAAGTCTCTGACGCATCAGGTATAAACGTATACGTTGTTGTTGCTGTACTATTCATCGCTGGTGACCACGTTCCCAAAACACCATTTGCAGAGGTGGTAGGCAAATCAGAAAGCGTTTCGCCAGCACAAATAGCACCAACCTGAGTAAACGTTGGGGTAACAAGTGAGTTTACGATTATAGTCATTTGAACAAGGCTTGTTGAGCATTCTCCTGCATCGGGTGAAAATGCATACGTTATTGTCGCCATGTTGTTGATTGCTGGTGACCACGTTCCCAAAACACCATTTGAAGAGGTGGTAGGCAAATCAGAGAGCGTTTCGCCAGCACAAATAGCACCAACCTGAGTAAACGTTGGCGTGATTATTGGGTTGACCGTAATCGTCATACTTTGATTTTCAGCACAAGTCTCTGACGCATCAGGTGAAAATGTATAGATTGTTGTTGCTGTACTATTCAACGCTGGTGACCAAGTTCCTTGGATATTATTCGTAGATTCTGTCGGTAAATCAGAAAGTGTTTCACCGCTACAAATAGCAGCAACCTGCGGAAACGTGGGAGTAATTATTGGGTTGACAATTATTTGTAAAGTGGCTAATTCAGCACATATTTCTGTTCCATCGGGTGTAAAGGTATACGTCGTTGTTGCAGTGTTGTTCATCGCTGGTGACCAGGTTCCTTGGATATTATTCGTAGATTCTGTCGGTAAATCAGAAAGTGTTTCACCGCTACAAATAGCAGCGACCTGCGGAAACGTGGGAGTAATTATTGGGTTGACAACTACCGTCATTTGTGTGGAACTTATTGCGCATTCTCCTGAAGCTGGTGTAAATGTGTAGATCGTGGTTGCTATATTGTTTATGCCTGGCGACCACGTTCCTTCGATACCATTGCTAGAGATGATTGGTAAATCATTGAGCGTTCCTCCGCTACAAATAGGATCTACCTGAATAAAGGTTGGGCTACTATTAGGGGTAATTATACTCACATTACCCGTAGCTGATTCGCTTGAATCACCTGAAAAAGATAAGCTTATATTATCTAAAAAATTACCAAATGATGAATTCGGATATATAGATTTAAAACGAATGGTATAAAGTGTAATTTCCCCAATAGGGAAAGAAAAATCAATACTGTAGTTCCCCCAAGCATCTGTGCCATCTGAAAACGCACCTAAGTTTATGTACGGGCCACCAACAGGACCAATTTCAACTTCCATTATATCTTCTTCGTTATAGCTTCTTCCTCTATGCGCAAAAGAAATTTGTGTTGAAGATCCAGGAATTACTTCAAAATCCTGAAATAATGTCGATTGCATATTCGCATTTAGCTCAATAAATTGATTTCCTGAGTACGCACTAATCCCAGAGAAACCATCACCCCAAACTTCAATTCGAGAATCACTGGCGGTAGTCTCCCAGCAAGGGATACTCTCTTGAGATACTATAATATAATCACCAGGAGCAACTATTTGATTATCTTCAAAATCCATATTACATAAGAAATCCTCTTTCCTAATAGACACACTGTAATCTCCCTCAATAGATGTAGAAAAACTCTGAACATCTCCAGGGTTTTCTGCACCAGCAGGCACCACCCATGTGTAAACGTAATTACCTATTGGTGATGGAGTAGCTGTCAGTTTTGCTATTTCTCCAGAACATATTATTTCGCTATTTACAGCAACTGTTGGTCGGGTCGTTTCTATATTTTGACCTTGAACTCTAGGGACTGTTGACCTTGATGAATTAGTTTCAGTGTTGTTGTGAGAAGGGTTTCCATTTTTCATTATTGACAAATGGTCTTGGGTTGGATCAAGGTATGCTGGATTTTGAAAGGTATCAAACTCTACAATCAAACTGTCGTCTATTGAGAAATAACCAATACCTCCACCTGCACCTCCGTAGACTGCATTTGGTGTGGTTTTAAAAACAAGTGCCATACCATCAGCACCATTAGAGTCATTATCCCCAAAATTGTTTTGATAATTAATAGTGAAGTCATTTGAAAAATCAATCGGATTATCATACCAAACACCTCCTTGTTGACTTTGCAAATCGTTTGTAATCAAAAAACAATTACCTCCTTGGTCAACAGCATCTCCAACTATAGTGGTATTTAATTGGGCTGATATCTCAATATTACTTATAAAGAGCGTTGTAAACAAAATAAGAACTTTTCTTTTCATGGGGGCGGGGGTAAAGATTTAAGATAAGGAATTTATTTTTATTTTTATGTAAAAAAAACAAAAAAGTTGAACACAAGTTACCTGAAGCACAAATTTTATCTAAGACATTCATTTCCTGATATTGATCCATCAGTGGTATATCTTATTCTTAAAAATCATTGCAATAACAAAGTCTTTTTTTCAAAACAACTAAAACAACTTATTCGAAGCACCTATGCATCCAATCTTCTTTTGGATTGATTTCAATACTTTTTTTTGATAAGATGCGCAAAACTGAAATAAAAAAATTGAGAAACTTCGTGATAGAAATTTCTCATTTTTTTTTAAAACTCATTTCAAATGGCCTTCGAAGTTATTTAACCTCAAATGCACTCTCAGCGTCGCCAATTTTTATGATATATTTTCCTTTTTCTAAGTAGAAAACACCATTTTTAGCTGCTTTTAATTTTATTTTCTTATTCGCTTTTTGATATGCTTTTTTCCCTTTTTCAGAGAAAGAAACATCAAACATTGCTTCGTTGTAACCTTTATCGGCATCTATAAACATTGTGTTTACTTTTATCGTATTAGAAAAAACATCTACAAGAACATTTTTCGTTTCATTTGTGTAAAAAGGAATAATGATTTCGGGTATATTAAGAGAAGACCAGTTATTTCTAGAACTTCCCCAATTACCTTTTTTTATTATTGAATTAATTGCAAAAACATGCACGGTTTTTGTTACTATATCATCCGTTAATAATTGTAAAGGAGCAATATTTGCTTTGTATAAACTACGACCATGAGTTCCAATAATTAAATGCTTTGCAGCAGGCTGGATAACTAAATCATGCACAGCTACATTGGGTAAGTTCTTCGTGAAAATTTCCCAAGAATTTCCTTTATTAAAAGAAACATACAAGCCATTATCTGTGCCAACATACAATACATTTTCGTTTGAAGGATCTTCCTTAATTACATTTACTGAACCTATTGGAATTGAGCTTCCAATGTTTTTCCAGGTTTGGCCAAAATCATCAGACATAAAAATATAAGGCGTAAAATCATCAAATCTATAGCCATTTAAACTTGCATAAACTCGCTCTTTTTTGTGCGAGGAAGCTACGACTCTAGAAACCCATAAATCTTTTGGAAATGAATTTGAAATTTTTATCCAAGAACCTCCACCATTTTTAGAAATATGCACTAATCCATCATCTGAACCTGCATATAATAGTCCAAATTGAAACGGACTTTCAGCAATTGAAGTTAAGGTTCCATAAGCTACATTTCCTTTTTTACCCCCATTCGTTAAATCTCCAGAAATGGTTGCCCAATCATTCCCTTTATTTAAAGATCTGTGTAATTTATTACCGCCTAAATATAAGATGTCTTGATTATGTTTTGATAAATGAATAGGTGTTTGCCAGTTAAATCTGTAAGGATTTTCTCCTAAAGTATGTTTTGGCTGAATGTATTCTTGCTCTCCAGTTTCTCTGTTAATTCTATAATAATTTCCGAATTGATACCCCGTATAAACTATATTCGGATTTCTGTCATCCACTTGCACTTGCATGCCGTCTCCACCCATTATTGACTCATAAGGATTTTGACCTGATTGATGCCAACGTTTGTTAATGCTTGCATTGTTCTTCGCAACCCAAACACCATTATCTTGCAAGCCACCATAAACTTTATAATTTTTCTGATTGTCTGCATACACGGAATAAAATTGTCCAACAGGGGGTGTGTTTAATTTTATCCAACTTTCTCCATCGTCATAAGACATATTCAAGCCACCATCATTCCCATTTAAAATATGTCCAGATTTTTTAGGATTTACCCATAAAGCTTGATGATCTGAATGCACATTTTCTCTACTGATAGATGTGAAATTCTTCCCTCCATCTTTCGATTTTAAAATTGGGACTCCCATTACGTAAATTCCTTTTTCATTTTGAAGATCTACTCTAATTTCACCAAAATAATATCCGTAAGAATAATACAATCCATCTAAATAATTTTCGTGCGTTTTTTTCCAATATTTTCCTCCATCTGTAGTTTTAAAAACTTCTGCCCCAACAACAGGGGAATCAAAAAGCATGGAATTTGCGTCTTCTAAATATTTAGCTAAATCTATTGGTTTTACAGAACCAACTCTAACCATTTGTTTTACATTCTCTGCTCTATATTTTTCTTGAAAACCGTTATTTTTTAAATAAGAATTTAATTTTTTATCCGTAAGATTTAAAAACGTTTCTACAGACATTGTTTTAAAATCTTCCTTGGTTAAGGTACTTAAAGATTTTTTCTTTGTGTCTTCTTTTCTTCTAAACTGACTATCATGCAAAGCATACACCGTATTTTCATTAAAAACAGCTAACCCAATTCTACCAACTCCATCCCCTATTGGAAACCCACTATCGTTAGTAATTTTCACCCAAGAACTTCCTGCATCTGTACTTTTATAAATTGACGAATTACTTCCATCTCCATCAAAATTCCAGGCTTTTCGTTCTCTTTCCCAAGAAGCAGCATACATAATATTAAAGTTTTCTGGAGCAACTGCAACATCAATAATACCTGTTTCTTTATTTATAAATAAGGACTTTGTCCAAGTAATTCCACCGTCGATAGTTTTAAAAATTCCTCTTTCTTTATTGGAAGAATACAAATGACCAATAACTCCAATAACAACTTCATTTGTATTGTTTGGATTGATGAGAATTCTACTTATGTGATGAGAATCTAACAAACCAACATTGTTCCAAGTTTTACCCTTATCCGTCGATTTTAAAACACCAATTCCAGCATAAGAAGAACGAGAAGAATTTTTTTCACCTGTACCAACCCAAATTGTTCCTGAGTTCCAATCTACAGCTATATCTCCTACATTTTGTGTTGGTGAATTGTCTAAAACTGGTGTAAAAGTGGTTCCATTATTATTTGTGTACCACAAACCTCCAGAAGCATAACCAACATAAAATTCTATGGTATTATTTGGATTTACATCAACATCGACAACACGTCCACTCATTACGGTTGGACCTATATTTGTGAAGTTAATGTTTTTTACTAAAGAGGTTTTTTCTAAAACTACTTTCTCTTTAAGAGACTTTTCAATTAAAACAGCGCTTGTAGCTGTTTGTTGAGCAATTAAAATACCACTAAATAGAAAAAGTATATACTGTATGGTTTTTTTCATGGTTTATTTATTGAATAAATAAGTTAATATAATACGATTAAGCCCCTGTATAAAATACTTTAGCTATAACAGGTTGTGTTTTATTTTGACTAAATTAACAAAAATTAAACAATTAAAAACTCATACAATGAATGGTTTATTATGCACCATTGTTATTAGAACAATTTATGGTCATATAACAGATGTTCTGAAGAGAGATAATGACTTTGTTTAAATGCTAAATCTTATGATTGGTATTGCCCGCAGTGGATGGGATAAGACATGTAATGAAGGTTGCCTAAGGAACTGGTTTTACTGCAGTCATAAGAGGAAAAAGGTCATTAGGAATTATAAAAGATACCACATTACATTTTTTTCTTCGTTGAAATTTTAATGAAATAATATAAAGTACATATTACAGACTCTTAACAATTAATCAATGTACATTTGCATTTCTATACAGAACAAAAAAATTCTTAAACATTATAAATGTCATTTAAAGACTTAGGCTTATCGGATGCTTTAGTAAAAGCAGTACACGAAAAAGGATACACCGTTCCTTCTCCAATTCAACAAAAAGCAATTCCTCATATTTTAGAAGGAAAAGATATATTAGCTTCTGCACAAACAGGAACAGGAAAAACAGCAGGGTTTACTTTGCCTGTTTTACAGCATTTAGTAGAAACGAAACACCCAAAATACAGGCCTTTACGCGCATTGGTTTTAACGCCAACAAGGGAACTGGCTGCACAGGTGCATGATAATGTTAGAGAATACAGTAAATATGTAGACATAAAATCTGCAGTAGTTTTTGGTGGTGTAAATGCAAAACCACAAATTGCAACTTTAAGAAGCGGTGTAGATATTTTAGTAGCAACACCTGGTAGATTATTAGACTTACATGATCAAAAAGCAGTTTCTTTTAAACGTGTTGAGGTTTTAATTCTAGACGAGGCAGATAGAATGCTAGATATGGGTTTTGTTAGAGATATTAACAAAATCATTAGCTTTATGCCCGCAAAGCGTCAGAACTTAATGTTTTCTGCAACTTTTTCTAACGACATTAAAAAATTAGCCTCCGGAATTTTAAGAAATCCTGTTTCTGTAGAAACTGCTCCACAAAATTCAACAGCAAAAAAAGTAACTCACAAAGTCTATAAAGTTGATAAAAGCAAAAAAACAGAGTTTACTATAAAGTTAATAAAAGACGGAAACTGGAACCAAGTTTTAATCTTTACAAGAACAAAACATGGTGCTAATAAATTAACTGAAAAACTAGTAAAAGCTGGAATTTCTGCTGCCGCAATTCACGGAAATAAAAGTCAAGGTGCTAGAACAAAAGCATTAAAGAATTTTAAAGATAATACAATCAAAATTTTAGTTGCCACAGATATTGCTGCACGTGGTTTAGATATTCCTTTATTGCCTCATGTTGTTAATTTCGAGCTACCAAATGTACCTGAAGATTACGTTCATAGGATTGGTAGAACAGGAAGAGCAGGAGCAGCAGGAGAAGCGATTTCTTTGGTGTGTAGTGAAGAAAGCGAATACCAAAACGAAATAGAAAAATTACTAAAAGAGAAATTAAAATCTACGATTGTAGAAGGTTTTGAACCAACAGATACTGATCCTCCAAAAAGAGCAGCCTCACAAAGCAAAGGGTCTTTTGGAAAGAAAAACAAATCTAGTAATTCATCTGAAGGTAATAAACCAAAAAGCAAGCCTCATTTTAAAGGCAATAAACCTGCAGGCGCTGCTTCCGGAAGAGGAAGAACAGGAGCCCCTAAAAAGAAGCGTTACTAAAATACGACAAAGTCAGAAAGATACATTACATGAAAGTAATTTCATGATTTAATAGCAATAGAAATATTCCTACCTTTGTATTTCAACATAAATTCATTTGTATGAAATACGATAAAATAAATTCACAATTATTTATTAAAAACCGCAAAAATTTTGCCTCAGCAATGAAGTCAAATAGTTTAGCGGTTTTTAATTCTAATGATATTTATCCAATAAGTGCAGATAGCACAATGCCTTTTGAACAGCACAGAGATATTTTTTATTTAAGTGGTGTAGATCAAGAGGAAAGTGTTTTGGTATTGTTTCCTGATTGCCCTAAAGAAAACTTGAGAGAAATTTTATTCGTCAGAGAAACTAATGATCATATTGCCGTTTGGGAGGGTGAAAAATTAACCAAAAAAGCGGCTTTTGAAACTTCTGGTATTAAAACAGTTTATTGGTTACAAGATTTAGAGAAAGTATTATTCGAAATGTCTTGTTACTGCGATACTTTTTATATCAATACCAATGAACACTATAGAGCCAATACAGAAACAGAAACTCGTGAAGATCGTTTTATAAAAACACTATTAGCAAAATATCCTGCTCATTCTGTGGCAAAAAGTAATCCTATTTTACAAAGGTTGCGTTCTGTGAAAGACTCAATTGAGTTAGATTTAATGCAGCATGCCTGTAACATTACAGAAAAAGGTTTTAGAAGACTTTTAAACTTTGTAAAACCTGGGGTTTTCGAATATGAAATAGAAGCAGAATTATTACATGAGTTTGTAAGAAATAGATCTAAAGGCTTTGCTTACACCCCGATTATTGCATCAGGAAATAACGCAAATGTTTTACACTATATAGAAAATAATCAGCAATGTAAGGCTGGTGATTTAATCTTACTTGATGTTGCGGCAGAATATGCAAATTACTCCTCTGACTTAACAAGGACAATCCCTGTTTCCGGTAAGTTTTCTGACAGACAAAAAGCAGTATACAATGCTGTAAATCACGTAAAAAAAGAAGCGACAAAAATGTTAGTTCCCGGAACTTTATGGAAAGGGTATCATGAGGAAGTTGGTAAACTAATGACTTCAGAACTACTGAAATTAGGTTTGTTAGATAAAGCAGATGTTCAAAATGAAGATAAGGATTGGCCTGCTTATAAAAAATATTTCATGCACGGAACTTCGCACCACATTGGCTTAGACACCCATGATTATGGCTTATTACACGAACCAATGCAAGCAAATAATGTATTTACAGTAGAACCTGGAATTTATATTCCTAAAGAAGGTTTTGGAATACGTTTAGAAGATGATGTTGTAATTCAAGAAAAAGGGGAGCCTTTTAATTTAATGGGAAATATTCCTATTGAAATAGCTGAGATTGAAGATATAATGCACGGTTAAACTTTGTATAAATACCTAAAAAAAAAACGAGTTGTATAACTCGTTTTTTTTATGCCAAAGATTTTATAAAACAAATCGTTTGATTATTAAACATTTCTGGTTGCTCTACGTTTACAACATGACCACAATTCTCAATTACAAAAAGTGAAGAAGTAACGTGTTTTGAAACAATATTTTTTATGGAAGGCAAAAATAAATGGTCCTCAGCTCCCATTACATATAATGTAGGAATCTTAATATCTTTTGTTCTAAAAAAACGCAAAAGTGGATTAATTTCTGAAGTTAATTTAAACCAACGCAAAAATTCCTTTTGATATAATTTCTTAGCTTCATTTACAAACAATAATCTCGATTTTTTATGATTTCTCTTAGGCATAATAATAAAGGCAAAGAGTTTATATAATAGCATGTAAGGAACCACCGATTTAAAGATATTACCCACTTTCATGAGAACTTGAGAGCGAAAATTCATCTTTATAATAGCTCCACCCATAATCATACTTTGCACCAATTCTGGTCTTTTTTCGGCTAAATTCCGAATCAAAATTGTGCCTAAAGAAATACCAATAAAATGAGATTTTCCTATTTTAAGGTGGTCAATAACCTCAACAATATCTGAAGTAATGGAATCGAAAGTATACCTTGTTTTAAAGGTGTCTTTTAACTTTGGCTGGCTATTTCCATGCCCACGTAAATCTAAAATTAAAACATTAAAATGTTTTTTAAAATCCCGCACTTGCTTGTACCAAATAGAACTACTACCTCCTGCTCCGTGAACAAAAGTCACCCACTTTGTGGATGTTTTATGAGAATAAGAATAGTAATTTA
>CAXMOR010000053.1:0-92698 GCA_964195455.1 uncultured Acidimicrobiia bacterium
TAGTTTGAAATAAGACACCCTTTTTATTAAAAATCTATCAAATATGTAAAGGATTATAAAAAGTATCGTGATTGGAATTGTGATGGCTGCATATATCGGATCAATAGTAAATGCAATATATAAGGCATGGATGGATATAATTATACTTAAAAAGGTAATTATCGTTAACAAAGTAATTGGGAAAAATATCTGTCTAAATTTTTTCTTTGATTTCATGATTTAAAAATTTAGTATAATACTTATTTCTGCATTTCAGTAGGCAATAACTATTAGCATTTATCTTTTTCATTTTTAAAGTGTTTTTTATGGATAGTTTAAAATTCTTATATTTGAAAAAATATTTAGAAAGATATTTTTATGTGAGTTCTTTAATTTAATATGTATGTTCAATTTAGGAGTTATTGTACTCCTTTTTTAATTAATCAATCTGTGCTATAATTTATATTATGTCAAATAGACTTTTTAGAGACATCACAACTACAACTACATTTAATAAAATCTACATTTTAAAGAATGTTTAACCTACTTCTACACCCTATACACAAAATGCATGTTTACATCGCCCGAATTACGTAAATTAGTTCGATTGCTTAACCAACTCCTTTTGAACGTTTACAGGAACTGCCTGATAGGACGAAAATGCAGTCTTAAAAGTAGCTTTGCCTTGCGTTATCGATCGTAAAACCGTAGAAAACCCAAACAATTCAGCTGCAGGCGTTATACATTTTAAAATTTGATACTTCTTTTCCGTATCAATTCCCAAAATCATAGACCTTCTCGATTGTAATTCTGTCATTACATTCCCCATCATTTGCTCTGGTACTTTTATAGAAATTTCTTTTGTCGGTTCTAGTAACCTCGGGTTTGCTTTTAAAAATGCTTCTTTAAATGCATGTGCAGCTGCAATTTTAAAAGAAATATCATTCGAATCTACAGAGTGCATCTTTCCATCGTACACCATTACCCTAATATCTCTAGCAAATGACTTTGTTAATGGACCAGTTTCCATGACTTCTAAGATTCCTTTAAGTACAGCTGGTAAGTACCGCGTATCTATAGCGCCCCCAACAATACAATTATAGAATACTAATTTTCCTCCCCAACTTAATTCTACGACTTCTTTACCTCTTAGATTAAACCCTTCAGGCTCTGGCATATCTTTATACCAAGGTGCTATTTTCATATGAACTTGTGCAAACTGCCCTGAACCTCCAGATTGTTTTTTATGTCTATAATTTGCAGTTGCAGATCGCTGTATGGTTTCTCTATATTGAATTTTAGGTCTTTTAAACACTACTCTTACATCATAAACCTGCTCTAAAGTCCAAGTTATCGTTGCTAATTGTAATTCTCCCTGACAACCTAATAAAGTTTCTTTCGTTTCTTTAGAATACCGCACTACAATAGTTGGATCTTGGCTTTGTAAACGTTTTAAAGATTCACTTAGTTTTTCTTCGTCTTTCATACTCTTTGCAAAAATAGCTTTGGTAATTCTTGCATCTGGATACTGAATAGGTTTGATCGTAAAACCTTTTTCTTTCGCTGACAAAGTATCATTCGTTTCGGTAAATTTTAATTTGGTTGTCGCCCCAATATCTCCAGTAGATAATTTTGCAACGGCTTCTTTATTTTTACCATCCATAATATATAACTGATTGATAGTTTCTATTTCGCCGTTTCTACTATTTATCAGTTTGTCATTTACTTGTACTTCACCAGATTTTACTTTAAAAAAGGTAATTTGACCAAGATTTGGTTCATATATGGTTTTAAACACAAATAAAATAGACGCTGCATCTTTGCTGCGTTGTATTTCATTTCCTTCTATACTTTGTTCTGGTTTTAAATCGGAAGCTGCTGGCGCAACATTATCTATAAAACCCATTAAACGACCGATACCCATATTTTTTATTGCAGAAACGCAGAAAACAGGAAAGATATCATGATTTAACATTCCTTTTTTAATTCCTTTTCGCATCTCGCCTTCATTTAAAGTGCCTTTATCAAAAAAAAGCTCCATTAATTCTTCATCATTTTCTGCTGCTTTTTCTACTAATTCATTATGAAGTTGATTTGCAATCTCAATTTGTTCTTCAGGTATTGGAAACTTCTCAGGCTTCCCTCCTTTTGCACCAAATTTGTACATTTTCATCTTTAACACATCAATGATGCATTGGCTGCCATTAACGGTGAATGGGTATTGAATTTTTATAGCACTATTGCCAACTAGTTGTTTTATACTATTAAAACTACTCTCAAAATTAGCTTGTTTATGGTCTATTTGGTTTACCACGAAAAGTGTTGGTTTGTGGTATTTATCAATATAATTCCAAATAATTTCTGTCCCAATTTCTACACCATGTCTGGCATTTATAACTGTCGCTATCGTGTCAGAAACTCTAATTGAAGATATAATTTCTCCTATAAAGTCATCTAAACCAGGTGTATCTATAATATTAATCTTGTAATTTCTCCACTCTGTGTGCAAAGGTGTTGCATAAACAGAGTCTTCTCTTTGATGTTCTATTTCATGATAATCAGAAACAGTGTTTTTCCCCTCAATTGTTCCTCTTCTTTTAGTAACTCCAGCCTCATACAGCATGGCTTCGGCTAAAGTCGTCTTACCACTATTATGGGCGCCCACAAACACCACATTTTTTATGTATTTCTCATCATATATTTTCATAAAGATTTATTTACAAGTTCGTCTATAAATTTAAAAACTTTATAAAATTAAAAATATGATTTTTATTAGGTTTTAGAATAAATTACATATGCTTTGTTTGGTAATTAAAAAGTACTTTTGGCCTGTGGAAATTAAACAAAAGTCAGAATTAGAATTTATAATTGTAATGGCATCTTTAATGTCATTAGTAGCATTAGCTATAGATGCTTTATTACCAGCTATTGCAGATATCAGTAAAACAATACAAATTGTAGACCCAAAAAATAATCAGTTATTTATAACAATGATTTTTTTAGGATTAGGCTTTGGGCAACTTATCTCAGGACCATTATCAGATAGTTTTGGAAGAAAACCTGTAATTTATGTTGGTTTTGTCGTTTTTGCTTTGGCGAGTTTAATCTGTGTTTTTGCAACCAGTTTAGAAATGATGATTGTAGGTAGAGTTCTGCAAGGAATCGGACTCTCTGCACCAAGAACGATAAGTATCGCAATGGTTAGAGATCGTTTTAGCGGTAATTATATGGCGAAAGTAATGTCTTTTATTGTGGTGATTTTTATTCTTGTACCGGTCGTTGCTCCTGCATTAGGAAAGTTAATGTTAGATTCATATGGATGGAAATCTATTTTTTATAGTCAGTTGATTTTTGGGTTTTTTACAATGATTTGGGTTTGGAAGCGTCAACCAGAAACATTAAAAAAAGAACATAGAAAAAAATTTAAATTAAAACTTTTTGTAGAGGGCACAAAAGAATTTTTAACACACAAAAACGCTGTTATTTTTACTTTATTTTCAGGTTTTATTACGGGCTCTTTTATGGTTTATTTAAGTGCAAGTCAACAAATATTTGAAGAACAATACCATCTAAAAGAAGAGTTTCCTTTTATTTTTGCAGGTTTAGCCGTAAGTATTGGTTTGGCAACTTTTTTAAATGGAAAACTAGTTCTAAGACTTGGTATGTATAAATTAGTGTCAATTTTTACGGTTGTATTTACAATAATTCCTGTTTTTTATATTGTACTTTTTACAGGAGAAGATAATCCAAGTATCTATGTTTTAGTTCTGTTTTTCAGCTTACAGTTCTTTTCTATTGGCTTTCTATTTGGTAATACCAGAGCACTTGCAATGGAGCATATTGGACATATTGCTGGCATTGGAGCTGCAATAAATGGTTTTACTTCTACGATTATGGCAGTGCCAATAGCGACAGTTATTGGTGGTTACATTCACGAGACTGCACTACCTCTTTTTGTAGGTTTTTTTGTTTGTGGCTTTATTGCTTTATTACTAATTGCCTCTTTGAAATTTGACAAAAAAGGAAAACGCTTCGTTATAAAACCTAATTAAAAGATGAGTTTAGAAATTATTTTTGAGGATGACTATCTTCTTTGTGTAACAAAACCTAATAATGTTTTAGTACATCATGCTTTTCATTCTAGAAATGTTGCTGAAGAAGATTCTTTATTACAAATCATACAAAATGAGAAAGGTTTAAAGGTATATCCAGTTCACAGATTAGATAGAAAAACTTCTGGAATTATACTGCTTGCAAAAGAAACACATTTTGTTTCTAAATTTCAAGAATTGTTTACCAATAACGAAATTCAGAAAACCTATTTTGGTATTGTCCGTGGATTTTCTCCGGATACAAAAACCATCGATTCTCCAGTAAAGGGACGCGATGGAAAAGTGCATAAAGAAGCCTTAACACATTTAAAAACGTTAGAAAAAGTTACTTTAGAAATACCGGTAAAACCCTATGATTCTTCTCGTTATAGTTTGGTTGAATTATCACCAAAAACAGGGAGAATGCACCAGTTAAGAGTGCACACTAATAAAATTAGTCATCCTTTAATTGGAGATACTAAATATGGTGATAAAAACCATGATATAATGTTTGATGAAAATTTTGGCTGTAAAAATTTGTTTTTACATGCAGGAAAGCTAGAGTTCATACACCCTTTTACCTCAAAAGAATTAACTTTAAAAGCTACGTTTCCAAAAGATTGGATTGGTTTGTTTGAAGAATTTTCTTGGATTAATCCTTTGGTATAAATATACATTTCACTTATCGAGTGATACCATAAGTATAAGAACTCCTATTTCACTTTAATGACAAAAGATTCATAGAAAAGTTTTTAAATTCTCTATGCATCTTTTTGTAATCATAATTTATTGATCTAAGGATTGAGATTGAAAACTAATCAATTCATTTTCTTCAAAACTGGGTGTTATTTCTATAGGATTGCAGCAAACCTCACAATCTTCGATATAAGTTTGTTGGCGAATACTAACGTCTAAAATCATTGAAATTTCTTCCCAACAATGTGGACATTGAAAAAAATGCTCCACTAATCTTCAATTACTTTTAAAACAAGTTTTCCCTTTTTATCACCAGAGAACAATCTGTTATAAGTTTCATGAAAATTTTCTATACCTTCATAAATATCTTCTTTAGACTTCAGCTTACCCTCTTTCATCCATATGCCCATTTGTTGCGCAGCTTCACCAAATTTTTGAGCATAATCCATAACCACCATACCTTGCATGGTAGAACGGGTAACTAATAAAGATAAATAATTACTTGGCCCATCAATTTTAGATTTGTTGTTGTATTGAGAAATTGCACCGCAAATAACTACTCTTGCATGCATTCTTAATTTACTTAAAGCAGCATCTAAAATAATACCACCAACATTATCAAAATATACATCTATTCCTTTTGGACATTTTTTCTTTAAGGCTGTATAAATGTTTTCAGATTTATAATCTATAGCTTCATCAAAACCTAATTCATTAATAAGGTAATCACATTTTTCTTTTCCGCCAGCAATACCAATTACGGTACATCCTTTTATTTTTGCAATTTGTCCAACAATACTTCCAACAGCACCAGCAGCACCAGAAACTAATACAATATCTCCTTCTTTAATTTTTCCAACTTCTGTAATCCCAAAATAAGCAGTCATCCCAGGCATACCCAAAGTGCCAATATACATTGGCATTGACGCTAAACGTTCATCAACTTTGTACCAACCATCACCATTCGTAATCGCATATTGTTGAACACCTCCCCAACTTGTAACGCAATCTCCAACTTCAAATTTCGAATTTCCATTATTTTTAATCACTTTTCCAACAGAACCAGCTCTCATTACATCATCAATAGCAACAGGCGGAATATAAGATTTTGTGTCATTCATCCAACCACGCATTGCTGGATCTAAAGAAATATAATGATGTTGTATTAAAACTTCACCTTCTTCTAATTCAGGAATAGGATTTGATTCTAATTGCCAAGTATCTGCATTTGGAAAACCAGAAGGACGTTGTTTAAAGATAATTTGTTTATTTTTCATTGATGATTTTTTTTTAATTCGAATGCTAAATATAATCAATAATTATGTAAATCTTGAATCGCTTTTATTAAAGTTGATTTGCCTAAATATTGTTGTTCTAAGTCAGATTGAAACGGAATTGGGGTTTCTATACTTGCCACCCGTTTTATAGGCGCATCTAAAAATTCAAAACAGTTTTCATTAATTAAAGCAGAAATATCACTCGCAATTCCGCCAAACATAGAGTCTTCTTGCACTACAATTGCTTTTCCTGTTTTTTTAACGGATTGATAAATCGTTTCTACATCTAAAGGTTGCAGCGTTCTTAAATCAATTACATCCACAGAAATTTCTGGCAAAGCCTCTAAAGCTTTTAGTACCCAATGAACGGCAGCTCCATAACTAATAATTGATAAATGATTTCCTTCTTTTAAAAGAGCAGCCTTACCAATTTCTGTTGTAAAATAACCTTCAGAAACTTCTTGATATACAGATCTATAGAGGCCTTTATGTTCAAAAAACAATACAGGGTTTGGGTCATTAATTGCAGACGATAATAAGCCTTTTGCATCTTGTGGAAATGCAGGGTATACCACTTTTAAACCAGGAGTTTTTGTAAACCATGCTTCATTTGTTTGACTATGAAAAGGGCCAGCACCTACTCCTGCTCCGCATGGCATCCGAATAACAACATCTGCTTTTTCAGACCATCTGTAATGAGATTTTGCCAACAAGTTCACAATGGGGTTAAAGCCTGAGGAAGCAAAATCTGCAAATTGCATTTCCATTACTGATTTTATTCCGTTTACCGATAAGCCATAGGCTGCAGCAATAATGGCTGATTCACAAATAGGTGTGTTTCTGACCCTTTCTTTACCAAAAGCTTCTACAAAACCATTCGTAATTTTAAATACTCCCCCATATTCTGCTATATCTTGTCCCATAATAATCAAGTCATTATGTTTTTCCATAGACAATTTTAATCCATCAGAAATAGCATCTACCAAGCGAATTTTTGCTGTTTTTGAGGATGGTTTTACTTCTTGGTAATCAAAATCTTTATAAACATCATTAATTTCAGTTTCTAAATTTGGAATTATTTTTTCTTCATCAAAGGCCAATTTAAGATGTTCATTTATTTCATGTACTATTTCTTCTTTATAAGCGACTTCAATCTTTTCTGTAAGAATTCCTTTGTGAATTAAATACTCTTGATAATTTTCTAAAGGATCTTTTGCTGCCCAAAAGTCTAAGACTTCTTGAGGAACATATTTTGTGCCACTTGCTTCTTCATGACCTCGTATTCTAAAAGTTTTAAATTCTAGTAAAATAGGCCTTGGATTTTTACGAACACTTTTCGCTAACTCATCAACTTTTGTATAAACTTCCAAAATATTATTACCCTCAATAATATGGCTTTCCATACCATAACCAATTCCTTTATCAGCAATATTTGCGCAATTAAACTGTTCTTCTGTAGGCGTAGATAAGCCATAACCATTATTTTCTACACAAAATAAAACTGGCAAATTCCAAACAGAAGCAACATTTAAAGCTTCATGAAAATCACCTTCACTCGTGCCTCCTTCACCCGTAAAAACTGCACAAATTTTATTGTTATTCTTTAGCTTGTTCGCTAAAGCAATTCCATCTGCAATCCCTAATTGGGGTCCTAAATGCGAAATCATTCCTATAATATTATATTCTTGTGTTCCAAAATGAAAACTTCTGTCTCTACCTTTTGTAAAACCATTCATTTTACCTTGCCACTGAGAAAATAATCTATATAATGGAATTTCTCTAGTTGTAAAAACTCCTAAATTTCTATGCATTGGTAAAATATATTCATCTTTTTCTAAAGCAAGTGTAACACCAATAGAAATTGCTTCTTGACCAATACCAGAAAACCATTTAGAAATTTTACCTTGTCGTAATAAAATCAGCATCTTCTCCTCAATTAAACGAGGTTTTAGCATGCATTTGTATAAATTCAATAATATACTTTTATCTAACTTGTAATTTGAATTATATTCAATTTTGGGGCTCATAAATTATAAATAACATAATTCAACAAACATACAGATAAAGAAGTTTATTCCATAAAAAAATCCTCATCAATTAATTGATGAGGATTTTAAATATTTCTTTAAAATTTTAAGATTATAACTCTCTGAAAATTGCGTGCATCATTCTTTTCTTATCATTGATGCTTTCTTCTAAAGCAATCATAGTTTCAGTTCTATTTACACCAGGTATTTCATCAATTTCATAAATAATATCCTTAGCGTCATTCGTTCCTTTTGCTCGTACCTTACAAAAAATATTATACTTTCCTGCTGTTACATATGCTACTGTTACGTTTGGTATTTTTCTTAAGTTTTCAATTACACTTTGAGTCATAGAAGTTTTCTCTAAAAAAACACCCACATGTGCTATAAAAGAATACCCCATTTTTTCGTAGTTTAATGTTAACGTAGACCCTTGAATAATGCCTTCATCCTCCATTTTTTTAACACGCACATGAATTGTTCCTGCAGAAACTAATAACTGCTTTGCAATGTCTGTAAATGGTGTTCTAGCATTATCGATTAAGATATCTAAAATTTGATGATCTATTTCGTCTAGGATGAATTTTTTCATATTTTATATATTATACAATTATTAGTGCAAATTTATGAATTTAATTTAATTAAAAAGTAAATAAAATGAGAAAAGTTTAATGTTTTTTACTTTCGAAAACGATTTCGTTATGTCCAAATTTCATTTTTATGGATTTTTCATCAACTTTGTTCAATTTTGAAACCAATTGATCCTTTATAATTTCATCCTTATATTGATATGCTTCATCCTCTTTTGAATTAGAATGTCTATGAATAATATCATAGAAAATTTTTGCATTATTTGGTATTGTAAAATACGACTCATAGTCGTTAAAATCAATTGAAGTTGCAATATGATACAATCCCTGTAAAATTGCATAAAAAGTATGTTCTCTTACAATTTCTCTTTCATAATCATCTGGAAAATGACCAGATTCAATTAAAATAGTATTGTAACCTAATTTTTGAAAGTTATCCCCTGTTGCAGTTGGATAAAATTCATCGGTATATCTCCCTACAAAATCAGGAATATTTTTTTGTAAAAAGGTATTCATAGCAACTATAACATTCATTGTTTGAATCCTACCTTTTGTTAAAGCTCTAGTTTCTTCTTCTGAAGGTGCTAAAAAAGAAATAGTTGCTGGATTTTTAGTGCCTTCTACCCCAAATATGGTTCTTTGGTCATGTAAATTAAAACAAAACTGTGGATTGAATTCCTCTAAAAAATCTCTTAAAAGATTACTTTCTTTAGCTAACCGATTTACTGCATCTCTATTTAGATCAATATTATTTGCATTTACCCTTGTATAAGCTTGAGAACCATCAGGGTTTAACATTGGTATAAAAACCAAAGTACATTCTTTTAAAATAACTTTAAATTCCTCTTCAGTGCAATTAGAAAAACAATTGAATAAATCAAACAATGCTTTTGTTCCTGTGCTTTCATTTCCATGCATTTGAGACCACAATAAAATTTTCTTTTTTCCTGTACCAATTTTTAGTCTGTATATAGGTCTTTGCTGTTCAGATAAACCGAGTTGTTTAATTTCAAAAACTTCTTGATATTTTAAAAATAGGTTTTCAATATTTTTAAAAGTAATCCATTTGCCAAAAAGAGTGGCTTCTTTTTGAGCTGTAAAAATATTCTTTAATAATTCTGTTGATAAAATTTCCACTTGATAATCTATTTAGAAAAACAAATTTACATTATTGAAAATAAGCAACCAATTTAAATGTTACAATTGTAAAACCCATCCTTGTTACAAATGTAAATCAAATTTTTAGGCAATTGAGTTACTTTTGTAAACCACCTTTATTTATAATGGAACTGCTGCAACACTGAAAAACACCTTACTCCATTAAAGCTTTTTTTATTTAACTAAATGACTTAATATAAGTAAATTAACGCTTTTACCTAAACAAAAACTTTAATATGTAAATGCTAAGTAATAATATTTAAGTTATTATATTTTTATATTTAAAAAGTTTGATTTACATTTGTAATACAACAGGTATTTACAATGATAAACAACGAAGAGTTTACAACTAGAATAAAAAAAGTAATGGATTTTCATCAATTAACTGCTTCTTTGTTCGCAGATAAAATTGGTGTTCAGCGTTCTAGTATCTCACATATTTTGTCTGGAAGAAACAAACCGAGTTTAGATTTTATTTTAAAAATAACCTCAGAGTTTAAAGATGTAGACATACATTGGCTGCTACACGGAAATGGTTCCTTTCCGAAAAAAATAGAAATTAAAAATTCTACTTCTACTCCAACTTCATTTGCTTCTAATCCTACTGATGAGAAAAAGATTCAAAGAATTGTCGTTTTTTATAATGATGGCACTTTTGAAGAGTATAGCAAGTAGTTTAAAAATTGAATGAAATTAATTATAACATGAAACTTCCTTTATATATTTTTGAATGTATTTAAATAATATATTTTAGCAGTAATGAATACAATTGAAATTAGAACAGTAAATGTTGTCCAGTATATTTATCCGCTGCGTGAAGGCGGTTCTCTTCCAGCTATCGTAAAAGCCGATGATGGTTTTTTATATGTGCTGAAATTTAGAGGCGCCGGGCAAGGAAAGAAAGCACTAATATCAGAATTTATTGGAGGGGAACTTGCAAGAGCAATTGGCTTAAAAGTTCCTGAATTAGTTTTTATGAATTTAGATAATTCTTTTAGCAAAACTGAACCTGATGAAGAAATTCAAGATTTATTAAAATTCAGTGTGGGCTTAAATCTTGGATTACATTTTTTGTCTAGTGCAATCACTTACGACCCTTTGGTTTCTGAAGTAGATGCTTTAACCGCCTCTAAAGTGGTGATTTTAGATAGTTTGATTAGCAATATTGACAGAACCGCCAAAAACACAAATTTACTAAATTGGAATAAAGAATTGTGGATTATTGATAATGGTGCAAGCTTGTACTTTCACCACAACTGGCAAACTTGGGAAGATCATTTAAAAAGAAGTTTTCCTTTAATAAAAGATCATGTGCTATTACCTAAAGCAACTTCTTTAATAGCCGCTTCAGCAGAAATAAAACAACTTATCAATATAAATGTAATCATTGAAATAGTTTCTAAAATTCCAGAAGACTGGTTATTAAGTGAAGGTGATTTTTTAAATCCTGATGAAATGAAAGCGGCCTATATTGCCTTTTTAAAAGCAAAACTTTTGATGATTGACGTATTAGTAAAAGAAGCTGAAGATGCAAGATAAATATACATTTGAATATGCAATTATTAGAGTTGTGCCAAAGGTGGAGCGTGAAGAATTCTTTAATGTTGGTGTTATCCTTTTTTCGAAAAGGAAAAAATTCTTGGGTATTAAATATAAAATCAATCCAGATAAGTGGAAAGCTTTTTCACCCGAAATAGAATTAGACGTATTGAATGATTATTTAAATGCTTGGAAATTAATTTGTGACGGAAAATCTTCTGGAGGTAAAATTGGAAAGCTAGAAATTTCTGATAGATTTAGATGGTTAGCGGCATGCAGAAGTACAATAATACAAAGCTCTAAGACCCACCCTGGTCTTTGTGATAATCCTGAAAAAGAGTTACAAGATATTTTTGAAAAGTATGTTTTGTAATACAGCTACCCCTTCTAAAAAAAAAAGGCTTTTTCTTACTACTTTTAATCTTTAAAAAATAAATTTTGTCACGGCTAATTTAACAGAAAAACTACAACAATTTAGCCATTGCCGTTTTAATAATTTCTATATTTCTTTTTCTATTTAATTTGTTGGCTTTCTTTTGATCTTGTATCATAGTTCTCATTAAGTTAATAACAACTTTATCAAAGTTAAAACTTTTAAATTGATTTCCTTTTAAGATCATATCATCAACCACATTCTGTATAGCTAGTATATTATTACTTTCAGAAATTTGTTTAAATGCTTTTTGAAACAATGCTTTAGTCGCATCATCAGCCGATAAAAACATACCCGATACTACATTTTTCGCAATAAAAGGGAGTTCAGAATCGTCTTTTTCTTCAATAAAAATTCTCGTTAAAGGTGTTGCTAAAATCTCTCTAACTTCATCTGGAAACTCTTTAGATTTTGCGATGGCAATTTGCTTATCAATATAATACATCGAAACCAATGCTTTACCGAGCACAGCATAAGATTTACTTTGTAATCCTTTTTCAAAAATAGATTTTAATTCGGGGTCTGTTAATTTCCCTAAGGTATTAATTGCTTCTGCTTGCACCAACGTTTTCACATCAGTATTGGCAATTTTCATGATTTTTCTGATGACCGCCTTTTTAGAAAATTTATTAATTAAATCAATCTTTTGTAAAGCCAAAATTCTAATCCTATAGGCATCATCATCCAAAGCACCAACAACAGCGCTAAAAGCAAGTTTATCGTTTTGTTTCTTTGCTACTTCTAAAAAAGCTTCTCTTCTATGCCCATAATTATAAGCGTTTTTAAGCTGAAAAATGTAATCACTTAAAACTTTGTTTTCATTAATAACACATAGTAAAGCTCCATCTGCATTTACCTGAATTAAATCAGGCTGTTTTGTATACGGAAAAGTAAAAGAAGCATCATTACCATCTACAAAAACTTGATGTCTTGTTCTTTTTGATTCTTCAAAAACATCAATAGCAAAGGGAAATTTAAATTTTTCTAATTGCAATTGAACCACATTTACGGTCACTGTTTTTCTTAAAGTATTGTAATCGTAAGAAATATCAATATTTGGATGACCAGCTCCAAAAAACCATTGATTAAAAAACCAATTCAAATCTCTCCCTGTAAGTTTTTCGAAAATTAAACGCAACTGATGTACTTCTGCTGCTTGATATTTATAAGTATTTAAATACTGTTTTAAGCCTAAGAAGAAAGCTTCATCACCTAAATATAGGCGCAACATATGCAAAATTGATCCACCCTTATTATAGCTAACCAAATCAAACATATCTTCTTTGTTATCATAATTATAACGCACCAAATGCTTGTTTTCACTCTGTCCTTGTAAATAAGCTTGCATATTTTTATAAAAATGCATTTCAGAATTTACTTTACCATATTTATATTCTCTCCATAAATACTCACTATAATTAGCGAAAGATTCGTTTAAAGTTAAATTACTCCAACTTTCCGAAGTAACTAAATCTCCAAACCAATGGTGAAAAAGCTCGTGAGCGATTGTATTTTCGTGCACATTCTCATCAATTAATTGTCCTGGTTTTTGGTAAGCTTGCTCGCCGTGCATAACTGCAGTAGTGTTTTCCATAGCTCCAGAAACATAATCTCTACCGACAATCTGACTATATTTACTCCATGGATACTCAACACCTAATTTATCAGAAAAGAAACCGATCATTTCTGGTGTTAAACCAAAAATTTCTTTGGCATAAGAAGCATATTCTTTTTCTACATAATAATTTACAGCAATATTTTTATAAGAATCTTTTACAATTTCATACTCACCAATTCCCATAAAAAATAAATAGGGAGCGTGTTTTTTGTCAAATTTCCAGTAATCTGTTCTGTTGTTACCTTTATTGATTTGACGAACAAGTTTACCATTAGAAAGCGTTACATATTTATTTGGAACTGTAATGTAAATTTCTTGAGATGTTTTTTGATTTGGAGCATCTAAAGTAGGAAACCAACAGCTACTTGCCTCAGTTTCACCCTGTGTCCATATTTGTGTAGGTTTGTTTTTATCTAAGCCCTCTGAGTTTATAAAATACAGCCCTTTTGCCCCTGTAATTGCTGCACTTCCTTTTTGATACACCTTTTCTGGTTGTGCAGTATATTTAATATAAATGGTAAATTCTTCAATTCTATTATATGCTCTTGGTAAATCTATACTTAATTTTAAATTGTCATAAAAGTAGTCTAGCTTTTTATCATCCATCGAAACTTCATGAATAAGCATTGCTTTTGCATCTAAAGTTATTTTATTTGTGCTATAAAAATGTGGTTTTGCTGTCAACCAAGCTTCACCGTTCATTGTTTTATCTTCAAAATTAAAATCTACTTTTAATTTTGTATGCACTAAATCATGAATTTTTTCTTTTTCTGGTCTATAGGATGCGTTTTGAGCAATACTAATTAAACCAATCAACATAAAAAAAACCACAACTATTTTCTGATACTTCATAAAATATTTTCTGAAAGACCAAAAATAAGAAATATGAAGATATAAGTTGTTAATGAGCAGTTAAACTAATGAGGATCTTTATTGATATTGTAAATTTGAGTGGAATAGTTTTCATAATTATGCCTTCCAATGCCTAATCCGATATAAATTTCATCATTATTTAAAAATAACGAATGATTATACACCTTTTTTAGCATAGGTGTTTGTTCAATCCAAGTATTAGAATTTAGTTGGTATTCGTAAAGTCTATGTTCTACACCTGCATCTGTCCATCCACCGCTAAAAAAGAGACTTCCGTGATAATACTTTAATGCAATATTATTATATGTTCCGCTAAAGTTTCTAGGTCTACCAATATTTTTCCAATTATTATTTTTAATATCATAATAATATGCGCTCCCTTGAAAAGGGTTTATAAAAATTTTTCCATCACCATAAGTAATGTTTTCATATAAAATTTTTAAATCAGATGGCTTTTCAATTTTTTGAATGGAATCGTCAAGTAAGTTAACTTTATAAAAATCGTTTGTACTATTTTGAATGGCGAACAAAACATCCTCTACAATAACGCCATTTTTAACAACTATATTTTTAATTTCAGTCTGACTCCAAGTCTTATTGTTAACATTATAAGAATAAATTTTGTCATATAAAGGATATCTAGCAATTCCATCTTTAAAAGTCACGTATGCTTTTTCCCCAAATATTGGAGTATTAAATGGCGGTGTATTCGTATCTATATTCTCCCATTTTTTGCTTTCTACAGAAAATTTAAAAACACCTTTATTATTTACATAATACCAGCTATTTTCATCAGAGAAAGAAACATGTCGCTCATAATAATTTGTTTGGTCTAAAAAACTATTTTCAACAATTTCAAAAGACTCAATACCATTAAATGTCCCCAAATCAAATTCTTGATCGCCACTATTGGCTGTTAATTTAATAGCTGAAGTTAACTGTATAGAATAAGGTAATCTAAAAGTTACCTTACTACTCCCTTTATTTATTATTTCACAATAATTATCATTCGCTTTAATTACTAATTTATCTAAATTTTCTCCGGTAACCTCATAAATATCTCTCCTTGTTCCCGTATTTTTATTAACAGAAAAAATCTTTGTTTCTTTAATCGTGTATTCAATTGTATTCGATTTTTGACCTGCAGTAACAACATATAATTTATGTAAACCTGCATTCGTGTTTTTTAAAAGTTCAAAATATATTATATTATTATTAATATTGTAAGATGAGTTATTAGGGTTTGGAATTTCATCATCATCTATATAAATTTTGGTAAATCTAGAAAACGCAAAATCCTCTCCAAAAATTTCAATATAATCACTAGGTAAAAACGCATTACTATTTACGGATGTTATTATGGGTGCAAAAATTTTAACTTGTTTAGAATCTTCACCAAACTGTGTTTTAATTTTTACTTCTAATAATCCAGGTGCCGTTAAATTATAATTCCAAGTATAGGAGTCAATATTTAACCATTTTTTTAAAGATAAATTTAAATCCCCATTTAAATTTACATTACTGTCCACACCAAATTTTTTTTTTCTTCCTCCAATCTCTATATCATCATTTAGAAAATTATCAGTTTTAACAATAAAATCAATTTCACTTAAATGATAGTTCTCTTTATTAAATGAATGAATAAAAGGTGGAAGCATTTCAATTTCTTTTTCTACTTCAAAATCTGTAAACTCTAATTTAATTTTTGGATTGGTATCATTAAAATATCTATCGATAAAAATTTTAATTTCAGTTTTATTAACACTTACTATTTTTTGCTGAGAGTTACCAACGTAAGCTTTTATTTTTGAATCGTTTTGTATAAAATAATTTCCTTCTACCGTTAGGGTATCTAAAAAACCTATTTTATTTGGCAATGTATTGTCTATATATGGTGTTGTTGTTTGAAAGTAATTCGGTTTTTCTATTATACGATCTAATACTTTTAATTTTAAACTTACCTTACCTACAGCTAAATTTTTTGGTATTCTTATGGATAAACTATCTACGGAATTAGAATTAATAACTTGAGATTTAATGTCATCTAACCAAACTTCAGAAATACTTGAATGAATATTTTCCCCAAAAAGCGTTAATATATCATTAACATACTTTTCTTTAGAATTTATAGAATCTAAAACAGGTTCATTTATTGTAAAAATATCTTTAATTGGGGTACTAGTATTACAACTATTTAAAATAAAAGCTAACTCTGAATTATTAATATATGAAGGAATTATGGCTTTTATTAAGGTATCTGATTCTGAAATAATTTCTAAAAAAGAACGATTATTAAAAATTATTTTATTATTAAAATCTTCTAAACAGAAATTCTTACCTATAACTTGTATTGTATCATATATAAATCCATCTTTAGGAATCAATTTATCAATGATTACAGTAGAAGTTGCAAAGCTTATAAATTCTAAAGTATCTCCGTAGATTAGTTTTTCATTAAACTTAATAAAAGGATAGGTTTTGTATACAGAATCTTTTAATAAACCACTTGAAATTTTAGTATTATACTCATTTTTTAATAGTTCACCTTTATTAATTTGCTTTTTATCGCCTATCTTTTTATACCATACGATACCATGTTCTTGCATTTTGAATTCTCCTTCCCCAATAAAATCAAGATAGGTTTTGGTTTCAACTCCGTTAATGGTATTTTCTAAAAGCTCGTAAGAATTAATTTTTATTTCAACAGAATTAATTTTATCATCTTCTTCATTAGAATCACAAGATAATATAAAGAACAGTATTAAAAATAGATGTTTTAGAGATTTCAAATGCTTTATTTTTTTGCTAAAATATAAAAAACCTATAACTTCAATAGAAGTTATAGGTTTTAAAATATAAAATAAGTATTATTTATTTTCCCTTAAAAATATTCCCAAAGCTATCTAAACTACTTCCATCCAGATTCACACTATTCATCATTTCGAGCACCTTTACAGGGTTCATCTTATCACCTAGCAATCTGGCAATCCCCACTCCTGCTTCACCGCTGTAACCAAAAACAATAACTTCATCTAAAGAACTTGTATCGCCTGTATAATAAACTTTCACATTCATTCCTTTTGCTTTTACACTTCCCAAACTCTTGTAATTATTGCTCTTAAAAATGTTTTTTAATATTGCTTTTTCAGCTTCATAGGCAGCAATGTTATCATCTGTCTTTTTTAAGAAAGCAACATTAATTTTCTTGATGCTTTTCATCGTTTCTTTTATCTCCCTAGAAACATCCGATTTAACAGAAATTAATGAACTTACAGGTAAATCTCCTGTGAAAAAGCCTTCTTTTCTTGTAGATTCTACTAAATAACTTTGTAGTGACTTTTCATTTTCACAAGCAATAGTAAAAAATACTAAAAAGGCTAAAGAAAACATGGTTGCTATTTTTTTCATAATATTTTTTTTTGATAAAAAGTCAGATTTAAAAAAACCTGACTTTTAACTCTTGATTTTACTATTTGTTTTTCGTAAAAGTGTCAGCTAATTCAGACATTTTGTTAATGTCTATGTTACCTGTTAAAGAGATAATCATAGCTTCGGACATTTTATCTGTTTTTTTACTGAGGCCCTTAACAAACATTAAAACTTCACTAACATAATCTTTATTTTTACTTGCTTTTACATAAATTTTTACACGAGAGTCATCTTCCTTGATGCGCATTAACTCTGTTAATTTTTGTTTTTTAATGGCAGTATTTACCATGTTTCCCATTTTATCAGCTACAACGGTATTTTCTGTAGAAAACATTTTAAATTCTTTTAAATCTTGAATCATTTGAAAGACTTTCATTCCTTCATTATCATCAATTTTTATATTTTTGAATTTAGAGATCAACTCAAAAGCATCTTTGGTTACAACAACCACGTCAACTCCGTCCATATCTTCTAAAGTTTCAAAAAATGACTGCGCATTGGCTGCCATTGGCACAACTACTAATGCTATTAATATTAATATTTTTTTCATGATTTCCGTATTTACTTGGTTCTATTAATTTCTACTTGGTTTTATTTTAATATTTTATTTACAGTGTTTTCATAAGTATATAAGCCTGCAACTGCATTTTCCCCTTTTTTAAAGTTTGAAGATAACAACCTTAATCCTTTACTTATTTGTTCAAACTGCTTTTTTGCTTGGTGTCGTTGATATTCTTGTTTACCTAAAAATACACTAAACAAAAGCATTACTGATGCTGCTACGGACAACCATTTAAAGTTTATTCTTTTAGATTTCTTAGGTTCTAACTCAATGGTTTTTGTGTAGGTTTCATCTTTTACAGTAGCAAAATAATTAAACATATACGCATATTCTTGCAAATGAGGTGCAACAGAACCTTCTGTGAAATAGTTTTTCAAGGTTGTTTCTTCTTGCAAAGTAGTTTCTGCATCTAAGTATTTTTCTATTAATTTTTCTATGTTAGCTAACTCCATAGTTGTGTTTTTTAATGAGTTCTTCTCGTATTGTTTTTCTTGCTCTAGATAATGCCACCCGAACTGCTGTTGGTTTCATATCGACCATTTTACAGATTTCTTCAAAATCATACTGTTCAACATCTCTTAATTGAATAATAATTTTTTGTTGTTCTGGTAATTTCTCTATCAATTGATGCACTTGGTTTACACTGTCTTGATATTCCATCTTTTTATCTAAAGAGGTTTCTTTCTCTTTATAATTACTGTGTATTAAGGTTAAATTACTTGCTTGTTTCGATTTTAATCTGTCATAACAATAATTTTTTGTCATGGTCATTGCAAATGCTTCAACATTCTTATATTCAGTAATTTTTTCTTTACTCCTCCACAATTTAAAATACAATTCTTGAGTAGCATCTTCAGCTTCTTCTGTAGAAACTAGCAATCGTTTTGCTAATCTAAAGACCTTGTCTTTAAATGGTAAAACTACTTTTAAAAAGTCTGATTGGTTCATTATTCCTATTTACTTTTCTGATATTTTTTATCTCTTGTATCAGGTTTACATAAATACGACGATACATAATTTATTTTGTTACATCGAATTATTGAAAAACACTAAATATGTTTAAATTGCGTTAAATTTACTATAATTCTATATATATATTTATATGAGGCCTTTTTTTAAAATTATTTACCTTTCAATATTAATATACACCTTTGCTGGTTGCTCAAAAGAATACGAAGTTCCTCAAGAATTAGTTGTTTATGATTTTGTTTGGAAAGGTTTAAATGCATATTATTTGTACCAAGATGAAATTACAGATTTAGCGGACACACGTTTTAATTCTGATCAACAACTAAACACTTATCTAAATACATTTACGGAGTATAACACCTTATTTTCAAACTTATTAATTCCTACGGATATAAAATCAAATTTAATAGAAGACTACAATACAATTGTTGACTCTGAATTAAGATCGGCTTATACAAATGGTTTAGAATTCGGAATTATCGCAGAACCAAATCACACAGAAAATGTAATCGGATATGTAACTCATATTTTACCAAATTCTGATGCGTCAAGGAAAGACATTAAGAGAGGAGATTTTTTTAATGTTATAGATGGTTTGCAATTAACAAGAACAAATTATCAAGATATATTGTTAAATGGATTAGATAATCTTACTTTAAAAACTGCAAATTTTGATGGAACAATAGTAACACCAAATCCTGAAAATGTAGTTTTAGAAAAACAAAACTATAACTATCCTGCAACCTTTTTAGAGAAAAAATTAATTGGAAGTTCTGATGATATAGGCTATTTAATGTATAACAATGATTTTTCTAAAAACTACATAAATGATTTAAATAACACCTTTTTAAGCCTTGAAAATCAGAATATTAATGAATTAATTTTAGACCTAAGATATAATATTGGTGGTGGTAGTTTTGTGAAAAACATTTCACAAATTTCGAGTATGATTACCGGTCAGTTTGCAGCCGAAGTTCTTATCAAAGAAAAATGGAATGCAAAAGCGCAACCTTGGTTTATAGCCAATCAACCCGATTCCTTAGTAACTAAGTTTCCGGAATCATTAAATGCAACCACCAATATTAATAGTTTGAATTTAACAGATGTCTACATCATTTTAAATGGTGATAATTTTAAAGGGTCATCAGCAATTGAATTGTTAATTAATAGTTTAAAAGCACACATAAATGTGCATATTATTGGAAATCAAACCTTGGGTAATAATACAGGTTCTATTACTCTATACAACTCGGAAGATTATAATTTTCCTTTAAGGAATAATTCACATACAGCAGCTTTACAGCCAATTGTGTTAAGTTTCTTAAATAAAGACGGCCAAACTTATGAAAACGGGTTTTTACCAAACATTGCGCTTTGTACCAATGAAGATGTATTAAATTTAGGCGTTTTAGGTGAAATCTCAGACCCTATCTTAAATAGCATTATAAATTATATTTCTACAGGAAATGCCGGTACGAACAATATCTGTAATCCTAATAATTTTGAGTATTTATATAATAGTATTGGTACTCAAAGAGAAATTGATAAAGGTGTGTTTATTCATCAAGATTTACCAAATACAAATTAATAATGAAGAAAATTTTTACAATTAGTCTTTTTACAATCGTTTTTTTATTTACTTCTTGTGAAAAAACCAAAACATATGTTATTAATACAAACGCAAATGATGAAATTAATTCTTTTATTTGGAAAGGTTTAAATAACTTTTATTTATGGCAACAAGATGTTCCAGATTTAGCGGATGATCGATTTGCAAATTTCACTGATTTATATCTCTATTTTCGCGGATATTCTTCGCCAGAGGATGTTTTTGAAAATTTACGCTACCAACCAGGAGCTGTAGATCGTTTTTCTTGGATCGTGAATGATTATGTTGCTTTAGAAAATTCATTTCAAGGCATTAATGTTAGTAATGGAATGGAATTTGGGTTAGTGCAATATAAAAATGGATCTGATAATGTTTTTGGCTATGTGCGTTATGTCGTTGCTAATTCTGATGCAGCTATTAAAGGGGTTTCGAGAGGCATGATTTTTAATTCTGTAAATGGTTCTCAATTAACATTAACGAATTATCAAAATTTATTATTTAGCGAGAATACCAACTATACCGTTGGTTTTTCAGATTACAATAATGGAATTCCTAGTTCTAATAACAATACTATCTCATTAACAAAAGAAGAATTACAAGAAAACCCTGTGGCGGTTACTAAGGTATTTAATGAAGGAACAAAAAAAATTGGCTACCTGTTGTACAATCAATTTGCTAAAAATTATGATAGTCAATTAAATACTGCGTTCTCTAATTTTAAATCAGAGGGTATTAACGAATTAATTATTGATTTGCGTTACAATGGTGGTGGATCCGTAAACACTGCAACCTATTTAGGAAGTATGGTTACTGGACAATTTAATGGGGCTTTATACTCTCAAGAAATTTGGAATGATAAAATAAAAAGTGATTTGCCTCCGGAAAGGTTTTTAAATAACTTCACAAATCAAATTAGAAATACCGATTCTCAAGGAAATGTAATTATAGAAGAAACCATTAACAGCTTGGGTTTAGATAATGTTTATTTTATCACGACATATAGCTCAGCTTCTGCATCAGAATTGGTTATTAACGCTCTAAGTTCTTATGTAGATGTTAGATTAATTGGTAAAACTACAAGAGGAAAACAAGTGGGTTCTATTACCCTATATGATTCTGATAACTTGCAAAAAAATGGTAACAACTTAAATTCAAATCACAAGTATGCAATGCAACCTTTAGTTTTAGAAATAAGTAATAAAGACAATATAAACTATCCCAATGGAATTATCCCGGGAAATACTTTACCTGGTATAGAATTAGCAGAAGAGTATAATAATCTTGGAACTCTTGGTGATCGTTCAGACCCTTTGTTAGATAGAACTCTAATTTATATTACAACCGGCGCTAAAACAAGTAAAACAACAAGTAATCCTTATAGTTTTAACGAAGTATACAACTCAAAATTAGCAACACCCGCAAAAGATAATATGTTTATTGATTTTAAAAGATAACAGAAAATTAAGTTTTCAATACAAGCTATATAATACTCAATTTATTAATTTGTTATGTTAATATATCAGGTCTAAATTCGGTCATTAATTCTTCTCTTTTAGTCTTTGCATATTTAAACCCAGATCGCCACCATTTGCGCATCAACTTCTCATCAAAAACTAAAGAGTTTGTTGTTAAGACTGTTGGTGTATAGTATATATTTAATTTTACATCCATGTTTTTTGCCGCTAATTTTCCAATGGTAATATTATGTTTCTCTACGTGCGTTAGCATAAAGTCAAACACATCAAACAACAAAGAGAAAGGGTTTTTAGAAGGTATTTTATTAATCTGAGTAACTTCAGTTTCTAAAATAATAGCATCAATTTCTGTTGCCCCTCTTAAAATTGCTTCCCTTATTGGCACTAAAGAGCCAAAACCACCATCTGCATATTGACAATGATTTTTCTCTAATAAACTCATAAAAGGCACATAATTACAAGAACCCCAAATCCAATCACAAAAATCTTCATAAGAACAATCATTACTAGATTTATATTCAATTCTATTGGCAGTTAAATTAGAAACGGTCACCACAACTTCTTTATCCATTTTCTGAATTTCTTGATACATTTTTCTGGTAATATTCTCTTTTATTAATTTCCGTAAGTTTTTACTTTCGCCAAAAGTTTTTCTCCCGTTTAAAAAGTTCCAAAGCGTATTTAAATGGTTAATACTTACTACTTTTTCCCCTCCAACCTTTTTAATATTAAATGGATTATTACTAAATATTGTTTTTTGATTTACGTGTGTGTAGAGTTCTTTTAATTCATCTAACATGCCTAAAGCCAAATGCGAGACCATTAAACTGCCTGTCGATGTGCCTATAAATAAATCATAATCTTTATTTTCTTTTTTCATTAAATATTCAGCAACACCCCCTGCGAATGCCCCTTTACTTCCTCCCCCAGAAATTACCAATGCTTTCTTCATAAACAATGAATGATTTGATTACTTTAGATGTATAAAAATATCAAAAATGAAAAGAAAATCAATATTAATTTTAACTTTGTTAATAATTATTTCTTGTTCAAAGGAATATGAACCAAGAATTATTGCAAATATTGAAATTCAAGAGTTTAAAATGGACAGCACTAGTATTAGAGCAATACAAGTAATAGATTCGAAAACAGTTTATTATGCTGGTTCTAGAGGCGATTTTGGTTTTACATCGGACGGAGGGAAATCTTGGTTTACAGAATATATTACATATCAAGATTCTATCATTCCACATTTTAGAAGTTTGGCCAAAAATGGCGATAGTTATTTTGCTCTTTCAATCTCAAATCCTGCACTATTGTATAAATTTTCTAATAACAAAACAGCATTAGTTTATACTGAGAATCATAAAAAAGTATTCTATGATGCATTACAATTTTTTGATGATGGCAAACACGGAATCGCGGTTGGAGATCCCACAGAAGATTGTGCTTCAATCATTTTAACTTCTGACGGAGGAAATACTTGGCATAAAACGTCTTGTAAAAATTTACCAAAATTTGCAGACGGTGAAGCTTTTTTTGCCGCAAGTAATACAAATATTAAAACAATTGGAAGTACTGTTTGGATTGCTTCTGGAGGTAAAAAAGCCCGCATTTTAAAGTCTAATGATTTTGGTGAAACGTGGCAAACTTTTGATACCCCAATCATTCATGGCAATGGTCCTCAAGGAATTTATTCGATTGATTTTGCGGATAAAAATAACGGAATTGCAATGGGTGGTGATTATTCTAAACCAGCAGAAAACAAAGCCAATAAAGCGATTACCAAAGATGGTGGTCAAACTTGGAGCTTAGTGGCTGATCAACAAAACCCTAGTTATAAAAGTTGTGTGCAATATGTACCAAACACAAATGGTAAAGAAGTTTTTACTGTTGGTAAAACAGGTGTTTATTTTTCTAATGATTCAGGAAATACTTGGAAAGAAGTTTCTAAAGAGTCTTACTATACGATTCAATTTGTTGATCAAAATACTGCATGGGTAAGTGGTTCTCAAAAAATAGGAAAACTAATTTTAAAATAAATGAGAACATCAATTTTATTACTTTTTGCTTCACTCTTATCTTTTTCTTGCATAAATCAATCAGAAATTACAAAAGAATTTAATTGCAATTCATCCACCTTTAAAAATTTAGAAGAAGTTGAAGATATTAAAAACATGTTTTCTATACAACTTCCTAAAGATTGGAAAATCAATTTGTATCGAGATGAAGCCCAGACATCAATATTTGCTGCCGACACAACAAAACAACTTACAAAAACTGTTTTATTAGATGTTACTTTTATCAATAAAAGTATAAATTTTGATGATGCTTTTTTGCTGCAACAAGAGCAAGAAAACTTATCAAAAAGCTTAATTAAAACAAAATCAAAAAAGATTACACTTTTAAAAAAACCTTCAATTTACATTCTGTATAAAGGCAAAAAAGGGCGGTTTAATTACCAAACTTGTCATACTTTTATCAAAATAAATGAGCAAAATTTCATCTTTGCGAAAACTGAAGTTTATGGAGATAGTATCATAAATCAAAGGCTTTGTAATACTTTCTCACTAATAGAAAACATAAAAATACATCAATAAAAATGATTGATAAGCAACACATCACAGAGCGTTTTTTAAATTACGTAACTATAGATACAGAATCAGACCCTAATAACCCTGCTTTTCCTAGCAGCGAAAAACAATGGAATTTAGCCAAAGTTTTAGAAAAAGAACTCATCGAAATTGGGATGAAAGAGGTTGAGTTAGATAAAAACTGTTACATCATGGCTACTTTGCCAAGTAACTTAGATTATAAAGTGCCTACAATTGGTTTTGTTGCGCATATAGATACAAGTCCCGACTTTACAGGCGCAAATGTAAAACCACAAATTATAGAAAATTATGATGGAAAAGACATCGTTCTAAACAAAGAACAAAACATTATTTTATCTCCAGATTATTTTGAAGACTTATTACAATACAAAGGTCAGACAATAATTACAACCGATGGTACCACACTTTTAGGGGCAGATGATAAAGCCGGAGTTACAGAAATTGTAACAGCCATGGAATATCTAATTACCCATCCAGAAATTAAACACGGTAAAATTAGAATTTGTTTTACACCCGATGAAGAAGTTGGTAAAGGAGCGCATTTATTTGATGTAGAAAAATTTGGCGCAAAATGGGCATATACAATGGATGGCAGTCAAATAGGTGAATTAGAATACGAAAATTTTAATGCTGCAAGTGCAAAAGTAACAATTATAGGAAAAATTGTACATCCAGGCTATGCAAAAGGAAAAATGATCAATTCAATTTCAATTGCTAATGAATTTATTGCTGCAATGCCTGAAGATGAAGTTCCTGAAAAAACAGCCGGTTATGAAGGTTTTTACCATTTACATGATCTTAATGGAAATGTGGAAAAAACTATTTTAGAGTATATTGTTCGCGACCATGATATAGATTTGTTTGAAAAAAGAAAATCCTTTATGAAAAAGATTGCACACGATTTTAACAAACGTTTACAGCAAGATTTGGTTACCGTTGAGCTTAAAAATCAATATTTTAATATGAAAGAAAAAGTAACACCTGTTATGCATATTGTAGATATTGTTGAAGAAGTAATGAAAGATATCGATATTACTCCTTTGATAAAACCTATTAGAGGTGGTACAGATGGCTCTCAGCTTTCTTATAAAGGCTTACCTTGTCCTAATATTTTTGCTGGAGGCCATAATTTTCATGGACGCTTTGAGTATGTTCCAGTAGAATCTATGATGAAAGCAACCGAAGTAATCGTTGGTATTACACAAAAAATTTCTCAAAAATATAAATAAAAAATACTACCTTTTAATTCAACCTCAAAACCGGTTAAGATAATTCAGGTTTTTTACCTTTGACGTTTTCATAAAAAGAATAAAAGAATTTAAAGTCCTTCTCTTTATCATCGGATGTAAAATAAGGTTCAGATATTTTTATTTTCTTGTTTTCAAAATCTAAAGTTGCCATAACTATAGGAACATTAGCTCCTTTAGCAATATAATAAAAACCGCTTTTCCACTTTTCTACTTTTTTTCTTGTTCCTTCTGGCGATAAAGCAAGTATAAAGTTATCTTTCGAATTAAAAATTTCCACAATAGCATCTACCAAGTTATTACTTTGACTTCTATCTACAGGTGTACCCCCTAAGGCTCTAAAGAAAAAGCCAAAAGGACCTTTAAAAAGTGAATTTTTACCAATAAAATGAATCATAGTTCCAGAAGCCATTCTCGCTAAAATTGCAATAGGAAAGTCTAACCAACTTGTATGTGGCGCGGCTATAACAACATATTTTTTTACATTTTTAGAAAAATCACCTTCTAACTTCCAACCTAAAATACTAAATAAGATAAACCTTGCAAATCGTTTCATTGTCTGTTTTAAAAGTGATAAATTTAAGGACTTAATTTGATATGATGAACGAATTGATTGCATACTTGTTAATTGCACTGATTTTTAGTGTTATAGGATTTTTTATTGGGAAACTTTTATCAAAATTAAATTTTGAAAAAGAGAAAACAGTTGTAGAAAAAGAGAAATCTACTTTAGAAGAACGAGCTGCATTGTTACAACAATCTAAAGACATGGTTGAAAATAATTATATTGAACTTCAAAAAGAGCTTAAAAAAAATCAGCAAGAAAAAGAACATTTAATTACTGTAAACACAAGGCAAGAATCAGAAAACACAAACTTACAACTAAAGTTAGATGAACATAAAAGTGAAGTTGAAAAATTACAAGAAAAATTCACTAAAGAATTTGAGAATCTAGCTAATAAAATCTTAGAAGAAAAATCAAATAAATTTACGCAACAAAACAAAGAAAACTTAAAAATAATTTTAAATCCATTACAAGAAAAAATCAAAGTTTTCGAAGAAAAAGTAGATAAAACTCATAAAGAGAGTATTGATTATCACGCAGCTTTACGTCAGCAAATTTTAGGTTTAAAAGAGTTAAACCAACAAATGAGTAAGGAAACTCTAAACCTAACAAAGGCCTTAAAAGGAGATAATAAAATGCAAGGAAACTGGGGCGAATTAGTTCTAGAACGTGTTTTAGAAAAGTCTGGATTAGAGAAAGATAGAGAGTATTTTGTGCAGAGAAGCTTTACGAATGACGATGGGAAAAGAGTTTTACCTGATGTAGTGATTTATCTTCCAGATAATAAAAAGATGATCGTAGATTCTAAAGTTTCGCTTACAGCTTATGAGCAATTTGTAAATGAAGATGATGAAACTTTAAAAACACAATTTCTAAAAGAACACATCGCTTCTTTAAAACGTCACGTAGAACAGTTATCAGAAAAAAAATATGAAGATATCTATCAAATAGAATCCCCAGATTTTGTGTTGCTGTTTATCCCAATTGAGCCTGCTTTTGCTGTAGCTATTAATTCTGAAAATCATTTATATAATAAAGCCTTTGAAAAGAACATTGTAATTGTTACACCTTCTACTTTACTAGCAACATTGCGAACCATAGATTCTATGTGGAATAATGAAAAACAACAGAAAAATGCAATAGAGATTGCAAGACAAGCTGGAGCTTTATATGATAAATTTCAAGGTCTTTTAGGAGATTTAATTACTATCGGAAAACGAATTGATGAGAGTAAAAAAGAATATTCTAATGCTATGAATAAATTGGTGGACGGTAGAGGAAACTTAATAACTAGTGTTGAGAAATTAAAAAAAATGGGTGCAAAAGCTAAAAAATCAATTCCAGAAAACATTATTGAAAGAGCAAGGCTAGATGATTAAATAAATTCACTTATTTTTCTATCTCTTTTAATAAAATAAAACTTATTGTCTTTAACTACTTTTTTTCGATATCCAAATAAATGGAAAATTTTGATTGCCAAATACTTTGCTATCTTTGGGTTTACAATTAAAGTATAGGAGTTTCTTCTATCTAATTTTACACCTGGTAAAAGCCTTAATAATTGATGAAAAAGAAGTTTTCTTGCTACTAAAGAGGCTTTTAACCAAAATTTAGAAATTTTTGAAATGATAAAAAACCCATCAACACCTTTTTTTTGATATAATGGCATAAAAATTTTACCTTTAAAGTTAGAGTAGACTTCCCTTTGATTACTATATGCCAACAATTCATTTTTTATAATTTCTTCAAAATTTTTATAGCCATCAATCATTTTAAAATTCTCTAAAGGTTTAATAGAGTATTTATAGTCAATCTTATAAAAATCTTGATCTTGGTTAAAAAGAGATAATGAGTTTTTATAATAAGAATACCTTTTTACTTCTTTTTTATTTATGCATTTTGCTGCAACCAAAGCTAGCCAAAGAAATGCAACACAATTATCTACTGATACTTCTTTATCATGCCGACCTGCCTCAAAACCTAAAGCAATATGACCAAAATCATTAATATAAGTTAATAACGATCCGTCTAAATATTCTTCAATTCCTAAGATAGTAGGAATAGAAAAATGTGAAGAATACCTTCTATTATTTAAAGAATCACTAATAGTAATAAAAGGTTGTGTATCAGAAGATGTAGTATGCAAGTCTAAAAAATAAAAAGGGCCTTTTTCTTTAGTAAGAATATCTTTTATAACAATATATATTTCATTTTGTTCTTCAGATTCAATTTCTAACTCATCTTCTAAATGTAATTTTAAAACTTCTTCCTTTGTCCAAATTCTATTCAAATCGATATTTATAAAACGAATATTTTCTGAAATAGCGTTTATGTTTCCTGCAATTCCATAAAAATTACCATCTAAGCTAATATTTTCCTCTTCTATTGTTTTAAAGACTTTTAACAACGCATTTAATCCAGCACGTTCATTACCATGAACACCTCCAATTGCAATAACTGTAGGAGTTTTTCTTGAACCTTCTGCACTACCGAGAATTCTTTGAACGAGTATTTTTTCATTAAAAGATTCTATTTCTATTTGATCAATCATTAATTTTCCTTGTTTTTTCTATTCTCTCTAAATCACTTTTAGTAAAAATACCAACTAATTTATCTTCATTTATAACCACTACACAAGTGTTCTTTGTATTTATAATTAATTCTTTTGATTTTTCATAAGATGTTTCTGGGTGCGCAACATCAAAATTTTTATTCATGATATTCTTCGCAACCATATTTTGTACTTTTTTTGATGAAAAATTGAGCGCATCCAATTGTTTTTTCTCAATCATACCTGAAATTTTATTACGTTTAGTCACTACTGGAATATGATTAATTTTTTTCCATTCCATTATTTTTAGCACCAACTTTAATAAATCATTTTCGTGAACTACAAAAAGGCTTGTAGACATTATTTTATATATTTTATCATATTTTTTATCGCTATTATTCTCATAAAAATCAACAGATTCCCATTCTGAAATAATTTTATTTAATTTTTGATTTTTATAAATATGTTCTGTTAATATAATATTAGACTCATATTTAGAAACCTTTTTTCTTAATTTTCGTTTGTTTCTAATGATCCATTTACTACCGGTTGTACTTGTATCAATTCTTTTTTGAATAATTCCTAAATAATCGTCGATTTCAGATTTGTTAATATTAGATTTTAACAAGCCCTCTTTTGCCATCGGAATTAAACTATTTTGTAAAAGTTTTTTTGCGGAAATTCCTTTATCAAACCAATTAAAATAGGTGTCAATACCGGTTCTTGCAGCATTTATGAAGTTTCCTCGAGCATCATGAAAAGACATTTTATTCCAAATTTTCTTATACTTTTTTGGCATTCCCTGCATAACACCTACCCATAAAAGTGCATTTGCTATTTCGTCTTTAACACTTGGTCCAGAAGGGATATATCTGTTTTCAATGCGCAAATGCGCAATATTTTCATGAACACCGTAACACAACCTATTCCACTTATATAAAGTTCCGTTATGTAAATTCAATGCCTTTAGTTTAGGCATAATTCCTTTTTTAACAGACTCTATAGAATTCTCCTCAAATTTTGAAGTAACTATTGGAGGATATCTAGCAATATCATCTGTAAACAATTCTAAAATTGAATTTTGTACCCAACTATTACCAAAAGAAACTCTTGGTTTTTGCTCCCTAGATATGTGAGAAACGTTTCGTAAATCTATACTTTGCTGAAAAAGAGCAATTCTTGTTTCGCTCCACAACTCTTGCCCCAATAACATCGGCGAATTTGTCATAATTGACAACAAGGGTCCTGCAATTACTTGCGACCAATTATATTTCTCTATTACATCTTTGGGGCTTACTTGCAGGTGTACTTGAAAACTAGTATTACAAGCTTCAAATAAAATCGATTCGTGCTTAAGAATGAGCTCATCTACACCTAAAATGTGTAGTTTAAAATCATCTCCTCTTATTTTCTTTAAAACATTGTTAAGTGTTATATAACGTTGAAATGGAGTCAAATTTTTAAAGACAAGATCTTTTTTTCTTAAAGTAGGTAAGATTCCCGTAAGTATAATTTTATTATGATCTGTTTCCTCTGCAACTTTATATCCCTTTTCTAATAAAACTATTAGCTGGTTTTCAATATCAGAAAAGCAAGCACCCTTTAATTCGCAAGGATCTAAATTAATTTCTAAATTAAATAAAGCTAACTCAGTTGTGTAATGAACATCATTAATCTTGTTAAGAATCTCTAAAGCTTTTGTAGAGGGTCTGTAATCTTTATCCACAATGCATATTTCTTGTTCTGCCCCTACTCGTTGAATTCCAGTTTCAAATAAGTCATTTTTAATCATATACTCAAATGCTTCAATATCATTGAGTAAATGATGCACAAAATCTTTACGATCTTTTTGTGTTTTAATGGCAGTAACAGCTTGTGCACCCATAATGATTCTATTATATCATTACGAAGTACGAAAATAATATATAGATTAAATATGATAATTATCATTACAAAAAAAACATCAAGAATTTACTTGATGTTTTATATATATTTTCAAATGAGAAAAATAAGATGCAATAAAGAATCACTTTCTACATAACAAATAATCTTCTTGCGCTCATCATTTCAGAAACTCGCTCTCCTATTGCATGCAGAGCATCTTCATTTTCTGCATTTTGTATCGCTTCATCTATAAAGTTAACAACGGCTTTCATGTCTTCTTCTTTTAAACCTCTTGTAGTTATAGCGGATGTACCAACACGTATTCCTGAAGTTACAAACGGAGATTTATCATCAAAAGGAACCATATTTTTATTTACAGTAATATCTGCTTTTCCTAGAGCTATTTCAGCATCTTTACCAGAAATATTTTTATTACGTAGATCAATTAACATACAATGGTTATCTGTTCCACCTGAAATTATATGATATCCTTTAGAAACAAACTCTTTTGCCATTGCTGAAGCATTTTCTTTTACCTGTATTTGATAATCTAAAAACTCATCTGTTAAAGCTTCACCAAAAGCAATTGCTTTAGCAGCAATCACATGTTCTAAAGGTCCACCTTGGTTACCAGGGAAAACAGCAGATTGCAATAATGAAGACATCTTTTTTAAATTACCATTTTTCAATTTTAAACCAAAAGGGTTTTCAAAATCTTTTCCCATCATAATAATTCCACCTCTTGGCCCACGCAACGTTTTGTGAGTTGTGGAAGTAACTATATGACAATGAGGTAAAGGATCATTTAAAATACCTTTCGCAATTAAACCAGCTGGATGTGATATATCCGCTAATAAAATAGCACCCACACTATCTGCAATTTTTCTAAAACGTGCATAATCGATATCTCTAGAGTAAGCAGAAGCACCAGCTATAATTAATTTTGGTTGTTCTTTGGTCGCTGTTTCCTGAATTTTATCATAATTTAAAACTCCAGTTTCTTTATCAACACCGTAAAAAGTTGGATTGTATAATCTACCAGAAAAGTTCACAGGAGAACCATGTGTTAAATGACCTCCATGAGATAAATCGAAGCCTAAAATAGTGTCTCCAGGTTTTAAACATGCAAAAAATACAGCTGTATTTGCTTGAGAACCAGAGTGTGGTTGCACATTTACATACTCTGCACCAAACAATTCTTTCGCTCTATCAATGGCTATTTGCTCTACAATATCAACAATTTCACATCCACCATAATACCTCTTTCCAGGATACCCTTCAGCATATTTATTGGTTAAAATAGAACCTTGGGCTTGCATAACTTGATCACTTACAAAATTTTCGGAAGCGATTAGTTCTAAACCATTTAACTGTCTTTCTTTTTCTTCCTGAATAAGGTCAAAAATTTGATTGTCTACTTGCATTGTTGTTATTTTAAAAGAAGCATCAAAGTAACGAAAAACAATTCTTTTACAAACAAGTTTTTATAATATTTAATAACTTTTTTAACTATTTATTATATTGAATATAAAGTGATGTTAAAATTCAGGTTTTCATGAATTTTTTGTTTAAAAATGATAAAAAATTATGTAGGTTTGATAAAATAAAAAAAAAACAATGATTATAACAGCAAATAATCCTAATAGAAAATCTTGGTTAAAAGTTAGTAAAGATTCAGATTTTTCAATACAAAACATCCCTTTTGGTGTTTTTATTACTAGAGATGATATTATTACAATTGGTAGTAGAATTGGTGATTTTGCTATAGATTTAGGTGCTTTTCATCAATTAGGGTATTTTAAAGGTATTCCATTAACAGATGATATTTTTTTGCAAGATAATTTAAATGATTTTATTGCGGATGGCAGAAAAACATGGCGTCTTGTGCGAAATAGAATTGCTGAGGTTTTTGATGTTACCAATGGTAATTTACGAGACAATGCAGACCATAAAGATAAAATTATCTTTAGAATGGATGAAGTAGAAATGTTACTACCGGTTTCTGTGGGTGATTATACAGATTTCTATGCGAGTAAAGAACACGCAACAAATGTAGGTTCTTTATTTAGAGATCCAGAGAATGCATTGTTACCAAATTGGTTGCATGTACCCATTGGGTATCATGGTAGAAGTTCTTCTATAATTCCTTCAGGAACAGCAATTAGAAGACCTTATGGACAAACAAAACCTGCCGAAGGATCGAATACTCCAGGGTTTGGACCCACTAAATTATTAGATTTTGAATTAGAAATGGCATTTATAACAACTGATGCAAACGTTTTAGGCGATAGAATTCCTATTGGTGAAACTGAAGAATATATTTTTGGTTTGGTACAATTTAACGATTGGTCAGCAAGAGATATTCAAGCATGGGAATATGTGCCTTTAGGCCCGTTTTTAGGAAAGAGTTTTGCTTCAACCATTTCTCCCTGGATTGTAACCTTAGACGCTTTAGAACCTTTTAGAGTAGACAATCCTAAACAAGTTCATGAACCATTACCTTATTTAAAACAAGAGGGAAAAGGAAGTTATGACATTCATTTACAAGTAGGAATTCAACCTGAAAATGGAATAGAAACTATAGTTGCCAATTCTAATTTTAAATATATGTATTGGACCATGGCGCAACAATTAGCACATCATACTGTAAACGGCTGTCCCATAGAATCTGGAGATATGATGGGTTCTGGTACAATTTCTGGGCCAACAAAAGACAGTTATGGCTCTATGTTAGAACTCACTTGGAGAGGGCAAAACCCAATAAAATTAAAAGACGGAACAGAACGTAAATTTATAAATGATAATGACACCGTAATTATGCGTGCTCATTGTAAAAACGATAAAGTACGTATTGGATTTGGGGAATGTATTGGTAAAGTTTTACCTGCTAAATAAAACTAGATAGTGTTCCTATTTAAGCAGAAACCTTAAATGAAGATAAAATATTTAACCTCACTTTTGTGAGGTTTTTTTTTAAAAAAAAAGAGAATGTTGAAATTATTGATTTTAATATCCTTGCAGTATAAAATTGTTTATGCCCAACATAAAAATTAGTTGGATTTAAATTCAGGAATAATTATTTAAGGCCATCGATTATTCTTCTATTGGAGGATGTCCAAAAATTTCTTCATAAACTTCATCAAAGTTAGAACGCAAAAATGCATTTAACTTTTTACGATAATCATCTTTTAACCAAGTAACAAAGTTGTGTGTACTTTTAGAAATACATTTTGCATACCTATTTATTCTATCATCTATCTCTTCACCTAGTTTCTTTGCTAAAATTAAAGCATCAAATACATCTTCACTGTTTTCGATACACATTTTCGCATGGTGTTCTATTGATTTCTCTAAAACTCTCTTGGAAGATTCTCCTGCTCTAATGGTATCTATATACACATATTTCATATCAAAATAAGTGTCTTTAGAATTGGCGAATTCTTTTTTAACATCCGCAGGTAATTCATATCTAAAAGTACTTTCTATATCTTCATCAGAAAGAATTGCATTTAGATAATAATCGGGAGCTCTAAACATTTTCTGCCAATCTAAATCTGCACCCCAAGGCCCAAATCTGTGGAAGTTGTTCCCTAAATCAATAACTTCAAAAGTATTTTTTTTACCAAAAGTACGAGAACCACGACCTATCATCTGATAGTATAATGTAAGAGATTTTGTAGCTCTATTTAAAATAATAGCCTCAATACTTGGTTCATCAAAACCAGTAGTTAAAATACTCACAGAGGTTATAATCGCATTCGGCGTTTTATGAAACCATTTTAAAATAAAATCACGTTCTTTTCTTGTATTGGTATTGTCTAAATGTGCAATAGGATATCCTGCCTTTTTAAAGGCATGATACACCTGTATAGAGGTGTTAATTCCGTTGTTAAAAATTAAGGTCTTTTTTCCTTTTGCCGTTTCTTCATAAGCCGAAACTAATTTAGAAAGCATATCCGAATTCGTATATAAGTCTTCTGAAGATTTAACAGTATAATCTCCATTTGCACCTACTTCTAAAGAAGTTAAACCTACATTATAAGAATACAAGTTCGCGCTTGCTAAATATTCATTATCAATTAAATGCTGAATAGATTCTCCTACGAACAACTCTTGATAGTTTTCATACATAGGTAATTTCACATTAGAACTTAATGGAGTCGCTGTAACGCCTAATATAAAAGATTTATCAAAAAACTTGAAAATTTTTGTAAAAGAATTATAATGAGCCTCATCTACAATTACCAAACCTATGTCAGAAATGTCAAGTTTTTCATCATGTAAACGATTCTTTAAAGTCTCGACCATTGCAACGAAACAACTGTATTCATCTTGGTCATCTAACTTTGCAGTACTATTTATGATTTTATTATTTACGCCAAACTCGTCCAACATTTTAGACGTTTGTTTGCTCAACTCTATCCTGTGCGTTAAGACTAAAACTTTCTTTTTAAATTTATCTAGATAGCGCCTAACAATTTCTGAAAAAATAACTGTTTTTCCACCTCCAGTTGGCAACTGGTATAAAAGATGATAATCTTGCGGAGCATCTTCAAACCTTCTAAAGATTTCTTGAAGAGCATCTTTTTGATATCCGTATAATTCTTTACCTACTTTTTTTTCTGAAGTGCCTGTTTCTGCCAAAGGAATATAAATTTGAAATACAAAAATAAGACTTAAAATAGGTTTATAACGAATTTAAACTATATAAATCTTATTAAATTGATTTGAGTAATATCATTATGGGAAACATCATCCACAGAAACTTCATTTTTAATCACTAATAATTGTGGGGATTGATGCATTACTTGAAAAGTCGATCCGACTTCATCAGACACATTTCTATAGTTTAATAAATCTAAATAATAAACTTTTAAATTTTGATGCTCTTTAGAAAATAAAGCTTCAAATTGTTTGATAACCATTTTACTAATTCCACAACGAGTTGAATGTTTAAAAATAAGTATAGATTCAGTTTTAGATTCCTCTTTTATATTTTCTAATTGCTCTAAAGATGTTAATGCTATCCATTTTAAATAAGACACTTTTTCTTCTTTAGGTTCATTACTGCCAAATAAACTATTAAATACACCCATGTTTTCTTTTTTTTTGTTCCGGCAAATGTAAGAAACTTTCAGCCGCCAAAAAGACAGTAAAAACAACATTTAACAAGACAAAATGACTTCATTTTATCTTATTTAATTGATGGTATTAAAATTGATTAAATATTAAGGAGTAAGAAGGGTAAATTATAACTCCCATGAAAAAGAGAATTTAAAAAAATACAAAAAAATGAACTTGAATAATTATACCACAAAATCCCAAGAAATCATACAACTGGCGCAACAAATTGCGCAAGGTTTTGATCACAATCAAATAGAAAACGAGCACATTTTTAAAGCATTAACTCAGGTTGATGAAAATGTATTACCCTTTTTATTGAAGAAATTAAACATAAATATTGTTGTTATAGAACAAATTTTAGATAAACAATTAGAGAACTTCTCTAAGGTATCTGGTGCTGAATTATTAATTTCTAGAGAAGCAAGCAAAACTTTAACAGAAGCGGCTCTAATTGCTAAAAAGATGAAAGATGATTATGTTTCGATAGAACACTTAATTTTAGCCATATTTAAGTCTAAAAGTAATATTTCTCAAGTACTAAAAGATCAAGGAGTTACGGAGAAGCATTTACAAGCAGCTATTGATGAATTACGAAAAGGTGAAAGGGTTACGTCTCAAAGTCAAGAAGAAACCTATAATTCTTTAAATAAATACGCTAAAAACTTAAACAAATTAGCTGAAGACGGCAAATTAGATCCTGTAATCGGAAGAGATGAAGAAATACGTAGATTATTGCAAATTTTATCACGTAGAACAAAGAACAACCCAATTTTAGTTGGTGAACCCGGAACAGGTAAAACGGCCATTGCCGAAGGCTTAGCGCACAGAATTGTAGATGGTGATGTGCCAGAGAATCTAAAAGACAAACTTATTTTCTCTTTAGATATGGGTGCATTAATTGCAGGTGCAAAATACAAAGGTGAATTTGAAGAACGCTTAAAAGCGGTTATTAAAGAAGTAACAACTTCTGATGGGGATATTGTGCTTTTTATTGATGAAATTCACACCCTTGTTGGAGCTGGTGGTGGACAAGGAGCTATGGATGCTGCAAACATTTTAAAGCCCGCTTTAGCTCGTGGAGAATTGCGTGCAATTGGAGCAACCACTTTAGATGAATACCAAAAATACTTTGAAAAAGATAAAGCCTTAGAAAGACGTTTTCAAAAAATTATAGTGAATGAACCTGATAGTGAAAGTGCAATTTCTATTCTAAGAGGAATTAAAGAAAAATATGAAACGCATCATAAAGTTCGTATTAAAGATGAAGCTATTATTGGTGCAGTAGAATTATCTCAACGTTATATTACCAATCGTTTTTTACCCGATAAAGCTATTGACTTAATGGATGAGGCCATGGCTAAACTGCGTATGGAAATCAATTCTAAACCTGAAGAATTAGATGTTTTAGATAGAAAAGTGATGCAGTTAGAAATTGAAATTGAAGCTATTAAACGTGAAAAAGACGAAGTGAAGCTGAAGTTTTTACGTTCAGATTTAGCAAATTTGAAAGAGGAGCGCAATGAAATGAATGCAAAATGGAAATCTGAAAAGGAAGTTGTAGATAATATTCAGAATGCAAAATTGGTTATTGAAAATTTTAAAATTGAAGCTGAAAAAGCAGAACGCGATGGTGATTATGGAAAAGTAGCAGAAATAAGATATGGTAAAATTAAAACAGCTCAAGAAGATTTAGAACAACTGCAAAAAGATTTGCAAGAAAACCAATCAGAAAGTTCTTTAATAAAAGAAGAAGTAACTTATGAAGATATTGCTGAAGTTGTCGCAAAATGGACAGGAGTTCCTGTGACAAAAATGATTCAGTCAGAACGTGAAAAATTATTAAAATTAGAAGATCAATTACATAAAAGAGTAGTTGGACAAGAAGAAGCCATTATTGCAGTTTCTGACGCTGTAAGAAGATCTAGAGCAGGATTACAAAACCCTAATAAACCAATTGGTTCTTTCTTGTTTTTAGGAACCACTGGAGTTGGAAAAACAGAATTGGCAAAAGCTTTAGCATCTTATTTATTCGATGATGAAAACGCCATGACAAGAATTGATATGAGTGAATATCAAGAACGCCATTCTGTAAGCAGATTAATTGGTGCTCCTCCAGGTTATGTAGGTTTTGATGAGGGTGGACAATTAACAGAAGCGGTTAGAAGAAGACCTTATTCTGTGGTGCTTTTAGATGAAATTGAAAAAGCACATCCAGATACATTTAATGTGCTGTTACAAGTTTTAGATGAAGGAAGATTAACCGATAACAAAGGACGTGTAGCTGACTTTAAAAACACCATTATTATTATGACTTCGAACATGGGTAGTCATATAATACAAGAAAAATTTAGCGATATAAAAGCTGATTTAGAATCAATAACTGAGTCAGCAAAAGCGGAAGTTTTAGCATTGTTAAAACAATCTGTAAGACCTGAGTTTTTAAATAGAATTGATGATATAATTATGTTTACGCCACTTAAAAAAAGTGATATCTTTGAAATAGTTAAACTACAATTAGCCCATTTAAAGAAAATGATTGGCAAACAAGAAATTCATATAGATGCTACGGAGGAGGCTGTTGCTTATTTAGCCGAAAAAGGATATCAGCCAGAATTTGGAGCAAGACCTGTAAAAAGAGTAATTCAGAAGGAGGTACTAAATCAACTTTCAAAAGATATTTTATCGGGAAAAGTGACAACAGATAGTATTATTCTTTTAGATGCTTTTGATGATCAATTGGTTTTTAGAAATCAATCTGACATGGTAGAGAATAGTTAACAATTAAATTAGTTCGTTAGTTAGGAAAAAGTGATACTTAGGAAAGTATCACTTTTTCTTTTTTAGTATATTCGTATATCAAATAGTTATCATGAAAAAATTTCTTATTGTATTTGTTTTTATATTTAGTGGAATAATTTCTTGTATATCAAAAGAAACAAAAACTACTTATTATCTTATTAGACATGCAGAAAAAGATAGAACAGATAAAACAAATAGAAATCCAAATTTAAATGAACAAGGCATAGACAGAGCAGAAAAGTGGATGAATTATTTTAAAGACATTAAATTAAATGCTGTGTATTCTACAAATTATAGCAGAACAATGCAAACTGCAAAACCTACAGCAAAAAGTAAAAAATTAGATATATTAAATTATGATCCAAGAAATTTGAATGATTCTATTTTTCAACAAATAACCAAAGGGAAAATTGTTTTAGTAGTTGGTCATAGCAATACAACTCCTGCTTTTGTAAATAAAATTTTAGATGAAAAAAGATATGAAGATATGCAAGATGATGACAATGCTAGTCTGTACATTGTAACCGTTATTGGTGTTAATAAAACAAGTAAAATAGAGAAAATTGAATAGCAGCTACTGTCACATAATTTGAATTTTATTTATTAATCAAACGGAGTTCGAGGTGTTTTTTATAAAAATCCTAAATACATTATGTTATTTATAAAAAAATCTCAAAATGAGAGCATTAATATAAAATATTAACTTTAATATCGTTCAAAATAATTTCAGAAACTTTTTTAAGCTGATTTTCTTCAAAAGCTTTATCAATATCGATTAAAGCAATGGAGTTATTTAAAGGTTTATAATTATGGTAGTTTACAAAACGAATTCCATTCTTATTACTCTGTTCTTTTAAAGCTCTAAAACGTTTTCCTCCACCATTTGTGTGATAAGAATAAGCTAAGTAGTCAACTAAAAAATCCTCCTTCCCTATCCAATAAATAAAAACATCTTCAAAGTCTTTTCCTCCTCCATCTTCTGAAAATGTAATTTCAATTTTGTAATATTCTTTTCCTTTTATTGTTGATGATGGCAATCGTCTTTTATAAACTGCTTTATCATTCAACCCAAAAGGAAGCACAGAAAAATAATGCACAGAATTCAGGGAATTAGCAAACTTGGAAGCCATTGAATCTGCAACTTTAATTTCTATTTCTTTCACAAATCTTGTAAAACTATTATTAGTTAAAACGTCGGTAACAGAGTCAAAATTTCTACTCAAACTAAAACGCCCCTTGTTTCTTTTTGCTGTATATCTTTTATTTCTAAATTTAAAAGTGATTTTAGAATTAGCAACTTTATCTGCTCCTGAATTTATGATAGAATTACCAATAATTTCCTGAGCAGTATACTCCTTTCTTGAAGGCTTACATGAAACAATTAAGAGTATAGAAAATAAGTAAAAATATCTCATTCAGTTTTATTTGCTTTAGTGCAATTTGATGCACGAAATTACACTTCTTTATCTTAAGCAAAAATGTATCTTTGCTAAAATAATCACAAAATTAAATCAGTCAATGACTGTTCAGAAAAAGATAAACATACAGAATAAAAAAGCACGTTTCGAATTTGAAATTCTAGATAAATTAGTTGCTGGAATTCAATTAACCGGAACAGAAATAAAATCAATAAGACTAAGTCAAGCAAGAATTACAGAAAGTTTCTGTGAATTTAATGAACGTGGAGAATTATTTATTGTAAATATGTATATTCAAGAATATATGTTTGGACATCATTTTAATCATAAACCCAAAAGTGAACGTAGATTGCTTTTAAATAAACGTGAATTAAGAAGCTTAAGAAAAGATGTTGAAGCCAAAGGAAATACGATTGTTCCTTTACGTTTATTTATAAATGATAGAGGTTTTGCTAAATTAGAAATTGCGTTAGCTAAAGGGAAGCAAACACATGACAAACGTGAAGTCTTGAAAGATAGAGATAATAAACGAGATTTAGCGAGGATCAAAAAGAGTTTCAATTCGTAATTAATTCTTCATGTTAAGAGAAAAATTAAAAGGTTACAATATAATTTTGGCTTCTGGATCGCCAAGAAGACAGCAATTCTTTAAAGATTTAAATATCGATTTTAAAATTCAACTAAAAGAAGTTGAAGAAGTATATTCAAAAGAATTAAAAGGAAGTGAAATAACTGATTTTTTAGCGGATTTAAAATCAAAACCATTTAAAAACTTATTAGAAAAAGATGTATTAATCACTTCGGACACTATTGTTTGGTTAGATGGTAAAGCCTTAGGAAAACCCAAAGATGAAGCAGATGCTTTTATCATGTTAAGCGCTTTATCAGGAAAAAAACACGAAGTAATTACGTCCATAAGTATTAAAAGCAAACATTTTCAGAAGGTAATTAACGATACAACCATTGTTTCTTTTAATAATATTACTAATGAAGAAATTAATTATTACATAAAAAACTACAAACCTTTTGACAAAGCTGGTGCTTACGGAATTCAAGAATGGATTGGCTTTATCGGTATTCAGAGTATAGAAGGAAGCTATTTTAATGTAGTAGGACTTCCTGTTCATAAACTTTATAAAGAGCTGATGAACTTCTAATTTTTTATCAGATTTAATTTCAATAATTTCAATTTTGGACTTTCTCACATTATGTTAAAAAGTCTTTTTTCTATTCTCGCTTTTCTTTTCTGTAAAGGGAAATAAAAGTTTATTTTTACCCAAAATTATACAACACAATTAATTTATAATGAAAAAATACACATACACAGAAAAAAAAGACACACGTTCAGGGTTTGGTGACGGTTTAACTGAATTAGGAAGAACAAATCCAAACGTAGTTGCTTTATGTGCAGATTTAATTGGTTCTTTAAAAATGGATCAATTCATCAAAGAAAATCCAGAAAGATTTTTCCAAATTGGAATTGCAGAAGCAAATATGATTGGTATTGCTGCTGGTTTAACAATTGGAGGTAAAATTCCTTTCACAGGAACATTTGCTAATTTTTCAACTGGTAGAGTTTATGATCAAATTCGTCAATCTGTCGCCTACTCTGGTAAAAATGTAAAAATTTGTGCTTCACATGCAGGTGTTACTTTAGGAGAAGATGGCGCAACACACCAAATATTAGAAGATATTGGTTTGATGAAAATGCTACCAGGCATGACCGTAATAAATCCTTGTGACTATAATCAAACAAAAGCCGCAACCATAGCAATTGCAGATTTTGATGGGCCTGTTTATTTACGTTTTGGGCGTCCAAAAGTTCCTGTATTTATGCCAGCAGATGCAAAATTTGAAATTGGTAAAGGAATTCAACTGTCAGAAGGAACAGATGTGACTATTGTTGCAACTGGTCATTTAGTTTGGGAATCTTTACAAGCCGCCGAGCAATTAGAAGCTGAAGGCATTTCTGTAGAAGTAATAAATATTCATACAATAAAGCCCTTAGATGAAGAAATTATCTTAAAGTCGGTTGCAAAAACAGGCTGTATTGTTACAGCTGAAGAACATAATAAATTAGGAGGTTTAGGAGAAAGTGTTTCTAGAGCGTTAGCTTTAAATAATCCGACTCCACAAGAATTTGTTGCCACTAATGACACTTTTGGAGAATCTGGAACGCCAGCTCAATTAATGGCTAAATATGGTTTAGATGCAGAAGCCGTTGTTAAAGCTGTGAAAAAAGTAATTTCTAGAAAATAAAAACGTTTTAGTTTTTAAAGGTATTTTAAGATCAATCTGTAAAATAAAAAAATATGAAAAGAATAATTTTAATGTTATGTTTGATTGTTGCTTCAAGTCAAACTATGAATGCACAAATTGATTTTGGTGTTAAAGCTGGTTTAAACTACAATTCTAATTCAATTAAAGAAACAAGTGAAGATGTGTTTTCTGGAGCTAAAAGTAAAACTGGTTATCATGCCGGTATTTGGTTGCGGTTAAAAGTACCTGTTTTAGGACTATATGTTAGACCTGAATTAGTATATACGAATTTAGAGAATGAAGTGTTTTATAAATTTGCAGCAAAAACAACCTCTTATTCGTTCCAAAAAATAGATATTCCTGTTTTGATTGGTAGAAAAATTTTTGGAATTGGTAATGTTTATATAGGTCCATCTTTTCAATATATTTTAGCTTCTGATTTTGAAATCAGTGATATTTCATCTGTAGATTCTAAAGGTTTTACAATGGGGATACAATTTGGCGGTGGAGTTGAATTTGGTGATCTAGGAATAGATATACGATGGGAAAGAGCTTTTTCTGGTATTGAGTCTACTTTTCTTTCAGGTGTTGTAGAGCGAGAATTTGATACTAGAATAAATCAAATTATTATTGGTCTATCTTATAAATTATAATAGAAACTTTTTTCTCTACATAAAAAATGCTCTTGAATTCTCAAGAGCATTTTTTATTAGGTTAAAAAAATCATAGAACTTATTTAATTTCTGCATTTAGATAATCAGCTAATGTTGGGTTATTAAGGTCACTAAAATCATTCGCTGGGTTGCCATCTTCATTGGCATCTTCATCTTTCGTTAATACTCCGTCTCCATCATCATCAGTATCAAAATAATTTGGTATGCCGTCTAAATCTGTATCATCATCTCTAGGGTCTTCATTCTCGTCTATATCTTCATTAATTGAAGGAACTCCATCATTATCATGATCTGTATCTTTTACAAAATCAAATAAATCAATATAGAAAAGAATAGGTTCATTTGGTAAAATAGCACCACTACCTGTATTTGAATATCCCAAGCCAGAAGGGATAAATAAAACCCCATTACCGCCGTCCTCAAAAGTGATAGGACCATTATTGGTAATATTGTTTCCTCCTTTAAAGTTCGTAAATCCATAAGCCCAGCCTCTAATTACACTATTAAGCGTAAACCAAATACCATTATTACTATCAAAAGAATCAGTAATACTATCCGTATTTATAATTCTTTGACCATCATATTTTACATAAATAGAATCGATTACTGATGGATACCCCTTGTCTAAAACAGGATTTCCTAATCTATTAGTATAGTAATACAATGTATAATCTATCTCATTCTCGGTAACTGACATTGAGTTTAATTTAGAGTCATCATATAGAGCCGTCTCTCCGGTAACCATCGTTTTAACCAATTCTAAAGAAGTGTCAAAATAATGATTTTTTAAAAACTTCACTAAAGTATCATTGTCTATTAAAGCTTGCGCCTCATAATCAAAATCATCAATAGCTTGAACAGATGCGTTATCACAACCATATATAAATGCAGCGAAAATTATGAAAGCTAATACGTTTTTTATTTTAGTCATTTAATCTATAAATTAGTGGTCGCAATTTACCATTTTTATACCTTTGTAAAAAGATAAACCTTAATTTTTAACTTTTTTTATGAGAATTGATAAATACTTATGGTGCATTCGAGTTTATAAAACGAGAACTATAGCAACCACAGCCTGTAAAAAAGGACAAGTAAAGATTGAAAATAATAATATAAAACCCTCTAAAGAAGTATTTGGAGGTGAATTGATTTTAGTTCGAAAAAATCAAATTAATTATCAAATAAAAGTTTTAGATTTACCAGAAAGAAGAGTTGGGGCAAAATTGGTAGATATTTATAGAAAAGATATTACACCAAAAGAAGAATTTGAAAAGAATGAACTTTTAAAATATTCTAAAGATTATTACCGAAAAAAAGGTACAGGGAGACCTACTAAAAAAGATCGAAGGGATATAGAAGGTTATCAAGACGATACAGACGATACAGACGAAAACTTATGACAACAGAAAGTAACATCATATTAAATACAGTTCAAATCAACCAGAAAATTAAAAGAATTGCTTACCAAATTTATGAAAGTAATTGTAATGAAAAAGAGGTAATTATTGCTGGTATTGTAGGAAATGGTTTTATTTTTGCTCAAAAATTAATCGAAATTATTAAAGAAATTTCTACTTTGAAGGCAACTATTTGTCAAGTAAACATTAACAAGAAAAAACCTTTAGAACCAGTTTCAACTTCTTTAGAAATCAAAGATTATAAAAATAAATCATTGGTTTTAGTTGATGATGTTTTAAATTCTGGAACCACTTTAATTTACGGCGTAAAACACTTTTTAGATGTTCCTTTAAAAAGATTTAAAACTGCAGTTTTAGTAAACAGAAATCATAAAAAATATCCGGTAAAAGCTGATTTTAAAGGAATTTCATTATCAACATCAATAAAAGAACATATTCAGATTGATTTTTTAGAAAAAGAAGCCATCGCGTATTTAGTTTAATAATTTCTCTAATTCTTCGGCAACTTCCTTTTTAGATTTATTATCAATTTTTATCGTCATTTTAGCTTGCTCATAAAAAGGACGTCTTTCAAAAATATGTTTCGCTACAAATTCAGGAATTTTATCATCTTCTAAAGAAGCAATTAATGGTCTTTTATTCTTCTTTTTAATCAGTCTTTTAGTAATGGTTGGAATACTTCCTTGTAAATAAATAGATATTACATCTTTCCTATTGATTTCTTCCATGTTCTTTCCATAACAAGGAGTCCCTCCGCCGAGAGAAAGTATGAAATCATCAGCTATAGAGAGTATTTCGCTTAAATATATGCTCTCAATTCGTCTAAAATAAATTTCTCCCTTCATTTTAAAAACATCTTGAATAGACATGTTTTCTTTTTCAATGATGTAGTCATCTAAATCTATAAACCTCAAAGACAACTTCTTAGAAAGTCTTTTTCCAATGCTCGATTTTCCAGAAGCCATATAACCTAATAGAACTATTTTCACTTTTATATATTTTCAACAAATATCTTAAAAATTATTCAATTTTATATTTATAATTACAATGATTGATAGTATATTTGCACCTCTGTTAAATCAAGACCTGGTAGCTCAGTTGGTAGAGCATCTCCCTTTTAAGGAGAGGGTCCTGGGTTCGAGCCCCAGCCCGGTCACAAAAAAAAGTTAAGCTCATGCTTAACTTTTTTGTTTTAATTCTTAAAAAGCGCGTATGGCGGAATTGGTAGACGTGCAAGCTTGAGGGGTTTGTGTTCGCAAGAACGTGCTGGTTCGACTCCAGTTACGCGCACTTTTTTAGAATTAAAATTACTTCTTCACAAAATATTAACTTTTCTATACCGTTTTATACTTAAATTCGCATTTATGCAAAAGAACCTATTTATTCTGTGCCTATTTTTATGTTTAAGCGCATTTTCTCAAAAAGATACTATTCAATCTAAAACCTTAAAAGGTCAAATTATACATGCACTAAATAAGCAACCTTTAAGTGCTGCTCATGTTTTAAATTTAACCACTGTAAAAGGAACGATTACTAATGAAAAAGGTTTTTTTGAACTACCCACAAAAACAAATGACACTATTTTAGTTTCTTATTTAGGATTTTCTTCAATTAAACTAAAAATTACAAACGATTTATTAAAAGGAAATGAATTAGAAATTGCACTCTATGAAAAACCTGAAGAAATTAAAGAAGTTATTATAAAGTCCACAAGGTTAATTGGTGTTTTAGAGGTTGATATCAAACAAGTGCCAAAAGATAGGTTTACTAGAATTCATATTAATGGAATGCCACAAACCTATGAAGTGGGAAGGCCAAAAAGCAAGAATTTCTCCTCTCCTCTTGCTGCTTTATTTCAACCTGTAGATTTCTTATACAATCTTTTTGGAAAGAAGCCTAAACAGCTAAGAAAGCTTCAAAAGCTAAAAAAAGAAGACAATTTACGTAAAATGTTAGCAGGTAAATTTGATAGAGAAGTTATGATGGAGTATCTAGACATGGATCGACAAGAATTAACAGATTTACTTATTGATTGCAGTTACTCTGATTACTTCATTAAAAAAGCGTCTGATTTGCAGATGATTGAAGCTGTATTAGATTGTTATGAAAATTACAAAGCACTTAAGAAAGGTAAAATTGAACTTGATAAAATTCCGGTAAAAAACTAAGTAAATTATAACCGAATAAAATGCAGTTGTGCTTATTTTTTATTAGAGTTTATTATTAAATTTCAAGTTGCTCTTTTTGATTAAAAGAAGCTTATTGAATTATCGACTTTCACATCCACACTTTTCTTGCTTTTACTTTTATTTTCTGTATTTTAAGTCACTTTAACACTCATCAATAGTGAAATGAATGCTTTTATTAAGAACACAACAGAGCCTTAATAAATATGCTAATCTTGTATTATGATAAACAAAAAAACCCAGCTAATAGCTGGATTTTTAATATATAATAAGTTACTAGTCCTTACTGATTTCCTAATATAATTGGCATTCCAGTTTTACCTGAACCAATAACTATTACTTTACTATTTGGAGATTTAGAAAGCTCTATTGTTGCCTGAATCCCTTTTTCTTGTAATATTTTATCTGTTAAAGAGGCACTTAAAATTTGATTTGCAACTGCTTTACCTTCCGCATCAATTTTCTGCCTTTGTGCTTCTTTTTGTGCTTTTGCAATTCTAAATTCGTATTCCAAAGATTCTTGCTCTTGTTTTAATTTTGTTTCAATTGCTGTTCTGATGGTTGTTGGCAATTTAACATCTTCTACTAATACTCTAGTAACCAATAAGTATTGATCTTTTAATACAATTTGAATTTCTTCTAAAATTTCTTGCTCAATTACATCTCTTTTACTTGAGTATAATTGCTCTGGCGTATAACGGCCAACGACACTTCTTGCTGCTGCATTAATTGCAGGATCTAACAATTCACGCTCATATTCTTCTCCTTTAGTTTTTATTAACAATCCTAAGTTACTAAATTCAGGTTCATACCAAATTGTTCCATTTACTTTAACTTCTAATCCGTTTACAGAAAGTACATTCATTTCATCTGAAATAGACTGCTGACGTACTTTTCTTACGATCATCCTATTCCAAGGAGCTACAATATGGAACCCTTCTCCGTACGTTTTTTCAGTATTTATTCCACTTCCTAAAGATTCAAAAATAACGCCTCCCTCACCAGGACCGATCGTTATCGTAGATTTTGAAAATAAAATTATTACCGCTACAATTATTACAACAAGAAAGATACCTCCTTTTGGGAAATTAAATTCCATTTGATTATTTGCCATTTTATTTATTTTTAAGTTTAATCAAATTTACGATTTAAGATCTTTAAACACAATGTATAAAGCATATATCTTCAGAAACTTCTGTTTATAAAGGAACATTCTTGAAATAAAATACAGCCTTTAAAACTTCCCTAATTTCTTTCGTAATTAGGTCTACTTTCTGATAAAAAAAATCAAACATTTAATAAATCTAATTTCAAGCTGTTAGAATCAAAATCAAGTTAAATTTTTCCATGATATTTTCTAATGAACCATTCTGCTGTAAATAAAGAAATTACAAAGAATAAAACCCATTTCCAATCAATTAAATTTTGTTGTTTCACTGATGAGTTTTGCACAGTATAAAAAGATTCATTTTCTAAAAGTTCATTTTTTAAATCTTCAAATTGACTTTTATAAAACAGCTTTCCCCCTGTTTTTGTGGCTAATTGTTGTAATTTATTTACATTGGCATTTATAAAATGTTCTTCAATCTGATAATCCGTGATTTTAAAACGTCCATTTTCATTAAGTTTCTGTTCTAAAACCTCAACTCTATAAGTATAATCTCCTGAAAATAAATTCTCTATTTCAACTCGATAAGAATTGTTAATTAATGAAAAAGGAGTTTCTATTACTTCTCCTGTTAATTTGTTTGTTATTGACAACTCTAAAGCTGCTCTCGGATCAAACTGATAATTTTTATCTGTATAGAATGCTGATATCTTTATAGTTGAGTTTGCAGGGTAGATAGTTTCAATATTCACCTCTAAACGATCTCTCTTTTTATTAGATGCTAAAAATTGCACCAAATTTCCTGTAAACTTGTCAAATTCCTCAAAAGAATTAGTCGATAAAAAACTAGCAGCCCTCCATTTCCAAATTCCTTCTCCAAACAAAACTGCCGATTTTTGATTATTGATGTCAAAATTCACCAATAAAGGTTGCTTTGTTTGAATTCCATTAATATTTTGATGTAATAAAATTTGATGTTCTTTAGAAATTACAATCTCTCCAAACTTATCTTTTAACGGCGGAAAATTATTAAATCCAATGTCTTCTTGTAAAAAAGTTAAAAATAATTCATTATAAATTGCTCCATAATTCTCTGCTTGATTAATGGCGTCTTTATTAAAACCTAATTGTTGTTTATTGATAAACTTCCAATCAGTATTTGAACCAGAAACTAATAAATAGTTTCTATTATTTTCCTTTAGATGAGAAAGAATAAAATTAAACTTACTATTTACTTGATACAATATAATTAATTGATAATCATTTATTTGACCACTAAATTTATCAATTAAAAAGACATCTACAGAACGCTGCTTATTACTTTCTATCGATTTTTTTAAAGCACCTACATCAGGGTGTAAAACTGAACTTAGAATCAATACTTTTGTTTGCTCATCAATGACTTCTACAGAGAAATTTTTACTATTATTTTTAATATTTTTCTCCTTATTTATTTTTCTTATAGAAGCTTTATAGTATTGCAATCCTTCTTTAGTGGATGTTAAATTTGCAGTAATGGTTGCTGATTTTTTGTCTGAAGAAAAAGTTACATTTTCTCTAAAAACCGTTTTTCCTTGGTTAAAAATTGAAAATTGAGTCTTTACGGTTTCATTGCCTTCGTAATTTAAAATAACCTCTATTGGAAATTTATTTTGAATATAACTGTATTTATTTACATTTAACTGCGTGATTTTTAGATCAACGTATTTTGCAGTATCTCCCACTATAATGGGATAAATAGGATGCTTCGAATTTAAAAACTCATAGACCGAACCAATCGTTTGATTACCATCAGTAATTATAACGATAGGTGCAATTTTTTCTTTATGTAAATCAGTAATGCCTCTAATTGCACCTGCAATATTGGTTTCGTTTTCTAAAAATGAAAGGCTATCTAAAACTTGTAATTTTTCACCAAATGTAAATTCATTAATAGAGAATTTATCATTTAAAATACTGTTATTTTTTATATTGTTGACAATATCACTAACATTCTCGGCTTCTTTAAAGAAAGAAATTGATTTAGAGTTATCAACCAAAATAGATATAATTGGTTTTTCATTTTCAATGACTACCTTTTCTATTACTGGGTTTATCAAAAGTAGAATCAAAAAAAACAAACTCAATGTTTTTAAACTAAAGAGTATAATTGTAATTTTTAATTTATTTTTTTCTTTGTAATAATATTGAAAAAAAGCTACTGAAAGACTGAGTCCTAAAGCGAATAGCATATAAAAAAATGTAACTGTCTGCAATTATGGTTATTTATTTGGAAAGATAGAAAGAACTATTTAAAAACAAAAAACCTACAACGTTAATTTGTTGTAGGTTTAGAATAATTTTTTAAGTTTACGCCTTTCAGTAACAAGTTTAAAAAAGGCATAAAACAAAGAGCTACGTTAGCATTCCACCATCAACAGACAAAGTTTGTCCGGTAATATATGAACTCATATCAGAAGCTAAAAATACGCATGCATTTGCAATATCTTCAGGCTTTCCTCCTCTTTTTAACGGAATAGCATCTCTCCAACTTTGTACAGTTGCTTCATCTAATTTTCCGGTCATTTCTGTTTCTATAAACCCTGGCGCAATTACATTACTTCTCACATTTCTTGAACCCAATTCCAAAGCTACAGATTTAGAAAAACCTACAATACCAGCTTTTGACGCCGCATAATTTGTTTGACCTGCATTTCCTTTTAAACCAACCACAGAGCTCATGTTTATAATAGAACCTGATCTTTGTTTCATCATAGGTCTAATCACCGCCTTTGTTAAATTAAAAACCGATTTTAAATTTACCTCGATTACTTTGTCAAAATCTGCTTCAGAAATACGCATTAACAAATTATCTTTTGTGATTCCTGCGTTATTTACTAATATATCTATAGAACCAAATTCTTTTTGAACTTGTTTCGCCAATTCTTGAGCTGCATCAAAATTGGCTGCATTCGATTGATATCCTTTTGCAGAAACTCCATAAGATTTTAATTCGTCCTCCAAAGCATTTGCAGCATCTACAGAAGAACTGTATGTAAAAGCAACATTTGCTCCTTGTTTTGCAAATTCAACAGCTATTCCACGTCCAATTCCTCTGGTTGCACCGGTAATAATTGCTGATTTTTTCTCTAGTAATTTCATATTGTTTATTTAGTTCATTATCAAATATAAAAAAGAAATTCCCGTTTTCACGGGAATTTATATATCATTCTCTTTTTAGAAATCGTTTATTTTAAAACACTTGCAACCATTTCTCCAATTTTAGCAGGAGAACTAACCACATGTATTCCATTTTCTGCCAAGATTTTCATTTTTGCTTGTGCTGTGTCATCAGCTCCACCAACAATTGCTCCAGCATGTCCCATTGTTCTTCCTGCAGGTGCTGTTTGACCTGCAATAAAACCTACAACTGGCTTTCTATTACCATCAGCTTTAATCCATTGTGCAGCTTCAGCTTCTAAGTTTCCGCCAATTTCACCAATCATGACAATTGCTTCTGTTTCGTCGTCATTCATCAACAATTCAACAGCTTCTTTTGTAGTTGTACCAATTATTGGATCTCCTCCAATACCAATTGCCGTAGATATTCCAAATCCTTGTTTTACAACCTGATCTGCCGCTTCATAAGTTAAAGTACCTGATTTAGAAACAATACCAACTCTACCTTTTTTAAAGATAAAACCTGGCATAATTCCAACCTTAGCTTCACTCGGAGTGATTACTCCAGGACAATTTGGACCTACTAATCTTGTATCTTTATTAGCGATATATGCTTTTACTTTTACCATATCCGCAGTAGGAATTCCTTCAGTAATACAAATTATTACTTTAATTCCTGCATCTGCAGATTCCATAATTGCATCAGCAGCAAAGGCTGGTGGTACAAAAATAATTGAAGTGTCTGCAGCTACTTTTTCAACAGCCTCTACAACTGTATTAAAAACTGGCTTATCTAAGTGTTTTTGACCTCCCTTACCTGGTGTAACACCACCAACAACATTCGTTCCATAGTCTATCATTTGACCGGCGTGAAAAGTACCTTCACTGCCCGTAAAACCTTGTACAATAATTTTTGAATTCTTATTTACTAAAACACTCATGGTTTGTTATTTTAATTTGTTGCGCAAAAATAGTTTATTGATTGTTTCTAAGAAAGTATTTTACGAATTCTTTCTATCTTTTAGAAAACGTTTTATTTCTGCCATTTCTTTTAATTTCTCTCTTGATTCTGAAATTGGAGTTCCAAAATAACTTTTTCCTCCTGCTACAGACTTGGTAACTCCTGTTTGACCTAAAATTATAGCTCCTTTACCAATTGTAATACCGCTATTTGTTCCAACTTGACCCCAAATTGTTACCTCGTCTTCAATAACAACACAACCAGCAATACCGGTTTGTGAAGCTATTAAACATTTTTTACCAATAACTGTATCATGTCCAACATGCACTTGATTATCTATTTTAGTGCCTTCTTTAATTATTGTATCTCCGGTAACTCCCTTATCTATGGTACAAGAAGCCCCTAAATCTACATTATCCTCCAGAACAACCCTTCCTCCAGAAATAAGTTTATCATAACCTTCTGGTCTATTTTTATAATAGAAAGCATCCGCGCCTAAAACCGTATTTGAATGAATGGTTACATTATCACCAATAACTGTATTGTCGTAAATTGTAACGTTTGGATGGATTATACACTTTTTACCAATTTTAACATTGTTACCTATAAAAACATTCGGCTGTATAATTGCTCCTAAGCCGATGGTAGCAGTCTCAGAAATACTTTTTTTAGAGGCAATAAATGGATTAAAATAAGTTGTTAATTTATTAAAATCTCGAAAGGGATCATCAGAAATTAAAAGTGATTTACCTTCTGGACAATCTACTATTTTGTTAATTAATATCGTTGTTGCCGCTGATTTTAAAGCTTTGTTATAATATTTTGGATGATCTACAAAAACAATATCTCCTTTTTCGACAACATGAATTTCATTCATACCTTTTACAAGGGAAGATGCATCACCAACAAATTCACAATTTAAAATTTGAGCAACTTCTATTAAAGTATATGTTCTTTTAAAATTCAATTTATTATTTCAATTTAAATGTACTGAGAATTAATTTAAAGGATTTTTTCATGTAAACATTTCATTTCTGTGATATATTCAAAAAGATTAAGCTCATATTCATTTTTTACATGAATTGCTTTATCTTTAATGAAAGGTACTAATAACCCTATAATCTTTCATGCAAGAAATTATAGAAAAAAAAATGTATCCAAGATGACTATTTTGTAGAGAACCTATTCTTTAATACGCTCTTGATACGTTCCTTTTGTCGTTTCAACTTTAATTTTATCTCCTTCATTAATAAATAAAGGTACGTTTACAGTTGCACCACTTTCTACCGTTGCTGGTTTTGTTGCATTCGTTGCTGTATTTCCTTTTACACCAGGTTCTGTATGCGTTACTTCTAAAATAACACTTGCAGGTAAATCTACAGATAATGGCATATCATCTTCAGAGTTAATGATAATCGTTACAACCTCTCCTTCTTTCATTAACTGAGGTGCATCTAAAGCAGCTTCTAGTAATCTAATTTGACTATAATCTGCTTCATTCATAAAATGGTAAAACTCACCATCATTATATAAATACTGAAATTTATGAGTTTCAACTCTTACATCATCTATTTTTCTTCCTGCAGGAAATGTATTATCGATTACTTTTCCATTAGTAACACTTTTTAATTTTGTTCTAACAAAAGCTGGACCTTTACCAGGTTTTACATGTAAAAATTCTATAATTTTAAATATATCATTGTTATATCTAATACATAATCCGTTTCTAATATCTGATGTAGTTGCCATTTAATCTTTTATTTATTTACTAATAACTATTTTAACAAAAAAAATAATTACTAAATTAATTTACATTAAAGTATCCTTTCATTATTCCTCTATGTGAATCTTTTATAAATTGTATAATTTCATCACGTTCTGTGGTTGCTTCCATTTCAGCCTCTATAATATTAATTGCTTGCGTATAATTATAGTTTTTTTGAAATAGAATTCTAAATATGTTTTGAATTTCTCTTATTTTTTCTGTGGAATATCCTCTTCTTCTTAAGCCTACAGAATTAATACCGACATAAGATAAAGGCTCTCTTGCCGCTTTAACATAAGGCGGAACATCTTTTCTAACCAAAGAACCACCTGTTACAAAAGCGTGTTTTCCTACAGATGCAAATTGATGCACCGCGACCATACCTGCCAATACTACATTATCCCCAATTGTTACATGACCTGCTAAGGTTGTATTGTTAGAGAAAACACAATTATCACCAACAAAACAATCGTGTGCAATATGACAATAAGCCATTATTAAACAATTGTTCCCAACTATAGTTTTCATTCTATCTTTTGTGCCTCTATTAATTGTTACACATTCTCTTATTGTAACATTATCTCCAATTTCTACTGTAGTTTCTTCATCTTCAAATTTTAAATCTTGAGGAATTGCAGAAATTACTGCTCCTGGAAAAATTCTACAATTTTTACCAATTCTTGCTCCTTCCATAATAGTAACGTTAGAGCCGATCCAAGTTCCAGAACCAATAACTACATTATTATGTATAGTAGTAAAAGGTTCAATTACAACATTTCTTGCAATTTTTGCTTGAGGATGTACATATGCTAATGGTTGATTCATAGTTTATTTTTTTCTAGCAATTTGTGCCATTAATTCTGCTTCTGCGACCAACTTTCCATTTGCATAAGCATAAGCCTGCATATGGCAAATTCCTCTTCTAATTGGTGTAATTAACTCTGCTTTAAAAATTAACGTATCTCCAGGCAAAACTTTTTGTTTAAATTTAACTTTATCCATTTTCATAAAATAAGTTAAATAATTTTCTGGATCGGGAACCGTACTTAATACCAAAATCCCACCACATTGTGCCATAGCTTCGACTTGTAAAACTCCAGGCATTACTGGAGAACCAGGAAAGTGACCAATGAAAAAACCTTCATTCATAGTAACATTTTTCATACCAACAACATGTTTGTCTGAAAGTTCTATAATTCTATCTACCAATAAAAAAGGTGGTCTATGAGGAAGAATATCCATAATTTGATGAATATCTAATAAAGGCGTTAAGTTTAAATCATACTGAGGAACATAGTTTCTCTTTTCTGCTTTTATTATTTTTGCTAATTTCTTAGCAAATTGTGTGTTTATAAGATGACCTGGTTTATTTGCAATTACCTTACCTCTAATACGAATTCCTGCTAAAGCTAAGTCACCAATAACATCTAAAAGTTTATGACGTGCAGCTTCATTTGCCCAACGCAAAGTTAGATTATCTAAAATTCCATTTGGCTTTACAGCAATATTATCTTTTTTAAATGCTTTTTTTAATTTTAGCATTGTATTTTCTGATAATTCTTTATCAACATATACAATTGCATTATTTAAATCTCCTCCTTTAATTAAATCATTCTCTAACAACATTTCAATTTCATGCAAAAAACTAAATGTTCTTGCATCTGCAATTTCTTCTTTAAAATCAGAAATATGATCTAAAGTCGCATTTTGAGTTCCTAAAATTTTGGTACCAAAATCTACCATTGTTGTTATTTGGTATTCATCAGAAGGCATTAAAATAATTTCACTTCCTGTTTTCTCGTCTCTATATGAAATAACTTCTTTTACAACGTATTCTTCGATATATGCCTCTTGCTCTTGTATACCAGCTTTTTCTAAAGCCTCAACAAAATATTTAGATGAACCATCCATAATTGGTGGCTCTGAAGCATCAATTTCTATTAATAGATTATCAATATCTAAACCCACTGCTGCTGCTAGAACGTGTTCTGAAGTTTGAATTTTAACTCCATTTTTCTCAAGATTTGTTCCTCTTTGTGTCGTTACGACATACTCTGCTTTTGCTTCGATGGTTGGAGACCCTTCAAGATCTACTCTACTAAAAGCAAAACCATGATTTATGGGGGCAGGTTTTAATGTCATTGATACAGTATTACCTGTATGCAAACCTACACCTGCCAAAGTAATTTCTGATTTTATAGTTTTTTGTTTCTTACTCATATATCTTAATTTTGAGCGTTCATATCTTTTTCAATTTTATGAACTACCGCTGCAATCTTTGGTAAATTTTTAAAATAAACGTATGATTTACTGTAATCTGAATATGCTATTGCTGGTGTACCTTGCACTTTTTCTCCATCTTTTAAATTTTTGGTAACTCCAGATTGACCTTGAATTTTTACATTATTACCAATAGTTAAATGACCTGCAAAACCAACTTGCCCGCCAATCATGCAATTTTCTCCTATTTTGGTTGAACCTGCAATTCCTGTTTGTGCAGCAATTACCGTGTTTTTACCAATTTCCACATTATGTGCAATTTGTATTTGATTATCTAACTTTACGCCTTGTCTTATAATTGTGGATCCTAGAGTCGCTCTGTCTATAGTTGATGCAGATCCTATATCTACATGATCTTCTATTATTACATTTCCTATTTGTGGAATTGCTTTGTATTCTCCATCTCCATTTGGTGCAAAACCAAAACCATCAGAACCAATTATACATCCTGAATGAATTTTACAATAATTTCCTATTTCTGTTTCTGAATAAATTTTTACTCCAGAAAAAATAATACAATTATCGCCAATAATACTATTATCTCCTATATAACAGTTAGGATAAATTTTAACATTCGCACCAATGTTTACATTTTCTCCTATATAAGAGAATGCACCTAAATATTCATTATCACCAATTTTTGATGAATCAGCTATAAAAAGAGGCGCTTCCCTCCCTGTCTTGTTATTCTTTACTTCGTTATAAAATTCTAATAACTTAGAAAAAGATTTGTACGCATTTTCTACTTTAATTAAAGTCGTACCAATTTCTTTTTCTAGTAGAAAAGTTTTATTAACAATAGCAATAGAAGCATTTGTTGTGTATAAGAATGAATTGTATTTAGGGTTCGACAAAAAAGTCAAAGACCCTTTTTCACCCTCTTCTATTTTAGATAATTTAAAAACTTCTTCGTCAGGATTTCCGACGACTTCTCCTTCTAAAATATCTGCTATTTGCTGCGCTGTAAATTTCATTAATCGCAAAAGTATACAAATTATAGCTATTTGGCTAATATCATTTTACTTTGGATAGCAAATAAAATGTTTTATCACAGGTTTTGTTAAGGCTTGTATATTGAATTGGTCAGAAGCTTTTGCAATATCTTTTAACTTTCCTTTTTTATTCAGAATAAAAATAGGTTTTTCAGAATTATAAGCTTGATTTTTAATTTCTTGTGAAAAAACAAAGTAATTGGTCTCTTCTTTAGTTAAATTTAACTTCTTTGAGAATTTATTTATTTTTTTATTAATTTGCTCAACCTCAAAAGTATCTTTCTGAATTTCAACACGCAATAATTTTCTATCAACTATCATTTGAGACAGTAAAGAGAGTACTTTATCTTCATGGTTCGTCCATTCTTTTATGGCTGATAAGATATCATAATCGTCTAATTTAGAAAACATTTCTAAAGTTTCCTCTGTGAAATTATCTTGATCTATTTGATTGTATAAGAAATATTTTAAGGAAGTACCTGCAAACAATTCCTCCCCTTTTCCTGCTAATTCTTTTGCTCTTATTAAAACATTTACCAACATATGTTCTGCTACCAAACCGGTTTTATGTAAATATACCTGCCAATACATTAACCTTCTAGCTATCAGGAATTTCTCTACTGAATAAATCCCTTTCTGTTCAATTACTAATTGATCATCTTTAACATTCATCATAACGATTAACCTGTCTGATGAAATATTACCTTCTGTAACTCCAGTATAAAAACTATCTCTTTTCAAATAATCTAATCTATCAATATCTAACTGACTAGAAATAAGTTGATATAAAAATTTACGCTGATAATTCCCTTCGAATATTTCAATTGCTAAATCTAATTTACCGTCAAATTCAGCATTTAACTTTTTCATAAATTTGATTGAAATTTCTTCGTGTGAAATTCCATTTACAATACTATGTTCTAGAGCATGAGAGAATGCCCCATGACCAATATCGTGCAACAAGATAGCAATACATAAAGCATTCTCTTCTTCCTTTGTAATTTTGACTTGCTTAAACCTTAAAACTCTTACCGCTTTTTGCATCAAATGTATGCACCCTAAAGCATGGTGAAAACGTGTATGATTTGCTCCAGGATAAACCAAATTAGAGAAACCCATTTGTGAAATTCTCCTTAATCGCTGAAAATAAGGATGTTCTATAATGTCAAAAATTAGCGAATTTGGAATTTGTATAAACCCATAAATAGGATCATTTAGAATTTTTAATTTATTCGGTGTTTTTTTATTCAAAAGATGGGTTTTATCAATCTATGGCAAAATACGAACAATATTTTTTTTGGCAATATTTTATCATTTTAAAAGAATAAAAAATATACCAAAACTGTACTTTTAACGTTAAATGATAAAATTTAAAAACGATATATGAGCAGCATACAAATTTTATGGGTTGATGATGAAATTGAATTACTGAAACCTCACATTATTTTTTTAGAACGTAAAAATTATAAAGTAACCACTTGTACAAACGGCGCTGATGCTATTGATTTGGTAGATGAAGAAAATTTTGATATTGTCTTTTTAGATGAAAATATGCCTGGTTTAACAGGTTTAGATACACTCGCAGAAATTAAACAAAAACAGGCAAATTTACCAGTTGTAATGATTACTAAAAGTGAAGAAGAATATATTATGGAAGAAGCAATTGGCTCTAAAATTGCCGATTATTTAATAAAACCAGTAAATCCTAGTCAAATTCTATTGAGTTTAAAGAAAAATTTAGACCATTCCCGTTTAATTTCTGAAAAAACAACTTCTAGTTATCAACAAGAATTTAGGAAAATAGCTATGGATTTAGCGATGGTAAATAGCTATGAAGATTGGATTGAGCTTTACAAAAAATTAGTTCACTGGGAATTAGAGTTAGAAAACATTAGCGATTCTGGAATGTTGGGTATTTTAGAGAGTCAGAAACAAGAAGCGAATAATCAATTCTTTAAATTCATTAAAAAAAATTATGAAGACTTTTTAACCTCACATGACAAACCTACTTTCTCTCATACTCTGTTTAAAGATTATGTAGCTCCTGAATTAAGTACAAAACAGGGAGTTTTGTGGATAGTAATTGATAATTTAAGATATGATCAATACAGGGTTTTAGAACCTCTTATCAATAATTATTACAAGAAAGAGCAAGAATATTCTTATTTCTCCATTTTACCCACTGCTACTCAATATGCTAGAAATGCTATTTTTTCTGGACTAATGCCCTCAGAAATGGAAAAAAAGCATCCAAATTTATGGAAAAATGACACAGATGAAGGTGGAATGAACCTATTTGAAAACGATTTTCTAACCGCACAAATTAAGAGATTAAGTTTAAATATTAAACATGAATATTATAAAATAACAAACTTAAAAAGTGGAAAGGAATTAGCAGACAATTTTAACGGAACAAAACAAAATGACTTAACGGCTGTTGTTTACAACTTTGTTGATATGCTATCTCATTCTAAAACAGAAATGGAAGTGATTAAAGAATTGGCTGGAGATGATAAAGCATATAGAAGCCTTACTTTAAGTTGGTTTAAAAATTCACCTTTATTCGAAATTATACAAAAAGCCCAACATCTAGGTCAAAAATTAATAATTACTACAGATCATGGAACTATCAATTGTAAACATCCAACAAAAGTAGTTGGTGATAAAAATATTAGCTCCAATTTACGTTACAAAACAGGTAGAAGTTTGTCTTATGAAGAGAAAGATGTGTACGCCGTTAGAAATCCTAAAGACATATTCTTACCAACTTTAGGGATGAACAGCCCTTTTATTTTTGCAAAAGAGGATTTGTTTTTTGCATACCCAAATAATTTTAATCATTTTGTAAAATACTTTAAAAATACATATCAACACGGAGGAGTTTCTTTAGAAGAAGTTATTATACCCTGCGCTGTTTATAGTCCGAAATAAGTCATACTATGAAAAATTTTCTATTTTTACAACATGAACAAAAATTACTCTTTAGAAGATTTATCTGAAGTTGCATCAGCTATTATTTCATCATCGATAAATAAAACATTATTGTTTTACGGACAAATGGGTACTGGAAAAACAACACTTATTAAAGAAATTTGTAAAGAACTGCAAGTAAAAGATACAATCTCTTCTCCTACTTTTTCGTTGGTCAATGAATATCAAACATCAAAAAACGAAAAAGTTTTTCACTTTGATTTCTATCGTATTATGGATGAAAAAGAAGCATTAGACATGGGAATTGAAGAGTATTTTTATAATAATGATTGGTGTTTAATTGAATGGCCTGAAAATATCGAAAATTTATTACCTTTAGAAGTTGTTGAAATTCATATTACAACTTTAGATAACGGAAAACGCAACATCCAATTAAAATAACTAAACTATGAGTCTATTTTCTCCTTTTAGTAAAGAAGAGTTATTACCGCAAGCAGAAATGCTAGAAATAAAAAAACAAAAAGGAGAACTATTTATTGGCCTTCCAAAAGAAACTTATTTAGGTGAAAAGCGAGTTTGCTTAACTCCAGATGCAGTAACGGCATTAACTTCTCATGGACATAGAATTGTTGTAGAAACAGGTGCAGGTGATGGAGCAAATTATACCGACAAAGAATATTCTGAAGCTGGTGCAAAAATTTCTTATGATCTGAAAGAAGCTTTTAAATGCAATATTGTATTAAAAGTAGCACCTCCAACAGAAAAAGAAATTGAATATATAAATCCGAAAACTATATTAATTTCTTCGCTTCAGTTAAAAACACAATCTAAAAATTACTTTGAAAGTTTAGCTAAAAAAAGAATTACGGCAGTCGCTTTTGACTTTATAAAAGATGAACATGAAACCTATCCTATTGTAAAATCTTTGAGTGAAATTGCGGGTACAGCTTCTGTTTTAATTGCTGGTGAATTAATGAGTGGCGTTAATAAAGGAAATGGTTTATTATTTGGCAATATTAGCGGAGTTCCGCCAACAAGTGTGGTTATTTTTGGAGCAGGAACTGTTGGAGAATACGCTGCAAGAACTGCTATCGGCTTAGGCGCAAGGGTAAAAGTTTTTGATAATTCTATTACTAAACTTCGCAAACTACAACATTGTTTAAATGCGCCTATTTATACATCTACTTTACAGCCAAAATCAGTTGCAAAAGCTTTAATGAGATGTGATGTTGCTATTGGTGCGATAAGAGGTAAAAACAGATCTCCAATTATTGCTACCGAAATGATGGTTGAACAAATGAAAGAAGGTGCAATTATTGTTGATGTTAGTATCGATAGAGGTGGTTGTTTTGAAACCTCTAATGTAACTACACATATTACTCCAACTTTTGTGAAACATGGAATAATCCATTATTGTGTACCTAATATTCCCGCGCGCTATGCAAGAACTGCATCTTCATCCATTAGTAATATTTTTACACCTTATTTATTAAATATAGCAGAAGAAGGTGGTTTTGAAAATACTGCACGTTTTGATAAAAGCTTACGAAATGGCATGTATTTTTACCACGGAATTTTAACGAATAAAACCGTTGCCGATTGGTTTGACATTCCTTATAGAGACATCAATTTATTGATTATTTAAGAAAACATTTAAATGAAATATTAGAAATAATTGTTTTGATTAATTATCTTAAAGTAACTCATAAAAACCCCAAGTGCAATTAATGTCGTCAGCTATACATAAGCTTTACTCAGGAGATACTGTATTTTTATTAATCAAAATACACCAGCTCCCTCTCTATGATAGGTTTATAGTAAACTTCTTATTTAAAAAAGAACTCGTAAATTTTGCAGCATATTTTTCTTTCAAAAGAAATCGACAATTTTAAGATATCATCTATAAAATTGAATTATTTTTGTTGTTCATAATTTTAGTATGTTAATAAAAAGAATAGGGTATTTTTTAGTAGGGGTTTCAATCAGTTCTATTGGAGTTTATTTCTTTTGGCAAAAGAAAAATGCAACTTTTGATTATGGAATGGATTCAAGAACTCTAAAGACTATCAGAATTAAAAAAAGGATTTTTTCTTACGATGCCAAACAAGTAATGCTCAATTCAGATATTGATTCAACCAAAATTTCTACTATTTTATATGCCGGTGATGTTGACTTTAGCAGAAGTAAACCTAGAAAAAAACCTTGTTCAGAATATTATATTACAGGAAATAAAGAATTAAAAAACGTAAGCTTATATATTTCTAGATGCGACTCTTTAGCAACTATTGAAAAAATAATTATTGATTAAAATTGGTTTTCGTGTAGAAATTAGATTGAAAATCACTTTAAAATTCTAAATACTTTTACTTTTTTATTTAACAGATAATTCTACCTGCTGCATAAAATTCATTCTTTAAAATTAGATAGTATTCTGATAATAATATTCTTGAATTTTATTGACGTTCTTTATGGTTTTCTTTACCCAATTAAAATACAAAACCTTCTTTTCTTCTTTTGTTAATTGCCAATCAACATCAGAAATTCTCAATTTTGTAGTTACATCTTGTAAAATAATTGCAGCAGCGACAGAAATATTTAAACTTTCTGTGAACCCAACCATCGGTATTTTTAAAAAACCATCTGCATTATCTTTCACATAATCGGAAACTCCTTCTGCTTCGACTCCAAAAACAAATGCTGATTTCTTGCTAACATCAAAGTCCTGCAATAAGCAAGAATCATTATGAGGGGTAGTTGCTATGATTTGATATCCTTTTTCTTTTAAAGAATCTAAACAAATTTGTGTATTATTAGCATCTGATTTATACCGTTTTGAAGTTATCCATTTTTGAGAACCTTTTGCAACATGCCTAGAAACCTTATTTGTATATTTATTTTCAATAGCATGCACATCTTGAACACCGAAAATATCGCAAGTTCTTACAACTGCACTTGCATTATGTGGTTGAAAAATATCTTCTAGAACAACCGTAAAATGACGCGTTCTGTCTTCTAACACTTTCTTAAAGAGCGCTTTTCTATTCTCTGTTAAATAATCTTCAAAGTATTTTAATAGCTTTTCATCAATCATAAAATATAAATTTAGGAAAAAATTTGGTGATTAATTTCTCAAATTTACATTAAAAATTAATTGATGTATCAATTCGATGTTTTTAAATTTATAAAGTCATCATATTAAAAAGCTTTATTTTCATCAAAAATTTAGTTGTTTTAACCGGGAGAAAGGATTTCTACTGAAAGCGCAAAAAAAAGTTTAGATATTCAGATAGTTCATGAGAAGAGAATGGTATTATTCATGTTTAATCACTTAAAATTTTGCTATAAATTCTGAATCAATTTTAGACTTTTACAATCAGCGTAGAACACAATGATTAAAACTTATACTAAACGAAGTCAATTGAAAGTTAAAAAAATTGATGCAGGAGTTAAACTAAAAATATGATTAGCTTACATGGAGAGCTTTTAAAACTGGCACGTTTTGTATGTAATTCTCTAGTCGTAGATTGTAAAAAAAATAGTTCTAAGTAATTTACAACGTAAAACAAGTGAATTAAGTATTTACATATATAAACTACCTGACTAATAGATGTTTAAATGTTTAATTTATGTTACTTTATAAGATTTCTATCTTCTAAATATTATCGTAAATTACTTTACAACTGGTACCTGTATTCTAAATATCTATACTTTTTTTCACGCCAAATTTATAGATATTTATTTATTTTCAATATATAAGATTATTATTTTTAATTAAGTATGCTTTTATTTTGGCTTTATAGTTCGTTTACTAATTTTACTCTTTATAGTTACAAAAGACTTTTCTTTTTTTATATTTCGTTAATTTAATTAAAGCAAATCTAAGCGTTTCATTAATTCTTTCCTTTTGGTTCTGCTTACAGGCACTATATCTTTCCTAATTAGTACGCTGTTGTCTTCTATATCTATAATTTTCTTAACATTAATAATATAAGAACGATGCACTTTTAAAAATAAAGAATCAGGTAATTTTTCTTCTATCTTTTTTAATGTAGAATGCACGACATAGTTATTATCTTCAGTTTTAATGTTAATATAATCTCCTTTTGCCTCAATTAAATAGATACTTGGCAAATCAATTTTTATTAATCTTCTATCTATATTAACATAAAATTCGTTCTTAAGTTCGATTTCATCTTTTACAGCTATTGGCTTCTGCAAAACAAGTCGACCTTCTGCTTTCCTTATTGCCTTTTCAAAACGCGTAAATTCCAATGGTTTTAAGAGATAATCTACAATAAAATCGTATTCAAAAGCTTCTATCGCAAATTGTGAATCTGAAGTAGTGAAAATTATTTTTGGTGGATTTTTTATAGTTTTTATAAAATCTAAACCACTAAAGTTAGGCATGTGAATATCTAGAAAAATAATATCTACTTTATTTTCATTCAGGTATTTAATTGCCTGTATAGCATCTGTAAACTCCTCAACAAGGTTTAAATCTTTTATCTGATCGCAAAGAGTTTTTAAAATAACTCTCGACAACTTCTCATCATCTATAACAATACAATTCATGGGGGCTATATGTTTTGTAAATATTCCGAAATAATTATTAGGGTTTCATCGAAATGTTGTTGTTCTTTTATATTTAATTGGTGCTCTCTAAGATTATGTTCAAACTCGTTAGCTTTAATATAACCTTCTTCTAAGCCGAAAATACTAATTTTATGTTTAATCCTATGAACATTATCTTCAATTTTTTTAAAATCTTTAGTTTCTATGCTATTATAGTAATCTTTTATTTCGTCAGGAAGTTCTGCTTTTATAACATCTATTAAAGTTTTCTTTACAGATTCTTCGCCATTCGCAAGTTGTTCTATATATATTAAATTTGGTTGTTCCATGCTTGTTTTTTTATTTTAAAATGAAAGGTAGTTTCAACATTGGGAATAGATTTTAGCCAAATTTCACCGCTGTACGTTTCTATAATTTTCTTAACAATAGATAAACCAATCCCTGTAGATCTGTAATCGTTCTCTAATTTTTGAAAGGCTATAAATATTTTATCAAAATACTTTTCTTCTATTCCTATTCCATTATCTTTTATAGAGAATTGCCAATAAATATTTTTATCAGAAAAACAAATCTCGACAAAGCCATCTTTCCCTTTATCATTAAATTTAATAGCATTGTATATTAGGTGCTGAAATAACAGTTCTAATCTAGACTGATTTCCTCGAATTATTGGTAATTTTCTAGGGATTGAAATTTTAACATTATTAGGATTTTCAAGAGTTACTCTAAGATTATTAATTAATACATTCAAATCTACTTCGTAGGTTTCTTTTTCTACTTTACCAATAGTAGAGTATTCTAAAATTCCAAGAAGTAATGTATCCATCTTTTCAACATTCTCTCTAATATGATTTATAACTTCACGACCTCCAACTCCTAGGGTATCGAAATAATCCTCTTTTATCCACGTTGTTAAAGCATCAATACTCTGCAAAGGAGATTTTAAATCATGAGAAACCATATGCGCGTAATCATTTAACTCTTGATTTTGGCGCTCTAAATTTGATAAAAGAATATCTTTTTGTTTGTTTATTTCTATTATTTCTTTTGTTTGATTGTCTATAAAATCTACTAATTTTAAAGAATCCTCATTCTCTAGTAGATCACCTCCTTTTAAACCATAAAATTTTAATGTGTTGATCACATTTCTAAGTTTTGTTATGATTTCCTTTTGAGCTTTTGATTCTTGTCTTAATTGGTTATTGGAATTAAAAAGCTCTTCAGAACTTAAAGCTGATACTCTTTGAAGCATTGTCAATTGATCTTCTGAAGTTTTATAAGATCTATCTACGGCGTCCAAGAAAACTTGCAAGTCTTTATTAGACTGCAAGTCTTTAGGTAAGTATTTTCTTAATTGTCTTTTTAAAAGAGAATTCATTATTCACTAATTAGTGTAACAGCTATCGTTTGGTTGTGCAATTTACATTTCTTTTCTCCGTTAAAAGGAGCTATTTCTCCATAAGAATATAAACCACAAATTGTTGGTTTACTCCCTAATACTTCAATTATTTCTTCCACTTCTTCTTCTACTCTTTGGTCTAAAACTAATTTTCGACCAATACAACTAACTAAAATCGCTAATTCTGGTTTGTTTTTTCTTGATTTAAGCGCAGTTAAAGCAACAATTTCCGCAACATTAACAATCTGATCTAAATTTGTCATCATTAACTGAACTTTAGATCCCTCTAAAACATCACCTGCTAATATCATTGAATTATTTTCTTCGTTAATCTTTAAAATCGTTCTTACTATTGATTTTTCATCATCATTAGCTTTCACTTTTAATGGAAACATTAATGCGGAAGCTGGTAACTCTTTGGATTTTTCACCTAAATATTTTTTATATAAATCTAATGCTGGTTTACCATCTATTTCGAATAAAATATTACCATTTGATTTCGTCACTAATCTTTCTGGTCCAAAGGGTATCCAACCACCCTTGGATGCAAAACTCACTTCTAATGTCTCTCCATAAAAACCTATAGCAACGATCTTTCCTTCCTTGGGACTTTCATTATAAGAAGATAACGTAGTTTCAAATCTTGCTCCATCTCCACACAAAGTGCCAGTAATTACAAAATTATCTATATTTACAGAATTCATCCCTCTCGCAAGTTGACTTCCGCTAGTAAAACTTCCATCAGCAACAATAAAAGCATATTTTAAGTTTTTCTGTGGTAATTTCTTTATTAATTCTTTACCTGTTTTAAAACTGTCAATTTGAACATTGGAATTTAAAACATTTGCTGATTTAATTATAAAACTACTGTTTTCAAACTCTATCGCAGTTATTGTTATACAGTCATCATCAACTGATTCTGATGTTATATCTCCAGCGCTAGAGCAAAAAACTATATGACCGTCTTTAAAAAGAGCTCTAACTTCGTTAAAAATATCTTTTTCTTGCAACATAAATCTATTGCCAAATACTAAAACTAAAGGTTCCTTTAAAACTAATTCTTCTTTTAAATATTCGAATTTTTTATTTTTTATTTTTTTTAATTGTACCGTTTTCAATTTTCTCTTTTGTTTTTTGATTTAGAATCATCGTTAATATCAATTAATAAGCTTAAACTTTTAATTTATTTTTTTTGATTATAAATTTCACTTCTGTTCCATCTTCTTTAATTTTCTTTAATTCTATTGATGCAGTAGCATTAAAATACTCAAAAGTTTTATTCATGAGACCTAATCCAAAATGATGCATTGCTCTACTCGATTTGTATATCATAATTAAACAATCTTCACTTTTTTCTAGAACAATAAATAGAGGAAATTCTTCGTCAGGATAAATCTTTTTAACTTCTACATGAATATGACTTTCAATAGATGAAAGCATTTCTATAGGATCTTTATAAGCTGCTAGAATATCTGGATAACTTTTTTCTATTGCAGAAAAAAAATGCTCTCCAAATAATAACAATAAATTATCAATTGAAATACCTGTTTTTTCGTTTAATTGGCGCAGTAAACTGATCATTTCAGAAAAACTATAATTACCAATTGTTGTATACGCTCCATTTGAAGGTAAATTAGATTCAGAAATAATTTTATCAACCATTTCTAAACCAAATTTTTCTTCTACTAGACATAAAAATTCAGTAAAAATTACGCCCTTCATTTTAATGTTTAATTAATTCATTTACACTCCAATAAGATAAAATTAGTTCAATTTTTTTAAGATAATCCTCATACTTTAAAGGTTTTAGTATATAACCAGACATCCCTTCTTTATAACATTCTATTAAATCTTTTTGATGACTAGAAGTAGTTAATATAACTGTAGGAATATGTTTTAAATCATCCTCTTTTTTTAAGATTTTAAGAAACTCAGTGCCATTCATTTTTGGCATATTTAAATCTAGCAATATTATATCCGGCAAATTAACTCTATCCTCTAACAAGCTTAAAGCTTCTTCACCGTTATTAGCCTCTTGCAGAGTATGCTTTGCTTTTAAAAATGAAAGAGTTCTTTTCATTTTCATTATTTCGATTAAGTTATCTTCTACTAATAAAATTTTTAAACTCTTTCCCATTATATATTCTACTTTATTTCATTATCAATATACGACTTAACAAGATAACTTGAATCGTAATAATATTTAAAAATTATTGTTGAACGGTTATTTTATGTCGTTTAAACGCAATTAAGTATCGACCAATTGTCTTTAATCTGAAGTAAACGTATTAAAACATAAAGTATTGAAAATAAGCAATCTATTAAAATTAATTAACTTATTATAGTAGTAAAGTAATTAAAAATTTCTCCTTTTGAGATAGAACTGCCTTTTTCAATTAAATCGAAAATTTCTATATTTCTTTCTGAATTATAAGGTTTTGAACCTTTAAAAATTTCTACAGAATTATCCATAGGGTTTTGCATTAACCATTCAAATCCTTTTTGTTCCAACAAATCTATATCCCAAGTTATTTTGATGGCTATTCTATGAATTTCATCCTTTTCGCATTTAAATAGATTAACTGATGTTTTAGAAAAGTGTTCTAAATATTCCGTTTTTGTCAGAACATCGTCCCAAACTATATCCGAAAAAACATTCATTTCATCTTCTGCTACAGATAATTTTTCTTGCTTTATTTGATCCCATTCTTTAACACCTATACTTTGTGTTGCTAAAAATCGTGCAAATTCTTCGTGTAGGTTTTCAAATTGCTCTTTGGTAAGTTGTCTATATTTCATATTTTATAATAAAAAAAACCGCCCAATTATGGGCGGTTCAAATATCTAACTTTTTTAGTTAATTAGAATGAATATCTCAATCCAAATTGCATTTGCCACCTCTAAATTAAACTAGAATTATATACAAATGTTTCTTGTAAATTAGAGTTAAAACTATACGTTGGCGCTCCACTACCATTTACTAAAATACCTATTGGCTGCGAAGCATTTAGTTGTTGTACTAAACCCTAACCTGAATTTAACAGGTTTCCAAAGTTTAAAACATCTATACTAAACTCTAAAGAATTATTCTCTCCTATTTTTAAATTTTGAATAAACTTCACATCCATTTTACCTCTCCAAGGAGTAAGTGCTCCATAACGCTCTGCGCACTGACCTCTTCTGTCCTGTAAGTGATCATCTTGCCTAATAAAATTTCATAAATTAACAGCATCAGTTGCAGTGCTAAAGTTCATTTGAACAGTTTCTGAAGTTATAAGAATATATATTAAATCATTTAAATTAGATTCAACGTTATTAATGTCTCCTGCATATGTATAATTAAAACGACCTCCTTTTGCTAATTCATAAAAAGAAGTAATTGTAGTAGTCCATTCTTTACTTGACCCATAATTCCAAGACATAGCAGCTACTCCAATAAAACGATGTTTATCTCCATATTTTGAAGGCGCTAGTATAGCATCATTGGCATTGGATAAGACAGGATTAAAAGCAAAAGCGTCACCTGTTATTTCTGCTTCAATCGAATTTATATCTTTCGAATCTAAGAAATTATATGCTGCCATTAAGTACAAACCATTCTCAAAAGTTTTTTGTGCCTTTAATGAGGCTTTCAAAGTTCTTCCTTTATCAGAGTTTGTAAATACATCAGCATTTTCCTGACCGCCAAAAGCTCCAACCACATGGTCATTTTATATATAAACAGCTCTTGAATCTACGCCTGGTAAAGTTCCTGTTGGTGGAGTTAATCCCCAGTTTTGAACATGAGCACGATTAATGTCTGTAGTATAAGCAATATCTGTTGTTAGAACGGTACCACACTTTAGTTTTACGTCTACCCCAAAACTAGTTATCCAAACTTGTGGGGATTTGTAATCAGAATCTACATTTTGTTGAAACCCAAAATTTGGATTTCCAATTTGGTTACCTAGCCAAACAAAAGAAAAACCTCCTGTAAATAGACCTGTACTATCTCCGTTTACATCATAATTAAATCCTAAACGATTAGAGACCACCCATTTATTAGAAAGCATTTGTGTATTACTTAATTTCTGCACTTGTCCTGAATTGGGATTTATGTAAGGAATGTCTGGGAAATAATCTAGTGTTACATCAATAACATCTTGCGCTTTTTGGGCAGAATCAAAAAACAATGGCTTATCAAAACGGACTCCATAAGAGAATTTAAGATTATCATTAATATTCCACTCATATTGCATATAGAAAGCAAGCTGTCCTACATTAGTTTCTGCCAATGCCCATGAATCATTGGCATCATTATTATTAAAGGTATTTTGAACAGCAGTATAAGCATCTGCTAACAAACGGCTAGAAATAATCATTCTAAAAGCATCCATATCGACAAAAACACCACCAAAAGCACCTACATAACCTCTACTATCTCCAAATCCGTATACTCCCAAATTAAAAGAATTATCAAATTTAAATTTTTCAAAAGAAAAACCAATAATATAATTATGATCTCCTTTTGTAATGTTTAAGTTATTTGTGAGTTGAAATACCTTTTAATCTAGTTTATTATGAATTGAAAAATGGTTCATGTCCTGCGATGATATAATTCCCTCTGCTTCCATCTTGAATTCTAAATGCTGGCATAGGTACCGATTTAGGATTTCTAAAATCATCAAAATGTATATAACCAATTTGTAATTTATTGGTTGTATTTTCATTAAATGAAGAGTTTATTTCTAATAAGAAAGACTTTAATTTGTTGTTGATTTGATATCCTGTATTTTCAAATTGCAACATTTGCGAACTTAGTCCTCTAAAGCTTAATGCCGTTGGATGTGCTGGTAAATCTCTAGATGCATTTAAAAAGTTATAAACGAAAGATACACGATAATCTTTATTCATGTTCCAATCTAATTTAAATAAACTCTTATTGCTATTAGCATTATGTGTAAATCCTTCATAAGCACCTGTTTTATAACCGATAACCCGCTAATGCACTTTGCACTTTTTCTAAATCAGCTCTTAAAACTCTAGATTCATTAATCTTATTAGACCCACTATTTGGTAACTAAGATTGCCCTAAATCGGCTCTTTTATCTTCTTCAAAATTCACAAAAATAAAAAGTTTATCTTTTAGTATTGGCGCTCCAACACTAACCGCAAATTGAGATTGCCTTAATTGAGATGCAAAAATATTTTCTCCTTTAACTTTTCTTCCAGTTAAATCCTGATTTCTAAAAAATCCATATACAGTTTCAGAAACCGCATTTGTGCCACTTTTTGTTACCGCATTTGCAGAGGCATCTGTAAAACCAGATAGAGTTACGTCATATGGTTCCGTAGAAACAGAAATTTGCTCTATTGCATCTGGAGACACCGGTTGAGATCCTGTTTGCCCTCCTGGAGTTGCAGCATCTAACCCAAAAGGGTTATTAAAAATAGAACCGTCCAAGGTAAAGTTATTATATTGATCATTTCTACCTCCGAAAGAACCTCCAGAAGCTGCAGTGTCTAAACGGGTAAAGTCTGATACCGATCTAGAAATTGTAGGCAATGTTCTTAAATTCTTAGATCGAATACTTGTTTGTGCACCTGTCCTTCCATTATTAAAAACAGAATTTTTACCAGAACTAATAACGATTTCATCTAACATGTTCTTATCGTCTGACAATACAGCGTTAATATTGGTTGTTTTCCCTAAAGTCAAAAATACATTCGTTATTTTCTGAGCTTCAAAGCCAACATAACTAATCGTTATGTTTTAAGGGCTTCCAATTCTTAAGTTTGATAATGTATCGCGTCCATTATCTTGTGTTGTAGTTCCTGAAATTATACCTGTAGGAGTATTATAAAGCAATAATATTTCCTCCAAAGAAGGTTTCTCCCGTTGTTTCTGTTATGGTTCCACTAATCTTTGAAATAGTTGTTTGAGCGCTTGCGCTAGAACTAATGATTAAGGTTACTATTAATAAAAAAAGTAATTTTTGTTTCATCTTGATTATTTTTTTATTAAAAGAACCACAAAAAAAAAGCCTACTAAAATTTAATAGGCTTTTTTTTTAACAAGTTTTTAACAACTGATTGTTATTCTGAAACAACTTCAAAAATAATATCAGCAACTACAGCTCTATGTAATCTTACAGTTGCGTCATATTTACCTAATCTTTTCACAGAACCACCAACAACTTTGATAAATTTCTTATCTAATTCTGTTCCTGCTTTTGCTAAAGCTGCAGCTAAATCTATGTTATTTACAGAACCAAATAATTTGTCTCCTGAACCTGTTTTAGATGCAATCTTAATTTCGTATCCTTTAACTGTGTCTGCTATTTTATTAGCGTCTTCAATTAATTTAGCTTCTTTATAAGCACGTTGTTTTAAATTCTCTGCTAAAACTTTCTTTGCAGATGAAGTAGCTAAAACAGCTTGCCCTGTAGGTATTAAAAAGTTTCTACCATAACCGTTTTTCACAGATACAACATCATCTTTAAATCCTAAATTTCCTACGTCTTGTCTTAATATCAATTCCATGTCCTACGTCTTTATTATTTTAACAAATCTCCAACGTAAGGCATTAACGCTAAATGACGCGCTCTTTTAATTGCTTGCGCAACTTTACGTTGATATTTTAATGATGTTCCTGTTAAACGTCTTGGCAAAATCTTACCTTGTTCATTTACTAAATACATTAAGAAGTCTGCATCTTTAAAATCGATATACTTAATATCTTTCTTTTTAAATCTACAATACTTTGCTTCTTTTTTAGTGTCTATATCTAATGGCGTTAAATATCTAACGTCAGCAGATTTACCACCTTTTGATTGTTGTTCTATCGTTGCCATTTCTTATTTTTTTGTAGATTTAACACGTTCAGTTCTTACTTTAGCCCAAGCCGCTGCATGTTTGTCTAATCTAACAGAAAGGTAACGCATAACGCTATCATCTCTTCTAAACTCTAACTCATAAGCAGGAATTTCTTCCCCAGCTACTTTGTACTCTAATAAATGGTAAAAACCACTTTTTTTCTTTTGAATTGGATATGCTAATTTCTTTAAGCCCCAATCTTCTTTTGAGATCATTTCAGCTCCTTTAGAAACTAAATAATCTTCGAACTTTTGTACTGTCTCCTTTATCTGAGTATCAGATAAAACGGGATTCAAAATGAAAACAGTTTCGTAATGATTCATAAATTAAATATTTATTGTTTATTTTTAAGTGTGCAAATATAGCAACTTTTTTATATTTAAAAGCAACTTTTTTGTATTAAAATTCCTGCATTTTTAGAATGAGATAAACATTTAAGATACTGATATGCAAATACCTGAAACAGATTATTTAATTCATTTTGAGTTTCCTTTTTATTTATAACTCTTAACTTAGAGGTAATTCTTACTTAAACAGCAAAATTAGAAAATTATTAACTTAAATTAATTAGAGTTACTATTTAAGGAGTTGAGATAATGTTGAACTTAGATTTTTACGAAATGAATAGTTATCTAGTTTTCATGAATCTTGTAAAACTTAATTAAAAAAAATATTTCTTAAGATAAAATATAGATATTCTCTAAGCAATAAAATGGAACTTTATCAAAAGTTCAGTTTAAACGAATTTAAAAAAATAATTCACTAAAATTTTTGTACTGCAAAATTTTAAAAAGAAATCTAATATGGATCCACATCAATAATAAAACGAATTGGTCTAAAATCTTTTACAGCTTCAAATGTGTTTTTAATCTTTTGAAGCTGACTTTTCGTGTTTACTAAGTTTTGTTTTGGCGGAATTTTTATCACTAAATTCTTAATATACTGATTTCTAACTCTAGAAACTGCAGGTGCAGTTGGTCCTAAGACATGTTCTCCAAAAGAACTATACAACGCTTTAAATAACCAATTAACCCCGCAATCAACTTTGTTATAATCTCTATGTTTTAGTGTTATTTTTATCAACCTATAGTATGGCGGATATTTATATTGCCAGCGTTCTTGTAATTGTTCCTTATACATTTCGACATAATTTGTGGTAGAAACTTGTTGTAATATTTGATGAAAAGGATTATAAGTTTGTATCGCTACATTTCCTTGCTTCTTATTCCTTCCTGCTCTGCCAGATACTTGGACCATCATTTGATACGCACGCTCATGTGCCCTAAAATCCGGAAAATTTAACATCGTATCTGCATTTAAAACGCCAACTAAAGATACATTATCAAAATCTAAACCTTTTGAAAGCATTTGTGTACCTACTAAAACATCAATTTCTTTTGCTTCAAAGGCCCCAATTATTTTTTGGTAACCATGTTTACCACGAGTGGTATCTAAATCCATTCTTCCGATTTTAAAATCAGGAAACAATTCTTTTAATTCCAACTCAATTTGTTCAGTTCCAAACCCTTTATTGTCTAAAGAATTACTTCCACAAGCACCACAGTTATTAGGCATCGCCCTTTGATAATTGCAATAATGACAGCGTAATTCATGTTTAAATTTATGGTACGTTAGAGAAACATCACAATTTGGACATTGAGGCGAAACCCCGCAAGTTTTGCATTCGACAACAGGTGAAAACCCACGTCTATTTTGAAACAAAATAATTTGCTCTTTTTGATCTAGAGCCTGTTGAATTAATTTTAGCAATCTATCGGAAAAATGACCCATCATTTCCTTTTTTCGCTGCTTTTCTTTAACGTCAATCAATTCAATTTTGGGTAATTGAACATTTCCATGTCGTCTTTTAATTTCTACAAAACCATATTTGTTTTGCTGTGCATTAAAGTAACTCTCTAAAGAGGGCGTTGCTGAACCTAACAGTATTTTTGCCTTGTGAATTTTTGCTAAAACAATCGCAGCATCCCTTGCATTATATCTTGGTGCCGGTTCAAATTGTTTATAGGAAGTTTCATGTTCTTCATCAACTACAATTAACCCTAAATTAGAAAATGGCAAAAATATTGAAGACCTTGCTCCTAAAATGATTTTCGCTTTTGTTTTGTTTTCTAAAACATTATTCCAAACTTCTACGCGTTCATTCATAGAATATTTTGAATGAAAAACTGAAATTTGTTCTCCAAAATAAAACTGTAAACGTGTTATAATCTGAGTAGTTAAGGCAATTTCTGGCAGCAAGAATAATACTTGTTTTCCTTTATCTAAAACTTCTTGAATTAACTTTGTATAGACTTCTGTTTTACCAGAACTAGTAATTCCATGTAAAAGTGTTACGTCTTTATCTTTGAAGGTTTCTTTAATTTCTGAAAGTGCTTTTTCTTGAAATTCATTCAATACCTTTAACGAATTTGTCTCTCCTTTAAATTGAATTCTATCAGTTTGAATGTGATAAAATTCAAAAATATTTTTATCTGCTAAAGATTTTAAAACGGTTGAGGAAACAGATGCTTTTTCTTCTAAATCTTTTGCTTTTATTGGTTTCTTGGTTGATGATAATTGAAAAAAACCTAAAACGGCTTCACGCTGTTTTTTTGCCCGTGATAATTCTTCTAATAAACTGCCTAAAGAATCATCAGAATTATAATCTGCATGCAAACGAACATATTTCACCAACTTTGGTTTGTATTGTTCGTAAATTTCCTCCTTAATTGTAATTGCAGATTTTTTAATCAGTTCATTTACAATTGGCATTACTTTTTTCTTACCTAAAATATCGGCAACTTGGTGTATCGTTAATTGAGATTGGTGCTGTAATGCTTCAAAAATTAAAAATTCATTATCTGTTAAAACGGAGTCCTCTAAAAACGCTTCATTTTTAGAAATAATAGTTTCACTTTCTAATAAAAAAGCAGAAGGTAAAGAAGCTCTATATACATCACCTAAAGAACACGCGTAATAGCTGGAAATCCATTGCCAATGTTTTAATTGTAATTCATTTACTAGTGGAATTTCATCTAAAATTTGATGAATTTCTTTGGCTTCATACAACGTGGGTGCAGTTTGGTGAATATTAAAAACTAGCCCAGTGTACATCTTTGTTTTACCAAAAGAAACTGCTACTCGCATTCCTTTCTGAAGAAAATTAGCTTCATCGTCAGTTACAGAATAGGTGAAAGTTTTCTGAATTGGAATGGGTAATATAATATCTATAAAATTAATCTTATTAAATTTTAACATTAGTAAAGCCAAAACTAATTAAAAAACAAGTAGCTTTCACTATAATAATTAGCAATTAATCCTTTAAATATTATGACTGCTGAAAATTGGAAAAGTAGAGGTAAATTCTATTCAATTCTGAATAAAAATATTTTTGTAATTGACAAGGGTGCGTCAAAACATGTTTTAGTAATCTTGCATGGTTACCCAACTTCTTCATACGATTATTATAAAGTTTTACCAGAATTAAGTAAATATTATAGAGTAATTATTCATGATCATTTAGGCTTTGGTTTTTCTGATAAACCTTTAGAATACTCTTATTCTTTAATCGAACAAGCTGACGTTGCTTTGCAACTTTGGAAAGAATTAGGGTTAACAAATGTTACCTTACTAGCACATGATTATGGCACGAGTGTAGCAACAGAAATTTTAGCAAGACACAATAAACAACAAATAGTTTTACAAATAAATAAACTAATTCTTTGCAATGGATCTGTCCATATTGAGTTGTCTAAACTACGCATAATTCAGAAGTTATTAAAAAGTAAGATTACAGGGAAATGGGCTGCAAAATTAACGAACTATGCGATTTATAAAAAAAATTTACGCAATGTTTATTTTGATAAAACTAAAGTTACAAATAGTGAATTAAAAGAAATGTGGTTTCAATTAGAGTGTAATAATGGTAGAAAAGTAATTCATTCTTTGTCAAACTATATCAACGAACGATATACTTTTTGGCATAGATGGATTGGGGCTTTAAAAGAAACCAACATAGAAACTAAAATTATTTGGGCAAAAAATGATCCTGTCGCTGTTATTGCAATTGCAGATTTATTAGCTACAGAAATACCAAATAACAATTTATTTTGGATTGATAAATGTGGGCATTTCCCAATGTTAGAAAAGCCAAAAGAGTGGATTGAAAATATTTTAAAAAATTAATATTATAAGATTTCTCGTGAAAAAGCAACAATTTATGCCCCCTTCAAAAAAGAAATATTTTGAAGATTTTAAACTATTTCAAATTTAAGTAAAGTTTTAAATTATTTAAATCTAAACTGGTGCCTACTAAAACAAAAAAGCCCTACATTTCTGCAGAGCCTGTTATTACTGGTAGTTAAACAAAGATTATAAACTTGGGGCGTCTGTTTCAGAATCAGCATTAAGCTCATTATCTGTTTTTACTTTACGTTCCTTAATTTTACGGGAACCTTCATACAGCTCATATTTCACAAACTTACAGTCTAAATCTGCATTTTTCAATGCAATACGTCTAGATGTTCTTAAACCTACCGATTTTAAAGCATCTGTATCAGAAGTAATTAACCAAGCTGTTGAATCGGGATAGTTGTGTTTTAAGGTGTCACCTATTTTTTTGTAAAATTCTTCAACATCTATATTTAAGCGCTCTCCATAAGGTGGATTAAATAAAATAGTCGTGTTACCAAAAACTTCTTTTGTTGAGTTAAAAAAGTTTACGTGATGTACGCCAATAAACTCGTCTAAATTAGCATTTTCTACATTCGCTTTTGCTTTTTCTACTGCCGACGGTGCTTTGTCAAATCCCATGATTTTAAAATGAGAAGATCGAATTTTCTTTAATAATGATTCTTGAATTGTAAAATATAAATCTTCATCGTAATCTTTCCAATTTTCAAAAGCAAACAACTTTCTATTGATATTTGCAGGTATATTATTGGCAATCATCGCTGCTTCAATTAGTATAGTTCCTGAACCACACATAGGGTCAATAAAGTTTTCATCGCCTGTATAACCAGACAATAGAACCATGCCTGCAGCCAAGACTTCATTAATAGGCGCAATATTGGTTGCTGTTCTATAACCACGTTTGTGCAAAGAATCTCCCGATGAATCTAAAGAAACAGTTAACCATTCTTTTTGAAGATGTATATGAATCTTTACGTCCGGATATTTTAAATCCACATTAGGTCTTTTATGGTATTTATGTCTAAAATAATCTGCAATTGCATCTTTAGATTTTAAAGAAATATAATGTGAGTTTGATGTAAAATTTTTAGAGTTTACAACAGCCCCTATTGCAAAAGTCCCTTCTGCATCTAGAAAGTTTTCCCATTTGATTTTCTGAATTGCTTCATACAAATCTTCCTCGTCATAAACCTTACAAACCTTTATCGGTTTTAAAATTCTAACAGCAGTTCTTAATGCAATATTTGCTTTATACATAAACCCTTGATCACCTCTAAAAGAAACACTTCTTACAGCTTCTTTTATATCTTGTGCTCCTAAATTTTTAAGCTCTTCTGCTAAAACACCTTCTAATCCAAAAAGTGTTGTTGCCGTCATTTTAAAATCTCTATCCATACTTGTAAAATTGACCACAAAAATACTATTTAAAAATAGGTTTTATACTAATTAAGAAATTCATTTTTATAAACGTTAGATTTGGTTACTTTTACAGACTTAAACAACTTATGAAAACAATAGATTGGTTTACAGATTGGTTTAATACTTCTTACTATCATATATTATACAAAAACAGGAATGATGAAGAAGCACAGTTATTTATGAAAAAAATAACTACTTTTTTAAAATTACCAAAAACATCTCATATTTTAGATTTACCTTGTGGTAAAGGACGTCATGCTGTGTTTTTAAACTCTTTAGGATACAAGGTTACTGGAGGCGATTTAGCAGAAAATAGTATTAAAAATGCACAAAAATTTGAGAATGATTCTCTTAAATTCAGGGTACATGATATGCGTCAACCAATTAACAATGAATACGATGCAATATTTAATTTATTTACTAGTTTTGGATATTTTGAAGAAGATAAAGAAGATATTCTAATTCTTCAGAACATTAAAAATGGATTAAAAAGAGATGGTTTCTTTGTTTTCGATTTTTTAAATGCTGATTTTGTAAAAGCTAGGCTAGTTGCTGAAGAAACCAAAATTGTTGATGACATTACATTCCACATTACAAGGAAAATAGAAGATGGTTTTATTGTGAAAAACATTATTTTTTTTGCAGATGAAAAAAATCATTCTTACACAGAAAGAGTAAAATATTTAGATTTAGAAAAAATGAAAGCTTATTTTGAGAAAGCAGGTTTTAAAATCATAAATATTTTTGGAGATTATAATTTATCTAACTTTGATGGTCAAACTTCAAATAGATTAATCTTGATCGCACAGTGAATTATATCTTACTAATTTTATCGGTTTTAGTTGGTTCTATGTTGGTTTTTTTAATAAAACCCAGCAATAAAATTGTACGTCTTTTATTAGCTTTTAGCGGTGCTTATCTTTTATCTGTAACGGTTTTACATTTATTACCTGAGGTATATTCTGAATCAACAAATTATAAAAAAATAGGTGTCTTTATTTTAGTTGGAATTATTTTACAATCTGTTTTAGAGTCGTTTTCTAAAGGCGCAGAGCATGGTCATATTCATATGCATTCTGATGGAAAAAAGTTTCCAACCTTGCTATTTGTTAGTTTATGTTTGCATGCATTTTCTGAAGGTTTACCTATTCATAATGCTGATGGTAATTTATTATGGGCTATTGTAGTGCATAAAATTCCAATTGCAATTGTATTAACGACCTTTTTAATTCACACAAAATACACAAAAAAAACTGTTTTTGGTTTTCTTTTTTTCTTTGGATTGATGAGCCCTGTAGGAGTTTTAGTTGGTGATAAAGTTCCGTTTTTCACAATCTATGGAACTGAAATTACTGCTTTGATTATTGGTGTTTTCTTGCATATTTCTACAATTATTCTTTTTGAAAGCTCTGAAAACCATAAATTTAACCTGCAAAAGTTTACTGCTATTCTTTTCGGAATAATTTTAACCATCCTTACTCTATGATTTTTTTATTATTTCCAAAAAAATAAAGACCTTAATTCTTCTTTAAAAATCATGTTTGACTAAAAGAAATATCAATATCTATAAAAAACTGTGATTCAACTTTTTGCAGTGAGTTATACAAGTATGCAATCGAAAAAAATATACCCCTTAATTAGCCACTTCATTTGTAAATTTAATTCGCATTAAACGAAGTTCATCCTCATCAAAATCACCATCAAATTCATCTAAAGCTTTTTGTATATTATCAGTCTCAGCTTCCATAAAATATTCATGAATATCTTCTTGTTGATCCTCATCTAGCAAATCATCTAATGCATAATCTATGTTTAATTTTGTTCCCGAGAAGATAATGGCTTCCATCTCCTTTATTAGCTCTTTCATTTCCAATCCTTTAGATTTAGATATATCTTCTAAAGGTAGCTTTCTATCTGTATTTTGGATAATATATAATTTTAATCCAGAATTTATACCTGTACTTTTTACAATTAAATCATCAGGTCTTAAAACATCATTTTCATCTGCATACTTCGAAATTAATTTCACAAAATCTTTTCCAAATTTTCTAGCTTTTCCCTCTCCTACGCCATATACTTTAGAAAGTTCCTCTAAATTAACAGGATATTTTAAAGCCATATCATCTAAAGATGGATCTTGAAAAACTGCAAATGGAGGAACATCTAATTTTATAGCCACCTTTTTTCGTAAATCTTTCAATAGCTTTACGAGTCTCTCATCTGCAGAACCTGCAGCTAATTTTGCTTTTATTAATATAGAATTATCATTCTCTTTGCTATACGAATGATCTTCCGTCATCATGAAGGAAGATGGATTTTTAATATAATCAGTTCCTACTTGGGTTAATTTTACAACTCCATATTGTTCTATCTCTTTTTTGATAAAATTAACGACTAAAACTTGTCGTATCAGCGCCATCCAATAAGAACCCATTTTGTCTTTACCTATTCCGAAAAATGGCTGCAAGTGAGTTTTATGAGAGGTAAGCAGAGCATTTTCTTTACCAATTATCGTATTTACAACTTCTTTAGATTTATATTGCTGTAAAGTATCCTTAATTACTTTTAAAAGTTTTATTACATCCTCTTTTGCTTCATGCTTTTTCTTTGGGTTTCTAGAATTATCATCCATATCAGCCCCGTCGCCAGTTATAGCGTCAAACTCTTCACCAAAATAATGCAGCAAATATTTACGCCTGTTCATTGATGTTTCTGCGTAACCGACAACCTCTTGTAACAATGCATGCCCAATTTCTTGCTCTGCAACAGGCTTACTAGCCATAAATTTTTCTAACTTCTCTATGTCTTTATAGGCATAAAAAGCCAAACAATACCCTTCTCCATCATCCCGACCTGCTCTACCAGTTTCCTGATAATAGCTTTCTAAACTTTTTGGTATATCATGATGAATTACAAAACGCACATCTGGTTTGTCTATTCCCATTCCAAAAGCAATAGTAGCGACCACAACATCACAATCTTCCATCAAAAACATATCTTGATGCCTTACTCTAGTTTTTGCATCTAAACCTGCATGATAGGGAACAGCCTTAATGCCATTAACTTGTAAAATTTGAGAGATTTCTTCAACCTTTTTTCTGCTTAAACAATAGATAATTCCAGATTTCCCTTCTCTTTGTTTTACAAAGCGAATAATATCTTTTTCAACTTCTTTTGTTTTTGGTTTTACTTCATAAAACAAATTAGCTCTATTAAAGGAAGCTTTAAATCTGTTCGCATCTGTAATTCCTAATGTTTTTAAAATATCTTCTTGTACTTTCTCTGTTGCTGTAGCTGTTAAACAAATAACAGGAACGTTGTCTATAGCTTTAATTATGTGCTTTAGATTTCTATATTCTGGTCTAAAATCGTGACCCCATTCAGAAATACAATGAGCTTCATCTATAGCTACAAAAGAGATTTTTTGAGTTCTTAAAAAAGCAACATATTCTTCCTTTATCAGAGATTCTGGAGCTACATATAACAGTTTGGTTATTCCGCTGTCAATATCTTCTTTAACCTGATTTATTTCAGTTTTATTTAAAGAAGAATTTAAAACATGCGCAACTCCATGCTGCTCAGAAATACCTCTAATTGCATCTACTTGATTTTTCATCAATGCAATTAATGGAGAAACTACAATTGCAGTGCCTTCTGCCATTAATGCTGGCAATTGATAACAGAGAGATTTACCACCACCTGTAGGCATAATTACAAAAGTGTTTTTATCGTTAACAATACTTTTTATAACTTGCTCTTGTAACCCTTTAAATTTATTAAATCCAAAAAATTTTTTTAGAGGACTGTGTAAATCCATATATATAATTATTCGTTTATTTATTAAAGAAATAGTAAACCTACTTTATATAGTTTCAAGAAACTTTTTTTTGTAGTAAATTTGTGCCTTTCGTATATATAAAGATATAACTTTTTTTTATTCTGATAAAAACATAAAGCTTGAAAGATAAATCTAACATTATTGCAAATGCCAAAAAAACAATTTTAGCAGAAAGCAACGCAATAGCTAATTTAGCTAATTTTATAGACTCAGCTTTTGAAGAAGCTGTTAAATTTATTTATAATTCTAAAGGGAGGGTAATTGTTACCGGTATTGGTAAGAGTGCAAATATTGCCACAAAGATTGTTGCAACTTTTAATTCGACAGGAACCCCTGCCGTTTTTATGCATGCGGCCGACGCAATTCACGGAGATTTAGGCAATGTTTTAGAAGATGATGTTGTTATTTGTATTTCTAAAAGTGGTAATACTCCTGAAATAAAAGTATTAATACCATTAATAAAAAATTACGGAAATAAAATTATTGCGATTACTGGAAATGTAAATTCTTTTTTAGGAAAAAATGCTGATTTTCCTTTAAACACTTTTGTAGAAAAAGAAGCTTGCCCCAACAATTTAGCACCAACAACTAGCACAACTGCGCAGTTAGTGATGGGAGATGCTTTAGCTGTTTGCCTTTTAGAACTAAAAGATTTTACTAGTAAAGACTTTGCAAAATACCATCCAGGAGGCGCTTTAGGAAAACGTTTATACTTAAGAGTTTCTGATTTAATAAAAAACAATGCATTACCAGAAGTATCAGAAGGTGACTCGGTTGTTAAAGTAATTATTGAAATTTCAGAAAAACGTTTAGGAGTTACCGCCGTTATTAAAGATGATGAAATTACAGGTATTATTACTGATGGAGATCTTAGACGAATGTTAAGTAAAACGACTGAAATCAATAATTTTACGGCTAAAGATATTATGGGAAATAACCCAAAAACAATTCATGAAAACTCGATGGCTATTGAAGCATTAGATGCTTTAGAAAAAAATAGTATTACTCAAATTTTAGTTACAAATGATGCTAATAAATATGTAGGTGTTGTACATTTACATGATCTAATTAAAGAGGGAATTTTCTAATGGCAGATCAACAAAAAGAAATGTCTTTTTTAGGGCATTTAGAAGAACTAAGATGGCATTTAGTAAGAAGTGCGGCGGCTGTCTTTATATTAGCTATTGTGTTTTTTGTATTTGCAGAACAGGTTTACAATCATTTTTTATTAGCACATATTCAACCAGACTTTATCACTTACCAACTATTTTGTGATTTCTTTAATTTATTTGGTTTGGATAGTGCATTCTGCAATGTAGATTTTGAGGATAAAAAACTGCAAAGTATCAAAGTTACATCACAATTAATGAATTCCATTTGGTCTTCCTTAATATTAGGTATTATTGTTTCTTTCCCATATCTATTATGGGAAATTTGGAGTTTTGTTTCTCCAGGTTTGACAAAAAGAGAAATTAAAAAATCCAGAGGATTTATATTTATAGCATCGCTTCTATTCTTTATTGGAGTATTGTTTAGTTTTTATGTGATTGCACCAATATCTGTTCATTTCTTATACAATTATCAAATTACAGATGCCATTGAAAATAGTTTCACTTTAGAGTCACATATAGGTTTAATAACAAACATGCTGCTAGGTGTTTCAATCTTATTTGAGCTACCAGTTTTAATATTCTTTTTAACAAAAATCGGATTAATTACTCCAGAGTTTTTAAAGAAATATAGAAAACATGCCTTAGTATTTGTCTTAATTTTAGCTGCTATCATTACACCTCCAGATGTTGCAAGTCAAGTTATAGTTACAATACCAATTCTTATTTTATATGAAATAGGTATAATAGTTTCAAGAAGAGTTATTAAAAAACAACAAAAAGATGTCGAAAAAAGTACAAGAGTTTAATGAGTATCGTCAGAAGATGAACGATAAAATCTTAGCTTCTGATAATAAAGTTATTAAACGAATTTTTAATTTAGACACCAATGCTTTTAAAGAAGGTCATCTTCCATTAAAGACAAAAGAATTATTAGGTTTAGTTGCATCTACAGTTTTAAGATGTGATGATTGTGTACAGTATCATTTAGAAGCTGCAATGAAAAACGGAGTTACAAAAGAAGAAATGATGGAGACCATGTCTATTGCGAACTTAATTGGTGGTACAATTGTAATTCCACATTTAAGAAAAGCTGTTGAATATTGGGAGGAACTGGAAAGCGAAGTTTGATTTATGATGAGTATTGATGTTTAAGATCCTTTTATGAATCTTACAATCTAGATTGATTACTTTTACACAGTTCAACAATTCTAAAATTACACATTTCTAAAAAAATGATTTTAAGAGCAGAAAATATTCAAAAAATTTACGGAAGTAGAAAAGTTGTACAAGACATTTCTTTAGAGGTTAAACAAGGTGAAATTATTGGGCTTTTAGGTCCAAATGGAGCAGGGAAAACAACTTCTTTTTATATGATTGTAGGCATGGTAAAACCAAATGCTGGTCATATTTATTTAAATGATGAAGAAATAACTGGCGATGCCATGTACAAACGTGCACAAAAAGGAATTGGTTATTTAGCGCAAGAAGCATCTGTTTTTAGAAAATTATCGGTAGAAGACAATATCATGTCTGTTTTACAATTCACAAACTTATCTAAAAAAGAACAAAAATTAAAGTTAGAATCTTTGATTGAAGAATTTAATATTGGGCATGTTCGTAAAAATAGAGGAGATTTACTTTCTGGAGGAGAAAGACGTAGAACAGAAATTGCACGTTGCTTAGCTTCTGACCCCAAATTTATTCTGTTAGACGAGCCTTTTGCGGGTGTCGATCCTATTGCTGTTGAAGATATACAAAGTATAGTTGCGCAATTAAAAGATAAAAATATTGGCATTCTAATTACCGACCATGATGTGCAAGCAACCCTAGCAATTACTGATAAAACCTATTTAATGTATAATGGAAGTATCTTAAAAGAAGGAACTCCGGAAGAATTAGCGGCCGATGAAATGGTGCGTAAAGTTTATTTAGGTAAAGATTTTGAACTTAAAAAAAAGAAATTTATTATTTAGCATCTCTTTTTGCCAATTGAAAATAAAAACAAACTCCTTTTTTATTATCATTTCTCTGCTTTATTTGTATTTTTCCACCTAATCTTTTTACAATAGATTCTGTAGTCGCTAAGCCTATTCCTGTACTATTATTATTTGAATTATTTATTGTTTCAAAAATCTCAAAAACTTTATTCCAATATTTTTCTTCAATTCCTGGACCGTTATCTTCATGCGTAAAATAATAATTATCAGAGTCTTCTTTAAAACTTATAGTAATTATTACATTTTCTTCATCACAGAATTTTTTTGAATTAGAAATTAAATTTTGAAAAATTTGTAAAAGTCCTATTTTAGAACTATTTATTTCTATGTCTAAAAGCTTAGAGTTAATTACAACCTTCTTTTCAAAATCAATGTTCTCTAGAATGTTATCTATAAGATCTTTTAAATTAAAATCTTCAAAAATGATGTTTTCCTTTGTTAATTTAGAATCTTTTAAAATTTCTGTCACTAAATTATGCATATAGAAAATTCGGTTAGAAATTAAACTTATATATTCTTCTGCTTTTGTCTTTTTAAAAAGTTCAAGATGGTCTTTTTTTAAAATATCCAACAAAAAGTTAACTCCATTAATTGGTGATTTTAAATCATGAGTTAATCGATATGCAAAGTTATTTAATTGTTCATTTAACTTTAAATTTCGCTTATTCGACTCCGCTAATTCTTTATTTTTTTTCCTTAATTCTAAAAGAAGAACCACTTGTTTCGCTAATAACTTTAAGCTTTCTTTTTGAATCTTATTTAGTTCTTTTGGCTCATTATCAATAACACACAAAGTTCCTAAAGGATAACCTTCTGAGCTGTTTAACGGAGCTCCAGCATAAAAAACCGCATTAGGGTCACTGGTTGTTAATGGGTTGTCAAAAAAACGTTTATCTTTTGTTGCATCATTAATAATAAATAAATCATCTGGTTGCAAAATACTATGAGCGCAAAAAGAAACATCTCTTGGCGTCTCTGAAGGCTTTAAACCAAGATTAGATTTAAACCACTGTCTGTCTTCGTCTATAATAGAAACAAGTGCAATGGGTGTATTACAAATAGTTGAAGCAATTTTTGTGATAGCATCGTATTCATCTTCAGGTAAAGTATCTAAAACATTATAACTCTTTAAGTTTTCTAACCTATCTGCTTCATTTAAAGGAATATTAGCTGTTTCCATGGAAATTTATTTGGGGATATCTGATTTTCTAATAAAAGATAAAACTACGTAAATAATAATTATAATAGGTATTGACAGAAAGTTAATAGATAAAATTAATATTAAAGAAATTAAAAGAAAAATATATTTAATAAAATTATTTTTCAAAGAGTAATCTGTAAATTTTAAAGAAAATAAATGTATTTCTGCATTCATTAGATAACTTAAAACCAAGGTTACCAACATTAAAAAATAATTGTTTTTAATTAAATTTTTAACAAACTCGATATCGGTGTATTGTAAAACTAAAGGTAAAGAAATAGCAAATAAAGACATTGCAGGAGTTGGTAAACCTATAAAAGAGTTTGTTTGTCTTGTATCAATATTAAATTTTGCTAATCTAAAACCCGCTGCTAATGTAAGTATCAGGCCAAATAAAGATAAATCTAGTATGTCTGTCACAGAATTTGTAAAGTTTGGTTTATCAATTAAATTATCTTGTAATAACTTATACATGATAATACCAGGCACAACACCACTTGTAACCATATCAGCTAAAGAGTCTAATTGTTTCCCTAATTCCCCAGAAACTTTTAGCATTCTAGCTACAAAACCATCAAAAAAGTCGAAAAGAATACCAATGCACACAAATAATGCTGCCATTTCATAATCTCCTTCTACAGCAAAAATTACTGCCACAGTTCCTGAAAAGAGATTTCCTAATGTAATCAAATTTGGAATTTGTTTAACTATACCCATTTATAGATTTAATTTAAGGCTAAAATAGGAAATCAAAAATTCTTAGTTTTCTAATTCGTTAAATTTTTGTCATATTTGTTAAAATAAAAAGATCTATGCCAGTTTTTAATTCAAATTTTCTACCCACAATCCCTTTTCGAAATAGTCATTTTAATACGATGTATAGACCCCTTTTTATGAAGGATACGGCGATTTATAAAAGAAAAAGAATTACAACTTGGGATCATGATTTTTTTGATTTAGACTTTTCTTTTGTAGGTTCAGAATCTTTAGTTTTATTGATACATGGGTTAGAAGGCAGTTCTGAATCTCAATACATGACTTCAAATACTAATCACCTAAATCAAAAAGGGTTAGATACCGTTTGTTTTAACTTAAGAGGTTGCAGTGGGGAAGATAATTTACAACTTGCAACGTATCATAGCGGTAAAACTGAAGATGTAAGTTTCGTGATAGAACATTTAATAGAAAATTACAGCTACAAAAACATCATAATTGTTGGCTTTAGTTTAGGAGGAAATTTAGCACTAAAATATATTGGCGAAAAAGGTGAAAATATATCACCGGTAATTAAAGGTGGAATTGCAGTTTCTGTCCCTATAGATATTGGTTCTGCAGAACTAGAAATGGATAAATTAAAAAATAAATTATATATTGAAATTTTTTTTAAAACAATGAAAAACAAAGTTTTAGAAAAGGCTTTCAAATTTCCAGAATATAAATTAGATCAAGACAAACTTTTTAAAGCAACAAAATTTAAACATTTAGAATATTTATATACGGTACCTGTTTTTGGCTTTAAAAGTCCTGAAGATTATTGGGAAAAAGCAAGTTCTAAGCCTCATCTTTCCAAGATTACGAAACCAACTTTATTAATCAATGCAAAAGATGACACCTTTTTATCAAGGGAATGTTATCCCTATAAAGAAGCAGAAAACTCAAATTTTTTCTTTTTTGAAGAACCAAAATTTGGAGGACATGTCGGTTTTATGACCTCTTTTAAACCTAAAGAAAATAAATGGTTAGAGTATAGAATTGAACGTTTTATAAAAGAAAACATTGAAATTGATATTTAGTAAACAATATATGCAAAAAACAATAGTTATTTTAGTAGGTTTTAAGATATTTGTTGTCATTAATTTTTGATATTTGTGAAGTACAGAATATTTCTTTATTTAGTTGTTTTACCGCTTTACCTAAATGCGCAATCTTTTAGAAATTATTCAAATGAATTTTTAAATATTGGTGTAGATGCTGCAGCTTTAGGTATGAGTAAAACGGTCGTTGCAACTACGAATAATGTAAATGCGATTTATTGGAACCCTGCAGGACTCGTTGGCATAGAAGACTACCAAGGTTCTTTAATGCATGCTTCTTATTTTGCAGGAATTGCCAATTACAATCATGCAGCTTTTGCAATGCCTATAGACTCTAAAAGTGCCGTTGGAATTTCAATAATCCGTTTTGGAGTAGATGACATTTTAAACACAACTGAACTAATTGATAGTCAGGGAAATATAGATTTTAATAGAATAAGTTTATTTTCTTCAGCAGATTATGCTTTTAATTTTGCTTATGCTCGAAATTTACTTTTTAAGGATGTTAATTTTGGTGTAAATGCAAAAATAGTGAGAAGAATTATTGGTGATTTTGCTTCTTCTTGGGGTTTTGGTTTTGACGCAGGTATTCAGTTTGAAAGAAATAATTGGAAGTTTGGAATCATGGCAAGAGACATCACAACTACTTTTAATAGTTGGGCAATTAATGAAGATGAATTTAATAAAATTAAAGATGCCATTCCTGGACAAAATCAAGAGTTACCAGAAACTACAGAAATTACAAAGCCAAAAATACAATTAGGTGTTGCCAAGGAATTTAGAATTGGACGATTTTTTAACCTTCAAACGGAAATAGATTTAAATATTCGTTTTGAACAAACAAATGATATTTTCTCTTCGAAAACTGCTAGTATAAATCCTGCTGTTGGTTTTCAATTAGATTACGATCAACTTGTTTATTTACGTTTAGGAGTTGGTAATTTTCAATACATAACAGAATTCGATAATACAAAATCACTTTCTTTACAGCCAAATTTCGGAGTAGGCTTTACGTATCAGGGCATTCAAGTAGATTATGCTTTAACAAATATTGGTAGTGTCGGTAATGCTTTATTTTCAAATATTTTTTCAATCACTATTGATTATGGCTTTTTTAGACCCTAAAAATTATGAAAAAAAACTACTTCCTATTCCTTTTCTTGTTCACAAAAACGTTTTTTGCCCAAATAAACCTTTCTACTTATGCTGAAGTTAGTGTTGTTACTGCCGGTCCAGGAACAGAACTGTATGAAGCTTTTGGTCATTCTGCAATAAGAGTTAAAGATCCTGTGCTAAGGTTAGATTTAATTTATAATTATGGAATGTTTGATTTTAATGCTCCTAATTTTGAATTAAATTTCACGAAAGGAAACTTAATTTATAGTCTGGCTCGCTACGAGTTTAAATACTTTTTAGCCAGTTACAAAAGAGATAAACGTTGGGTAAAACAACAAGTTTTAAATTTAAACCAAAAAGAAAGGCAATCTTTTTTCATTTATTTAGAAAACAATGCTTTACCAGAAAATAGAAATTATAATTATGATCCATACTTTGATAATTGTGCGACAAAGTTAAGAGATATTACCACTTTTATTTTAGGAGACAAAGTTCTTTTAAGTAATAGGAATCTTGATAAAAATCGTTCTTTTAGACAACTAATGGATAAAGAAATCCCTTGGAATACATGGGGAAGTTTTGGTATCAATTTAGCTTTAGGAAGTAAATTAGATCAAAAAGCAGATTTTACAGAATACATGTATTTACCTGATTATGTGTATTCTATTTTTAAAAATAGCACCTTATTTATAAAAAATCAACCTGAAAAATTAATTAAAAGAGAAGATCTTTTATTAGATTTTAAAGAACTAAAGCAAGAAATTTCAATATTTAATCCATTTATCATATTTAGTATTATTTCTTTAATTGGTATCTTCCTCACTTTCTCTGATTTTAAAAACAAAAAAAAATCAAAATGGATTGATTTTATTTTACTGTTCACAACTGGAATCTTAGGATTGGGAATTGGTTTTCTTTGGTTTTTCACGGACCATTCCACAGCACCAAATAATTTCAATTTTTTGTGGGCATTTGCTCCTAATTTAATAATTGCTTTTCTTATACTGAAAAAAAATCAGCAAAAATGGCTGAATTATTACTTCCAATTTTTATTACTTTTAATAATATTTATTCCATTTATTTGGATTACAAAAATTCAATTATTTCCAATTTCTATAATTCCTTTCTTATTTTTTCTTTTTATTAGATATTTATTTTTATCAAAAAAAGTGAAATAAGGTTTTTATTTTCTTTTTTTAATAATTTATATAGCTTTATTTTGATGAAAATTCTACATTTGATAATCAAATGAATCAGCCATGAACAAACAATTGATAGAATGTGTGCCTAATATTAGCGAAGGTAGAGACATCAATAAAATAAATACGATTGCTAACATTGTAAAAACCGTTGAAGGGGTAAAATTGCTAGATATAGATCCTGGAAAGGCAACTAATCGAACTGTAATTACATTTGTTGGCGAACCAGATAAGGTTATAGAAGCTGCTTTTAGATTGATAAAAAAAGCATCAGAATTGATTGATATGAGCAAACAAACTGGAGAACACCCACGTTTTGGAGCTACAGATGTTTGTCCCTTGGTGCCAATTGCAAATATTTCTATGAAAGAAACTGCAAAATATGCACGTCAGTTAGGAAAAAGAATTGGTGAAGAATTAGGGGTTTCTGGTTATTTTTATGAAAATGCAGCTACCTCCGATGAGCGTAAAAACTTAGCAACAGTTCGTTCAGGAGAATATGAAGGTTTAAAAGAAAAATTATCCAAGCCAAATTGGAAACCAGATTTCGGTCCAACTCATTTCAATCAACAAATTATTAAATCTGGAGTAACAGCAATTTCTGCACGTGACTTTTTAATTGCTTACAATGTAAATTTAAATTCAACTTCAACAAGACGTGCAAATGCGATTGCTTTTGATATCCGTGAAAATGGAAGAGCAAAACTAGTTGAAGGGAAAAAAGTACTGGGTAAAAATGGAGAACCTGAAAGAATTCCTGGAAAATTAAAAGCTGTAAAAGGAATTGGATGGTTTATAGAAGAATATGGAATTGCACAAATTTCTTATAACTTAACCAACATTAGGATTACTTCTATGCACGAAGCTTTTTATGAGACTGATTTAGCAGCTACCAAACGTGGCTTGCGTGTAACAGGATCAGAATTGGTTGGTTTAGTTCCTTTAGAAGCAATGTTAGATGCTGCTGATTTTTATCTAGAAAAACAAGAACGTTCTTTAGGGATTAGAGAAAGTGAAAAAATAAAAATCGCTATTAAATCTTTGGGCTTAGATGATTTAAAGCCTTTTAATCCGCAAGAAAGAATCATTGAATACGTAATGAATACAGATGTAGAAAAGAAATTAATTGACTTTACTATTAAAGATTTCGCTGAAGAAACTGCTTCAGAATCTATGGCTCCTGGAGGCGGAAGTATCGCAGCTTATGTGGGCTCTTTGGGGATTTCTTTAGGAACTATGGTTGCCAATCTTTCTGCACACAAACCTGGTTGGGATTCTAAATGGAAGTATTTTTCTAATTGGGCTGGAAAAGGGCAACAATACAAAAATGATTTATTGTTTTTGGTTGATGAGGACACGAATGCTTTTAATAAAATTATTGACGGATTTAGACTCCCAAAAACCAATAATGAAGAAATTAAAATCAGACAACAAGCAATTGAAGACGCTACAAAATATGCAACAGAAATTCCTTTTAAAGTGATGGAAACAGCATATAACTCTATCGAAGTAATGCTAGAAATGATGAAAAACGGATTGCAAAACTCCCTCTCAGATGGCGGTGTTGGTGTTTTATGCGCTAAAACCGCTGTTACAGGTGCTTATTTTAACGTTCGTATCAATGCAAAAGATATTAAAGACAGAGACTTTGCAGAAAATATTTTAGCGAAAGCGGAAGATCTTTATCAAAAAACGATAGGTTTGGAGAACAAAATGATGGAAAT
>CAXMOR010000054.1:0-101486 GCA_964195455.1 uncultured Acidimicrobiia bacterium
AAGTTCTTTTAAAATCCAAGAGATTATTGTTCAGGATACCACTGCTCCAGTATTGAGTGCTGCGCCAGAGAATACAACAGTAGAATGTGATTTAGTGCCAGAAGCTGCTATTTTAACTGCTACTGATAATTGTGATGGAACGCCAGTTGTAACGTATCAAGAAGTAAGTGCACAAGACGCTAATGTAAATACGAAAGCACATTATAACTATACGATTACTAGAACTTGGAGAGCAACAGATATAACAGGTAATTTTATGGAGTCTGAGCAAATAATTACGGTTCAAGATATAACAGCACCCAAGATTACTGATGTTGTCGATATCACAGTAAGATATGAGAATAATAATAGCTCATTAGTCACAGGGACTGCAACCGGAGATGATAATTGTTCTCCTATTGCGATTACACAAAGTGAAGTAAGTACACAGAATTCAGATGCAACTACTGCAGGTTATTATAATTATACAATTACTAGAACTTGGAGAGCAACAGATATAACAGGTAATTTTACGGAGTCTGAGCAAATAATTACGGTTGAAGATATTACAGCACCTAAGATTAGTGATGTGCCAGATGTTACGTTAAACTGCGGAGCTTCTTTATTACCGAGGAATACAGGGATGGCAATAGCGGCTGATAATAGTACTCCATCGTCTTTAATTTCTATTACTTATATAGATAGTGCAATACCATCTGTTTGTGGAGGAAGCTTTACACGAACCTGGCTTGCAGAAGATGCCTCAAACAACAAGATTTTAAGTACACAGACCATTACGATAAACCCTGCAGCCTTGCCGATTATGACAGCGCCAATAGCGGTTACAGTTTCGATAACTTGCGGATCCTTACCAGAGCCTAGTGCGTTGCCATTTACAAATGGATTAAGTGATGGTTGCTTATTGAGCGGAACCTCTTTTGATTCTACATTTGCTTTGGTAGACGGTACTAGTGGAGGAACGTATATTGAGACTTGGACAGCAGAAGATACTTGTGGAAGAGCGATTACATCGGTATCAAGAACGGTAACAGTTTTTCAAGATATGGGTGTTCTTGAGTCTCTTATATTCTTTTCATCAGAAGGAGCGGTAGGTAATACTGGTGCTTCAACGGTTACGGGAGATTTAGGTACAAGCGTTGGAGCAATTACTGGTTTTGGTTTACCAAGCGAGTTAAATGGGACTATCTCTTTTGCAAATTCGGTAACTACTCAGGCAAAGAAAGATTTAAAGAATCTTTATATTCATTTAAGTAATATTCCAGTAACTGTTATGAACCATGCTCCTGTATTTGGGAATGGAGAAATTCTTAAAGCCGGAGTCTATTCTATAGCTGCGGCTGGATCTTTAGTAGGAAATCTTACCTTAGATGGTCAGAATAATCCAAATTCACTGTTTCTTCTTAAGTATAACGGTGCTTTTTCTGTCGCCGCTGCTTCAAAGGTTATTTTGATAAATGGTCAAAAAGCATCCAATGTATTTTGGATCGCCGAAGGGGCTATTTCAGTGGGAGCATCAACTACTATGAAAGGGACTCTTTTGGCTCATACAGGTGCTGTTTCTTTGGGAGCAGGATGTGATTTAGAAGGTAGGATGTTTTCTACTACAGGCGCTGTTACTATAGATTCAGGAAATGCTTATTTGCCTAGTGATTACAGTTCAATCCCAATTATTCCTATAAACCGCTCTACTTACGGGGAAGCGCTTTTAGGGAGTGTTGCTAATTTCGCTATTTATAGTGGAGCAGGTGCTATTTCTAATATTGGTGCTTCTGGGGTTATAGGAGATGTAGGAAGTAATGCAGGAGCAATCACTGGTTTTGAAACCTCTTCGACTGCATTGATTAATAATGTTTATAATACGAATTCAATTACTGCACAGGCTAAAACAGATCTTGATAATGCGTATCAAACGCTTGCTTCGATGTCTGGAATGCAAATAGCACCGGCTCTTGCAGGGATAACATTAACACCAGGTGTGTATTCAGTAGCTGCCGCAGGTACTTTAACAGGTAATGTTACTTTAGATGCACAAGGAGATACGAATGCAGTATTTGTTATTAAGTTTGGAGGCGCCTTTTCAACAGCCGCACAGTCAAGAGTTCATTTAATTAACGGAGCAAGTTATAGCAATGTATTTTGGGTGGCAAATGGAGCAATTTCACTGGGAGCTTCAAGTTTTATGAAAGGGACATTGATTGCCCATAACGCTGCTGTTTCACTGGGAGCTCGAGGGAATTTAGAAGGACGAATGTTATCTAATCTTGGTGCTATTGGTTTTAACACCGGAGTGGTATATATAGATTACCTTAAATGTGTGACGAGTAAAGCCTCGGCAGGAGCTTCGATAGAATATACTAAAGCAATAGAAACTCCAATTGAGTTAAACGCTACAAAATTAATAGCATATCCAAATCCATTCTCGTTTAATACTACCGTAAGATTTACAATCCCATATGGGGAGACAAATGCTACTTTAGTAATGTACGATTTGAAAGGAAGTCTGATTAAGAGATTGTATACTGGAAAAACGAGTGCAAACCAGCAATATGAAATTCAGTTTAAGGGTCAAAATATACCAGCAGGAGTTTATTTCTTTAGGTTAACAACTTCAAAAGAAACGAAAAACTTTAAAGTGGTTGCCAAATAGTCAAAATTAATAATATGTTTGAGAGTATAAGAGGTTTTCTAATTCAAGAAAGCCTCTTTTTTTTGTGCTAGATGTTTGGAGATAGGCTAGCAGATAATTTTACTTAGCGCGCAGTTAAATAATTTTTAATACTTTTTTCTTTTGAAATAGGAGTGATTTCAATTAAACAAATAGATATACTTAGGGTTCTCTCTATTTTGTATTTGAACTTAAATAAATAGATGATTTCTTTAAGTTCATTATTTAATAGTCCTTTTTTTATTGGATATTTTTGTGAAGTATTCTGGAGTTTTTTTTAGGGAAGTATTGAGAAAAAGTAAAAAGAGGTGAGTTTAAATTAACTTCTGGAACTAATTAAGAATATTTATTTAAGTTCAAGTAAAAAAAATAACACAGTAAATCATTCCGAATATTTTGAGAAATTGATTCATTAAAACCTCTTTAAAGAATTCTAAAAAAAGGATTATGTTAGACGTTTTATCATTTTTAAAATACATCAGAAATTTATTCTCGTCCTAATAATTCGAGTAATCTTAGAGTTCAAAAAATAAAAAAAAATATCATAGTTTTTTATTTAAGCTTAAGTATCTAATAATAAGTCTAGTATAGATGGGGTAGCAAAAACTACCCCTGCATAATTAGGTTGTTGAGCATAAATTATAGTAATATTGCATGTTACTATATAAATCCCCTCTCCCCAGACCCCCACTTCTAATTATAAGACCCAGCAATTAAGTTAGGTTTAAAAAAGCGCGCGATAAATACGTAGTTAAAAACTATTTATAAACTTTGTGAAACCACTGTTTATTGTCTCTGTAATTTGCAAAAACTACTATGGGTTTTTGTTTCAAAAATTACTAAAAAAATTACTAAAAAAAATTATGAAAACATTGTTACGCATACGCAGAATAAAATCCTTTTTAATATTGACATTGTTTTTTACAAGTGCACTGTCCGCTCAATCCGAGCCAAAATTATTAAGTGATGAAAATCATACTCAAGTCCTTCAACAGTCTTTAGATTTTGATGAACTTACCCTAAACCTTTCTAAAAATATATATGATTATTATAACGATATGTCATTTCAGGTGGCAGAAATTATAGTTAATCTCCAAAAGTCTGGTATAGAAGGGACAATTATTAATTTAACATCTAGTCATAAATAGTCATGAAAAAATATTTATTAAATAATTTATACGCAAGATTACTAAACTTTACAGTTGTAATTATTACACTTTTTGGAGTTAGCGTTCAAGCGCAATCAACGTTATGTGATGCACGAGCTAAGAATCAAGATTTTGAATGGGTTTCCCGGATTAAGATAAATGACGGTACTCGTACTTCAGAGAAAACTGGCTATGCAGATTTTACTTATTCTCCAATTTCTACTTTAATCGCAGGACAAACCTATGAGGTTGAAGTAGATGTAAATACAAGTAATAACAATAGTGGTGATTGGACAGAGAATATTAAACTTTGGTTCGATCTAAATCAGGATAGTATTATTGATGTCCAGGAATTACTTTTTAAAGGTAATGCAATTGTTAGGGGTTTGTTTACTTTTAAAGGAACAATAACCCTTCCTAAAACTACATTTAATGGTGATGTAATAGGTAGAATGATTATGCAATATGAGGAGAATCCAGTGCCTTGTGGTGATTCTAGTCACGGAACTGTATATGACATTAAAGTTAATGTTCGCGGAGGGATGAACAATCCTCATAAGAATATATTAACAGTTTCAAAAACTGGTAAAGGAGAAGGTTCTATTACAAGTTCTCCTGCAGGAATAGATACAGCAAACGGAATTTACAGTTTTGATTTCAAAGAAAAAACAACCGTAGAGCTTACAGCAAAACCTAAGTCAGGTTCTACATTCTCAAATTGGTCAGATGATGCTTTAGGTAATGACTTACAAATACTTGTTGAAGATATTGGAGGTAAAAATATTATTGCTGATTTTGGTATAGTTTGTCCGTCTCTATCAATTACCGATGTGGCTGATGTTACGGTAAACTGCGGTGCTAGCTTATTGCCTGCGAATACAGGTATGGCAACAGCAAAAGACAATTGTAGTAATCCAACGAGTTCAATTCTTGTCACGTATAAAGACACTAAAGTAAGGACTGTTTGTGGAGAAAAATTTACACGAACTTGGACTGCAACTGCATCAGGCAATACGATTTCAAGCAAACAACTTATTACGATAAACGCTGCAGCACTGCCAAGTATGACAGCACCGAGTGCGATTACGGTTTCGTTATCTTGTGGGTCATTGCCAGCGCCTAGTAAATTGCAATATACAAATGGATTAAGCGGTAGTTGTCTATTAAGTGGATCTTCTTTTGATTCTACATTTGATTTGGTAGCTGACACTAATGGCGAAACATATAAAGAGACTTGGACAGCGAACGATGATTGTGAAAGAGCCATTGCATCGGTATCAAGAACGATAACGGTTCTTCAAAACAAGGGTGGACTTGAATCTCTTGAATCTCTTGTTTTCTTTTCATCAAAGGGAGCTATAGGTAATACAGGTATCTCTACCATTACTGGAAATATAGGTACAAGCGTTGGAGCAATTACAGGTTTTGGTTTACCAACCGAGCTTAATGGGACTATATCTTTATCAAATTCGGTGACTATTAAGGCTAAGAAAGATTTACAGAGTCTTTATATTCAATTAAGTAATGTTCCAGTAACGGTTATGGACCATGCTCCTGTATTTGGAAAGGGAGAAACACTTACAGCTGGAGTTTATTCTATAGCTGCTGCTGGATCTTTGGTAGGGAACATTACCTTAGATGGTCAGAACAATCCAAATTCACTGTTTCTTCTTAAGTATAACGGTGCTTTTTCTGTAGCTGCTACTTCAAAGGTTATTTTAAAAAATGGTCAAAAAGCATCCAATGTATTTTGGATGGCCGAAGGGGCTATTTCGGTTGGAGCATTAAGCACTATGAAAGGAATTCTTTTTGCTCATACAGGCGCTGTTTCTTTGGGGGCAGGATGTGATTTAGAAGGTAGAATGTATTCTACAACAGGCGCAGTTACTATGGACTCAGGAAATGCTTATTTACCGACCGGAAATAGTTTAATTCCAATTATTCCTATAAACCGTTCTGCATATGGAGAAGATCTTTTAGGTAGTGTTGCTAATTTTGTGATGTATAGTGGAGCAGGCGCAATTTCTAATACAGGTGCTTCAGGATTCATAGGAGATGTAGGAAGTAATTTAGGAGCGATCACTGGTTTTGAAACCTCTGCTACTTCATTGATTAATAATGTTTATCATGCTAATGCAGTTACTGCAAAAGCTAAAATAGACCTTGATTATGCATATCAAACGCTTGCTTCGATGTCTGGAAAGCCAATTGCAGCTACACTTGCAGGGTTAACATTAACACCAGGCGTCTATACGGTTGCTGCTGCAGGGACTTTAACAGGTAATGTTACGTTAGATGCACAAGGAGATGCGAATGCCGTATTTGTTATTAAATTTGGAGGCGCCTTTTCAACGGAGGCACAGTCAAGAGTTCATTTAATTAACGGAGCAAGTTATAGTAATGTATTTTGGGTAGCAGAAGGAGCTATTTCAATGGGTGCTTTAAGTTTTATGAAAGGTACATTGATTGCCCATAACGCTGCTGTTTCAATGGGAGCTCGTGGGAATCTAGAAGGACGAATGTTATCTAATGTTGGGGCTATTAGTTTTAGCACCGGGGTAGCATATATAGAGTACCTTAATTGTATGGCTAGTTCAGTAGCAAATAGAAGTAAATCATCTGCTAGTAAATTAGTAGACACGCCAGTTAAACTGGAAGCGACCACGTTAATGGCGTATCCAAATCCTTTTACGAGTAGCACTACGGTTAGGTTTACGACGCCTTATACGGAGTCAAATGCTAGCTTAGTACTTTATGATATTAGAGGCGCTATGATTCAGGTTTTGTATACAGGAAATACAGCGGCAAATCAGAAAAAAGAAGTAAAGTTTAATAGACAACACTTATCACCAGGAGTTTATTTCTTCAGATTAACGACTTCCAAAGAAGGGAAAAATGTTCGAGTGATTATAAAGTAAAAAAGAGTTTTACAATTTAGTTAAAAGTACAAGAGGCTTTCTTTTATTAGAAAGCCTCTTTTTTTGTGCACTAAATATAGTTGATGACTTGTTTTATAAGTAGCGTTAGGGTCATAGATAAGTCACTATTAGTTGATCATAAATGAAATATATACTATCATTGCAGGTCAAGGTTATGAATTATTTAGACGCTGAAAACCCAAAGATTAAAAGGGTTTATTTGTGAAGTAAAAGATGCGTTCTATTATGCAGATAGTAACTGGGGATAAATCCAAATCACCAAAAGGAAATGTAAATACCTTATTGTTTGTTAAAGCGAATACTAAAGCAGCAATACCTATGTTCGATGTTAACAGTAAAGAAATCCATTCTGGTTCTAATTAATTCATAAATGGTAAAATAAATTTTAATCCAAAAATGAATAGCAAGCAAGTTAATTACAAAACTTCTAAGATTATTTTAGATCGTTAAAAAACAATGTAATTTTAAGTGAGCGTTTTTTTATGCAAGATGATTAAGTTTTTGATCTATTCAAATACTCAGATGAGAATTTAAATTATATGCAACAACTCCTTAAATAAAGTGATCATTTTAGGTTCAGCTGCACCGGCAATGGCAATAATTTCGGAAATATTTACAGGTTGTAGGTTTTTAGGATCACATTCATCGGTTAACACAGAAATTGCTGCACAAGGCAAATTAAGTTGTTTGGCAACAATTACTTCAGGGACAGTACTCATACCTACCGCATCTGTTTCTAAAATTTGTAACATTCTATATTCTGCTCGGGTTTCTAGCTGAGGGCCAACAACACTTGCATAGACACCTGTATGAATTTTGATATTTTTTTCTTGCGCAATTTTTATAATTTTTTGATTGATATTTTTTGAATAAGGAGCTAACATATCCGCAAAAATATTTCCAAAATTGTTTGCTCCTTTAAAGGCTAGAGGTGAACTTCCTTGTAAATTAATGTGGTCTTCTAGCAGCATTAAATCACCTTTTTTATAGGATAAATTAATGGCTCCTGCTGCATTTGAAACTAATAAGTTTTTAATTCCTAAACCGTGCATAGTTCTAATACCGTATGTTACTTCCCAAGGACTGTAACCTTCATATAAATGAAATCGACCTGCCATTACAAGTACTTTTTTGCCAGACAATGATCCATAAATTAATTTACCAGAATGAAACTCTACAGTTGCTATAGGGAAATTAGGAATTTTTGAGTAGGCAATTTGTTTTTCAATCGAAATTTCGTCAACTAACTTCCCTAATCCTGTTCCTAATACAATTCCTATTGCTGGATGGGTAATTCCTTCTGATTTTAAAAAATCAATCGTTTCTTGTAATTGTTGTTGCTTCATACTTATAAAAATTGCTGAAAGGAGGGATGATATTTTATGTCTTCAAATATATCTATATCGTTCAGCTCCTTTAACAAATGTACTTTTTTATCTTTTAAATCTGCTAAAGTATCTTTTCTAACCGTCTCTGTTCCCCAATTTTTATTTTTGAAGATCTTTGAATGCAAAGAATTCATCCCTAGTAAATAATAACCACCATCTTCAGCAGGTCCAAGAACCACATCATTGTTCTCTAAGTCAGTAAAAGCTTTTTCTATGTTTTCGGATGTTAAATCATACAAGTCACTACCAATAATCAGTACTTTTTCATAACCATCACCAAAACTTTTTTTAAAAGCATTTAACATTCTAATGCCAAGGTCTTCTCCAAACTGTTGGTGTTTTTGATAGATGTCCTTGGACCATATATCATTTTCTCTAATTTTTACAGAATAATAGACTGCCTTATCAGAGGAAACGTTTTGAGACTCATCTCTCGTTTTTTGCAATAAAAATTTATAAATTTCTAAAGCAGTTTTATCTCCAACCGTTTTGGCTAAGCGTGTTTTTGCTTTCCCTAATTCAGGATTTCTAGTAAAAATTAAAAGTAAGTTTTTACTCATAAATTTTCGTACCTTTTTTTAAATATGTGCTCCAATCTTTATTAAAAGCATGGACTTTTTTTGTGGGGTTTCCGAAAGTATCTATGACTTCGAAATTGTTGTTTTTCCATTCAAAAATCCCCCCATATAAGTTATATACATTGGTGTACCCTGCTTTAATGATTTGATGCGCAATTCTTTCAGAGCGAATCCCTAGAGAACAATATACCACAATTTGAGTTTCTTTATCTTCAGGTAATTTTTTAAGTGTTTCTTTCAGCTTAAATTCATTATAACCCACACAAATAGCCTCTTTTATATGACTGACGCTGTATTCTTTTTGTGCTCGTGCATCTAACAAAATAGCTTTCGTCTTTGGCAATGCCAATGTTGCCACGGACATATAAGGAACATTTCTTTTGTTCCATTTTTGCAATAGGTTGTCTACTTTTTTCTGACCGAAAGTTGTTGCACTAATCAATAAGAAAAGAAAAATTATTTTTCTCATTTTGTTAAAAATTATCGTTTAGCAACATCCACCGCCATCATAATGATAGGTGGACTCTGAAAAGAAAATATCATCTCTTCCTAAAGCTTGCAAAGCAGCTGTGGTTTTATCGCAAATTGCTAAGGGTTGGTTTTTTAATAACGTATGGCCTAAACCATCATCAAAATAGGCTTCATCACCAAAATAAATAGCAGCTCTTCCTGTAAAGATACAAGGGCCATCTGCAGGCATTGGATCTTTAATTGCGGCCACTTCTATGGATTCAATATAAATTAATTCATCCGTTGGATAACTCTTTGGGTCTAAAATCCGGTAGGGTTTTCGTGCTCTAATTTCAATCGTTCCAAAACCAGCATCTGTTAACGCTTTTACATAATCGGCAATTGATAAACTCCCGCTTAAACACAAAGCGCGTAAACGAGCGTCATTTCGCAATTCGTCATTCATCGGTTGCTCACAAGTTGGGTCGCTCATCACTAATTTTCCATGAGGTTTTAAGACGCGGTACATTTCTTCAATTGCTTTTTTTAAATCATCAGACTTAAAAATATTGAATAAACAATTTTGAGCAGCAACATCGATAGAATTATCTTCTACAGGTAAATCCATCGCATCCCCTTTTCTTAAGTCAATAAAATCACTTTTAAACCAATCATTTTGTTCTTCAGCAATTTTAAAATTTTTACGAGAAGCTTCTAACATTTCATCAACAACATCCAATCCAATTACGCCACCTTTATTTCTGTTAAAATATGCAAATTGAAGTAATTCCATTCCGCCACCAACACCGACATATAGCATTTTAGGATTGTTAGTTAAATCTCTTGCATGCACTGTAGAGCCGCAACCGTAGTTCATCTCTTGCATGATTCTAGGTATCTTAAGACCTGGTAATTCCCAAATAGGATTAGTTGTACAGCATAAACCAACATCTGGTGTTAAGGCTGCTTCTTTATATACATTATGTGTAGTTTCTAAGTAACTCATGTTTTTTATTTTTGATACGAATTCATGAATGATTCGTGATTTTTTTTAATTGAAAAATTAGGCAACAACTCCTTGGCAACTGCTTCCTGCGCCAGCAGTGCAACCATAACAATGTTGATTGATAATGATATTTCTGTCTTGCAATAATTCTTCGTTATAATCAGCGATGTGCTTTACTTTACTGGCAACCTTTAAGTTTAGCATCTGATTAAAATCGCAATCATACAACCAGCCATCCCAACTTACAGAAAGCGTATTTGTACACATTACATTCGCAACGGCAGATGGGTTGTAGGCATCTACCAAAGAAATCATATAATCTTCATAATTTTCAGAAGCGATTAAATAATCTAAAAAACGACTAATTGGTAAATTTGTGATCGCAAATAAACTATGAAAATCGATATCAAAATCATTCTTTAATGCTTTTTTGAAATCATTTTCTAATGCCATTTGATCTCCGGGTAAAAATGCTCCTGAAGGATTATACACCAAATCTAATTTTAAATCTGAACCTTCTAATCCATAACCAATAGCGTTTAATTCTTGCAATGCTTTTATGGATTTATCAAAAACGCCATCTCCACGTTGTTTATCCGTTTTTCCGCGGGTCCAATGCGGCATTGAAGAAACGACATGCACATTGTGTTTTTTAAAAAATTCAGGTAAATCGTGGTATTTTTTATTGGCTCTTATAATGGTTAGGTTAGAACGAACAATAAAATCTTTGATCCCTGCTTTGGATGCTTCTTCTACAAACCATCTAAAATTAGGATTCATCTCTGGAGCGCCACCAGTTAAATCTAAGGTATGCGCTTCTGTTTTTTTGATGACTTTTAAACATTGATGCATGGTGTCTAAAGTCATAATTTCTTTACGATCAGGACCCGCGTCTACATGACAATGAGAACAAACTTGGTTGCACATGTAACCTAAGTTTATTTGCAAAACCTCTAACTTTTTAGGACGCAAAGGAAACTGATTTGTTTCTTCAATTTTAGCTGCAAAAGTGGGTAATTCTCCATCTGCAAAAATGCCTTCAGAAAGAATTTCCATTTGACGAGATGTATTTGCAATATCGTTATTTCTTGCTTTTAGTGATTTTGTAGCCATATATTTTGTTAAGCTAAACTTATTTCAGCTTCTGATAATTGTTGATAGGGTACTGGAAATAAATGCAGCATAAGTCATACACACCAGCTCGCTAAAAAAGGGAGATTAGCGTTCTACTTACATTTCTAATTTATTTACTTTATTCATCATTTGAACGCCGTGAACTAACGTTGCACCACTTTTTATGGCAGCACCAACATGAATTGCTTCCATCATTTGTTCTTTGGTAATTCCGCGCTGCAAACCATCTTTAGTATAGGCGTCTATACAATAAGGACACTGTTCTGTATGAGCAACCGCTAAAGCAATTAAAGACTTTTCACGAGCCGTTAAAGCGCCTTCTTCAAATACTTTTCCATAATAGTCAAAAAACTTGTTTCCAAGCTCTTCATTCCATTCTGTAATTTTACCAAATTTTCTTAAATCGGCAGCATCATAATAGTTTTTAGACATTGTTTTTGTTTTATTTCTGATGAAAAATAAAGGTACTATTTTCCGTTTAAAGTCCAGTCATATTTTAAATAACTAATTTTTGCTTTTGGACTTATTTTTATTTTTGAATAGGTATTTAAATAAGCTATTAGTGATCCATTTTTTGTAAAATCGTCTTGAAACCAATCAAAGATTGAAGAGATCTGAACGTTCTTGTTATAAATTTTATTTTTTGAAGAATTGTTTACAAATTCTTTCATTAAACGTTCTAATTCCTTATCAACATTGTTCTCTGTAAAAGCTATATTTGATAGCTTAGGACAAGAAGCAGAGGCACAATTTACGCCTACATGAATCCTTGGGTCAAATAGTTTTTTACGCAAAATTTGATGTTCTATATAATCTAGAGTATATGTTTTACCACCAATTTTAGCATAAGGGATTTTCCATGCAGATTTTCCTTTCCGCTTTATATTCATTATGCTGTTTTTTAGGTTTTTTGAATATTTAGCGTGAAGAATTAACGTAATTGTGTAGGCATTATAAGCATTCATCCAAAAAGCTTTTTGTTTGTTAACAGACCAAGTTTTTTTTGGTTTTGTATTTTCGAGATATATTGTATATTTTCTTAATTTTTGACCATTAAATTTATCATAATCTACGATTCCCTGTTTGGTAACATGTTTTTGCAATAAATCATTAAAAACGGATGTTTGCGCAAGTACCTGCGATATAAATAAAAGGGTAACAAATAATAAACCTATTTTTTTCATTTTTGCTTTTCTCTAAATAGATAGACGAAGCTATTTGGTGTTCATTACAAATATCACTATGAAATTTCTTCTCCTACTTTTAAGTTGAATTTTTTTCTAAAAAGAAAAACAACGCCATATAAAATAGGAGTATCTATAGCTGCAATAATCACTTTAAAAAGGAAGCCGCTAATTAATAAACTAGGAAAAATTGGCCAAGGTAAAATTTGAAAAGAGCACAATAAAAAAAGAACTGTAAACGTGTCTATAAATTGCGAGGTAAAAGTTGAGAAATTATTACGCAACCATAAATGTTTACCATTCGTTAGTTTTTTCCAAAAATGGAAAATTCTAATGTCTATAAATTGTGCAAATAAATATGCGATCATCGAAGCAAAAACAGCTAAAGGAGATAAGCCAAAAACTTGATGAAAAATTGTGTCGTTAATTGGAGAGCTTTCTATTGATGGAACAAAATCAGCAATTAAAATGATTAGCATTGAAAAGAAGGATGCAAAAATACCGGCAATAACAACTTGATTTGCTTTTTTCTTTCCATAGATTTCTGATAAAATATCAGTGATTAGAAATGTAATTGGATAGGGTAAAATGCCTACTGAAATTTCAAAACGATACAAACCAAAAGGTTCCCAATAAAAGAATTTTTGAAAAATTAAATTGGATACAACCAAAGATGCTATAAATAATGCGGCCAAAATTAAATAGAGACTATCTGCTAATTGTTTGTCTTTAATTTTCATTGTGCGAATTTACTAAATAATCTTTCACTTTTGTAAAAGCCATTTGTTAATTGATACGTTTTGTTAGTTTAAAAACATCTGCTTTTTTTTCTGAGCCTTTGTTTTGGCTAGTTCTGATGAATTTGTGAGGAATGAATAGATTTGTGTCGAGAACAGCAGTAAAAAAAGATAAATGGAAATGCACGAAATAGCTTCGAATAAAAATCATTATTTTTGCCGACAATTAAATGAATAAACAGTTACACACATAAATATTTTATGAAAGCATATATTTTTCCGGGACAAGGAGCACAATTTACAGGAATGGGATTAGATTTATACGAAAAGTCTGCATTGGCCCAAGAATACTTCGAAAAAGCAAATGATATTTTAGGGTTCTCAATTACAGACATTATGTTTGAAGGAACTGCTGAGCAGTTAAAAGAAACGAAAGTGACACAACCAGCTATCTTTTTACATTCTGTAATTTTAGCAAAGGTTTTAGGAGATTCTTTTCAGCCAGAAATGGTTGCTGGTCATTCTTTAGGAGAATTATCAGCATTGGTAGTAAACGGTGTTTTATCTTTTGAAGATGGATTGCGATTGGTTTCTAAACGTGCTTTAGCCATGCAAAAAGCATGCGAAATTACTCCTTCGACTATGGCTGCTGTTTTGGGTTTAGAAGATCATATTGTGGAAGAAACTTGTGCAGAAATTGATGGAGTAGTAGTAGCAGCAAATTACAATTGCCCAGGTCAATTAGTTATTTCTGGAGCGGTTTCTGCGGTTGAAAAAGCCTGTGAAATTTTAACAAAAAAAGGAGCAAGAAGAGCTTTGTTATTGCCTGTTGGTGGTGCATTTCATTCACCAATGATGGAACCTGCAAGAGAAGAATTAGCGGCTGCAATTGAAGCAACTGAATTTAGTGATCCTGCGTGTCCTGTGTATCAGAACGTAACAGCTAGTGCGGTTATAGATCCAGATGAGATAAAGAAAAACTTAATGCTTCAGTTAACGGCGCCTGTAAGATGGACACAATCTATACAAGCAATGATTGCGGGTGGTGGAACTGAATTTATTGAAGTTGGACCAGGTAAAGTGTTACAAGGCTTAATGCGTAAAATTGATAGAAGTGTTGTTGCGAGTGGGGCTTCTTTAATGGAATAATTTTTTTTAAGCTTTTTTTTTCAAGAGCAAATTTTCTCTTTCAATAATTGGTTTAAACATTAAGAGCAATTAAAAATTAATCATCATGAAAAATCTTAGCGAAAAGTTTTTATTCTTTTTAACATTTATTTTTACCATTGGTTTTGCAAGTTGTGAGAACTTAAACGAAGAACTTTCAATTTAGGGACAAGTAGTATTATTAGAAAGTAGCGAATGGCTTTTAAAGAATTTTGAAGATCAAGTAATGCATTCTTTTGTTAGTGGCAAACGCCTTACATATTATGGAATAGACACTGTGTTTTTAGACGAATCAATACTTGGTACTAAAGATTATTCTATTATAGATATAGATTTTAACTTTGGTACTATTAGAACACAGGAAGTAAATTTTTCTTTTAATACGAATATTATAGAATGTTTTGATGCTGGAGATCTAAATACCATATGATATAATAGAGAATCTAATTGCGAGCAATGTATTTAGGGATTGCTAAAGAAAACATTTAATAGAGGCTTTCAAAACAATTTGGAAGTCTCTCTTCATGCATAGGGAATCTAATTTTTAATTACAAAGCATACATCTATATTTTCAGTTTGTTTCGAAGAATAAGATTACTTTTTTAGTAGTAATAACCCCAAACATTTTGTTCTTTAATTTTTTATTTGCTTTTGTCTTTTATTTAAAAGAATAGGTTCTCCATAACCTAACGCGGTCATTCGTTCTAGTTGGGTTTCTGCATCGCCTACGACGAGCCAAATCATTTTATTTGGATTTACATACTTATTCGCCAATTCCTTAATCCGGTTTTTAGTCATGTTATTAGTGGTGTTTTCTTGGTCTTTTATATAATCAGCCTTCCAACCATAAGCACTTATGTTCGATAACATTCTTAACTTTGCACCTGCCGTCTCAAAGGCTCTTGCGTTACTTTTAATTAAGAAGCTTTTAGTTGTTTCTAAATCTTTATCAGAAAAAGTATTTGGATATTCTTCTAAAATTTTCTTTACCAATTGTGCCGCTTCTAAAGTTACATTACTTCTAACCCCGCTAGAAATGGTAAAAGCACCTTTAGCTTTTGTTCCAGAGAAACCAGAACGAACACCATAGGTATATCCTTTTTCTTCGCGCAATTCTTGCGTTAGTCTAGAGGCAAAACTACCACCACCTAAAATATAATTCATGACAGTAGCAGCATAAAAATCTTTATCTGTAGCAGCCAAAGCAGGAGCGCCAAACCGTAAAACAGATTGTTTTGCATTTGGGATATCATAAAAATAGACTGTTGGTGCAGTTGGTGTTTCTGGAGTTTTATATATAGGAATTGTTACTTCTTTTGCTGTCCATTTATTATTTAAGCTTTCTAATGAAGCAGCTACTTTTTCTTTCGAAATGTCTCCAACAATTAACATTTTTGCGACTGAAGGAGAGATGTAACTTTTATAAAATGCTTTAATGTCTTCTATGGATATTTCTTCAACAGACATTAAACTTCCAGCAGTATTTTTAGAACGAATATTGTCTTTTCCATAAATTAATTCATTATAAGTGTTTTTTGCTACCGCATTAGGGCTCGCTTGTTCTTGACGTAAACGTGCAATAGTTGCTTTTTTTAATAAACCGAATTCTTTTTGATCAAACCTTGGTTCTAACAAAATTTCTTGAGCTAAAGCCATTGTTTTATTATAGTTTTTAGCAAGTGTTGTTCCGCTTAAAGTAATACTCTCTTTACTGGAATACATGTTGAGCGAAGCACCTAATTCTTGAATAGCTTCTTGTAATTCTTTTGCCGTTTTATTTTTAGTTCCTTTATTTAAGAGACGAGCCGTTAAGTTAGCAACACCTAATTTATCCATAGATTCTAATAATTGTCCGCCATCAATAGTTATATTAAAGCGCACTAGTGGCACTTCGTTACTTTCAATTCCGAGTATTTTTAAACCATTTTCTAAACGGTCTTTATATACTTTAGGAACTGATAAAGCTAGAGTTGTGCCATAAGGAGGTTCAATGCTTCTGTTAAAAGTGGAAGGTGTTTTCTCATAGGTTGCAGCGATGTTTGGATTGAATTTTTCTTCTGCACCCACTATAATTTTTTCTTCAACAACCTTCGCTAAAACAGCTCCTTTTAGTGCCAAATTAGTAGCGTTCTTCGGTACAAAACTTGTCGTGATGTAGTTTTTATCTTTGATGTATTTTTTATATACACGCATTACATCTTCTGAGGTAACCGCCAAAGTTCTTTTAATATCTTCTGTCACAAAACTAGGGTTTCCTGTATAAGTATTATAAGATGCTAAATTGGTTCCTTTACCTAAAACACTAGATAAGCTCGCGTAAAAATTAGTTTCCTGTCCTGCTTTAATTCTTTTTAATTTTTTTTCTGAAATTCCTTCTGCTTCAAATTTTTCAAAAGCTTTATGAACACCAGCTTTCACTTCATCTAAATTTTGACCATTAAATGCTCTAATTGAAAGTTGTGTTTGTCCTGCTATTTCTGAAGTATAATTGTACATTGATGTGTTTGATGTTAAATTTAGACCATCAACCAATACTTGATTTAAAGGTGCTGATTTACCATCTGTCAAATATTGCGTTAATACCTCCAAAACATAAGCATCTTTATGGTATTGTTCTACAGTGGGCCAAACCATTGTTAATTGAGGGACTCTTGCGAAATTATCCTCATAATATAAATGTTTAATTTCATCAACTTTTCCTGGTCTTTTTTCTAATCCAGGAATCTCATCTCCTTTCGGGATTTCATCAAAATATTTATGTACCCATTTTGTAGCTTGCTCAATATTGATGTCACCAGACAAAACTAAAGTAGCATTGTTTGGTACATACCATTTTTTGAAAAATGTTTTAACATCATCTAAAGTGGCATTTTGTAAATCTTCTAAGGAGCCAATTACTTGCCAATTATAAGGATGCTCTTTTGGATACAAATTTTTTCCAATTACATATTGGTTATGTCCGTAAGGTCTATTATCTACACTTTGTCTTTTTTCGTTTTTTACAACTTGCTTTTCTTTTGCTAAAACAGGGTCTGTAACCGTATTTATAAACCAACCTAATTTGTCTGCTTCTGCCCAAATCATTTTTTCTAAGGCATCTTTAGGGACTGTTTGTAGATAATTTGTTCTGTCTCTTGAAGTAGACCCATTTGCACCGGAACCACCAATTCTTGCACTCATTTTATCTAAACCGCCTTTTCCTAAATTTTCAGATTCTAAAAACAATAAGTGCTCAAATAAGTGTGCAAAACCAGTTCTTCCTTTAGTTTCTCTTGCAGAACCCACATGTACCATTAATTCTACAGCCACAACAGGATCTGATTTGTCTACATGAAAAACTACATCTAAACCATTTTCTAGTTCAATTTTTTTATAATTGATACTCAATTCTGGTGTTTCTTCTTTGGCTAGATTTTTGCAGCCGATAAAAGCGATTGCCACTAAAAAAGCAATAAATATATTTTTCATTTAAGTTGATTTTTAAAACTGAAAGTTACCACAATGGAAAAGAGAAATGCTTTCTGTTTTGTTAAATAAAAATTAAAAACAATCTAAACAATACATTTGGGTTTTTTTATTCAGAATTCCAATTTACTCTTTCCAAGAATAAATGTAGATTTGCAGCTTCTTAAAGAAAATATAAATGCAATATAATCACCTAGATATAGAAAATAAATGGCAAAAATTTTGGTCAGAAAACCAAACTTTTAAGGCTAGTAATAAATCAGAGAAACCTAAATATTATGTTTTAGATATGTTTCCTTATCCTTCTGGTGCAGGTTTACATGTTGGGCATCCTTTGGGATATATTGCAAGTGATATTTATGCGCGTTACAAACGTCATAAAGGTTTTAACGTGTTGCATCCGCAAGGATATGATTCTTTTGGTTTGCCAGCAGAACAATATGCAATTCAAACTGGTCAGCATCCAGCAAAAACAACGGAAGAAAATATTACAACCTATAGAAGGCAGTTAGATCAAATTGGGTTTTCGTTTGATTGGAGCAGAGAAGTGCGAACTTCAAATCCGGAATACTATAAATGGACACAGTGGATTTTTATTCAATTATTTAATTCTTGGTATAATAAAGATTCAGACAAGGCAGAAGATGTTTCTACTTTAGAGAAAATCTTTAAAACGGCTGGAAACTCAAGTGTAAATGCAGTCTGTGATGATGATATAAAGTCTTTTTCTGCGGAGGAATGGAACGCTTTTTCAACGAAAGAACAAGAAGGGGTTTTACTGCAGTATCGTTTAACATTTTTGTCAGATACAGAAGTAAATTGGTGTCCTGGTTTAGGAACCGTTTTAGCAAATGATGAAATTGTAAATGGGGTTTCAGAACGTGGAAGTCATCCTGTTATCAGAAAAAAAATGACACAATGGTCTATGCGAATTTCTGCATATGCACAACGTTTGTTAGATGGTTTAGAAAAAATCGATTGGCCACAACCTTTAAAAGATTCTCAAACAAATTGGATTGGTAGAAGCCAGGGAGCAATGGTTTCGTTCAAAGTTGCAAATGCTGCTGCTAAAGAAAGTCCAGAAGTAAAATTATCTTACAAAGAATTAGAATCTTTAAAGGAATTACGTCAAAATTTATCAAAGGCAGAAATGATGCTTTGGGATGAATTAAAGAATAAAAAAGGAGCTTCAAAATTTAGAAAGAAATATACAATTGGTGCTTTTTTAGTCGATTACGTTTGTTTGGCAAAAAATATAATTGTCGATTTTTCTGATAAAGAAGACGAAGCAGCAAGAACTACCTATTTTATAAGCGAAGGTTTTAATGTTGTTCGTTTTATAAACGAAGAGGTAATTGAAAACGTGCAGAAAGTTGTTTCTAAAATCAATTCGGCAATTCAATTTCCAAAAGCAATTAAAGAAGAAGCTGTAAAACAAGTAGTTTTAATAGCAAAAAATCAATATAAAATTGATGTCTTTACAACGCGTCCAGACACAATTTATGGAGTCAGTTTTATGACGCTAGCCCCAGAGCACGAGTTGGTTTCAAAAATAACAACAGCGGCTCAAAAGGCAGAAGTTGAAAACTATATTACTGCCACTACAAAACGTTCTGAACGTGATCGAATGGCAGATGTGAAAACCATTTCTGGCGCATTTACTGGAGCGTATGCCATCCATCCTTTTTCAGGAAAGAAAGTACAAATTTGGATTGGAGATTATGTTTTAGCAAATTACGGAACAGGAGCCGTAATGGCTGTTCCTTGTGGAGATCAACGTGATTATGATTTCGCAAAACATTTTGATATTCCGATTCCAAATATTTTTGAAGATATTGATATTTCTGAAGAAGCGCATACAGGTAAAGAAGGAACAAAAATTGCGAATTCAGATTTTTTATCAGGATTAAAATATAAGAAAGCATTAAAATTAGCCATTTTTGAAATGGAAAAACGTGGTTTCGGTTATGGAAAAATAAATTACCGTTTGCGTGATGCTGTTTTTAGTAGACAACGTTATTGGGGGGAACCTTTTCCGGTGTATTATAAAGATGGAATGCCACAAATGATTGATGCAAAACATTTGCCAATTGTGTTGCCAGAAGTTGAAAAGTACTTACCAACGGAAGAGGGAAAACCACCTTTAGGAAATGCAACGGAATGGGCTTGGGATTCTCGTGGAAAGAAGGTAGTTTCTAATGAGAAGTTGAAAAACAAAACAGTTTTTCCTCTAGAATTAAACACGATGCCAGGTTGGGCAGGAAGTTCTTGGTATTTTAACAGATACATGGACGCTACAAATTCAGATGAATTTGCAAGCAAAGAATCTTTAGAATATTGGAAAGAAGTAGACTTATATATTGGAGGATCAGAACATGCAACCGGACATTTATTATATGCTCGTTTTTGGCAGAAATTCTTGTTCGATAAAGGAATTGTTCCTGTAGATGAGTTTGCGAAAAAGCTGATCAACCAAGGAATGATTTTGGGTACGAGTGCTTTTGTGTATAGAGCAACACCATTTATAAAATCAGATTGTTTTACAGCACATGCTAGTGAGGAAATCATGAATAAAATTCCTGCGGTACTCGTTTCTAAAAACCTTTTCAATTCTGATGATGAATTTGAAACGATTGTAAAGAATCATTTAATAGATAATGCCTTTTTAAACGCTAATGACACGGATAGTATTATGATTGTAAAGACAGCTTCGCATACCGATGTTTCTTTAGTAAATTCCTCTGATGAACTAGATGTTGAAGCGTATAAAAATCATTCTTTAAATGCTGATTATAAAAACGCTGAATTTATTTTAAAAGACGGAGTTTGCAAAGTTGGACGTGAGGTAGAAAAAATGTCGAAGTCTAAATACAATGTTGTGAATCCGGATGCTATTGTAAACCAATATGGCGCAGACAGTCTTAGACTATTTGAAATGTTCTTAGGTCCTTTAGAACAGGCAAAACCTTGGAATACCTCAGGTATTTCTGGTGTTTCATCCTTCTTAAAAAAATTATGGAAACTGTATTTTAACGAAGAAATATTTGAAGTTTCTGATGCAGAGCCTACAAAAGATGAGTTAAAGGTTTTACATAAAACCATTAAAAAAGTAGAAGAAGATATCGAGAATTTCTCTTTTAATACTTCTGTTTCTACTTTTATGATTGCTGTAAACGAGTTAACCGTTTTAAAATGTAATACCCGTGTAATATTAGAACCATTAGCAATATTGGTTTCTCCATATGCACCGCATATTGCAGAAGAATTATGGAGTTTGTTAGGGAATAATGAAAGTATTTCTACTGCTGATTTTCCAATCTTTGATGCAAAACATTTGGTAGAAAGTGCAAAGAATTACCCAATTTCTTTTAATGGGAAAATGCGTTTTACCTTAGAATTATCTTTGGATTTATCAAAAGAAGAAATAGAAAAAGCAGTATTAGACAACGAAAAAACAATTGCACAATTAGAAGGGAGAACTCCTAAAAAAGTAATTATCGTTCCTGGTAAAATTGTAAACATAGTTGGCTAGCAAGCACAGTGTGCGTTTGGTATTCGCTTGTTTGTTAAGAAGGTTTAATTAAGATATTTTAATTGTTAAGGAAGTATAAAAATGAGAAAAAAGTAATTATAGTATTTGTATGCATGTTTGCAGTAAAATTTATTTCATCATGCTGTGCAGACCAAGGAACTTTTGAAATATATTATTCAGAAATTTCTTAAAGATTATTAACAGTAGAAAATAACTCTTTTTCAGAGATCGATCAAAATACATCTGTAGAAAAATTAGATTTTGTATTGAGTATTGATTTAAAAGAAGATTTGAAGCAAATAGCATCAGATTTTAAACAGTTAAAAGGATTTGGGTTTCAGAAATCTTATGCAACAAGCTGTCCTGAAGGAAAATTTATTTATTTAGAAAATATAAGTTTTATTAAAATAAATCAAATAAATTCAAATGGAAATAGCGAAGATGTAACCTTAAATTTTAAAGTTAGAAATGTTAAGGATGAGTTTATCAGTATTGTAGATTTTGTAGATTCTTTTGATAAAGGACTAAGTAGCTTGGTATTTTATCTTAAGGATGAAAATAATATTGAAAATGTTGTAAACTTTGAAATTGAAATCACATTTACTTTAAATAAAATTTTAACACACACAACAGAAGAAGTTTTATTTAACTAAAACACGTTATTTAGATGAGTGAAGAAATAAAATAAAACGAATCCATCAAAATAAAATAAAAAAGAGTGATTGATTTTTATGAAATTATTGGTTTAGTTGCTGCGTTCATTACAACAGCATCTTTTTTGCCACAAGTTTTTAAAACGTACAAAACAAAAGATACCTCAGGACTTTCTTTAACCATGTATCTTACTTTTTTTGTTGGAATTGTTTTATGGTTAATTTATGGAATTCATTTGAAAAGTTTACCAATGATTTTAGCAAATTCAATTACAGCAATTTCATCATTATTTTTAGTGATAATGAAGTTAAAGTATAAGTAATAAGTCACCTTTTACAGAACAAAAAAAGTTCATTACACCATAGGTAATGGCCTTTTTTTATTCTATAAATCTTCCGTATTTTAACATTGACATTCTTGTTAGAAAAACCTATTTTTGAGAAAACTTATATTTTATGACAACTACAAGGCAAAATGGAAGTTTATACACCAACCTTCAAAATAATATTGCAACGATAGAATTTGGTCACCCTTCTAGTAATTCTTTTCCGAGTGAATTGTTAAGAAGGTTAACAAAAGAGTTGAATTCAATTTCAGAAAATGATGCAATTTCAGTCATCATTTTAAAATCTGAAGGAGAAAAAGCTTTTTGTGCAGGTGCTTCTTTTGATGAATTAGTCGCCATTTCAAATTTAGAGGAAGGTGAAAAATTCTTTGCTGGTTTTGCAAATGTGATCAATGCTATGAGAACTTGTGGTAAGTTAATTATTGGACGTGTTCAAGGAAAAACTGTTGGTGGAGGAGTTGGTTTAGTTGCTGCATGTGATTATGTGTTAGCGACAGAAAAGGCGGCGATTAAATTATCAGAATTCACCATTGGTATTGGTCCTTTTGTCATTGAACCTGCTGTTCAAAGAAAAATAGGTTTGGCTGCTTTATCTGAATTAACATTAGATGCTATTAGTTGGAAAACAGCCTATTGGGCAAAAGAAAAAGGGTTGTATGCAAGAGTCTTCGAAACCGTTAAAGAATTAGATGAAGAAGTCGAAATTTTAGCATCAAAACTAGCATCCTACAATCCATCAGCTTTAGCTGAAATGAAGAAAGTTTTATGGAAAAACACCCAAAACTGGGATGAATTATTGGTTGAAAGAGCCGTAATTTCAGGGAAACTAGTATTATCAGACTTTACAAAAAAGGCGTTGGCTACATTTTCTAAAAAGTAATTGCATGAAGATTATAGCAACAAATATTGGTGAGCGAAAGGAAGTTGCTTGGGAAAATATAAAGGTGGTCACAGGTATTTTTAAATTTCCAGTTGATGAACCTATTTTTTTAGATACTGAAGATGTGAAAGGAGATGCAATTTGTGATCGAGAAAATCATGGAGGAATCAATCAAGCAATTTATGGATATTCTTTAAAACATTATGATTATTGGAAACCTTTGTACCCTAATTTAGATTGGAGTTTAGGGGTTTTTGGAGAAAATTTAACCATTGATGATCTTGATGAACGGAATATTCATGTTGGAGATACTTTTAAAGTAGGAGAAGCCATTTTAGAAGCAACCCTTCAAAGAAATCCTTGTTATAAGTTGGGCATTCGTTTTGATAATATGAAAATTGTAAAACAATTCTGGAATACTACTTTTTGTGGTGTGTATTTTAAAGTATTGCAAACGGGTTTTGTAAAAACAGGTGATGACTTTGTGTGTATAAAAACTTGTATTGAAAATCCAACAATTGCGGACTTATTAATTAAAGATAAAAAAGAAAAAAGATTGTAAAGAACTTTTAAAAAAACATTTACTGCTTCTAGTTTGGCCATTTTTAAATCGTATTCATTTTGATCATTATTCTTTTTTTGCTATTGTAGGTCTATTAAAAAATTCAGGAATACTAATTGTGTTTTTCAATGCTTTCTTTTGATAATTTGCGATATAGTGCCATAAAAATTTAAGATTCAACTTCGAAGTTTTTATAATTGTTTTACTATTTTATTATAAAATATTTAGACAATTGAAATAACGGCAATAATTCTCCTGGCCCTATGATATTTAATGACAATCCTTTTAATTTAATTTAAGTGAAGTTAATTTTGAAGAAATATTTCTTAAGAAAGTAACGAGTCAATTTAAAAAAGACTTTTTTTAAATAAAAATTTTAATCATGCTTTTTTTGCAGGTATTTATTTCTTCAACAAAAAAAAATGTTAATTTATATAAAATCAAGTTTATAAAAATATAGGATTTGAATAATAAGATGTTTGTATTTCAAGGACTTCGTAAATAGTGAAGAAGATATAAGTCTATAATTACGTAAAACGTAAAAAAAATAGTAATTTTTACTTGTTTATCTAATATAATAATATTTATCTTTGCGTGTGGCTTTTAATTAAGTCACACTTTTTCTTTTTCATAGCAATTTTCCCACTCAATTTATTGAGTGGGTTTTTTTTTGTTTTACAAAACAATACTTTACAAAATCTATGGTAAATTGGTATTTATAAAATATCTTTGCACCCAACTTGTGGGATAATGAATTCAATAGTAATTTCAGAAACAAAAACTTCAATGAATACACTTTTATCAGACTTAAAACAACTTACCAAGGTTGGCTTGTCTTTAAGTGTTGTATTCTCTTCGGTTGCAGGGTATTTATTAGCAGCAGATGTCATAAGCTTCACCACACTTTTATTATTAGCTTTAGGAGGTTTCTTTATGGTGGGTGCATCTAATGCATTTAATCAAATTATAGAAAAAGATACAGATGCTTTGATGCAACGCACAAAAGATAGGCCGCTACCTACGCGCAGAATGTCTGTGAATTTTGCATTGTCAATTGCTATTTTGTTTACAATTTTAGGAATTTCTATATTATATAGCATCAATTCAAAGACAGCTCTATTTGGGGCCATTTCAATTTTCCTATATACTTGTGTTTATACACCTCTTAAACCGGTTACACCTTTAGCTGTTTTTGTGGGTGCAATACCTGGTGCAATTCCTTTTATGTTAGGCTGGGTAGCAGCAACAGATGAATTTGGAATAGAAGCAGGGATGTTATTTATCATTCAGTTTTTTTGGCAATTTCCACATTTTTGGGCAATTGGTTGGTTGCAATTTGAAGAATATAAAAAAGCCGGTTTTAATATGTTGCCAATGAATACGAAGGATAAAGGGGCGGTAAAACAAATTATATTTTACACCTTTATAATGATTTTAGTTTCTATAGCTCCTGTTTTAAAGTTATCTGGAAATTTTTATATATACCCTATAACAGCAATTGTTGTTGCTTTATTAGGAGTTGTAATGTTATATTATGCGCTTCAGCTGCATAAATCAGAAGAAAATACAGACGCAAGAAAATTAATGTTATCAAGTGTTTTGTATATTACGGTAGTGCAAATTATATATGTGGTAGATAAATTTTTACATTAAAAAATGATAGGAGAACAAGCTTTAAAACAAGAATACATAGTAGCTAAAAAGAAATCAGCAAAATCAATGTTGTGGGTTTCAATGATTAGTATGGTGATGTTCTTTGCAGGATTAACAAGTGCGTATGTAATAAGTATGAAACGTGACGATTGGGTTTCTTTTGATTTGCCAGAGGCATTTTACGTAAGTACGTTTTTAATAGTGGCAAGTAGCATTACATTATTCTTATCACAACGATTTTTAAAACAAAATAAAAGACAGTTATCATTAGTACTTTTAATTGCTACGTTATTTTTAGGAATTGGTTTTGTTTGGCAACAGTATGTTGGCTTTAATCAACTAAAAAGTATAGGGTTGTTTTTTACTGGACCAGAAAGCACTGTATCAACATCATTTATAATTGGAATTACTTTTATTCACGTTTTACACTTGCTTGCGGGTCTTATTGTACTTTTGGTTGTTATTTATAATCATTTTAAATACAAATATAAATCAGACGATATGCTTGGTTTTGAACTAGGTGCAATCTTCTGGCATTTCGTAGATATACTATGGATATACCTATTTTTCTTTTTCTATTTTATTAGGTGATGAAAAATAGGTATTTTTGGCAAACTAAATTAAGAAATAATTAACAGATAATATTTATGGAAGCAAATATTGCTATACCTTCTGATAGTAAAGACACTTGGAATGGTGGAGGAGCAAAACCATTCGGAACAAGTTATGGTAAAATGATGATGTGGTTTTTTATCGTTTCAGATGCATTAACCTTTTCAGGTTTTTTAGCGGCTTACGGGTTAACACGTTTTAAGTTTATAGATTCTTGGCCAATTGCAGATGAAGTGTTTACGCACGTGCCATTTATACATGGTAATTATCCTATGTACTATGTGGCTTTTATGACATTTATCCTTATTTTCTCATCAGTAACAATGGTAATGGCTGTTGATGCAGGTCATAAAATGCAGAAAAATAAAGTAGCATGGTATATGTTTGCTACTATTATTGGGGGTTTAATATTTGTAGGTTCTCAAGCTTGGGAATGGAATACTTTTATTAAGGGTTCTTATGGAGCCGTAAAAACCACAGATGGCAGACTTTTGCAATTTGTAAAAGATGGCCATCAAATAGCTTTATCAGATTTTGTTGTCGGTGATAGAATGGATCAGAGAGTTTCTAATACCAAGAAAAATGGATTATGGTTTGAAAGTGGAGAATCTGTAGGGGAATATTCAGTTGCACAAATTAGGGCTTCTTATAATGCAAATCCTTCAATCCAAATTAGAAGTGAACAAATTGATTTAGAGAAAAAGCAAAAAATTATTTTCTCAAGAGAAAAAGGTGCCTCTGAATTAGCAAAAGGAAAGTTTGTTGTAGAAGGAGCAAACTTAAAATCAAATGAGTACGGAAATACGATTTTTGCCGATTTCTTTTTCTTTATCACAGGTTTTCATGGTTTTCATGTATTCTCGGGAATCGTAATTAATATTATCATTTTCTTTAATGTTATTCTTGGTACATATGAAAAAAGAGGGCATTATGAAATGGTAGAAAAAGTAGGATTATATTGGCACTTTGTAGATTTAGTTTGGGTATTTGTATTCACCTTCTTCTACTTAGTTTAATTATAAAATAATAGCAAAATAAAAATGGCACACGCACACGAATCTAATGTAAAGAGAATATGGATGGTATTTGGTTTACTATCTGTTGTAACTATCGTAGAAGTTGCTCTAGGTATTATAAAGCCAGAAGTTTTACACCTAACTAGTTTTTTAGGAACTAGTCCATTGAACTGGATATTTATTATTCTAACACTTTATAAAGCATATTATATTACTTGGGCTTTCATGCACATGGAAGGAGAAAAAAAATGGTTTAGACGTGCCGCAGTTTGGACAGCAGTTTTTCTAATCTGTTACCTTGTAACTTTACTTTTAATTGAAGGTGGTTATTTATACGATACATTGGCACCACTTGTGAAATGGTAATTAAAAAAATTTAAAGGTGGTGTTAACCACCTTTTTTTATTTACTAAAAATATCACCTTAAATAAGTTTATTTTTTTAGTATTCTTAAAACAGTATTAATTATTTAGAAATGAAATTCATCACCAAAAAAAGAATAGTATTATTTTTACTTTTTATTTTTCCTTTAATGTGTTTTTTAATTCTTTCTACGGGAAAAAATAATTTTACAAAATTACCAGTTGTAACTGAAAATATTATTGATGTTTCAGAAATTGATGCAACTAAAAGAGTGCAACTAAAAGACAATGTTTCCATTGTTTGTTTTTTAGGAAATGAGGTAAACACGAATAGATCTGGTCTTTTTAATCTAAATGAAAAGGTGTACAAAAAATTTACAGATTATAAAAAGTTTCAAATTATAGCGATTTATCCTAATGGACAAGAGGCCGAGGCAAAGAAGTTAAAAGAAGAAATTGGTGCCTTTACTGATATGCAAAAATGGGTTTTCATGGCAAGTTCTAAAGAAGAAATAGAAGATTTTTATAGTAGTTTTTCTTTTGATGAACCCCTTACTAATTTAGCTTCGTCAAAGGCATTTTTAATAGATAAAAAGGTTAATTTAAGAGGAAGACTAAAGGATGTAGAAAATGAGACCGAAAAGTTATTTGGGTACAACATGAATTCTGTTTCAGAATTGAATGCAAAATTAAAAGATGATGTAAAAGTACTTTATTATGAGTATTATGCTGCTTTTAAAGATAAAAATATAAACAAAGCAGACAGAAAAGAGGTAGGATTATGAGTAAAAAATATTCTTATATAGGGATCTCATTTATCATTTTACTATTTGGTATTTATGTTGTTAGAAACATAGATAGAAGATTCAATGATAATGATTTTGTTCAAGATGACAGGTTGAATAAAGTTGATAAAAAATCAGGAAATATAAATAGTTTATTTAAGTTTAATAAAGTGCCGGATTTTGAATTTATAAATCAAGAAGGAATAATAATTACTAATAGCACTTATAATGGTAAAGTGTTTGTTGTAGAGTTTTTCTTTTCTACTTGTCCAACAATTTGTCCTGTAATGAATCAGAAAATGTTAACGATCCAAGATGCTTTTTTTGGAAACCCGAATTTTGGAATAGCTTCTATTTCTATTACTCCTAAAATTGATTCTCCAAAAATTTTAAAAGAATACGCAAAAAGCAATGGGATTACGCATAAAAACTGGCATTTATTAACAGGTAATTCAGAAGAGATTGTTTATGCTCTATCCAATAAGGGGTTTAAACTATATGCAGGAAAAGGAGACGAAGACCATGGGGGTTTTGAACATTCAGGTTTGTTTGCTTTGGTAGATAAAGATGGTTATATCAGATCTAGAAAAGATAATTTTGGTAATCCTATAATGTATTACAGAGCTTTGCAAGAACAAACTTTTCCTGATCAAATAAAGGAATTAAAAGAAGATATTAAATTATTATTAAATGAGTAATCTAGCGCAAGAAAAAAAATACAGAAAAATCATCACTGCTTTATCAATTGTAATTCCAATTGCTGTTGCAGCTTTGTTTGCAGTTAATTTAAGAGACTTAGGTTTTGATGTAGAGCCTTTTACTTTTTTACCGCCAATTTATGCGTCTATCAATGGATTAACAGCAATAGTTTTAATAGCGGCAGTCTTTGCTATTAAAAAAGGAAACAAAAAATTGCATGAACAATTAAATACTTTTGCTATTGCCTGTTCTTTAGCTTTTTTATTGATGTACATAGTGTATCATATGACATCAGATTCTACTAAATTTGGTGGAGAAGGAACAATTAAAATTGTGTATTATTTTATTTTAATTACACATATTATTTTATCAGTAATTGTAATACCGTTCGTTTTAACAACATACATGAGAGCTAAATTAGGTAATTTTGCACAACACAAAAAAATAGCAAAAATGACATTTCCTCTATGGCTATATGTTGCTGTTACGGGTGTAGTAGTGTATCTAATGATATCTCCTTATTATGCTTAATAAAACAATAATTTTCTTTTTGATTTTAATTGTTTTGATGGTTAAAACCTCTTATGCCCAATGTGCAATGTGCAAAGCCGTTGTAGAAAGTGGTGATTTGTCAATGGCAGAAGGTGTTAATAACGGAATCACCTATTTAATGGTGTTTCCATACTTACTTATCGGTGTGTTGTTCTATACAATTTACAGATATAAAAAACAGGCTAAAATTTAACCTTTCAATAAGAGTGAAAATTTGTAACATTTTTTATTTTTAATCGTCTTATAAATAGAATCAAAAGAATATTGTTTGCTTTTGTAATCATTAGAATTAATAAACCAACAAAAAACAAAAGACGTTTTGAAAATTAAATTTATAATAATAGTAGCTTTTTTTACTTCAGTAACTACTTTTTCACAGAAAAAGTGGGATTTAAAGGAGTGTGTAGATGAGGCATTAGCAAAAAATATTTCTATCCAACAAAACAGACTTCGCTTAGAATTAGCTAAAAAAGATGTCGAAATTTCGAAAGGTAATTTTTTGCCAAATTTATCAGGTTCTTCTTCTGGAAGGTATAATGTTGGTTTATCTCAGAACGATCAAGGAATTTTAGCGAACACTAAAAATTTTAATGCATCTTTTAATCTATCTAGTTCTGGAACTATTTTTAATGGTTATAGAAATACAAATACTTTTAAGCAAGCACAATTAGGAGTTGAATCTAGTATGCTAGACTTAAAGAAAATTGAAAATGATATATCTTTATTTGTTGTTAATGGATATTTAAATATTCTATTCGCAAAAGAAAACTTAAGTGCTGCTCAAGTTCAATATGATATCAGTAAAAAACAAATTGAAGCTGCTGAAAGTAGGTTTAATTCGGGTGTAATACCTAAAGGAGATTTGTTAAATACACAAGCTACAGCGGCATCAAATTTACAAACTGTAATTATGCAAGAAAATGCTTTAGATTTAGCATTATTAAACTTAGCGCAATTATTGCAAGTTTCTATGGACGGTTTTGATGTCTCTCCAATAAATGTTGGTACCCCTTCTGCAAACTTGTTTTATGAAAATTCGACAACAGTTTATGATAAATCTATACAAACAATGCCAGAAATAGCGAGAGCAAACTTGGCTATTAAAAACGCTGATTTTAATATAGAAATAACAAAAGGAGCTTATTTACCTACTTTAACATATAATCTTGCGATGGGAAGTTCTTATTTTCATCAGTTTAATAATTTAAGACAAGGACAATCAAATACTAACTTTTTTGAATTTTTAGGGGATCGATATAATTATGGAATAGGGTTAAATTTAAGCATTCCAATTTTTAATCGTTTTCAAACAAAAAATAGAGTTGCACAATCTGTGATCAATAAAGAAATTTCTGAAACAAGATTAGAGAGTGAAAAATTATCTTTAAAACAAACAATAGAACAATCTTTTTTAGATGTAAGAACAGCCCTAAAAACATATGAAGCAGCTAAAGTTTCACTAGAGGCACAAGAAGAAGCGTTTAAAAATGCACAACAACGTTATAATTTCGGAGCAATGACGCAGTTTGATTTTGACCAAGTAAGAACACGTTTGGTCAATGCGGAAGCAGCTTTAATTAGGTCTAAATACGATTATGTTTTTAAAACGAAAGTATTGCAATTTTATGCTGGAGAATTAGTTTTAGAATAATTTACTTTAAAAAATAGTTTAAACCTCATAGTAATTAGATTGCTGTGAGGTTTTCTTTTTAATTTATCTTTACAAAAAAGAATCCAAAATTTTGAACATCATTTTAAATATAGAGACTACTACTAAAAATTGTTCTGTAAGTATTGCAGAAAAAGGAAAAATTATAGCTATTAAAGAATTAAATAATGGTAATTATTCTCATGCAGAAGTGCTGCACCCTTTTATTGTTGATATTTTAAAAGAAGCGAATCTTACTTCTGATAGTATAGATGCTGTGGCCGTAAGTAAAGGCCCAGGTTCTTATACGGGTCTAAGAATTGGAGTTTCTGCGGCAAAAGGACTATGTTTTGCGTTTGATAAGCCTTTGATTTCTATTGATACACTAACTTCTTTATCGTATTCAATTGCTATTGAAGAGGGCGTTATTGTGCCGATGTTAGATGCCAGAAGAATGGAGGTTTATTCAGCTGTTTTTGATAAAAAGCACAATCAAATAAGAGAAATTAAAGCTGAAATTATTGATGAAAATTCTTTTTGTGAATATTTAGAAAATAGTACCGTCTATTTTTTAGGAGATGGATCTCAGAAATGTAAAGAATTCATTACTCATGAAAATGCGATTTTTATAGATGCTATGTTTCCGTCAGCAAAAGAAATGGCAAAATTGTCTTATGATAAATATAAAAAAAACGACATAGAAAATGTCGCTTATTTTGAACCCTTTTATTTGAAAGATTTTATTGTTATCCCAGAAAAGAAAAAGAAACCTACTTTCTAATTTCTACTCTATGAGGATAAGGTATTTCTATTCCTGCTTTGTCTAATGCTATTTTAGTGTTTTCGGTAATATCAAAATAAACATCCCAATAATCAGCAGATGCACACCAAGGTCTAACAGCGAAATTTACGGAGCTATCAGCTAATTCGGAAACCTTAACTATTGGTGCTGGATCATTTAATACTTTTGGATGCTCTGTTAGCACATGCATTAAAACGTCTTTTGTTTTCTTGATATCGGCATCATAAGAAACACCAAATACGAGATCTACACGTCTTGTTCCTTCAGTAGTATAATTTACGATGTTGCCATTAGATAATGTGCCATTTGGAATAATAATTTCTTTGTTTGATAAACCAGTTAATTTTGTCGTAAAAATTTCAATTTCTTTGACAACGCCAATTTCACCTTGACCTTCAATCAAATCACCAATTTTAAAAGGTCTAAAGATCATGATCAATATTCCGCCAGCAAAATTAGCTAAAGAGCCTTGTAAAGCTAAACCAATAGCTAAGCCAGCAGAAGCTACAATTGCTGCAAAAGAGGTTGTTGCAACTCCTAATTTCGAAATTACTGTAATGAATAATAATATTTTGAAAATCCAACTGCTAAGATTCCCTAAAAACTTTTGAAGCGTAATATCAACACCTCTTTTTATCATTATTTTTTTTGATGATTTAATAACGATATTAATTAGAAATAAACCAACTATTAAAATAATTAAAGCGGTTATCAAATTTGGGGTGTATTCAATTAATAGTCCTTTTATTTTTTCGGCGTAGTCTTCCATTGTCTTTTTATTAAAACTTAATTAGTAAAAGTACGAGAATATTTAAAATTTATTTCTGAAAGAGAATAAAAATAGATATAATTTAGACGAAATAGTCAATGTTTTCTGAAATACTTTTGCGAACTTATCTATTTTAAAGCACTAGCTTCATCATTAAATAATTATAAAAATATTTCACTCCTTTATTTTGTATCCGAAAAAATATATTTCTAAATATATACATGGACTAGGATTAAAAAACCAATTTGTATAATTTGAATTTTTTTCATAAGATATGAGAAAAAAAGCCATTACTATTTCATGAAATTACGTCAAAGTAGTTTGTATTGTAATCCTAGTTTACTTCAAAAGTAATTTTTAGGTTTACTCGAAATTCAGTAACAGTGCTACCATTAACAACAGCACTTTGTGATTGTACAAATACAGATTTGATGTTTTTAACAGATTCGGCTGCATGTTTTACTGCTATCCTTGTAGCTTCTTCCCAGCTTTTTTCAGAATTAGCTAAAACTTCAATAACTTTCATTACTGCCATGATATTTAAGAGTATTAAGATTTATAAGATGTAAATATAATTTTTTTTCATCATAATAAGTTTCGTTATCTTTTACAATGTAAATTTAATGTTACCAAAGTGTTTATAAATAGTTAAAAAAAGTTTATATTTGTGAAATAGATGTTAACCTTAAAACAAGCGGTCATGAAAAAAATTATAACAATATGTATATTTACGTTAGCAACTATTGGATATGCGCAAGAACAACAGCCAACTTATAAGGCTCAGGGAGATTTAGTAAAAGCTACGTACTATTCTGAAGATGGATCTGTAAAAACACAAGGTTTTTTTAAAAATAAAAAATTGACTGGGGAATGGGTTCGTTTTGATAAAGCAGGTAATAAAACCCAATTAGCTTATTATGATAGTGGTAAAAAGATTGGTAAATGGTTTGTTTGGACTAAAGCGTCTTTAAAAGAAATTAACTATGTAGATAATTCTATTGTATCGGTGAACGTTTGGAAGCCAGAATCTAACCTTGCTGTAAATAACGATTAATTCAATTATATTTTATACATAAAAACTCATTAGAATTTTAAATTCTAATGAGTTTTTTTATGCTATCAATTTATATCTCTAGCTAAGGATAGCATGTTTCAATTAAATGGCAGAGAAGAGGGAGTTTTATATGCATTTAATTTAATAGTTTTGCTATCGTTGGTTAATAAGGTTTTAAGATCTGTCAAGATGCTTTTAAAAGGTGATATCAATATTCTGTATGGGACATAAAAAAAAGCCTTTAGAGAATCCCTAAACGCTTTTTTTTTGAGCCTTTCTTTAATTTTTATTCTACAATTAAAGTAAATGGAATACTATATTTTACACCGACTGGTTTCCCTCTCTGTCTACCTGGTTTCATTTTTGGTAATTGCTTCATTACTTTTATGACTTCAGCCTTAATCTTTGGGTGTGGCGCTCTCGCTTGAATGTTTACGATATTACCTTTTTTATCAATTTTAAAACCAATAAATACTCTTTTTCTACCTGCTGATAGGCCTAGCTCGTTAGGTAACTCACTATCAAATTTTCTACCAAAGTGCTTTTGAACTTTAGCACTAAAGCATTTTTTTAACGCAGCCTTATTTCCTTTACATCCAGGAAAGACAGGTACGTCTTCAATAATCATGAAACTTACATCTTCCTCAATTTCTTCAACTTCTTCAACTTCTTCAATTTCCTCAACCTCAATAGCTTCACTTTCGTCAGTCTCCGTAGATTCTATTACAGTTTCTTCTATCTCTTTTTCATCTTCAACAATCTCTATTTTTTCTGGAGCTGGTGGTGGTGGTGTTTTAGGCTTTACTGGCTCAACTCTTTCTGTAATTGGAATTTCTTCCTCCATGTCTGCATTCATTACAGCAGAACCTAAATCTCCATAGGTTTTGTCATATGTTTTTTGTTCGATTGCAGCATAGGTTATAAAAAGGGCTAATACAAGACCAATTTGCATAAAAATTTTACTGAAATTTTCTAAATTTGATTTAGGACTTTTCTTAATTTCCATTTTAAAGATTTATTAATAGGTTGCTAATTTAATTAAATTATTGTTTTAAATACAAGTCTTATGGTTAATTAATCTATTTTTTTTTTGAAACTATATTAAAAATCAACAAAGCGAATAGAGCTCCTACAGAGTTTGCAATTACATCTAAGTAATCTCCGGTTCTGTAAATTGTTATTCTACTTTGTAATAATTCAATAATTATGCCAAAAATAACGCAACAAATTACTATAAAATATTTTTTATTTGGTTTCTTTGAATATGCTATTAGCCATGATATTGTTAATATGAAGTATCCTAAGCCATGAAAACTCTTGTCTATGTTATTGAATGTAAAGGTAATTGGGGTACTTGGCATTCTAACAAGGCTCAAACAAACAATAGCTATTGTAATGATTAAGGCTATTATAAAGCTGTTATTCTTTAATAAGGTCTTGATATGCTTTATCATCTAATAAGCTTTCTATTTGTGAGTTATTAGAGATAGCTATTTTAATCATCCATCCTTTTCCATAAGGGTCTGTGTTTACTAATTCTGGTTCATCTTCGAGTTCTTCATTAAATTGAACTATTTCACCAGATAAAGGCATAAACAAATCTGAAACTGTTTTTACGGCCTCTACAGAACCGAAAACTTCTCCTTCTTCTACATTGTCATCTAATGTATCTACATCTACATAAACAATATCCCCTAATTCTCCTTGAGCAAATTCTGTAATTCCTACAGTTGCAATGTTTCCTTCAATTTGAATCCACTCATGATCTTTGGTGTATTTTAATTCAGCTGGAATACTCATTTTTTTATTTTTTTTTATTGATTTATTTTAATTTCCTCCTAAGTTGTAAACTAGATTAAACCCACCATTTATAGATTGTCTTGGAAAGGTTGTAGAAATAGCATATTTAGAGGTTTGATGATTATAATAAAAAGATGCAGTTAAACTGCTGTTCAATTTGTAATCGGCGGTAAATTTAATCGAAAATAACTTTTGACCACCACTAATCTGATCATTATCTTCATCTACATATCTAATTTGTGTTAAATTATCTCGTAATGATACATCCGCTCTTAAGTTAATATCACCTTTTAAAGCAGTTTTTTTACCTGTAAAACGGGTATTCATTTTCACGTCTTTAAAAACATAACCAAAACCAAAAATATATTCAGTACCGGCAATATCGGTTATGGTACTGTTGTTAAAATTCATAGTTAAAGTTCGATCTTTTTTAATTTCTCCTCTTAAAGAAAAAGAGTTTTTCATTTTCATGTCAACTTTTAATAAGGGTGAAAATTCATCAACCAAAGTTGCACTGGCAATTAGTCTTTTTGATTCGTAATTACCTGCTATATTTTTTTCGATATATGCCGTAGCATTCTTATACTGTAAGTTGTTTGTAAAACTAGAAATGGTATACGATGATCTGTACCCATGAGAAAGTACAAAGGTTGAAAAGTTCTTTTTAAACCATTTGAATTTCATTAATCCATTATAACGCAAAGTCCAGTTAGGAATTGGTATATCTCTAAACAAACTTGTACTTACTTTATCTGGGTTCTTGCCAGAATAAGCTGCCATAAATGCTGGAAGTAAAACTTGTTGGCTGTTCTTTCCAAAACCATCTATTGCAGCACCAGTTTCCGTAGCTAATCTGTTGGAAATAATACTTCGGTAATCTTTCATTTTTTGGAATAGTACATCCCCATTTGTAAATGCTGTCGAAAGCATAGAATGACTGCTGCTAAAGTTACCTGTTTCAAAAATAGGAGTATCTTCAAATGTACTTTTTGCTTCTATCAGATCTATTTGTTGAGAAATATCTTTGGTTTGAATTTTATTACCTCGAACATCAATATTTAAATCTTTAAAAGGTTTAACTGTAAAAGTATAATCTAATTTATTATAATGAGTTCTGCTGTAAGTTTTGTTAAAATATTCACCACCATCAACTCGGGTAACTAACCATCCATTTTCTAAGGCTTTATTTCTAATGTCAACTTGACTACCAAAAGCAAATGAGGTAGGTGCTCCTCCTAAAAAGCCAATATCTTCTGTATAACCTTGCAAGAACTGACCATTATTTTCTGTGTAACTTATTTTACCTTGTTTTACAGAGGTAATAACATTCCAACTCCCTTTTAAAATTTTCTTGCCAACTGGTAATGTTTTCTTTTGTTTTATTCTCGCCGAATTTTTTCCCTTTGCGTTTTTACGTTGTGTTTTTGTTAATAAAAGTTTTTCAAAACCAACTTTTTTATACAGCTTATCAAAAGAAAAGGTAGTATTTATATTATGTGTATTTGCATTCTGAATGACATTACCAATTTGTTCAAAGATAGTGTTATCTTGAGATGATACTTGCCAGTCAAAATCTGCTGTATACGCATAGTCTGCTTTCATAAAACTTAAAATCGGAAACTTATTTAAAGGTAAATTATAGGTTGTATTTAGTTTTTGATGATAATGATTTGGTCTTCCTGTGTTAAAGAAATCGTCAAAAACTTGCAAATCTTCACCATTTCCAAAAGCATCATAAATATAACTATTGGTTGCGTTAAAGTTTAATTGTATTGATTTGGTTAAATCAAAACTAATAGTGTAATCCCAATCAAACAAAAATCTACGTTGTTTTAATTCTGGTTGAGCAGATAAACCTTCTACCAAATTTCGGGATTGCTGTTCGTTATAACTCCTATTAATTCTAGAGTTTAAAGCGAAGGTTTTTGGTACAGGGTTAAAGTTTAAATCTTTGATAAACTTCCAATATTTACTTTTGAAGCTTTCTGAATTCTTAAAGAATTCTATAGGTTTAGAATTGAAGTTGAAATTATAAGCAGCAGAAGCTGATACTTTTTCATTAATATATTTTTCTATATTATAATCTCTATGAAATTCTTTGTTATGGGAATAAGAAACAGCTAAGTTTTCTACATCATAAAACCTTGGTTTTTTTGTGGAATTTGGGTTTCTGTTCTTCTTTACATTGATAAAACTGATACTGGTTCTTTTTGTATAATCCCTAGAGAACTCGCTATTAGGATTCTGAGCAATAGCATCTTTTAGTTTAACATCTTGATATTGAGGATCGAACTTTGGATCAACGAATTTTTCACCAACACTGTAACTCATTGGTAATTGAATTCCCCATTTTTTTGGAGTTAAAACTTTACCTAAATTAATGGTTGTAGAAACGTCGTACTGTTTGGTTTCGTCTAAACTACGTTGGTTTACTCGATCCTCTACCGCGCCAAAACCAATTGTTTTTATACTTCCAGAAAGCGATACATTCGCAACATCAGCAAAGTTGGCATCAGCATTCATGACTGCAGCCCAACCACCTTTATTGTCAAAGCCTGATGAACGTAATTCATTAAACCAGATTTCACCACTTTTATTTAAAGTAGTATTATTTCTTATACCTAAAGTTATTGTTCTTAATTGTCCTAATGTAGGATTTCCTTTTACTCGAATTTTAAATTCAGGAATCTCATTTGGGTCTTCAATCGGATATATATCATTAACCATCAAACCTAACCCATCTCTTTCTACTTTAAGTTTACCAAAGGATTCTAAGAGTGCGTCCAGATTATTCGCCTCGGGCCAAATATCGAATGCAGAACCACCATTCGTGGACACCTTTAAAGGAACTTCTATCTGATAAAAATTATCATTTAAATCTGTTCCTAATCTTATAACTGCAGAAAAATCATCATCACTTAAAGATCCTTCTGCATCATTTTTTTGTAAATGCATAAACATCTTCAAGTTTTTAAAACGTCTTAAATCGATACTTATGTTTTTATAAATTGCCCTAGTTTTATTAGGTTCTAAATTGTTAACTTTTAAAGTTACGGATTGTTCATTTTGCAATTGTACAGTAGTACTTCCTTGTAAACGCTCTCTTTCAATTCCTGGAGGTTGAATGTAACTTCCATTGTTTTGTTCTATACTAACAACACCAACTTCAAAACCTTCTAATTCAGCTTGCGTTAATTCTCTCTCAGGATCAATTGTTGGATCTATGGTTTTGGTATATCGTCTCCAATCTCCGCGTACTAAATCTAGTTCACCAAATCTAATGACAACAGGCATTTTAAATTTAGTTAAGAACATTCTTATAAAACGAATGCTGTTAAAATCAGAGATTCCATTTATTGGTGTTCCATTTCTCACTGGTACTCTAAATTGATACCATTTTGTTTGCTGTGTATTCCCGTTTTCTAAAGAAACAGAAGTTGTTTTTTCATCAACAATATAATTTCTACCTTTTACTAAATCTACTTGATTCATAGATATTTTATACTCGTAATAACTCTCGACAGTATTCATCGTTTGATCCCTGTTGATGTCCTCTACATCTGGGTAGGTTGAAGATGAAGTAGGATAAGATTCTGGTGATTGGTTTAGCGTTGGCGAGTTACCTTGTGTATTGTTGAAGTCTTTATACCGCCTTACAATAGAGGCATCAATAGCGTCTAATTGTGCTCCTCTAAAAAACTGAAAATTATCGGATGAAATATCATCTGATTTTAATTTGGAGAAATTTATATTTAAGTTTAAAGAATCAGAAAGTTTCTTTAAATGTTGTTCCTCTTCAAGGTCATTTAATCCATCAAACCCTAGATCTTGATTTGTTCTGGTTCCATCCTCCAGACCAAAGGCATAAATAATGGACGGGCTTCTTGGCACATCACCCCAAGTTGTTCTATTAACATTAGAGCCATCAACCTTTAAACCATTTTCGGGTAAGCCGTTTTCAAACATTTTACGATTATCCTTTAAAATATCTTCAGAGATATTTCCTAAATTGATGTATAAATCTCCTACCTGATTTGTTAAGTCATTAGGATTTACACCTTGTGGTAAACCTTCTGCATTTGTAATAGAATAATTTTGATAAGGATCCATTACCCAAAACTGAATAAATTCGACATTTGCTTGATCAAAATTATTTGTAGTTAAAGGGCGCATAATTCCACCCCAGTTCTCATCAGGTTTCTTAAAAGTTCCATCGTTATTCACATCAATCTCTAAAGTGTTAAAATTATAGGAACCTCTTTCTTCCGGATAGTAAGCTAAATCTAAGGTTCTTACTAAAGAGTTTTGAGTGATGTCTAATTGTACATTTGGGAACAATTCTCTATAATTAATTTGTCTTGTTTCTGCTCTAGATAATTCATCAGCGTCGATACTTGGTGGTGTTTGACCAATTCCGTAAAAAATTTGATCTACATTATACCAAGCTAATTTTGCTCTTTTGTAATTATATGATATGTTATTTTGATCTCCGTTAAAACCATTAAAATATTTTGGAGTACTAGCTTCATACCAATCTAAAGGAGATAATAAACTAATAGGTATTTGTGATGCTTCAAAATCGTCTATATAAGAAGTTGCAGCACCAGCGACGTCTATTCCACTTGGAGTGCCTGGTGCTAAATATGCCATGTCTGCTCTAACAGATAAATTGGATGGGATATCGGTATCTACAAAAGGTAATTTGTTTGCTAATTTTGTAAAATAAGGAACCTCAGTAGAATAATCTATGTTTACACCAAACATGGTATTGTCTATAGGCTCAGCTCCAAAATTAACTTTTGGTGTTAGGGGTCTTTCATTTACATTTAAAATAGTTGCACCAACTATAAAATCGTCAGAAAACTTATGCTCAATATCTACACCCATAAAGGTTTTTCTCTGTTGATTAAACACAGCATTATTTTCTGTTGATACATTTATTGGAGTTCCGGAAGCTTGTAGACCTGGATCTATAATTTGTACTCTTCCTAGTTGATAATCAACTACGAAATCAACACCTTCTACCAATTGTCTTCCACCAGCAGTAACTTTTACAGAACCTCTAGGAACATTGAAAGCACCAATCGGAATTCCCCCAGAATTTTCTGATTTAAAATAACCTTTTAAGAAATATTTATCCTTATTTTGAAAGTTGTTTTTGATGTTTACTTTTGTATTTAAATACAAATCTTTAAATAAATAAACTTCATCGGCAACATTTGTTAATTTGTTTGCTAAACCACTACCAAAAGGTTCTGGATCTGGAAAAATCACATATCCATTTTGAGAATTTACGGTAATTCCTTCTACATAATCAAAGAAACCGTCTGAAGTTCTAAATTGACTTTGGTCTAGTTGATCTAGTTTTAGCACCTGAATTAATGGTGTATTAGCAATATCTGTGGTTTGGGCATTTTGCAATACATTCGACGGTATACCGGTAGCATCATCTCTGTACTGAATTTCAAAACGAAAACCATCTTGTGTTAATGGATATGCACCTAGAGCATAAATATTTTTCATCATTAAACGCCAAGTAGGAAAAGATTCTTCTCCACCACTTCCATCATCTCTTTTTGTCGTTAATATTTCGCTACGTAATAATTTTACAGCTAAATTTTGTGGTGCTTGAATTCCATCATTAGAAAATTCACCTACTTTAAAAGATTTTTCTGTACTACCATTAACAGTTCCTGCAACAGTATATTCGTATGCAACGGCTAAAACTTCACCATCATTTAATCTTCTGTTTAAAGAGATATATCCTAATTGAGGATTTAAAGTATATTCATTTAAATCTAGCTTTCTCGCATTTTCAAGTATAGAATAATCTGTTCCTTGTTCCATTTGAAATGTCCCATTTAATGTGTTGTCAACATTGGAAACATCTCTAATTCCTGCTAAAACATTAGGATCATAAATATTATTAGCATCGTTTTGAGGCAGATTTATGGTTGTTTGTACATTATTTAAATTAATATTTATACTAACTGGGTTTGTAGTTTGCACAGTTCCATTGCTATTTACAAGATTTTTGTAAGTAGTATTAATATTATTAGATTCTCCAATATCAGAAAAAGCAACAATACTTCTAAAATCGTCTGTACTTGCATTCCTATTAGTTACCCAAACCTCGATTCTTGTAATATTAACTTGACTACTTACTAAAGGGTAGTTTTTTAAAGAGTTTGCATAATTATCTATAAAGAATTGAGATAAGAAAAAGTGTCTGTCATTATCATAATCAGTTGTTCTCAACTCAAAAGGCTGTATGGAAGCTCCTGCTTCTGCAACAATAGTTTTACTTTCAGAATTTTGTTGAGAGAAAACAGCCGTAATATTTGTATTACCAAATTGAAGTTTTGTCTTTAATCCAAACAAACTTTGTGCCCCGTTAATTAAAGAGTTTTTAATTGGCATTGAAAGGTTACCAGCTTCAATTCCTTGTATAATTCCGTCTTCACCATATTTAACATCAGAAAGTGAGGGTGGTATAAATTCTAGCCTAATTAAGTTTTGAAAATCAAAGGTAGATTGTGTGTCATAATTTGCAGTAAGTTCCAAGCGTTCACCAACTTTTGCACGAATACTTGCGTTAATTTGTTGATCAAAATCAAATGTAAAACTACTTCTGTTTTCTTCAGATATTTGAGGGTTATCTGTGTTTTGATAGATAAAACCGAGTTTTAAATTTAAGCTTCCTGTTGGTGTAAATTTAATTTCATTCCCTCCAAATATAGACTCAAAAAACTTTGAGTTTACATAATAAGATGGTAATAAGTCTTTTTGTGCAGCCTTAGAGCCTTTCTTTTTAATATTTGTTGCACTTACTTTATCCTTAAAATACTCCAACATATCTCGTTTTAAACGATATTGTTGATATTCTTTTTGAGTTAAGAAAATGGGTGTTTTTGTATAATATTCACCAATTTTTTCTAAAATCACATACTTGTTTAATTCTTTGTCAAAAACAACTTCCTTCTCTGCTAGATCATTTAAAAAAAGACCACCTTTTTGTGTGTGATTAAAATTATATTTTAATTGTAAGGTATCACTTTTTACGTTCGTTGAATCCTTACTTTTTTTAGTTTGCCCGAATGAAGATAAGTTTACTGCAAAAGTAAAAAGGACTAATAAAAATATGTTTTTTAATAATCTAATCAATGGATTATAAATTTTTTAAAGCTGATTTAATAATTTGTTCTACAGAAGCTTCTTGGTTTACTTTTAAAACTAAACTCACAACTTTTTCAGATTGTTTTCTATTAAATCCTAAAACTTCTAAAGCAGATAACGCTTCATCTTTATTAGTATTGCTTGAGTTTATGGAAATTTCATCAATATCAAACGTTTTTAAGATTTTATCTTTTAAATCAACAATTACTCTTTGTGCAGTCTTTACTCCAATTCCTTTTACAGATTGAATTAATGGTACATTTTCTGAGGCAATTGCATTTTGTATTTCTTCTGATGTCATAGATGAAAGCATTGTTCTTGCAATACTAGGTCCAACACCAGAAACAGAAATTAATAATTTAAAAACGGCTCTTTCTGTTTTATTGATAAAACCAAAAAGTGTATGTGCATCTTCTCTTATGGATAAATGTGTATATAATACTACGTTTTCACTATCTGGTAAACTAGAAAAAGTATTTAAAGAAATGTGTAATAAATAACCAACACCATTGCAATCTACAACAACTTCTGTTGGGTTTTTCTCTACTAATCTTCCTCTAACTTGTGTAATCATGTATTCTTTTTATGGCTCTAATGTAATAAATTATTTGTTCTTTTCCTTTTGTTGGGCATCAACACATGCTAAAGCTGCCATATTTACCATTTCGTCAACACTTGCACCCAATTGTAAAACATGTACCGCCTTACTTAAACCTAAAATTACAGGTCCAATAGATTCTGCTCCTTGAACTTGTTTTAATAGTTTATAAGTAATATTTGCAGATTCTAAATTCGGAAAAATTAAAACATTTACTTTTTTACCATTCAACTTAGAAAATGGAAATTCTTTTGCAAGCATTTCAGGGTTCAATGCAAAATCTGCTTGTATTTCTCCATCTACAATTGCATCAGGGTAATGGCGATGAATAAAAGTAACAGCTTCTTTAATTTTTCTCGATGTTTCCGTGCTAATTGTTCCAAAATTAGAAAAAGACAACATGGCAACATTTGGCTGCATACCAAACATTTTTACCAAATTTGAAGTCATTTGAGTGATTTTTACTAAATCTTTTGCCGAGGGGTTGATATTGATAGTCGTATCTGCTAAAAATAAAGGGCCTTGTTTAGTTAGCATTAAATTACAAGCTGCAATTTTAGAAATACCTTTGTTTTTTTCAATTAACTCGAGTATTGGTTTTACAACAGTAGGATAGGGTCTTGAATAACCAGTGATCAAAGCATCAGCTTCATTTTCATTTACCAGCATTGCACCAAAATAATTGCGCTCACGCATTAATTTTATTGCTTCAGATAAAGTTCTTCCTTTACGTTGTCTTCTTTTCCAGTAAGCTTCTCCAAAGCGATCTCTGCGCTCTTTTTCCTCATCAGTTTTAGGATCGAAAATGGGCACGTCAGCAGTAAAACCAATTTCTTCTTTTAACTCTAAAATCAATTCTTTTCGACCTAGTAAAATAGGTTTTCCAAGTTTTTCTTCATGCACTCTTTGTGCTGCTTTTAAAACATCTAAATGATCAGCTTCAGCAAAAACAATTCGTTTTAAATTGCTTTTAGCTCTGTTATGAATCATTCTAATTTCTTTGCTTCCAGAACCAGATCTTTCCATTAACTCTTCTCTATACTTATTCCAATCTTCAATTGGTTCTAAAGCAACACCAGAATCCATTGCTGCTTTTGCAATTGCTGGAGGAATTTCATAAATTAACCTAGGATCAAATGGTTTTGGAATAATATATTCTCTTCCGTAAGTTAAACTTACTTCGTCGTAAACAATATTTACTTGTTCTGGCACAGATTTCTTTGCTAAATCAGCTAAAGCATGCACTGCAGCCATTTTCATTTCTTCGTTAATTTTGGTAGCTCTCACATCTAAAGCGCCTCTAAAAATAAAAGGAAAACCAAGCACGTTGTTTACTTGGTTAGGATGATCTGATCTACCAGTAGCCATTAAAATATCATTTCTAGTAGCAATTGCTATATCATAATCGATTTCTGGAACAGGATTAGCCATCGCAAAAACAATTGGATCTTTTGCCATCGATAGTAACATTTCTGGAGAAACTATATTTCCCATAGAGAGGCCAATAAAAACATCTGCATTTTGCATTGCTTCTTCAAGTGTTTTGATATCTTGATCCGTGGCAAATTCTGCTTTTTGAGAAGTAAGTGTTTCTCTGTCTTTTCTGATAACACCTTTGCTATCACACATAACAATATTTTCCCTTTTTGCACCTAGTTTTAGATATAGGCGCGTGCAAGAAATTGCTGCAGCACCTGCACCATTCACAACCATTTTTATTTTAGAAATATCTTTCTCTGTAATCTCAATAGCATTTTTTAAGGCAGCTGCTGAAATAATTGCAGTTCCATGCTGATCGTCATGCATTACAGGAATATCTAACTCATCTTTTAATCTTCTTTCGATTTCAAAAGCTTCAGGAGCTTTGATGTCTTCTAAATTTATCCCTCCGAAAGTTGGTGCAATTGCTTTTACCGTTTGTATAAAAAGCTCTACATCAGTCGCGTCTACTTCAATGTCAAAAACATCAATATCAGCAAATATCTTAAAAAGCAACCCTTTTCCTTCCATCACTGGTTTTGAGGCTTCTGGACCAATATCACCTAGACCTAAAACGGCTGTTCCGTTTGAAATTACGGCGACTAGATTTCCTTTAGCAGTATATTTGTAAACGTTTTCTTTATTTTTGGCAATTTCTAAACAAGGCTCTGCAACTCCAGGGGAATAGGCAAGCGCTAAATCATGCTGCGTTGCATATTTTTTGGTAGGAACAACTTCAATCTTTCCTGGTTTTGGTTTTGCGTGGTAAAGCAAAGCTTCGTGTCTTTTTCTCGAATCGCTCATAAATGTTTGTCTACTATTTTATAGTGGACAAATATAGGCTTTTCAGTTAAAGACCAAATTAAATTTTGTCTCTTTTAGAAACTTAAAATTATTATGAACACCTAATAAATTGGTTTTTATTGATGTTTTTTAAATAGGCCTAAGGATTCTTTGAGTTTTTGTTGATATTTATAAAGAGCTAACCTTTAGTGTTTTTAATAAATTCTTAAATGCAAGAAATTATTATATCTTGTTTAACAAATTTTAAATCTTTTATTGTAACATAAGTCTTAGTTTTACGTCTGCTAAATAAAACCAACTATGAAAAAAATCACTATTCTATTTTTTCTTCTTGTTTCAGCAACTTTTGTGGCGCAAGTAAAAGGGAAAATTACAGATACTAAAAATAATCCACTGTCTTTTGTGAGTGTTTATTTAGATAAAACTGTTACAGGTACTACTTCCAATGATAATGGTGATTATGTTTTAGAACTTAAAAATAAAGGAAAATATAGTATTGTTTTTCAGTTTTTAGGATTTAAAACGGTGAAAAAAGAAGTGAATATTACTTCTTTTCCTTTTGAGCTAAACATTGAATTGGAAGAAGAAAGTGTACAATTAAGTGAGATTTTGATTTCGACAAAAGACAATCCTGCTAACAAAATTATTAGAAATGTAATTGCCAATAAAGATAAGAACACAGATAAGTTTGCAAATTATACAGCCAAGTTTTATTCACGTGGTTTGTACAGAATTAAAGATGCTCCAAAGAAATTTTTAGGTCAAACTTTGGGCGATTTTGGCGGAGGTTTAGATTCTACGAGAAGTGGTATTATTTATCTTTCTGAAACTATTTCTGATGTTAAATTTCAAAAAAAACCTAAAAACTTTAAAGAAAATATTATTGCATCTAAGGTTAGTGGACAAGATAATGGCATTAGTTTTAATAGGGCAGAAGATGCAAATATCAACTTTTATGAAAACAGTGTAGAGTTCGGAAATGATTTGGTTTCGCCAATTTCTACAAACGCATTTAGTTACTATAAATTTAAATTAGAAGGGACTTTCTATGATAAAAACGGAAAGCTTATCAACAAGATAAATATAATTCCAAAACGCAAAAATGATCCTGTTTTTAATGGTTCTATATATATTGTAGAAGATGATTGGGCTTTGTATGGCGCAGATGTTTCAGTTACTGGAGCGCAAGTAAATATTCCTGTAGTTGATGTTTTAAAACTGAAACAAAACTATAATTATTCTGATACGAATGATGCTTGGGTTTTAATCAGTCAAACTATAGATTTTAAAGTAAATGCTTTTGGATTTAAGTTGGATGGACGCTTTTCTGCTGCTTTTTCTAATTATAATTTCACACCCAATTTTACTGAAAACACATTTACAAATGAGGTTTTAACTTTTGAGAAAGAAGCTACTGAAAAAGATTCTTCTTATTGGGTGACTCTAAGACCTGTTCCTTTAACGATAGAAGAGGTGAAAGATTATGAAATTAAAGACAAATTAAAAGTAGTACGTAAGTCAAAAAAATATTTAGATTCAGTAAATAAAAAGCAAAATAAAGTTAGTTTCCTTTCTCCAATTACCGGTTATACGTATAAAAACTCGTATAAAAAATGGTCTTTATCTTATGATGGTTTAATAAAAGATTTAGGATTTAACACAGTACAAGGATTTAATACTTCTATTGGCGCTAGTTATTTTAAAAATATAAATGACAAAGGAAATTGGTGGAATGCAGGTATAAATGTGAATTATGGTTTTTCAGAAAAAATAGCTAGGCCAACAGTTTTTTTTAATAAAAAGTGGAATAATATTTCTAAACCAAGAATGTCTATTTCTGGTGGTGTAACAACTGCCCAATTTAATGGAAGAAATCCCATCTCTAAAATGGATAATTTAGTACGCTCCTTATTAAGAAGAGAAAATTATTTAAAGATTTTTGAAAAAGAGTTTGCAAAAATTGGGTATTCAGAAGAAATTAAAAACGGAGTTTACTTTTCATCATCTTTAGAGTATGCAAATAGAAGACCACTTTTTAATACTAGTAGTTATTCTTTTGCACGCCAAAGTAAAACAGATCCTTATACTTCTAATAACCCTATAGACCCGGCAGATTATGCGAATTCGGCATTTTCAGAACATAAAATTGCTTCTTTGAAATTGGGTGCAACTTTTGTCTTTAACCAAAAATATTTATCATACCCAGACAGAAAATTTAATATTGGAAACACGAAATACCCATCTTTGAGTTTGGTGTATAGGAAAAATTTTGGAGCAGCAAATTCTGAATTAAATTCTGATGTATTTGTAGCCAGTATAAGACAAAATATTGATGCTGGAAATTATGGAAAACTAGCGTACAATATTAGAGGAGGACTATTTTTGAAAAAGAAAAATATTACTTTTATGGATAATTTGCAAGCCAATGGAAATCAGTTACTATTTATCACAGACAATCAATTAAGTAGTTTTGGTTTGTTAGAATATTACAAGTTTTACACGAATGATAAATATGCAGAAGCACATGTAGCGCATAATTTTAAAGGAGCATTTTTGGGTAAAATTCCATTAATAAATAAGCTAAACTTACATTTAGTAGGAGGTGTAAAAAGTTTGTTTATGGCAGATAGTAATCCATACACAGAATATTCTGTAGGATTAGATAATGTTGGTTTTGGTAAATGGCGTTTTTTAAGAATTGATTATGTGAAATCTTATTATGCAGGAATTAAGAATGACGGATTCTTATTAAGGTTGAATATATTAAATTAATACTTTTATCTTTGTTTATGATGAAATTAAAAATACTTTTCTTTGGGATTACAACAGATCTAGTAGGTGCTTCAAATTTAGATTTGGAGATTTCCGAAGCGTCAACTGTTGCAGATTTTAAGAATCTGTTAAAGAAAAAATATCCTCAGTTAGAAAATATGGATTCTTATGCAATTGCAGTAAATGAAAGTTATGCAACGAGTGATTTGATTTTACATAGGAATGATATCGTTGCTATAATTCCGCCGGTGAGTGGAGGTTAAAAACTATCTCATGTATTTTTTATCAATATAAAAAGTTCCAAATGGTAAAATAGAAGCAACTAAAACAATTCTTAAGGTTTTATAATTCCAATTCATTTGTTTTTTGAGCATAATTGCTAATATAATATAGAGCATAAATAGAATTCCGTGAGGCATTCCAAACATTTTTACAAAACTTGGATCATTTAAAGCATATTTATAATAGAGCCCTAAGCTCATTAATAATAAGTAAGAAACTCCTTCTAAAAAACTAACAACTCTAAAGATATTTTTCATTTTTATGAAGTATTGAAAATTAGATTGTAAAGATACATTTTGAATCATTATTTTTGTTCATCAATGAAAAGAACTTCAATAAAAATTACATCGGAAAAATTGGACTTACAAGAATGTTATAGTTTTGTAGAAGATGCTTCTTGTGGCGGAATTTGTACATTTATTGGTGCTGTAAGAAATGATACTCAGGGGAAAGAAGTAACTCAGTTAGATTTCTCTGCCTACAAACCAATGGCAATTAAGGAAATGCAAAAAATTGCAGATTTGACGTTAGATAAATTTGATATCAAAAAAGTAGCGATTCATCATGCAGAAGGAATGCTTCAAATTGGTGATATTCCCGTTATTATTGCTGCTTCAGCAAAGCATAGAAAAGCAGCGTTTGAAGCCTGTGAATTTGCAATTGATATACTAAAGCAAAGTGTGCCTATTTGGAAAAAAGAACATTTCTCTGATGGAGACGTCTGGGTAAATGCGCATCCGTAATTTTAGTTTACAATTTTTTTAATCCTTACCTGTTAATTACTGCTGCTAAATACTCTTTACTGAACGACTCTGCAGCCATAAATAAAACTGTAATCCAAACAAAGTTGCACCAGATAATAAGTGTATTGCTTGCGTTCCTATTGGAAATTCTGCGTAATACATTAAAATTCCTGTAATGGTTTCTATAAAGATTAAAAAGACAATCCAATTTACGAGTTTATAACCCAATTTTTTAATTTGATTTAAGTAGAGCATCCCGAAGTTTACCAATACAATAGCTATTGTAAACGATCGATGAAAGTAGAATTTAAAACTGGGATTCATTAAACTGTAATCTTTGTTTTCAAAGCCGAAAAGTTTTACTTGTTCATCTATAAATTGTCTTACTTGAGTTCCCATTGCAATTTGAACTAAAGAAAAAATAACAGAAAAAAGCAGTAATTTATTAAAGAGAGCGTTGTATTTGTATTCCTTTTTTTTATTCGAAATAATAAATTTTAATTGTAATAAAAGTGCAATTATAATCAAACCAATAACCATATGTACGGTAATCATTCCTGGTTTTAAATTTGTGTCCACGACCATTTTTCCTAAGGCAGCTTCAACAAGCATTAAAAAGAAGGCTGTAAAAGATAGTAAAGAAATTATCCTCTTTGTTTTCCAAAACTTAGCTGCTCCATAAATTAGAAATAAGAAAACGAAACCAGATAAAACAGTGGCCAATCGGTTAATGTATTCTGTCCAAGTATGAAATTTATTGAATTTGGCATAATCGTGTTTGGTGTAGTTTGTCCAATTACTTTTATTGAATTCTGATAAAGTTTTGATGTCATTTTCAGCAACAAATAAAACTTCATCTTTAATAATTATAAAGCCTTTTTTGAACTCTGTATTTGGTTTCCATGTAATTTGTTCTTCAGAAGTTGGTGGAATATAGTATCCAAAACATTTTGGCCAATCAGGACAACCCATTCCAGAACCAGTCATTCTAACAATAGAACCTGCTAAAAATATTAAATACACAGAAATAATTGCAATTTGTACAATTTTCGGAAATCTACTTTTCATCAGAAATAAATATTTTTACAAAAATAAGGCAAAAAAAAAGACGTTTAAAATATTTTAATGGACTTGTTCTTATATAAATAAAATCTAAATAATATTAAATGTGTTTTTTAATATTATTTGGGTTTAAAACTTTTTGTAAATGAAAGCTTACTGAATACACTTCAATTACAAATCTTCGAGAATCGTTAAAGAGTTTTATTTTATTTCTTATAATTTATTCGGTAAGAGCTCGTGGAATCTACTAATTTAAGTTTAATTAGTGTCTCTCATGCTTGAAAAATAATAAGTAAAAACAATTATTTACAAATTGTTTAGTATTTAAAAGCTTACATTTTCCTGGGGAAAAATAAGGTAAAAAAAAATCGCCTAAAATAATTTAGACGATTTTTGTGAAAAATTTAAAAAATAGTTATTAGATCACTCTAACGTCTACTGCATTTAAACCTTTTCTACCTTCTTTTAGGTCAAACTCTACTGCGTCGCCTTCTCTTACTTCGTCAATTAATCCTGATACATGTAAAAAATACTCTGTATTTGAATCATCTTCTGTTACAAATCCAAATCCTTTAGATTCGTTGAAGAATTTTACTGTTCCTTTTTTCAAAATAATATAATATAAGTGTTAATAATACTGCAAATATACAATATAAAATGTTTTTTAAAAAACATTTTTATCTATTTTGACTTTTTTTTTAAAAGAGATAATTCATAAATAAATTGTCTAACTTTTTTTTCGAAAAAAGAATCCAAAAAAGACACGAAAAAGAATTTTTAAAGAAAGTCAATAGAATTAGGGCTTTAAGAGTTTTTTTTATTTTAAAACATTATAAATCAAGTAATTGAGGATATCGTAAAAAAATCAAAAAACTAAAAAAATAGCTATTTTGTTAAAAACTTTAAGGGTTTTGTGAATAAGTATAACTTTCATTTTGAACAAAAAATTCAATCTTTGTAAGAGCAGTATTTACGCCTTAATAATATTAAATAATTTCAAAACTCAACAAAAATGTCTTTTAAAGAACCAATTTTACAACCTAACGATAACCGATTTGTGATTTTTCCTATTCAGCATAATGATTTGTGGGAATGGTATAAAAAGCAACAAGCTTGTTTTTGGACGGCAGAGGAAATTGATTTACAAGCTGATGTTATAGATTGGACGACTAAGTTAACAAATGACGAACGTTACTTTATCAAACACATTTTAGCGTTTTTTGCAGCTTCGGATGGAATTGTAAATGAAAATTTAGCTGAGAATTTTGTAAACGAAGTACAATACTCAGAAGCTAAGTTTTTCTATGGTTTCCAAATTATGATGGAAAATGTTCATTCAGAAACGTATTCTCTATTAATAGATACCTATGTAAAGGATGAGGTAGAAAAAGATAGATTGTTTAGAGCTATTGAAGTTTTTCCAGCAATTAAGAAAAAAGCAGATTGGGCCTTAAAATGGATTGAATCTGATTCTTTTGCAGAAAGATTAATTGCATTTGCAGCTGTAGAAGGAATTTTCTTTTCAGGAGCATTTTGTTCTATATTCTGGTTAAAGAAAAGAGGATTATTGCCAGGATTAACTTTTTCTAACGAATTGATTTCTAGAGATGAAGGTATGCATGCTGATTTTGCAGTGCATTTACACAATAATCATATCGTCAATAGAGTCTCTCCAGAGCGTATTAAAGAAATTATAATTGACGCTTTAAATATCGAACGTGAATTTATTACAGAGTCTTTACCAGCAAGTTTAATTGGTATGAACTCAAAATTAATGACACAGTATTTAGAGTTTGTAACAGATAGATTACTTCTAGAGTTTGGCTGTGAAAAAGAATATGAAGCTACAAATCCGTTTGACTTTATGGAGATGATCTCTTTAGAAGGGAAAACCAATTTCTTCGAAAAAAGAGTATCTGAATACCAAAAAGCTGGAGTAAAATCTGGTGGTACAGGAAGCATTAGCTTTGACTCCGATTTTTAAATTTAGTTTAATCCCTTGTATTTAAACTAAACAACTTATAAATTAAAATACGATTCTGAGAAGTTCAGGATTATCAAAAATAAACTGCCAAAAAGTGGATGTTTTGGCGGCTCTAGTAATAACTTTTAATAAAACAAGTAAATCAATGTATGTAGCAAAAAGAGACGGCAAAAAAGAGCCAGTGATGTTCGATAAAATTACATCAAGAGTTAAAAAAATGTGTTATGGATTAAACAAAATTGTAGATCCAGTAAAAGTTGCAATGCGTGTAATTGAAGGTTTGTATGACGGAGTAACTACTTCAGAGTTAGATAACTTAGCGGCAGAAACTGCAGCTACCATGACAACGGCGCATCCAGATTATGCAAAATTAGCAGCAAGAATAGCCGTTTCTAATTTACACAAAAACACTAAAAAATCATTCTCAGAAACGATGGATGATTTATATTATTATGTAAATCCACGTACAGAAAAAAAAGCACCTTTATTGGCTGATGATGTTTATAAAATAATCAAAGACAATGCAGAAAAACTAGATTCTACTATAATTTATAATAGAGATTTTAATTACGATTACTTCGGTTTTAAAACTTTAGAACGTTCTTATTTATTGAAATTGAACGGTCAAATTGCAGAACGTCCGCAACATATGTTAATGCGTGTTTCGATTGGTATTCATAAAAATGATATTGATGAAGCAATAGCTACTTATGAGTTAATGAGTAAAAAATTCTTTACACATGCAACTCCAACACTATTCAATGCGGGTACTCCAAAACCTCAAATGTCCTCTTGTTTTTTGCTACAGATGCAAGATGACAGTATTGAAGGTATTTACGATACATTAAAACAAACTGCGAAAATTTCGCAATCTGCAGGAGGTATAGGTTTGTCTTTACACAACATTAGAGCTACAGGGAGTTATATTGCGGGTACAAATGGGACTTCAAATGGTATTGTGCCCATGTTAAAAGTATTTAATGATACTGCACGGTATGTAGATCAAGGCGGAGGAAAACGTAAAGGTTCTTTTGCCATGTATTTAGAGCCTTGGCATGCTGATATCTTTGACTTTTTAGATTTAAAGAAAAATCATGGAAAAGAAGAAATGCGTGCAAGAGATTTATTCTATGCAATGTGGATTTCAGATTTATTTATGGAACGTGTGCAAGAAGATGCTGATTGGACTTTGATGTGTCCTCATGAGTGCCCTCATTTATATGATTCTTATGGAGAAGAATTTGAGCGCCTATATACAAGTTATGAAGCTGCAGGTAAAGGTAGAAAAACTATCAGAGCTCGTGAACTATGGGAGAAAATATTAGAATCTCAGATTGAGACTGGTACCCCTTATATGTTGTATAAAGATGCTGTAAACCGTAAAACAAATCAGAAGAATTTAGGAACAATTCGTTCATCAAATTTGTGTACAGAAATTATGGAGTACACTGCGAAAGATGAAGTTGCTGTTTGTAACTTAGCTTCTATTGCTTTGCCAATGTTTATTTCGGAAAAAGAAAATGGAGTGAAATTCTTTAATCATAAAAAATTATTTGATGTTACCAAAAAGGTGACTCGTAATTTAGACACCGTAATTGATGCTAATTTTTATCCTGTAATAGAAGCAGAAAATTCTAATTTTAGACATAGACCAATTGGTTTGGGTATTCAAGGTTTAGCAGATGCTTTTATTTTATTGCGTTTACCTTTTACTTCGGAAGAAGCTCAAAAATTGAATCAAGAAATTTTTGAAACTATGTATTTTGCGGCGGTAACTTCTTCTATGGAAATTGCAAAAGCAAAAGGAGCATATTCTACATTTAAAGGATCTCCAATGTCAGAGGGAGAATTCCAATTTAACATGTGGGGAATTAAAGATGAAGAATTAAGTGGAAACTGGGATTGGGGTAAATTACGTAAAGACGTAATAAAACATGGAGTTAGAAACTCATTGTTAGTTGCGCCAATGCCAACGGCATCAACTTCTCAAATATTAGGAAACAATGAAGCTTTTGAGCCATATACTTCTAATATCTATACAAGAAGAGTATTATCAGGTGAATTTATTGTAGTAAACAAACATTTACTTGAAGATTTAGTAGAACTAGATTTGTGGGATAATAATATGAAAGAAGATATTATGCGTGCAAATGGTTCTATTCAACATATAGAGAAAATTCCTGCTGAGTTAAGAGAATTATATAAAACAGTCTGGGAAATGAGTATGAAAGATATTATTGATATGGCACGCCATAGAGGATATTTTATAGATCAATCTCAGTCTTTAAACTTGTTTATGAAAGATCCAGATTTTGGAAAATTAACCTCAATGCATTTTTACGGATGGAAATCTGGTTTAAAAACAGGAATGTATTATTTAAGAACGAAATCTGCCGTAAATGCAACTCAGTTTACAGTTTCTAAAGAGAAGAAAGCAGAAGTTGTTGAGGAGGAAAAACCGATGAGTACTGCGGAATTTAAGGCCATGGTAGATGCTTCTAAAAATGGTGCACCAGATGACGATTGCCTAATGTGTGGTTCTTAAAATCACAGATGTCATTCCTTTGAAAAGAGAATCTATTAAAATAAAAGTTGATAAAAAGAGAGGTAGAAATACTTCTCTTTTTTATTTATAAATAATATCTTTATGTTCATATAATTTGTAGAACATGAATACTTTTTTTTATGATTAAAAAAATATTATTTCCTGCTTTCTTGGTTATACTTGCTATAATTTTATATTTAAACCCGAATTTTAAAACAATTGCAGCAGGTATTGCAGTTTTACTTTTTGGTATGATTTTACTTGAAGAAGGATTTAAGGTTTTTACAAAAGGGCCATTACAATTTTTTTTAAAAAAAGCTACAGACAAGTTATATAAAAGTATTACTGCAGGTGCCTTAGTGACTGCTTTTATACAGTCTAGTTCTTTAGTTTCTGTTATTACGATTTCTTTTGTAAGCGCAGGATTGATAACACTTTCTGGAGGTTTAGGGTTGATTTTTGGAGCAAATATAGGTACAACTGTAACTGCTTGGTTAGTTGCCGGTTTTGGTTTAAAAATTAAAATAGCTTCCTTGGCAATGCCAATGCTGATTTTTGGACTTATTTTTTCCTTTAAAAAGGATATTATTTTTAAAGGAATTGGAAATGTTTTAATAGGGTTAGGTTTCTTCTTTTTAGGGATTTATTACATGAAAGATGGTTTTGATGTTTTTAAAGAATTCATCGATTTATCTCAGTTTGCAGTTTCAGGTTTTTTAGGGGCTATAATTTATACGGGTTTAGGAATAATTATAACGACAATACTTCAATCTAGTAGTGCGGCGCTAGCATTGATTTTAGCGGCTTTAGCTGCGGGTCAAATAGAATACGAAAACGCTTTAGCACTAGCAATTGGGGCAAATATAGGAACTACGATAACGGCAGTTTTGGGGTCCTTAGGTTCAAATATTGCAGGTAAAAGATTAGCGGTAGCTCATTTAATTTTTAATATGTCAATAGGGTTAATTGCTTTGATATTTATATTTCCGTTATCAGATTTTGTAAACTATTTATCAGATTTTTTAAATTTTAAAGCAACAGATTATACCTTAAAATTAGCATTATTTCATACAGTTTTTAACGTTCTAGGAGTAATTTTAATGATTCCTTTTATCAGTACATTAGAATTTTTTTTATTAAAAATATTTAAAGAAGATGAAAATAAAGGAATAGATGAACCAAAATATTTAAATGAAGCTATTTTGGAATTTCCAGGAACATTAATTTCTTCAGTTTTAGAAGAATCTAAATATCTTTTCAAGAATGCAATTTTTGAAATTGTTGCACACGCGTTAAATATTCATAGAGATGATATTAAATCAGATATAAATATTAAAAAAATAATTAAACAATCTGATAAGCAAATTCATATTGATATAGAAGATCTTTATTACAGTAAAGTTAAAAATATTTATGGTCAGATAATCAATTTTGTAACAAGAGGTCAGCAGGAATTGAAGCTAACTAAACAACAAAACAAGAGATTATCAGAATTAAAATTCGCCAATAGAAGAATGGTTGAAATTATTAAGGATACGAAAGAGTTAGAGAAAAATGTAACTACATTTTTAGAGTCCGATAATGAAGACATAAAAAAAGAATACAATAAGCTTAGAAAAAAAGTTGTCAAGGTTTTGAGGGTTATCTATTTATTTAGAAAGAAGGAAGATAAAGACGAGTATTTCAATCAATTAATGAAATTAAAGAAAGAGGCTAAAACGGCTTTAGAGACAGAAAATAAATCTTTAGATAGATTGATAAGAAAAAATCTAATTACAACAGATATGGCATCATCTTTAGTAAATGATAATGTGAACATGAATGATTTAATTAAAAAATTAATTCAGGTTGCAGAATTATTATATTCAGAAAAAGATGTAATTTTAGAAAATGGTAATAAATAATAAAATTCAATGAACTGGGAACAACTCCTTTCTTTAAAACGCTTTGGTGATACACAAAAACGCACAAGAGCAGCGCAAGATGAAACACGTTTGGGCTTTGATGTAGATTTTGATAGAATCATATTTTCATCAGCATTTAGAAGTTTACAAGATAAAACACAGGTAATTCCGCTTTCTGAAACAGATTTTGTGCATACCCGTTTAACACATAGTTTAGAGGTGTCTGTTGTGGGCAGAACTTTGGGTAGAAGAGTCGGCAAAGTGTTGCTAGAACGTCACCCAAACTTACGAAAGCTAGAATACACTTTTAATGATTTTGGTACTATTGTTGCAGCGGCTTCTGTAACACATGATATTGGAAACCCACCTTTCGGTCATTCAGGAGAAAAAGCAATTGGAGAGTATTTTAAATCAGGAAAAGGAATTAAATACAAAGAACAATTGTCTGCGAAAGAATATCAAGATTTAATAGATTTTGAAGGAAATGCAAACGGTTTTAAAATTTTAACCGAATCAAGAAAAAGCATTTCTGGAGGATTGAGATTGTCTTATGCGACGTTAGGTGCTTTTTTAAAATATCCCAAAGAAAGCTTGCCAAAAAAACCAACAAACCATATTATAGATAAAAAGTATGGTTTTTTTCAGTCTGAAAAAGAATCCTTTATAGATGTGGCTGCTGATTTAGGTTTGAAACAAAAATCGATTTCTGGTGATATTTCTTTTTATCGCCATCCACTTGCCTATTTAGTCGAAGCTGCAGATGATATTTGCTATACAATTATCGATTTCGAAGATGGAATTAATCTGGGGTTAATTGAAGAGGAATTCGCTTTAGAATACATGATTAAGTTGGTAAAAGATACAATTGATAGTAAAAAATATCACTCTTTACCTTATAAGAAAGACAGAGTAAGTTATTTAAGAGCCCTGGCAATTGGTGTCTTAATTAATGAAGCTGTAGAAATTTTTCTAGCAAATGAAGAAGCAATTTTAAAAGGAACATTTGATAAATCTTTGCTAGATAAATGTAAGTATGAAGCACAGATTAACGACATCATTAAGATTAGTGTTGATAAAATTTACAAAAGCAAAGAGGTTGTAGAAAAAGAAGTTGCAGGTTATAGAATTATTGCAGACTTGTTAAATATTTTTGTAAGTTCGTTAAATAATAAATTTGATGGAACCTCTTCTAACTATGATAAGTTAGTGTTCAATTTATTGCCTGAGGAATATCAAGTTGAAATTCCTGCTCTGTATAATAGAATTATGTTAATTTGTAGTTACGTTGCAGGTATGTCTGATAGTTATGCTATTAGAACGCATAAAAAATTAACAGGAAACATTATTTAATACAATTTAATACAATAAAAAAATAATACAATGAAAAAATTTTACAATCTTTTAAATCTAGTTTTGATGTTATTTTTAATAACATCCTGTAATTTAGTTTTTGAGAAACAAGAAATCAAAGTTTTAAAAACTCCTAAAAAGTCAAAAAAGACAATTCAAGAGAAAGCAGACGCTACCAAAGAAAGATTTTTACATGATTTTAATATGCAAAAAAATCCTTTAACCGGAGTTATACCTAAAAAAGAAAAAGATAAAGAATTTGAAAATGCTTTAATCGCGAAACAAAATAATCTTGCTTTTAAAACTAATGCTAATTCATATATTAGTAGAGGCCCCTCTAATAGAGGAGGTAGAACTCGTTCTTTAAAAGTTGATATTTCTGATGTTAGTGGAAATACACTTTTGGCAGGTGGTGTTAGTAGTGGTGTTTTTAGAACTACAAATGGCGGTAATTCATGGTCTAAGGTATCTCCTTTTGATGAAATTCATAATGTTACTGCTATAGCTCAAGATCCTAGACCTGGATTTCAGAATATTTGGTACTATGGTACAGGAGAGTATAGAGGTAACAGTGCTTCTTTACTGGAAGCTTACAATGGTAATGGAATATGGAAATCCCTAGATAGTGGTTTAACTTGGCAACAAATTCCAGAAACAGCAACTGGTACTTTTCAAGATTTTGATAATTTTTTTGATTATGTAATTGATTTAGAGGTGCATCCAGTTACTGGAGAACTTTTTGCGGGTACTTCAGGTAAAATATTCAGATTGTCCAGTTCAGGGCCTGTTGTTGAATTAGAAATTTCTTCAAATGGACTAGGATGGACAGATCTTGAAATCACTTCTTCAGGTAGAGTTTTTGTTGCTATAGACGGCGGTAGTCCTGCCTTTGATAAAGGAGTATGGACATCTCCTTCAGGATCAGGTTTTTGGACGCAAAAAAGTCCATTTTCATCCGATTTTAATCCTAGTAGTAGAATTACATTGGCTATAGCTCCTTCTAATGAAGACATTGTATATGTTCTTTATAATAATGGCGAAAGTAATAATAGCAGTAACAGAACACCGGAAGCAGATTTATGGCAGCTAGATTTTTCATCTAACACATGGACAGATTATAGCAGTAAGTTGCCAGATGAACCAGGTGCAGATAGTGATGGTAATGACCCATTCTCAATTCAAGGGGGTTATGATCTAGTCATATCTGTAAAACCAAATAATGCTAATTTTTTGGTAATAGGAGGTACAAATGTATATAAGATTGCAGATATAACTGCAGATGCTATGTTTTCAAGAATTGGAGGTTATAGAGGCCCAGGAACGTATGCACTTTATAGCGAAGGTGGTGTAAATCATCACCCAGATGTTCATGCTTTAGAATGGGGTACTTTAGATACAGATATTTTATATACAGGTACAGACGGGGGCGTTCATAAGACCGATGATATTAATTCTACTTTTACAATTTGGCAAAATTTAAACAATAATTACCTTACCTATCAATATTATCATGTAAATATGGTAAATGAAGCAGGTAATGATTTTATAATTGGAGGAGCCCAAGATAACGGAACGACTATAGGGGGTATCAATTCTGGAAACTCAAATGAGTCTTCTATGAGTGATTATTTTGGCGGCGATGGGGCCGCTGTGGCCGTAGCAAAAGAAATAGTAGGCTTTAGCCTTGATGGTTATATAGTATATGCTACCACTCAAAATGGTCGAATTTTAAGAGGTAATCAAACCCAATTAACAGCAGATATAAGGCCTGTTGAAAGTTATGATAGTGCCAATAATCCAGAATATTATCCGAGTCAATTTGTTACTTATTTCCATATGGATCAAGATAATCCATTAACGTTGTATTATGCAAGTAACCATCGAATTTTAAGAACAAATAGTGCAGAAACGGTAGATAATGACTCGTGGGAACTTGTTGGAGGGTTACCATTTTCTGAAAGGGTTACTACATTCGAAACATCTAGAGGAACCTACAATGCTGCTTCAAGTTATCTATTTATAGGAGGAAGAGGAGGAAATGTGTATCGTTTAGACGATCCTCAAAATGTTACAGATTTGAGTTCAATTAAAAAAATAACTCCATCAATTGTTCTTACAAGTACTGTGGATGCTAATGAAGGTCAATATACATCAGATATAGCAGTTCATCCAACAAACTCAGATATTGTTATGGTAACTTATGCTAGTTACGGAAGTGATATAAAAAATATTTTTATAACGAGTAATGCAACTTCAGACAATCCAACTTGGACAGAAGTTGAACGTAACTTAACTGCTCATTCGATAAGAGCGGGAGCTATTGCAGAAGTTAACAATGAGATCACTTATTTTGTTGGTACAGCAAGGGGGCTTTATAGCTCAGGCGACCCAACTAATTCAGATTGGTCACTTGAAGGAGGAAGTGTTATGGGTATTCCTGTTATTAGCGGTTTGGTTTATAGGCCTTCGGATAATATGTTTTTAATCGGTACTCATGGTAATGGAATGTTTGAAACCAATTTAAATAGTACTTTATCAACAAGAGATAATAGGGTGAATAAAATTAATATGGCAATGTATCCTAATCCATCACAATTTGAACTCCATTTTGCTTCAAACGATTTTGAATTAGATGACACAACTAAATTTTCTATTTATGACATTAAAGGTAAAGAAGTCATTAAAGGTAAATTAAAAAGCAAAACAATTGATGTGTCTAGTTTAAGTAAAGGTATTTATATTGTTAATTTAAATCAAAAGAACAGTTCTGTTTCAAGAAAATTTGTTAAAAACTAATTTATGAGATTCCTGCTTTTTTTATTATGCTTTGCAATATTGATAGCTTGTAAACCTCAGGAATATCAATTAGAAGTTAAACCTAAATTGATATTAAAAGAAGGTTTTTATATTGAAATTCCACCTGCAATATCAGAAGGAAAATCGTACGTAAAAGTTATCTTAAAATTTGAAGAATTCGATAAGGAAACCCTTAAAATAAAGGGTTTCTATTTTCGTAATAATTTTATTTCAATGAAAGAGGTGAAAGACCCTTTCTCAATTGAAGGAAGTATAATTCGAAGTCAAAGTGAAAATATAAGTAAAAATATTCCCTTTGAATTAGAGCCTTTCGAAGTTGTTTTGTCTTATGAAAACAATAAAAAATTAAAGTACATAAAGTATTCAGTTAAAAGAAAAATTTCTTTTGATGATGTACCTAGATAAAGACTTAAAATAAGTAGATAAAAAGGCCTTTTTAACATCGTTTTTTTATGAAGATTACCGCATATTTTTAATCTATTTAATAGATATGTCATCAAACGAGATAAAAAAATTAACTAAAAATATTATTTAATTGTTAATTAAATATCTTATTTTACTCAAGTTGATAACTTTTTGCAAAAAAAACATAGCTAATATGCCCAAGAAGTATCTTTTTAGATTTATTACAATAATAGTAATTGCTCTTTTTTTTAATTGCAAATCAAAAAAAATGAATCTAAAAGGAATTCCAATTGAGCAAAATTTAAAAAAAGTTTCAAAAGAGATTTTGAGCCCAGATAAATCAAAAAAACTAATTCTTAGTTATATGGAAGATTTAAATGCTAGGAAAGAATTCAATTATATAGTTTTAAATTCGAAAACAAAAAAAGAACTTATAAGAGGCTCTTTTATCGGTTTAAAAATGGAATGGAATAATAACAAAAGCATTAAAGGGTATTTGTTTCAAGGAATAGTGCGTGAAAATTATTCTGTTGATGATTCAAATACATATAAAATAATACAAATTAAATAAATAATACAGATGCAAAATTTTTTAGAAAAGTTGGCTTTTATATGTCTAACAATTACTCTCCTCCTTGTTTCCTGTAAAAAAGAAGAAACAGAACAGATTAATATTAAAACGTTTAAAGAAAGACAGAAAGAAAGAAACCCTAATATTAGACACAAAAAGGGAATTGAACATATGGCTGATTATCAGTTAGATATTAGAAAAAATTTCGAAGCCAAAAAAACTACTTATGAGAACGGATATCTACTTAAAGAATTTAGCAAAGCCAAACAAAATTTAGCTTTTAGGAAAAACGCAAGTAGCTTAAATCCAACTATTATAGAAAGAGGGCCAGTAAATGTTCCTGGCAGAACTAGGGGTATCGCTGTAGATCCAACAAATTCTAATAGATGGTTCGTAGGTACAGTTGGTGGTGGTGTTTGGTTAACTGAAGATGCAGGTTCAACATGGTCAAGTTCAACAGACCTACAAATTCCTAACCTTGCAACGTCTACAATCGTAATAAGTCCTCAAGATGCAAACACTTTATATGCAGGGACAGGTGAACCTTTTGGGAATCTTGGTGCAATTGGAGGTTCAGGAGTTTTTAAAACAATAGATGGAGGCACAACTTGGCAACATTTAACATCAACAATAAATTTGGGAGATGTAGGAAGAATAATTATTAATCCTACAAATAAAAATAATGTATTGATCGCCACAAATTCTGGTATTTATAGAACTACAGATGGGGGTACTGCATGGACTGCCGTATACACTGGTCCATCAGTGCAAGATCTAGATGCCGATCCATCTAACTTTAACATTCAATATGGATCCGTTAGTAATTTAGGTATTGTAAAATCAACAAATGGAGGTGCGACTTGGGCAACTGTTTTTGATAAAGCCTCTTTTAATGAGAATCATCGTAGATTTGAAACATCAGTATCTCCGGCAGATCCAAATACAGTTTTTGTAAGTGCTTTTAGTTCTTCTGGAGCAACAGTAGGAGTAAATACAGATTTTTATGTTTCTAGAGATAAGGGTGCTTCTTTTACGAACCTAACAACTAACGGCGATGCTGCTAGTGCAAATTTACTTACGGGTCAAGGATGGTATGATAATGTTATTATGGCGCATCCTTATAATGCTAACATTTTTTATGTTGGTGGTGTAGCAGTTTTTAAAGTTTCTATTTCTGGTGGTGTTTTTACTTCCCAATCAATAGCTTCTGGGTATGATAGTAATCAAATAAATACAAATGTTCACGTAGATCAGCATGGATTATTTACAGTTTTGGGCAATAATCAAGAGTTTAGAATACTTTTAGCCAATGATGGTGGTGTATATAGTACATCATTAAAAATAGATCCAGGAACCTCTCAAGGAGATTGGTCGAACTATGTAACAGGCAAAAATAGCACACAATTTTATGGCGCAACAAAACAAAATGGACAAGATAACTATTTAGCCGGGGCGCAAGATAACGGATCATGGATTTCACTCAATAGCGATGCTACTAAATCAAAGACATATACTTTTGTTTTTGGAGGTGATGGTTATGAAGCTATTTGGCATTATGATAGACCTGGTGATTTTTTAGTTACCTCTCAATATGGTAGAATTGGTAGATATTTGAATAATAGTTATGCAGGTACTGCAAATTATGCAGATTCTGGTGATAATACAGCTGCTCCATTTTATTCAAAAATATCAAATACAGATAATAATCCAGATGTTATTTTTACGGTATCAAAGAATGGTGTTTGGAGATCTACAGATTTTGGAGCTAATTGGACTTTAACTCCAATTGCAAGTAATTTTTCGCCTAATTCCACGAGCTCTTTAAATGTTAAGGTGTCTACAGCAAATCCTAATATTGTTTGGGCAGGCGCATTAATGACAGCAAATGGTGCTTATACGATGCACGTTTCTCAAGATAATGGTCAAACTTTTGCGCAAGCAGGTTTATATAGTAATAATAATGCGTACATATCCGGTCTAGCAACTTCGTATATTGAAAAAAACAGAGCTTATGCGCTCTTTTCTTCACAAGGAATTGCGAAAATTTTAAAAACTGAAAATTTAGGAGCTACTTGGGAAGATATTTCTGGAATCGGAACAGGAACAAACACAGGGTTCCCAGATGTAGCCGTGCATTCACTTTTAGAAATGCCTTTTAATAAAGATATAATTTGGGCTGGTACGGATATCGGTATATTTCAAACAGAAAATGGTGGTGCTAATTGGAGTTTAGTTTCAGAATTTATACCAGTAGCTGTTTATGATATGAAAATAGTAAACAACCAAGTTGTTATTGCAACTTATGGTAGAGGAATTTGGACAGCTACATTAGCTGAATTAAACAATTATGAGCCAGTCGCTTTTTTATCTTTACCAAATGTTACAACTAAACAGAAAGGGTTCGACAATACACAGACCGTGGTAAGTTATAATTTAATAGTCGATAATGTAACTAGAGTTAAAATGTTTATTGATGATGTGGAACAACCAGAAGTAGTTCAAGACTTTAATCAAGGAGTATCTTACGAGTATGAAACAGCTAACCTTTCTGAAGGAATTCATAAGTTTTCAATACAATTATTTGATGATAGTTCTGGTGATAGTTCTATTGTAGGAGATTATGAATTTAGTGTAATAGATTTTGAGAATGCATCGCAAACGATGGGTATAGAGCAGTTTACTGCATCGGATGTATATTCAACTAATGGAGATTTTTTGATAAATAACATGAATGGATCTGTTTCTACGTCAGTTCTGAATAATTCAGATCATCCATACCAAGATAATAAAACTTACACATCCATATTAAAAAGACCATTAATTATAACGGAGGCAAATAAAAACTTCACTTATGAAGATATGGCTATTACCGAACCCTATTATGATTTCGCTATTATTGAGGCTTCTTCGGATTTAGAAACTTGGGTTACATTAGATACCTACGATTCAACAAGATTTCCGGAGTGGTTAGATGAATTTAATAAAGGAACGAGTGCAATAGCTAATGATAATTTATTTAAATCTCAAACAATTGTTTTAACAGACAAAGGTTTCGACATAGGTGAGACGATTATTCTTAGATTTTCATTAGTTACAGATACCTATGAAAATTCTTTTGGATGGGCTATAAAATCTATTGAAGGCTCTGTCGTATCTATAGATGAGGTAATAAATGATGTAAAAGTATTTTCAGTTTACCCTACAATTTCAAAAGGTAACTTTACTGTCTTTGGAAAAAATGCTTTAGGGAAATCTAAAATACAAATTGTAGATATAAATGGTAAAAAGGTATATCAAAATATTCTTGATTTTAATAAAGAAGAGAAACAAGAAATTTCGGTTAGCTTAAATACAGGGATTTATATATTAAAACTTGCTGGAGAAAATAAGAAAACAGCAACTCAGAAAATTATCATAGAGTAAGTATTAAATTATTTATCATAAAAAAAAGATGCGTTTTTGCGTCTTTTTTTTATGATATTTTAGAGAAAAAATTAGCTAAATTCCTTGAGTTTAAACCATTTTCAAACTCTAATTTTTCTTTGGAACCATGCTCCATAAATTCATCAGGAATTCCTAAAAGATTTATACTATTAGAGTAGTTGTTTTTAGAACCAAATTCTAAAATAGCAGAACCAAATCCACCCTTTATAGCGCCATCTTCTATGGTTATTATTTTTAGATATTTGTTAAAAATTTGATGTAATAATTCCTCATCCAAAGGTTTTACAAAACGCATATCATAATGTGCAATATTGCTTTTGTTTTCTGATAGATCAATAGCCTCAGAAACATTTTCTGCAATTGTTCCAACAGATAAAATGGCAATGCTTTTTCCTTTTTTTATACAAACACCTTCACCTATTTCTATTGCTACAAAAGGTTGTTGCCAATCAATGATTTTTCCAGTTCCTCTTGGGTACCGAATTGCAATCGGATTCTTTAATCCTAATTGTGCCGTATATAAAATATTGCGCAATTCAATTTCGTTTCTTGGTGCAAAAATAATAATGTTTGGAATACATCTTAAATAAGCAATATCAAAAACACCATGATGTGTAGGGCCATCTTCACCTACTAAACCAGCTCTATCTATACAAAAAATAACAGGTAGGTTTTGCAAAGCAACATCATGAATTACTTGATCATAAGCACGTTGTAAAAACGTAGAGTAGATATTACAAAAAGGGATTAAACCTTGCGTTGCCATTCCTGCGGCTAATGTTACTGCATGTTGTTCTGCAATACCCACATCAAAAGTTCTTTTGGGGAATTCTTGGAACATAAATTTTAAAGAGCTACCTGTTAGCATTGCGGGGGTGATTCCAACAATTTTATCATTTTTTTTTGCTAATTCTACAATAGTTTTTCCAAAAACATCTTGATATTTGGTATAGGGACTTGCTGCTTTTTTGATGCGTTTACCAGAGGTTTTATCAAATTTTCCTGGGGCATGGTAGGTTACTTGGTCTTCTTCAGCTTGCAGTAAACCTTTGCCTTTTGTCGTAATTACATGCAGAAATTTTGGCCCTTTTACACTTTTTAAACGTTCTAATTCTGAGAGAACTTTGGGTAAATCATGACCGTCAATGGGTCCAGAATAATCAAAACTTAAAGCTTTTATAATATTGTTTTGTGCTGCTAATCTTTTGTCCGTTTTCACCTTTGTTAAATACTCTTTTAAAGCACCAACTGACGGGTCAATACCAATAGCGTTGTCATTTAAAATTATGAGTAAGTTTGCGTTAGAAACTCCTGCATGATTCAAAGCTTCAAAAGCCATTCCGCTTGCAATAGAGGCATCACCAATAACCGCAATATGTTGTTTTTCAGTTTCTCCTTTTAAGTTAGATGCAATCGCCATTCCTAGCGCTGCAGAAATGGAGGTAGACGAATGTCCAACTCCAAAAGCATCATATTTACTTTCTTTTATTGATGGAAAACCTGCAATTCCACCAAATTGCCTGTTGGTATGAAAAATGTTTTTTCTTCCTGTTAAAATTTTATGACCATACGCTTGATGACCGACATCCCAAACTAATAAATCATTTGGCGTATCAAACAAATAATGAAGGGCAATTGTCAATTCTATAACCCCTAAGCTAGCCCCTAAATGACCTTCTTTTGTGGATATAATCTCAATAATAAAATCACGTAATTCTTTTGCTAATTGCGGTAATTGTTCTGGATTTAATTTCCTTAAATCTGAAGGATCTGATATGTTGTCTAACAAATTTTTCATGTCTTCGAAAAAAATATAATATACATTTTGTTGCCCTTAAAACGGACTGTTAAGAAATGCAAATCTATCGTAAAATAATTACTTAAATTTACATAATTAATATATAATATATGATTCAACCTTTTGATGATACTTATTTTATGAAAAAAGCCTTACAGGAAGCAGAAACTGCTTTTGATAAAGGCGAAGTTCCAGTCGGAGCAATCATTGTATTTAAAAATCAAATTATTTCTAGAGCTCACAATTTAACGGAAACATTAAATGATGCAACTGCGCATGCCGAAATGCAAGCTTTTACAGCTGCTGCTGATTTTTTAGGCGGAAAATATTTAATAGATTGTGTATTATATGTTACTTTAGAGCCTTGTCAAATGTGTGCAGGCGCAAGTTATTGGTCACAAATTAGTAAGATTGTTTATGGTGCTTCAGAACCAAAAAGAGGGTTTAAAAAATTAAAAACTACTTTACATCCAAAAACAAAAGTAGTCGAAGGAATTTTAGAAAATGAATGTTCTCAGCTTTTAAAACGTTTTTTTGTTGAAAAACGAAATTTGAATTAGTCATTTATATATTCTAATATATCTGAGGGCTGGCAATCTAATGCATTACAAATGGCTTCTAGTGTAGAAAAACGAATTGCTTTTGCTTTTCCAGATTTTAAGATGGATAAATTTGCTTTCGTGATACCAATAATTTCGGCCAATTCTTTACTCCGCATTTTACGTTTGGCAAGCATTACGTCTAAATTTACTATGATTGCCATATTTATATTGTTAAATCGTTTTCTTGTTTCGTGTTTTTAGCCGTTTTGAAAATTTCGCTTAAAATAATAAAGAATAAGCCTAAACAGATTAAAATAATATTCGGGTTTAAGCTAAGTTCTAATCTGATTTTTTGTTCAAAATAAATCTTACTTATAAAAGATATTGCCAAGTAAATAACTCCAGAAAGAGTTAAAATGTTCCCTATCTTACTAAATGATTTAATAACAACTTGATCAAATATTTTTGTTTTTATAAAAAGTAACAGCACTTTTTTAAATAGGTAAATACAATAAATGATTAATAAATAAAGAATTATAGAAATTGACATTAATATTTTTGCAAAAATATCATTCGTAATTAACTCTATTCCGTTTATTTTTAAATTAAAATCCGATAAATTGTCATAAAAAAACAGAAAAGGAATCAACAGTATTGCAATTGGTATTATTGGCATTGAAATTATCCAGATAAAATCTACAATAATTTTTAAAATATGTATTTTTTTCATAATCTTTATTATTTGACGGTTTAAATATATAAAAATTACTGTAAAACAATAATAAAGTATTAAATAAAAATAATTTTATACTTTTTTGATAACACTAGTTACAATTCCCCAAATAACAAAATCATTATCTTCTGTAATTTTTATAATAGGATAATTAGGGTTTTCTGGTTGTAACCAAACTTCACTTTTTTCTACTCGTAGACGTTTTACTGTGAAGTCACCATCTAAAAAACAAACGGCAATTTTGTTGTTTTGTGGTTCTAAACTTCTATCAATAACCAGTAAGTCATTGTCATCTAAGCCAGCGTTAATCATAGATTGGCCTCTTACTTTTGCAAAAAATGTAGTGTCTTTGTTATGAATTAACTCATCATCTAAAGAAATTCTAGTTTCTCTAAAATCGTCTGCAGGAGAAGGAATACCAGCAGAAATTCCTGTATCAACGTAGATTGCACCATTTCCAGACGAGGGTTTTGGATTAAAAAAAGTAAGTGTTTTAGAAGTTTCCATTAATCTGCAAATTATAACTTTTCTTTAAATTTAAAGTATATTATTTAAAATACTGTTTTACAATTATTACAGATATTTCTTGTCTTCTCAAAAAAAGGAAATAACATGTAAAATATATTTTTCCTTTGAGCTAAGGCAGTTAAAATTCTATTAGAGTTACAATTAGGGCAAAGAATATCATTTCCGTTTTTGTCTTTTTTATAGGTTCTAATTTCATTATAGATTTCAAGTGCTTTTTCAAAATCATTCTTATGTACTAATAATTTTACACCGCCGATGGCATTGCTAATTAAAGGGTCAGAATCTATCGTTTTTTCATCCATTAGCATGGTTTTAAAACCTTCTGAGTCTAATCTAGATTTCATAACATGAGCTTCTGTGGAATATTCAAAAACAGCTAAAATTTTATAATTATTATTCATGGAAAGAAGAGGTTTTTACAATTATTACTTCGTTACTATTTGTCATAAATTAATAGATAATATTTTTGATGCATATTCCAAATGCTTTATAAATTCTGATTTACTTATCAATTTAAATTTTTTTATTTTAGGAGACAATTATCTATGTGTTTATAGTATTTGCATAAAACAATAAGCTAATTTTTAAGATATCTAAAAGATACCTTATTATAAGCACTTTTTAATTTTTTAATTACAAGTGTCATTTCTTCGGTATCTAGATGTCCAAAACCAAAACGAATAGCACAAGTGTTTTTATCCTGATAAAGAATAGTTTTTGGTATAAATAAATCATTTTTTTCAGCCTCTTTGGCTAGTTTAACTAACGATATTTTAGGTTTAAATTGTAACCAAATCGCTAATCCCCCAGAGGGTATGTCCCATTGTGCCGTTTCTGCAAAATATTCGGTCAGGAGCTTGCACAAAGAATCGCGTCTTTGTTTATAAATTACAATGTTTTTTTTCATGAGTCGATAAATTTCACCTTCATTGATTAATTCCGACAGCATCTGTTCCTGTATTAAATCTCCTTGTTTATCTAGTAATTGTAGATAATTCTTTGCTTCGGATATCAGGTTCTCTGGTGCTACCACAAATCCTGTTTGAAAACTCGGAAATAATGATTGCCCAAGTTTTCCTAAATAAATTACCATTCCGTTAACATCTGAACTTGCCATGGGCAACATTGCAGAGCCTTCAAACTGAAAATCGTAATCGTAATCATCTTCAATAATAGCAAATCCAAACTCTTTAGCAAGTTGTAACAAAACTAAGCGACGTTCTGGGCATAATTTTACTACTGTTGGATAATCTCTATGGGCACATATATATACACAGCGAATACTTTGCTTTACAAAATGTTTTTTTATGTATTCAACATCTAAACCATCATTATCCACAGGAATTGTTTTAATGGTAGCACCTGCTTGTTGAAAAATCATGTTAGACGCATAATTACTTAAATGACCTACTAATACGACATCGTTTTGTTTTATTAATAATTGAGATACGATGTACAAGCTCATTTCTGTGCTACGTGTGCTTATTAGGTTATTGGGTCTAATATGAAAGCCTCTAGTCGCATTTAAGTAATTACATAGCTGATTTTGAAATAAAGAATAGGAAGATTCGTTAGGTCTATTCCATTTTTTTATTAACGTTTTTCGTTTCATTGCAGCACTGTACCATCTTGTAAACTGATGCACAGGATGTAAACGTAAATCGGGCTTTCCATCGTTAATGGTGTACTTAGCATTTGTTAACTGATCTGATGATGCTAAATGAAATGAGTTTTGAAAAGGAAATCCAGTTGTTTTAGCATATTGATATGCTTCATTTATTTTTTGCGAAGTTGCTTTTATTTTTGCTGTTTTTTGCTCCGGTTCCAAAACAAATGTGCCTTTATTTGGTATTATTTCTACCCAGCCTTGAGAGGCTAGCTCTTCGTAGATAGCAACTGCTGTGTTTCTATGAATTTTCAATAACTTTCCCAATACACGGGTTCCTGGTAGAATTGTACCTTTGGTTAGATATCTGCGTTGTATTGCATTTATAATTTGTTGGGAAACTTGTATATATAAGGGTTGAGATATAGATTTATCAAAATCAATTAGTTGTTTAAAAAGAGTGTTAACCGGACTATCTATCATTTTAAATCTGGACTAGTTTAGTCGTCCGGAAAGTTACGACTTTTACAGCGTTTTAAAACTACTATTTATGAAAATTAAAATTACGTTAATAATTGTTGTATTATTTTATGCAATGCAAATAAAAGCACAATTTGAACCTGTAAAAACAGATACTTTAAAAGAAGTTATTATTACTTCTACCAGAATAGACTTACCTTTTAAAGAAAACTCTAGAACAATCAACGTGATCACATCAAAAGCTATTAAAAATAGTGCAGCTACAAACGTTGCAGATTTATTACAGCAAGTTGCTGGTGTAGATATTAGAAGAAGAGGAACTTCTGGTAGTCAAGCAGATTTATATATTAGAGGTGGTGGTTTCGACCAAACTTTATTGTTAATTGATGGTATTAAAATGGACGATGCGCAAACAGGACATCATACCATGAATGCTGCTTTACCAATAGAAGTTATTGAAAGAATAGAAATTATTAAAGGGCCCGCAGCAAGAGTTTTTGGGCAAAATGCATTTACAGGAGCTATAAATATAGTAACTAAAAAGAAGTTAGCAGATACAGCTTCTGCAAACATAGAAGCCGGCTCTTTTGGGCAATTAAATGGCTCTGTAACTGTTGGAAAAGAATTTGAAAATTTGTCAATTATAGCACATGTAGGTGTATTAGCTTCGGATGGTTATAGACATAATTCTGATTATGAAAATAAAAACTATTTATTAAAAGGAGTTTTCAACAAAAAAAAGCGACCAATAGAAGTTATTGCTACTTTTTTCGATAAAAAATTTGGAGCAAATGGATTTTATGCGAGTGCAACTGCTACAGAACAATATGAAGAAACGCAAAATAGTTTATTTGGCGCTTCTACTACATTTAGAACAGAAAACTTTAAAATTACTCCAAGAGTTTATTGGAAAAGAGGGCAAGATGAGTATGTATACATAAGAGATAATCCAAGTGTTTATAGAAACATGCACATTACTAATAAAGCAGGGGTAGAAGCAAATGCTTCGTACACATCAGATTTGGGTATTACGGGTTTTGGAGTTGATGTTTCTAGAGTTTTTATTAGCAGTAATAATTTAGGAAATAGAAACAGAACCATGGCAAATTTGTTTTTAGAACATCGTTTTAAATTAGCAAATGGCCAAATAGATATTACTCCTGGAGTTGCTGTTACTTATTTTTCTGATTTTAAATTTCATGCGTTCCCGGGATTAGATGTCGGCTTTAGATTAACAGATAATTTAAAAGCCTATGGAAATTTAGGTATTACTTATAGAATACCTACTTATACAGATTTGTACTATAATGATAGAAGTACAATTGGAAATCCTAATTTAAAGCCAGAAGAAGCGTTTGCTCAAGAAATTGGATTAAAATATAATTCAGGAAATTTTACAACTTCTTTAGCACTTTTTAATAGAGATGCTTCTAATTTAATTGATTTTATTAGACCAAATACAACCTCAAAATATACCGCAACGAATATTACAAAAGTAAATACCAAAGGTTTTGAGCTAGACGTAGAAACTCGTTTTAAATTAAAGGGGTTTACTCAAACTTTATCTTTTGGATATAATTATTTAGATGATAATATTTTAGATCAAAATAAAGATCTATCTCGCTATTCTTTAAATACATTAAAACATCAATTTATAACCCGTTTTACAAGTAAGTTGTTTAAAAACATAAGACAAAATATTATTTATAAACACGCAGAACGTGCTATTGGAACAAGTTATAATGTTTGGGATGCTTCTGTAATTTTAGATCTTCATTCATTTAGTGTTACAGTTACTGCGAATAATATTTTTGATGCATTTTATATAGAATCTGGTTTTGTGCCAATGCCGCCAAGTAATATTTTATTTGGATTGCGTTATAATTTATAAAGAAGAAATTTCTCTAAATTTTAAAAAAAAACCTTGATATATTTTATCAAGGTTTTTTAATTTTATTTAAAACGAGTTGAAGCGCTATTTTGCGCAAACCTAAAAACTTGTCAAAAACAATGTGTACTTTTTTTAAAATGAGGTCTAATAATAATTTAAAGTTACGGGTAGCAGGTTTATTGAAAAATCAATAAGGTACTATAACGATATAGATTAAATAGTAATTAAACAGGTATTAATACCCGTGTCTGCTTTCTTGTAATACAATATCTTTGGAGGAAAAATTTCCTATGAAAAAGTGCCCAAAATGTAAGTCTTTGTCTGGATCAAGATTAAAAAGAAGACCTTTTGTTAAATTAATTCCGGGTACTAAATCTTATGGCTGCGACGATTGTAATACATCATATACTTGGGTTTTTTGGCTTAACTTCTCTTTTAAGAATTAAAAAAAAAGCACTCACATTACTGCAAGTACTTTTTGGTTTTTTATGGTTTTAACTTCTATTTAAATAATCTAAAAATATCATTTCCATTGGCAAAAAGTAATAAAGCAATTAGCAGAATAAAACCAACTACTTGAGCATATTCTAAAAATTTATCTCCAGGTTTTTTACCGGTAATCATCTCCCAAAGGGTAAACACGACGTGCCCACCATCTAGTGCAGGAATTGGTAATAAATTCATAAATCCTAACATAATAGATAAGAATGCGGTGATATTCCAAAATGATTCTGCACTCCATTCAGCAGGAAAGATACTTCCAATAGAAATAAAACCACCTAAACCTTTATAAGCACCTGTACTTGGGTTGAAAATCTTTTTTAATTGTTTTACATAATCCGTTAATGTTTTCCAAGACTTGTTCCATCCAGCAGGAATTGCCTGAGCAAAAGAATACTCGAAACTTGCCAATTTATAATACTCAAGTTTTTCTAAATCTTTAAAAGATAATTGACCGAGACTAACACCTAATTTCCCGTTTTCAGTAACCTTTACAGCTATTTTTTTAGTTTCAAGACCCCTTTTAACGGTTATAGTAATATCTTGACTTTTAAATTTATTTAATTCAGTTTGAACTTCATCAAAGTATTTTATTGCGTTTCCATTGATCGAAACTACGATGTCTTTTGACTTTAGATCAGCATTTATATTAGGAGAACCCTCGGATATACCGGCTATAGCAAAAGGATATCTAGGTAATAAAATTGCACCCGCATCTTTACCTCTATCCACTAGCTGAGAGATGAAATTTTCTGGAATTTCTTTCTCTAGAATAGTCCCATTTCTTTCTATTTGGTACTTGTTTCCATTTACAAATCCAATTGTTAACTCAGAAAATTTCTTAATTTTTTCGCCATCTATGGTTAAGATTTTATCTCCTGTTTGTATACCTAAGTTTATTGCTAATGAGTCTTGTACCCAAACACCATCTTTTACATTTTCATTTGGTAAAAACTTTTCTCCGTAAGCCCACATTAAACAGATGTAGATGAAAATTCCTAAAACGAAATTCACAAAAACGCCACCTAACATAATTATAAGACGCTGCCAAGCGGGTTTAGAACGGAACTCCCAAGGCTGAGGCGGCAAAGCCATTTGCTCAGTATCCATGCTTTCGTCAATCATTCCAGAGATTTTCACATAACCTCCTAAAGGAATCCAACCAATACCATAAACCGTGTCACCAATTTTTTTCTTAAAAAGCGAGAATTTATAATCGAAGAATAAGTAGAACTTTTCTACTTTAATTTTAAATAATTTTGCAGGGATAAAGTGCCCTAATTCGTGCAAGACAATTAGTAAAGATAAACTTAGTATAAATTGCGATGCTTTTATTAATATTTCCATTCGGCGTTAAATCATAATTTAAAAACGGACAAATGTACGTTTTTAAAGAGAGTTTGAAAAGAACTATTCTTAGTTGATTTTCATTTTAACAAAGATTTCACATCAAATATCTTTTACTTGTCTTTTCTATGGTTTTTTTAAGCTGTAAATTTGTAAAAATATACCAGTTTCATGGACTTAAATTTTTTTAAAAAAAGTAAACTAACAATTATCTTTTTAATAGTATTTTCGGCTGTCTCTCTACCTGTCTTTTACCATTTATTGAAGGTAGATAAAAAACTAAAAATATATAACCCTGCAGATGTAAATCCAAGTTTGGTAGATGTTTCTTTAAAACATATTACAAAAAACCATACGATTGCCAATTTTGAATTGACCAATCAAAATGGAGAAACGATTACCAATAAAAATTATAAAGCGAAAATTTACGTTGCAGATTTCTTTTTTACACGTTGTACAAATATTTGTATTGCTATGGCCTATAACATGAGTGAATTGCAAGAACAGTATAAAAATGATGATGACATTATGTTTCTATCACATTCCGTAACGCCTGTTATGGATAGCGTTTCTGTATTAAAAAATTATGCAGAAAATAAAGGTGTTATTGATACAAAATGGAATGTAACTACAGGTTCTAAAAAACACATTTATGAGTTGGCTAGAAAAAGTTATTTCGCAGTTTTAGATGAAGGTGATGGCGGTGAAAATGATTTTATCCATACAGAACAATTTGTTTTAATTGATAAAGAAAGACGCATTCGTGGTTATTATGATGGCACAGAAAAAAAAGACATGGAAAAATTAAAGAAAGATATCGCTCTTTTAAAAGAAGAATATACTGGTAAATAACTTGTTTAGAATCATTCTAAATTCCTATCTTTGCTTTCCAAAAAGCAAATCTTTGAGCACAATTGCATCTTTACATATTGGAGAAATAGGGTATATTTCTGAAGAATCATTAGAATCTATTCCTTTAAAATTATTAGAGATGGGTTGTTTGCCAGGTGCAGAAGTTGAGTTAATTCAACTTGCACCTTTGCAAGATCCTTTATATATCTGTGTAAATGGAAGTCATTTGGCAATTAGAAAAGAAACTGCTGCTAAAATTCAAATTTTAAAAGCGAATAATTAATGTCTAGAAACGATATAAAAGTTGCTTTAATAGGAAATCCTAATACCGGAAAAACTTCCCTTTTTAATCAGCTTACAGGTTTAAACCAAAAAGTAGGAAATTATCCAGGAGTTACCGTAGATAAAAAAGAAGGAACTAGTAAATTGTCTTCAACACAAAATGCAATTATTACAGATTTACCAGGAACTTATAGCATAAACCCTACTTCTTTAGATGAAAGTATTGTTTTAAAAACCTTACTTAAAAAAGATATTAAAGAATCTCCAGATGTAATTTTAGTTGTTGCGGACGTAGAAAATTTGAAGAGAAATTTACTGTTATTTTCTCAAATAAAAGATTTAGAAATCCCTACCGTTTTGGCTATTAATATGGTAGATCAAATGCATAGAAAGGGAATTTCTATTGATTTATCACTGTTAAAAAAAGAGTTAAACACAGAAGTAGTTTTAATAAGTGCTAGAAAAAACGAAGGAATACAAGAAGTAAAGGAGGCCATTATACGATGTCATGTTGCAGCAAAAGCATCACCTTTATGTGGGGTTAATCATAAAATTGATCCGGATTATTTTGATAAGTTAAAAGAAATAAGTCCTAATTATTCTTTATATGAATTATGGTTGATGGTTACTCAAAATAATTTTCCAGAAACCATAACTAAAGAAGAAAAGGAGAAGCTTTTAGCCTTTAAACAAGATGTTTCTAAACTGAAGAAATATCAGCATAAAGAAACTATTTATCGCTATCAAGAAATAAATAAAATTTTAAAGAAAACATATATTGTTGATAAGACAAAAGCAACAAATTTACGGGGTAAATTAGATAAAATTTTCACTCACAGAATTTTTGGTTATGTTTTATTTAGCTTGATCTTACTTGTAATTTTTCAATCTATTTTTGATTTGGCTTCGGTGCCAATGAATTTTATTGATACTACTTTTGCGCAGATATCAGACTTTACAAAAAGTAATTTACCACAGGGAGTATTCACAGATTTATTGACAGAAGGAATTATTCCTGGAATAGGAGGAGTAATCATATTTATACCACAAATTGCGATCTTATTTTTATTTATTGCTATTTTAGAAGAAACTGGTTATATGAGTAGAGTTGTCTTTTTGATGGATAAAATTATGAGACGTTTTGGAATGAATGGGAAAAGTGTAATTCCGTTAATTTCTGGAACAGCTTGTGCAATTCCTGCAATTATGGCGACTAGAACTATCTCTAGTTGGAAAGAACGATTGATTACTATTTTGGTAGTTCCTTTTACAACTTGTTCTGCAAGATTGCCAGTTTATGCCATTTTAATCGCACTTATTATTCCTGATAAAAAAATCTTTGGATTTTTAAATTTACAAGGATTAGTGCTTTTGTCTTTATATGCTTTAGGTTTTTTGTCAGCTATAATAGCTGCTTATATTTTGCATAAAACTTTAAAGGTAGAATCAAAATCATTTTTTGTAGTAGAAATGCCAAATTATAAATTGCCATCAATAAAAAATGTCTTTTTTGAAGTTGTTGAAAAAACAAAAGCCTTTGTTTTTGGAGCTGGAAAAATAATTTTAGCCTTGTCAATAGTTTTGTGGTTTTTAGCTTCAAATGGAGGTTCTAGTTATCAAAATGCTGAAAAATCGGTCTTTGAAAATATTGATAATCAGAATTTAAATGAAGATGAAATTCAACAAAAAATAGCTTCGGTGAAATTAGAAAGTTCGTATATAGGAATTCTTGGAAAAGCAATAGAACCCGCTATAAAGCCTTTAGGCTATGATTGGAAAATAGGAATTGCATTAATAACATCATTTGCCGCAAGAGAAGTATTTATAGGTACTTTAGCGACTATTTATAGCGTAGAAGCAGATGATGAAGATACAACTACGATTAAACAAAAAATGGCCTCAGAAATAAATTCGGATACCGGAAAAAAACGTTTTAATTTTCCGGTTGGTATGTCATTAATGGTTTTTTACGCTTTTGCAATGCAATGTATGGCAACTTTTGCGATTGTAAAACGTGAAACTAAAACTTGGAAATGGCCACTAATTCAGTTGTTTGGAATGGCTCTTTTAGCTTATGTTTCATCATTTTTAACCTATCAAATCTTAAGTTAATGCAAGAGGTTATTGTATATTTTGTAGTTGCTTTAGCTGTTGTTTTTTTAATGAAGAAATATGCTTTTCCATCAAAGAAGAATAGAGGGTGTAATACTGGTTGTGACTGTCATTAAATCCTTAACAGAATATTAGCAATCTTTTAATCTAAGGTTTTTTAACTTTGATGAATTAATAATAGAACCAAAAACTTAATTATTTAGACCTATGAAAAAAGCTATTTTATCAATCGTCATTTTTACAATTACTTTAATCTCATCAACAGAAATTACAGCACAAAAATTTTCTAAAATTGATATAAGTCCTATGGACGCTGCATCTCACCCTAATAACTGGAGGGAAGCAGATAAACTTGTGAAAGTAGTATACAGCAGGCCACAATTAAAAGGCAGATCTTTAGATAAATTGGCTCCAAAAGATAAAGTTTGGAGAACAGGTGCAAATGAAGCCGCAGAAATTACATTTTATAAAGATGTAACTTTTGGAGATAAAGAAGTAAAAGCAGGTACTTATACATTGTTTACGATTCCTGCACAGGGAGACTGGACTGTTATTTTAAGTAACCATAAAAATATTTGGGGTTCTTATTTTTACAAACAAGAACAAGATGTTGCAAGAGTTAGTGGTAAATTTTCAAAATCAGAAAAATTAATTGAAGCATTTTCAATTGTTTTTGATGGTGAAGGAGATAGTACAACTATGCATTTAGGCTGGGAAAACACAATTGTTTCTGTTGCTGTAAAAGGATGAAATTAAATTGTTAAAAAATTTAAAACCTCAAAAGTTGAATGGCTTTTGAGGTTTTTTCATGAACTTATTAAAAGAATTTAAAATCTTAAACAGTTTGTTTTAATTGCCATTTCCAAGCAGACTCTAAAGATTCCTCTAAGCTTTTTTCTGTTTTCCAATTCAATTCTTTATTTGCAATTGTTGTATCAGCAAAAGCAGCAACAACATCTCCTTCTCGCCTTCCAACAATTTTATAGTTTAGTTTTATATTATTAACCTTTTCAAAGGTTTTAATAATTTCAAAAACAGAACTTCCTTTCCCTGAACCAACATTAAAATATTCAAAAGATTCTTTATTGTTTTTATTGATTAGTCTTTTTAAAGCAGCAATATGTGCTTTTGCTAAATCTACAACATGAATATAATCACGAACTGCAGTTCCATCTTTTGTTGGATAATCATTGCCAAAAACAGACAATTCTTCACGAATCCCTGCTGCCGTTTGTGTTACAAAAGGGATTAAATTTTGAGGAACCCCAAGAGGTAATTCTCCAATTTTTATAGATGGATGGCCGCCTATTGGATTAAAATAACGTAACGCAATTGCATTAATATTATGTGCGGTACTTACGTCTTTGATAATTTCTTCACCAATTTGTTTCGTATTACCATAAACAGATTCTGCTGATTTTACTGGTGCTTTTTCCGTTATTGGCAACTTATCTGCTTGACCGTAAACTGTGCAAGAAGAAGAAAAAATGAAATTATCTAATTTATGATCTCTCATTTCTTGTAAAAGATACACAAGAGATCCTAAATTATTTTCATAATAATCCAAAGGTTTACCCATGCTTTCACCGACAGCTTTAAAAGCAGCAAAATGTATAATTCCATCAACACTTATGTTCTTGAAAAAATCTTTTACATCATTCTTAATGCGTAAATCTATTTGATGAAATTCTGGTTTTATACCAGTAATTTCTGTGATTTTATCTAAAACATCAATTGTTGTGTTGGATAAATCATCTATAATTACTACTTCAAAACCTTCGTTTTGCAGCTCTACAACGGTGTGAGAACCTATAAACCCTAGGCCTCCTGTTACTAGTATTTTTTTCATTTCGTAGAATTTTATATATTAATATTATTTTAGGAATGTTGTAATTGTTTTTGTAATAAAATTAAGTTGTTCGATGTCTAATTCGGTATGCATCGGTAAGGAGATGACAGTTTTTATTAATTTATTAGTTACAGGGAAATCTTTTTCATTATATCTAGAATCAACATAAGCCTTTTGAGAATGCAATGCAATAGGATAGTAAATTGCATTTGGAATCCCTTTTTCTAATAAATGTTTGTGCAGTTCATCGCGCTTTCCGTCGGTGATTTGCAATGTATATTGATGAAAAACATGGCAATTACAAGTGTCACAAATTGCGCCACAAGAACTTGAAGTTGGAGTTTTAATATTTGGATTGTTAGCAAAAGCAGTATTGTAAAAACGAGCCGCATTTCTTCGAGCTTCACAATAAGAATCTAATAGGGGTAATTTTGCTTTTAAAACGCCTGCTTGTATAGAATCTAATCTAGAATTTACCCCCACAACATCGTGATAATAACGAGTATACATTCCATGATTTACAATCCCTCTTAATGTATGAGCTAGTGCGTCATCATTTGTAAAAATTGCGCCTCCATCTCCGTAACAGCCTAAGTTTTTGGACGGGAAAAAAGAGGTAGTTCCTACATCTCCTATCGTTCCAGCTTTTTGTTTTGTTCCATTTTTAAATTTATAGTCTGCACCAATGGCTTGTGCATTGTCTTCAATTACAAATAAGTTGTGCTCTTTTGCAATGTCCATTATAGCATCCATATTAGCAACTTGTCCAAATAAATGAACAGGAACAATTGCTTTAGTTTTTGGAGTAATGGCTCTTTTTAAAGCATCGATATCTATGTTAAAAGTTTTCTCATCAACATCAACCAAAACTGGAGTCAACTTTAAAAGTGCAATTACTTCTACAGTTGCTGCAAACGTAAAATCTACAGTAATAACTTCATCTCCTTGCTCTAAACCTAAACCCATCATTGCAATTTGTAAGGCATCTGTTCCATTTGCACAAGGAATAACATGTTTTACATCTAAATATTGTTCTAAATCTTTTTGAAACTCGTTTACTAAAGGTCCATTTATATAGGTAGATGAGTTTAAAACTTCTTGTATAGAATTGTCTACGGTTTCTTTTATTTGTTGATATTGACTTTGTAAGTCAACCATTTGAATTTTTTTCATAAGTCAAGTAAATTTTAATACATCAAAAATAAGGTATAATTCTATTATCTTTGGTAAGATCAAATGTTTTAAATGAAATTTTTTAAAAAACTGCTAAAAATTGTTATTGTATTAATTGGACTATTTGTAATTGGAGGTTGGTTGTACTCCAAAACGTATCATCCAAATTATAATAATGAGATAGAAATTAAAAATTTATCTGAAGAAGTAACTATCTATTTTGATGATATTGGTGTTCCACATATTAATGCTCAGAATCAGACAGATGCTTATACTGCTTTAGGATATGTGCATGCCCAAGAAAGGTTGTGGCAAATGGAATTGATTAGAAGAATCGCTTCTGGAAGATTATCAGAAATTTTTGGAGAAAAATTGGTAAAAACAGATAAGCTATTTTCTGGATTAGGAATCGAAGAAGCATCAGAGAAAACGATTGTAAGCTTAGATAAAAGTTCCCTTAAATATAAATTAGCAATAGCCTATTTAAATGGGGTTAATCAATATATACAAGAAGGGAAAACTCCTATAGAATTCACTTTAGTTGGTGTAGAACAAGAAAATTATACGCTAAAAGATATGTACAACGTATTTGGTTACATGGCTTTTAGTTTCGCAATTGCTCATAAAACAGATCCACTTTTAACCGAGGTGAAAGAGAAATTAGGAGATGCTTACTTTAAAGAATTAATAGGAGCGGAGTTTGAAAATTTGACTATTATCAGAAATGAAAAAAATACAGCTTTAACAGGGAGTTTTGCTAAAGCTATGAACAATTTGTATGATATTTTGCCAATATCACCATTTATAGGAAGTAATTCTTGGGTTATTGGTGCGGATAAAACAAAGAACGGAAAAGTTATTTTTGCAAACGATCCTCATATTGGGTTTTCTCAACCTTCAGTGTGGTATCAAGCACATGTGAAAACTCCAAATTTTGAAATCTACGGATTTCATTTGGCGCTAATTCCTTTTCCACTATTAGGACATAATAAAAACTACGCTTATGGTTTAACAATGTTTGAGAACGATGATATAGATTTTTATGTAGAAGAAGAAAACCCTAAAAATAAGCTTGAATATAAATCAGAAAATGGGTATGTAAATTATAAATTGATTGAAAAACGCATTAAAATAAAAGGAAGAAAGGATAGTGTTTACACTATAAAAGTGAGTAAACATGGGCCAATAATGAATGGGATTGTTGATCATTTAGATGATGAACGTTCAATTGCTATGCAATGGATTTACACGAAGTTGGATAATCAAATTTTAGATGTGGCTTATGAGATTTCTCATGCCAATAATTTATCTGAATTTAAAAAAGGAGCCAGTAAATTACATGCACCAGGTTTAAATATGATGTATGGTGATGACGAAAATAATATTGCATGGTTTGCTTCCGGAAAATTATATAAATATAGAGACTCTTTATACACAAAAACTTTTTTAGATGGTGCTTCAGGGAAAGATGAAATTCTAGAATATTTAGATTTTGAAGAAAATCCGCAAGCGATAAATCCAACTTGGAATTATGTCTATTCAGCCAACAATCAACCAGATTCTGTTGCAGGAATGCTATATCCTGGATATTATTTAAATGAAGATAGAGGTAAAAGAATTGTAAATCTTTTAGAACCAAAAAATGATTGGGTCAAAGAAGATGTTGCAAAAATGATGTTTGATGCCACCTCTTTAAATGCTCCAATTATTGTTGCTAATTTTATAGAATCAATAAACAAGAGTGATTTGTCTGTGAGTGAAAAAAAAGCAATTTATTTTTTAAAAAACTGGAAAGGGAATTTTGAGAAAGAAGAAATAGGACCGGTAATTTACAATCGAATGGTATATGAATTTCAGAAAAACACTTTTGCAGATGAAATGGGGAAAGCTTACAATCAGTTTGCGAATACGCCTTTCATAGAAAAGGTTTTACCTGTGCAAGCAAAGAGAGTGAATTCTATTTGGTGGGATAACATTTTAACCAAGGATAAAATTGAAAACAAAGAAGATATTATTAATGCCTCTTTTAAAAATGCGTTTGTTTTCTTACAAAAACAATTAGGAGCTAATGTGGAAGATTGGACATGGAAAAGAGTTATTTCTGTAGAATATAAACATGCAGTTGGTGAAGTTGCGGGTTTAAGAGAGTATTTTAATGTAGGGCCTTTTGTAACAACTGGAGGAGATCAAGTAATTAATAATCAGATTTATGATATTGATTCTACGGGTATTTATAAAGTAAAAGCAGGGCCTTCAACAAGAAGAATTGTTGATTTTTCAGATGTAGAAAATAGTTTAGCAATTTTACCCACTGGTCAATCTGGTAGAGTTTTTAGTAAGCATTATAAAGACCAAGCTCAAAAATACTTAAATGGGGAGTTTGTGAAAATGAAAATCAATCAATCTGAAATTGAAAGAAGTAAAAATGTGCTACTTTTAAAGCCTAGAAAATAATTGATTTAATGAGAAGCTAAATTTATTTTAGCTTCTCATTTTTTTTTCTATACCTCTTTGTAAACTTCTTCAAAAGGAATTCTAAAACGATCACCATAAATGCCTTCAGGTTTTCTAATTCCGCAAGAAACAATCATATTTACCTCTGATCCAGAAGGCAAATCTAATAATTTTTTTACACGCCAAGTATCTGAGCCTTCCATTGGGCAAGTGTCATAACCTTCAGCGGCCATGGAAAGCATGAAGTTTTGAGCTGCTAAACCGCATGTTTTGTGGGCAACAATTCTCATGTCACTTCTTCTAACTTCTCTATAAATAGGTTTAAAAAATCCAATAACTAAAACTAAAATATATTTTAAGAAACCTAAAATTCCTAAAAAATCGGCATACGCAAATGGGATTATTTTTCCGTAATAATTTCTTGCTACTTTTTCTCTACTACTTTGTTCTGCTTTCGGATTATTTTCACCAAAATTAGCATCCATAAAACTTAAATTAGATTTGGCTCTCTTTTTCCATAAATCTTTTCGAACTACAAAAACAACCAATTGTTGAGCTGTTTTTGCTGCATTTTGATTGAAACAAAAAGGTGCAATTTTATCAATAATATCTTTGGATGTAATATGGTAAAATTCCCATAATTGCATGTTGCTGCTGTTCGGTGCTAAAGAAGCCAGCTTAATACATTTTTTAACAATTGTTTTATCTATTGCTTTTTCATTGTCGTAAATTCTTACTGAGCGTCTATAATGTATAGCCTCAGATACTGTTTTTTCTTGTGACATAAAATTTATGATAGTTTTTGTATTTTTTTATTCATCACCCAAAACCAAAGAGGTGGAAAAAATGAAAGTAACATCATCCCCGGATATCCTGCTGGCATTTGCGGACTTTCTGGAACTGATTTTAATATTTGATAATGTTTAGATCCGTTATAATGGTGGTCTGAATGACGTGATAAATTGAACAACAAAATTTGTCCAACTTGATGATCTGAATTCCAAGAATGATTTCTTTTTACTTTTTCATAACGACCATGCTCATTTTTTTTTCTTAGCAATCCATAATGTTCTATGTAGTTAACAGTTTCAAGGAAAGCAATTCCAATAACCGCAGCAGCTATATAATATAATAGAACTATTTTTCCGAAGAAAAAGTAAATCAAACTTAAAAATATGACATTACAAATTGAATAAATAACCATTCTATTTTGAGGATGAAACCAGCTTCTTTGTTTTAAAATCATCCTTTTGTTTTCCAGTTTCCATGCTTCAATGTAGCTTGAGAAGTGAGATCGAATCCAGAAGGTAAATAAAACTTCGTTTTTTCTGGCAGTAGCAGCATCATTTGGGGTTGCAACATTATAATGATGCCCTCCATTATGATAAGGTAAAAAATGAGTATTTAAAGAAGTTAGTAATAAAATTTCACCAAGAAATTGATCAAATTTATTGTTTCTATGTCCTAATTCATGGCCCACATTTATACCAATAATTGTACACATAATTCCCATAGAAAATATGCGTCCAAAAACTTCTGAATTTGTTAAATTGACTTCTTGTATTGCATATAAAAAAAATATTAAACAGGGTATTTCTACAAATAAAGTAGCATATAAAAGATAGGTATACAATTTATTTTCTTTTTCAATTTTCTCTTCTTCTTTGCTGAAATTAATCTTGTTAGGTTTTATTATAAACTCTATCAGAGGCACTAAGCCAAACAAAATAATAGCGGGTGTATATGTGAGCCAGCCTTTACAGGTGAAAGAAATATATACAAAAAAAGGAACGATTAATATTGAAAAATATTTGAAAGCTTTCATTATTTAAAGAAGAATTATTTTCTAAATATACCAATTACTTACAAGCGTTCCAAATTACTTCTTTAGGGGTAGGTGCGATAACCGAAATTTGTTCTTTAGTAACAGGGTGAATAAATACTATTTTTCGGGCATGTAAATGAATGCTGCCATCTTTATTACTTCTATTAAATCCGTATTTTAAATCCCCTTTAATTGGGAAACCAATAAATGATAATTGCGCTCTAATTTGATGATGTCTTCCTGTCTCTAAATCAATTTCTACTAAGGAATAATTATCTAATTTTTTGATAACATTGTAGTGTAAAATGGCTTTTTTAGAATCCGTAATTTCTTTAGTATAGACAGAAGACTTATTGTTTTTGGGATTCTTTTTTAGGTAATTTATTAAAGTATCTTTTTCTTTCTTTGGAGTGTCTTTTATAACAGCCCAATATGTTTTGCTAACTGTTTTATCGCGCAACATTTTATTTAAACGCTCTAAAGCTTTGGAAGTTCTTGCAAAAATAATAACGCCAGAAGTGGGTCTGTCTAATCTATGCACAACACCTAAAAAGACATTGCCAGCTTTGTTGTATTTTTCCTTAACATATTCTTTTACAACGTCGCTTAAAGGTTTGTCTCCAGTTTTATCACCTTGCGTGATATCTCCAGAACGTTTGTTAACAATAATTACATGATTGTCTTCGAATAAAACCTGTAAGTTTTCTTTTGTAGAATGCATGAATGATTATTTAAAATCTTTTGCAACATCTTTATTTACACCATCAATAAAATCTAAAAATTCTTCACGACCTAATCTAGTAGAAGAAGAAGTAAGAAACGTCATAGGTAAAGTTTCCCAAGAGTTTAGTAATTTCTTTTTATAGGAAGTGATTTGTTTATTTAATTTAGAGCTACCTAGTTTGTCTGCTTTGGTGAAAACGAGGCAAAAAGGAATTTGGTTTTCACCTAAAAAATGCATGAATTCCAAATCAATTTTTTGAGGATCATGTCTGCTATCAATCAAAACAAAAGTACAAACTAGTTGTTCTCTTTCTTTAAAGTAGTTTTCTATAAAGTACTGAAAAATAGTTCTTTTCTTTTTAGAAATTTGAGCATATCCATAGCCTGGCAAATCTACCAAAAACCATTCGTCATTTATTTTGAAATGATTGATGAGCTGTGTTTTTCCAGGTTTTCCAGAGATCTTTGCTAAATCTTTACGTTCCATTAACATATTAATTAACGAAGATTTACCAACATTAGAGCGACCAATAAAAGCGTATTCAGGAATTCTGTCTTTCGGTGCCTTTATAACATTGCTGTTACTCATCAAAAATTCTGCAGATTTTATTTTCATTATAAAAAGTTCTTTGCTATTGAAATTCTTTACTGCAGTAGTTTAAATATTTCTAGAAATTAACCATTCATGAAGAATATTATTAAACTCTTCAGGTTGTTCCATCATTGCAGCATGACCACATTTATCAATCCAAAATAAATCTGAATCTGGCAATAATTTATTAAAATCGATGGCAACTTCAGGAGGTGTAACTTCATCTTGTTTTCCCCAAATTAAACAAACTGGTTGTTTCATTTCTTGTAAGTCATTTGCCATATTGTGTCTTATTGCACTTTTGGCAATAGACAAAGTTTTTAAGGCTTTTACCCTATCGTTTACAGTTGCATACACAGTATCTACCAATTCTTTAGTAGCAGTTTTTGGATCATAAAAAACCTGTTGTGCTTTTTGTTCAATGTATTCGTAACTCCCTCTTTTAGGAAAACTATCTCCCATTGCTTTTTCGTACAAGCCAGAACTTCCAGTAAGTATAAGCGTATTTACTTTTTCTGGATAATATTTAGTAAAATATAATGCAATATGTCCTCCTAATGAGTTTCCTAAAAGGATAGCATTATCTATTTCTTTATACTCTAAAAATTCTTTTAAAAATTTGGCTAAATTTTTTACATTAGTTTTTATAAGCGGTAAAGAATATAATGGTAATTCTGGTATCAAAACTTTGTAACCATTGTTAGAAAAGTGATTAAAAGTTGCTCCAAAATTACTTAAAGCTCCCATTAGCCCATGTAAAACAATGATTGTAGGTCCTTCTCCAGCTTCAGCATAGGTAAAATTACCTTCAGTTTTTAACTTATCAGTCATTAAGTTTTATTTGATTTTACGTAGCGTCAAAGATAGTTTTTTTTTATAACATAGAAATTCATTTCATTATCAGTTTGTTCAGGTTTTTACAATTTTGAAAGGGATAGAAATAAAGATGATTCTTAATACTTATTAACAAAGTGGTAAAATGTGGTAAAATGTGGTAATTTTTATATATTTTTGATATTAATAAAATATTTTTTTGAGTGGTAAACTTAATTGGTACATATGAGTGCAGGGCAGATGCTAAAGGGAGGGTGATGTTTTCATCAGCTTTTAAAAAGCAATTGTCTTCAGTGTTGCAAGAAGGTTTTGTTATTAAAAGAGCAGTCTTTCAGCCTTGCTTAGAGTTATATCCAATGCAAGAATGGAATTTGATGATGGGTAAAGTTAATAAGCTAAACCGGTTTAAAAAGAAAAATAACGATTTTATTAGAAGGTTTACAGCAGGTGTTAAAATGGTTGAGTTAGATGTCACTGGTAGAATACTGATTCCTAAAGATTTATGCGATTTTGCAGGAGTGCAGAAGCAAATTGTTATGTCATCATCAGTAAATATTATTGAGATTTGGGATAAAGACAAATATGAAAAAGCGATTAATGATGCAGCTTTAGATTTTGCAGATTTGGCTGAAGAAGTAATGGGAAATACAGATGAAGATGAATTATCATAATCCAGTTTTATTAAAAGAAAGTATTGATGCATTGGCTATTAAAGTAGACGGAGTTTATGTAGATGTAACTTTTGGAGGGGGAGGTCATTCAAGAGAAATCTTGAAAAGACTTGGGAGCGAAGGGAAGCTATTTGCATTTGATCAAGACCCTGATGCTTTAGGGAATTTAATTGATGATGAGCGTTTTGTATTGATTCCTGAGAATTTTAGATTTATTTCTCGTTTTTTAAGGTTTCATGGAATTAGAAAAGTTGATGGAGTTTTGGCTGATTTAGGCGTTTCGTCTCATCAATTTGATGAAGCGGAAAGAGGTTTTTCAATTCGTTTTGATGGGGATTTAGATATGAGAATGAATCAGAAATCTAAAACATCAGCAAAGGAAATTATCAATAAATATTCTGAAGAGAAATTAGCCGAAATATTGTTTTTATACGGAGAGTTAAGAAACTCTAGAAATGTTGCAAAAACAATTGTTGAAGAAAGAGAGAAAGAGAAAATTGAAACGAGTTTTCAGTTGAAAAACGTTTTGAAAAAATATTTACCAAATGCGGTAGAGCACAAAATTTTAGCACAAATATTTCAGGCAATTAGAATTGAAGTAAATGAAGAATTAGATGTTTTAAAAGAGTTTTTACAACAGATGCCTAATTTATTAAATGAGAACGGAAGGTTAAGTGTTATCTCGTATCATTCTTTAGAGGACAGGTTGGTGAAAAGATTTATAAGAACAGGTATGTTTAGTGGTGAGTTGGAAAAAGATGTTTTCGGCAGGTCTAATGAGCCCATGCAAAAAGTGGGGAAATTAATTGTTCCAAGTGCAGCTGAGGTTAAAATAAATAATAGGTCTAGAAGTGCAAAATTGAGAATAGCAACATTAAGAAATAATAAGCCAAAAGCCAAAAGCTAATTATGTCTAAGGTTAAAAAAAGAGTTTATGATTTTTTAAGAGGAAGTTTCCTTACAGATGAATCAGCTTTTAAAAACTGGCTAATTATAATTTTCGTGGTTTCACTGCTGTTAATTATGATTTCAAGTGCCCATAATGCTGATAAGAAAGTAATTAAAATATCAGAATTAAATAAACGGAAAAGAGAGTTAAGGGCAGAATACGTAGATACTGGAACCATTTTAATGCGAATGAAGATGGAGTCTAGTATCAGAGAAAAAGCAAGGGTAAGAGGTCTGGTACCTTCAAAAACACCTCCAGAAAAAATAAAAGTAACATACAAAGATTAATAAATTGGCAACTCAGAAAAAAAGCATACTCACAAAATTTTATATAGTAGCTGCTTTCATGACGCTTTTTTTATTAGCTATCATTTTTAGAGTTGTAAACATACAATACGTACAAGGAGAAAAATATAAAAAACTTTCTACAGAGCTTACTATAAAGCAGGACACGATTAGAGCAAATAAAGGTAATGTGTATGCGGCAGATGGTAATTTGTTGGCAACTTCAATGTCTAAATTTACAATTAGGATGGATGTTGTTGCTGTTAACAGTAATATTTTTGAGAAAAATTTTGTTGCCTTATCAAAAGCGATGTCTCATATGTTTGGTAATTCCGTAGTCCATTATCAAAATAAATTAAGAACAGCAAAAAAACGAGGAAATAGGTATCTATTAATGGCTAGAAATGTTGGTTATAATGATTATCTAAAAATGAAAAAATTTCCAATTTTTAATTTGGGAGTTTACAGTGGTGGTTTTATTGCTGAACATAAAACAGTGCGTGCGCATCCAATTGGTAAAATTGCAGAACGTACAATTGGTTATGACGACTATAGAGGAGAGGCCGGTATCGAGGGTGCTTTTGCCGATTTCATGGAAGGTGAAAATGGTTTGCGGTGGAAACAGAAAATTGCAAAAAACCAATGGAAACCAATTTCTGACGTCAATGAAAAAGAACCCATTGATGGCCACGATGTTATTACAACAATAGATGTAAATATTCAAGATATTACGCATCATGCATTGTTACGTCAATTAGAATATTTTGAGGCAGACCACGGTTGTGCTGTAGTTATGGAAACTGCAACCGGTGAAATAAAAGCAATTTCTAATTTAGGTAGAACGTCAAAAGGGAAATATTTTGAAAAAAGAAACTATGCTCTTTGGGAAAGTCATGAGCCAGGTTCTACTTTTAAATTAGCGAGTTTAATGGCTGCTCTAGATGATAAAGTAATTGATACATCGACAGTAATTGATACTGAAAAAGGTAAAATTTATATTTATAATAGAAAGGTTGAAGATTCTAAAAAAGGGGGTTATGGAAAAATTTCTGCAGCTAGAGTTTTTGAGGTTTCATCTAATGTTGGAATTGTAAAAATAATAAGAGAGCATTATGATAACAATCCACAGAAATTTATTAGTAAACTAGAAAAATACGGATTTACAAAACCAATTGGCTTTCAAATAAAAGGTGAGGGATTACCCTATATTCCAAGTCCTAAAGACAAAAAAAGATGGAGTAAAATTTCTCTCGCATGGATGTCTTGGGGTTATGGAGTTTCTGTTACACCTATGCAAACATTAATGTTTTATAATGCTGTTGCAAACAATGGAGTCATGGTAAAACCGCGCTTTGTAAAAGAGTTAAGAAGACAAGATAAGATCGAGCAAACTTTTAAAACTGAAATTGTAAATCCTAAAATTGCTTCTGATGAAACTTTAAAAAAGATTAAAAAGGTAATGGAAAATGTAGTCGTTAAAGGGACTGCAAAGAATATTTATTCTTCTAATTTTTCTATGGCAGGAAAAACAGGAACTGCAAAAAAATACATTCCAAAACATAAAAACAGAAAAGGAGAAACTATTTCTGGTCATTATTCAATAAAACGTTATGTGGCTTCTTTTGTAGGTTTTTTCCCCGCTGATAACCCTAAATATTCTTGCATTGTAGTTGTGCATGACCCTGATAGAAAGAAAGGTTATTATGGAGCTACTGTTGCGGCGCCAATCTTTAAAGAGATTGCTCAAAAAATTTATACAACAACACCTATAGACATTCAATCTGTAGAAGATAAAGTTGAATTTGCAAGTATAGAAAATCAGTATAAGAAATATAATAAAGTTATTAATAAGGAATATACATATGTTCCAAATGTTAGAGGAATGGCCGGTATGGATGCGGTTTCTTTATTAGAAAATATTGGTTTAAAAGTAAAAATTACTGGAGTAGGCAAAGTAAAATATCAATCTATAAAAAACGGAGAAAGATTAGTGAAAGGAACAACCATTATTCTAAAATTATCGTAAACTGAAAAACTTAAAAGACATATTATATAAGGTTGCAATTAATCAAGTATTTGGGATTACAAATATTGATATACATCAGCTTGTTTTCGATTCTAGAAAAATTAAACAAAATGATGTTTTTATTGCGCAAAAAGGACTTTCTGTTAATGGTCATTTATATATAGATAAGGCCATTTCTTTGGGGGCAGTTGCAATTATTTGTGAAGTTTTTCCTTCGGATGTAAAAGAAGGAATTACTTATATTCTAGTTGATGATGCCAATGTTGCTTTGGCAGTAATGGCATCTAATTTTTATGAAAACCCTTCAACGAAATTCCCTTTAGTTGGTGTTACAGGAACCAATGGGAAAACGACAATTGCATCACTTTTGTATCAGTTGTTTTATAAAGCTGGTTATAAAGTTGGATTGCTTTCTACTGTTAAAATCTTAGTTGACGAAACCGAGTTTAAAGCGACACACACGACACCAGATTCAGTTACGATCAATAAGTATTTAGATATGATGTTAGATGCTGGTGTAGAATTCTGTTTTATGGAAGTAAGTTCTCATGGAGTTCATCAAAAAAGAACAGAAGGTTTAACGTTTGTTGGCGGAATTTTCACCAACCTTTCTCATGATCATTTAGATTATCATGACACATTTGCTGAATATAGAAATGTAAAAAAATCATTTTTTGATTCTCTGCCAAAGTCAGCTTTTGCTTTGACAAATATTGATGATAAAAATGGCAACTTTATGTTGCAAAATACCAAAGCAAAAAAGAAAACATATGCTTTAAAAACATTAGCAGATTACAAAGTTAAAATTTTAGAAAAACAAATTTCTGGAACTTTAATCTCTGTTGATGGAACAGAAGTTTGGACTAAATTAATTGGCGTTTTTAATATCTACAATTTAACGGCAATTATAGCTACTGCAGATTTATTAGGATTGGAAAAATTAGAAATTCTAACCATCGTAAGTCAATTAGAAAGTGTAAGTGGTCGTTTTCAATATGTAATCTCTGAAGAAGGAAACACAGCAATTATTGATTATGCTCACACTCCTGATGCATTAAGAAACGTATTAGAAACGATCAATGATATTAGAACAGGAAATGAAAAAGTGATTACTGTTGTAGGTTGTGGAGGAGATAGAGATATAGCAAAAAGACCAAAAATGGCACATATTGCATCTCAATTAAGCAATCAAGCAATTTTTACGTCAGATAACCCAAGGTCAGAAAACCCTCAAACTATTTTAGATGAAATGGAAGTTGGGGTTTCACCTGAAAATTATAGAAAAACATTAACAGTCTTAGATAGAAGACAAGCAATAAAAACGGCTTGTAAATTATCAGAAACTGGAGACATTATATTAATTGCTGGCAAAGGACATGAAAATTATCAAGAGGTGAATGGAGTTCGTTCTCATTTTGATGATTTAGAAGAAGTGACAAACTGTTTTAATCAATTAAAAAAGAACTAAAATGCTGTATTATTTATTCGAATATTTAGAAAGTCAATTTAGTTTTCCTGGTGCAAGTGTGTTTCAATTTATCACATTTAGAGCAGCAGCGGCTTTTATCTTGTCTTTATTGATTTCATCAATTTTTGGTAAAAGAATTATCAGTTTTTTACAAAAACAGCAAGTAGGAGAAACGGTTAGAGATTTAGGTTTAGATGGGCAGAAACAAAAATCTGGAACTCCAACAATGGGAGGAGTTATAATTATTTTAGCAACTTTAATCCCTGTAATTTTATTAACGAAATTAGATAATATTTATATTATTATTCTGATAATCACTACCGTTTGGATGGGGCTTATTGGCTTTTTGGATGATTATATTAAAGTATTTAAAAAAGATAAAGATGGTTTACAGGGTAAGTTTAAAATTTTAGGACAGGTTGGTTTAGGATTGATTGTTGGGTCTATGTTATATTTTAATGACGGAGTTACTATAAAAGAACAGCTGCCAGTAGAGCAACAAGTTATGCAGGAAAATGGAAGAAAAAAAGTCTTTGGCAAGGCTCACAAATCTACTAAAACTACAGTTCCATTTTTAAAAGATAACGAATTAGATTATTCAAAAACATTTAATTTTTTGGGAGATGGTTATGAAAAATATGGATGGATCGTTTTTATTTTTATCACCGTATTTATTGTTACAGGAATCTCAAACGGGGCAAATTTAACTGACGGAATCGATGGTTTAGCAGCAGGTTCATCAGCAATAATTGTGCTAACATTAGCTGTTTTTGCATGGGTTTCTGGGAACATAATTTTCGCTGATTACTTAGATGTCATGTACATTCCAAATTCTGGAGAAATGACCGTTTTTATTTTGGCATTTGCCGGAGCTTTAATAGGGTTTTTGTGGTACAATACATATCCTGCTCAAGTTTTTATGGGGGATACAGGAAGTTTAACAATTGGAGGAGTAATCGCAGTAATCGCTATTTCAATTCGGAAAGAGTTACTGTTGCCGATTTTAGCGGGAATTTTTGTAGTAGAAAATCTTTCCGTAATCATGCAAGTTTCTTGGTTTAAATACACGAAGAAGAAATTTGGAGCAGGAAGAAGAATCTTTAAGATGGCACCCTTACATCATCATTATCAGAAGTTGAGTTACCACGAAAGTAAGATTGTTGTCCGCTTTTGGATTGTTGGAATTCTGTTAGCGGTCTTTGCGATTGTTACTTTGAAATTGAGATAGATGGAGAGGTTAGTGATTTTAGGAGGAGGAGAAAGTGGTGTAGGAACTGCAATTTTAGGAAAACAAAAAGGATATGAAGTTTTTGTTTCAGACAAAGGCGAAATATCAAAGAAATATAAAAAAGTTCTTTTAAATAACGAAATTGATTTTGAGGAAAATCAACATACAGAAAGTAAGATTTTAAATGCTGATGTAGTCATGAAAAGTCCTGGGATTCCAGAAAAACTATCATTAGTTCAAAAATTGATTAAAAACTCAATAAAGGTGATTTCTGAAATTGAATTTGCAGCTCAGTTTACAAAGGCAACGGTTATTGGTATCACAGGATCTAATGGAAAAACAACAACAACATTATTAATACATCATATTTTAAAAAAAGCAGGTTTAAGTGTTGGAGTTGCAGGGAATATTGGAGATAGTTTTGCGCAACAAGTTGCTGAAGAAACACATGAGAATTACGTTTTAGAATTAAGTAGTTTTCAGTTAGATGGAGTAGAGAAGTTTAACAGCCATATTGCAATTTTAACCAATATTACACCAGATCATTTAGATCGGTATGGGAATGATTTTGATAAGTACATAGCATCAAAATTTAGAATTACAAAGAACCAAAAAGAAACTGATTATTTAATTTATGATGCAGATAATACTGCAATCAATAATTGGTTAAAAAAAAATAAAACAAGGGCAAAATTAGTTCCGTTTTCGCTTGAAAAAGAATTAGAATATGGAGCCTATGTCAAAGATAATAATATAATCATCAACATTAATAAAGACCAAATTAACATGCCGTTATCAACTTTATCAATTAAAGGAAAACATAATACAAAAAATGCCATGGCAGCAGCTATGGCTGCTCAATTATTAAAGGTTAGAAAACAAGCTATAAAAGAAAGTTTAGAAGATTTTGAAGGTGTAGAGCATCGTTTAGAAAATGTCGCAAAGGTAAACGATGTAGAGTATATCAATGATTCTAAGGCAACCAACGTAAATGCAGCTTTTTATGCATTAGAATGTATGGATAAGACTACTGTTTGGATTGTTGGAGGGGTAGACAAAGGAAATGATTATAATGATTTACTGCCTTTGGTTAGAGAAAAAGTAAAGGCAATTGTTTGTTTAGGTCTGGATAATGAAAAAATTAAAAATACGTTTGGCAATGTAGTAGATATTATTGTTGAAACTGCTGGAGCCGAGGAAGCTGTAAAGGTTTCTCATAAGTTAGCAGAAAGAGGAGAAGTGGTTTTGTTATCTCCTGCATGTGCTAGTTTTGATTTATTTGATAATTATGAAGATAGAGGGCGTCAATTTAAGCAAGCGATAAGAGGTCTTTAAAAAGATTTAATTGTGCAATCTTTATAGGTTTAATCGGTAACAAGCTAAAATATTAAAGCATCTATAAATTTAAAAATGAAAATCATTTTTCAACATATAAAAGGAGATAAAACCATATGGGCAATTGTTGCCGTTTTGGTCATATTTTCATTTATGCCTGTGTACAGTGCGAGCACAAACTTGGTGTATGTTGTTGGTTCGGGTTCCACTTTAGGATATTTACTTAAGCACATGGTTCTATTAATTATGGGGTTTGGTATCATTTATGGAGTTCATAAAATTCCGTATCGATATTTCTCTGGAGGATCTGTTTTAATGCTGCCAATTGTAATTGTTTTGTTAGTTTTTACACTAACTCAAGGAACTATAATTGGAGGGGCAAATGCAAGTAGATGGATTCGTATTGCAGGTATTGGTTTTCAAACTTCTACTCTGGCAAGCTTAGTGTTGATGGTTTATGTAGCAAGATATTTAGCAAAAAATAAAGAAAAAGAAATCAATTTTAAAGAAAGTTTATTGCAACTCTGGTTGCCAGTGGCTGCAGTTTTAATATTGATATTACCTGCTAATTTCTCAACTACAGCCATCATTTTTGTAATGGTTTTAACGGTGACTTTTATTGGGGGTTATCCATTAAAATATTTAGGATTTATTTTAGGGGTAGGAATTTTAGCTTTGGTGTTTTTTGTTTTAATAGCAAAAGCTTTTCCAGATGCAATGCCAAATAGAGTACAAACTTGGCAAAATAGAATTGAGAATTTTTCTGATTCAGAAAATAAAGAAGCATATCAAGTAGAAAAAGCAAAAATAGCAATTGCAACAGGCGGTCCTTTAGGCGTTGGTCCTGGTAAAAGTGTTCAGAAAAATTTTTTACCTCAATCTTCATCAGATTTCATTTTTGCAATTATTATTGAAGAATATGGCTTATTAGGGGGTGTTTTAATTGTATTTATTTACTTTTTGTTGCTCTTCAGATTGTTTGTGGTGATTAGAAAAACAACCACAGTTTTTGCAACATTGTTAGTTGTTGGTGTAGGTTGTCCAATTATATTTCAAGCAACTATAAATATGGCTGTTGCTACCAATTTGTTTCCTGTAACTGGCCAAACGTTACCGCTAATTAGTAGTGGAGGTACTTCTATTTGGATGACTTGTTTTGCATTAGGAATGATTCTTAGTGTAAGTGCATCAAAAGAAGAAACAGAAGATGATATTTTAGATGATAACCCTTTAGATATTCTACATGAAACCATATAATATACTTATTTCAGGAGGAGGGACAGGTGGTCATATTTATCCTGCGATAGCAATTGCGAATGAATTTAAATTACGCTATCCAGATGCAAATTTTCTATTTGTTGGTGCTAAAGATAGAATGGAAATGGAAAAAGTTCCGCAAGCTGGCTATGACATAAAAGGTTTATGGATTTCGGGCGTGCAAAGAAAACTAACAGCAGATAATTTATCTTTTCCATTTAAATTGATCAGTAGTTTGTGGGGAGCAAGAAAAATCATCAAACAATTTAAACCGGATATAGCAATTGGTACAGGAGGTTTTGCAAGTGGACCAATTTTAATAGTTGCAAGTAGAAAAGGAATTGCTACTTTAATACAAGAACAGAATTCTTTTCCAGGAATTACCAATAAAATATTGAGTAAATGGGCAAACAAAATTTGTGTGGCATATGATCATTTAGAACGCTTTTTTCCGTTAGATAAAATGGTAAAAACAGGAAACCCTGTTCGTCAGGATTTGTTGACGGTTTATTCAAAAGCAAAAGAAGCAAAAGGGTTTTTTAAGTTGCATAAAACGAATAAAACAATTTTAGTTTTAGGGGGAAGTTTGGGCGCAAGAAAAATAAATCAGCTTATTGAGAGTAATTTAGAATTCTTTAAAGACCAAGAAGTACAAGTTATTTGGCAATGTGGAAAACTTTATTTTGATGAGTATCATAAATACAATGACCTAAGCTACGTGCAAGTACATCAATTTGTAAATAGAATGGACTTGGCCTATGCAGCTTCGGATATTATTATTTCTAGAGCAGGAGCAAGTTCTGTATCAGAATTGTGTATTGTGGGTAAACCTGTAATTTTTATTCCATCACCAAATGTGGCTGAAGATCATCAAACAAAAAATGCAAAGTCAATAGCAGATAAACATGGAGCTATTTTGTTAAAAGAAATTGAATTAGAAACCTTTCCTATTGTTTTTGAAACTCTTTTGAAGGATAAAGGAAAGCAAGAGCATTTATCAGAAAACATAAAAGAATTAGCATTGCCAGGAGCAACAACAGATATTGTAAATGAGATTGAAAAATTATTAAAAAAGTGAATTTAAAAAATATACATACTATTTACTTCGTTGGTATTGGAGGTATAGGAATGAGTGCAATTGCTCGTTACTTTGCCACTAATGGAAAGCTTGTGGCTGGTTATGACAAAACTCCTTCTCAAATAACTTCGGGTTTAGAAGAATTGGGCATTGAAATTCATTTTGAAGATAGTTTAAAAAATATACCAATTTCTTTTTTAGATAAGGATAAAACTTTGGTTGTCTATACACCTGCAATTGCTAAAAATCATACAGAATTAAATTACTTTTTAGATAATAATTTTATAGTTTTAAAAAGAGCAGAAGTTTTAGGTAAAATAACGGAAAGTACTTTTTGCATGGCCGTTGCTGGTACGCACGGAAAAACGACAACTTCGTCTATTTTAGGTCATATTTTGCAACCAGTTAATGCCACTTCGTTTTTAGGCGGAATTGCAGAAAATTACAACTCAAATTTAATTTTAGGTGAAGACAAGGTTTCTGTTGTTGAAGCAGATGAGTTTGATCGATCTTTCTTGCAATTGAGCCCTAATATCGCTTGTGTAACTTCTATGGACGCTGATCATTTAGATATCTATGGAGAAGCAGCTGCTTTAGAAGAATCCTTTGTAGAGTTTGCAAATAAAGTTTCAGACACCTTAATTGTAGCAAAAGGATTGCCTTTAAAAGGATTAACTTATGCTGTTAATGAGTTAGCAGATTATAAAGCCTTTAATTTAAAAATTGAAAGCGGAAAATATATTTTCGATGTACAAACGCCATCGGAAATTCTAGAAAATATTGAATTTCATTTACCAGGAAAACATAATGTAATGAATGCTTTAGCGGCATTCGCAATGGCTGATATCTATGGGATTCCCTTAGAAAACATTAAATTAAGTTTGTCAACTTTTAAAGGCGTAAAACGAAGGTTTTCTTACAAAATAAAAAATAATAATTTTGTATTAATTGATGATTATGCGCATCATCCTACAGAAATAAATGCAGTAGAAAGTTCGATAAGAGAAATGTACCCTGAGGAAAAAGTATTGGTTGTCTTTCAACCACACTTATTTTCTAGGACAAGAGATTTTATTGATGATTTTGCAACAGCATTATCAAAATTTGATGAAATTCTGTTGTTAGATATTTACCCTGCAAGAGAATTACCAATTCCTGGAGTAAATTCTAAATGGTTATTTAATAAAATTGAAAATAAGCATAAAAAATTGACTCAAAAAAATAATTTAATAAAAGATATTAAAAATTCATCAGCTAAAATAGTCGTAATGCTAGGTGCTGGTGATATTGGAGAAATGATAAATGATGTAACAAATCAACTTTTAAAGCCACTAAAGTATGAAGATTAGAAGGGTTTTTAAATACTTGTTATTCCTAGGTTTGATAGTAAGTTTAGGGTTTTTGTATAGCTTTTCGTTAACAAGAAATCTACAAATAAAAATAGGAGAGCCAATTGTAGAATTTGAAGAAGGAGATAATAATTTCTTAACATATTCAATGGTTAATAAATTGTTAATACAAAATAACGAAACAGTACAAAACCAAGCAAAATCTGTGATAAATTTATACGACTTAGAAAATAAGATCTCTAAAAATCCATACGTAGAAAAAGCAGCCGTTTTTTTAACAATTGGAGGTAGTTTAAAAACAATCATTAAACAACGGAAACCTGTTGCTAGAATTATTTTAAAAAGTGGTTCCTATTATATTGATAAACAAGGTATAAAAGTGCCATTATCCAATAATTATACTGCAAGAGTAATGTTAATTTCTGGAGTTGAAAATGCTGAAGCTACCAAAGAAATTTTACCTTTGGTTTCTCTAATTTTGGAAGATAATTTTTTGCACAAAGAGATTGTTGGAATTGAAAAATCTGGCGATGATGAGTATCATTTTGCTGTAAGAAGTGGAAATTATAAAATTGATTTTGGAAAATTATCTAAAGTTGATATAAAGTTCAAAAAGTTAAAAGCTTTTTACAACAAAACGTTTAAAGATAAAACTATTAAAAATTATAATACAATAAATTTAAAATATCACAACCAAGTTGTGTGTACTAAATAAATCAAAATGGAAGACAATAAAATAGCTGTTGGTTTAGATATTGGTACAACGAAGATTGTTGCCATGATTGGTCGTAAAAACGAATATGGTAAGATTGAGGTTGTTGGTATTGGAAAAGCTAAAAGTCTTGGGGTAAAGCGTGGAGTTGTAAGTAATATTACACAAACGATTCAATCAATTCAACAAGCGGTAGATGAAGCAGAAAGTGTTTCTGGGGTAAAGATTGAAGAGGTAGTTGTCGGTATTGCTGGTCAGCACATTAGAAGTTTGCATCATAGTGATTATATTACAAGAAATAATGCTGATGAAGTTATAGATGAAGATGATATTGAAAATTTAGTGAACCAAGTTCATAAGTTAGTGATGTTACCAGGAGAAGAAATTATCCATGTATTGCCACAAGAATTTAAAGTAGATTCTCAAGCCGATATCAAAGAACCAATAGGAATGTATGGTGGGCGTTTGGAAGCAAATTTTCATGTAGTTGTTGGGCAAGTTTCATCAATTAGAAATATCGGACGTTGTGTAAAAAGTGCAGGTTTAGGGTTAAGTGAAATCACTTTAGAACCTTTAGCGTCAGCCTCAGCAGTCTTGAGTCAAGAAGAAAAAGAAGCGGGAGTCGCTTTGATTGATATAGGAGGTGGAACTACTGATTTAGCCATTTTTAAAGACGGAATTATTAGACACACAGCTGTAATTCCTTTTGGCGGAAATGTAATTACAGATGACGTTAAAGAAGGTTGCTCTATCATAGAAAAACAAGCTGAGTTATTGAAAATTAAGTTTGGTTCTGCTTGGCCAGGAGAAAATAAAGAAACAGAAATTGTTTCTATTCCAGGTTTAAGAGGACGAGAACCAAAAGAGATAACACTTAAAAATCTTTCAAAAATCATTCATGCAAGAGTACAAGAAATCATTGAGCATGTTTATTTAGAAATTAAAAATTACGGTCACGAGACACAAAAAGGAAAACTAATCGCAGGTATTGTTTTAACAGGAGGCGGGTCACAATTAAAGCATTTAAGACAGCTTGTAGAATATATTACTGGAATGGATGCTAGAATTGGATACCCTAACGAACATCTAGCTGGAGATTCAGATGAAGACATGTCAAGCCCCTCTTATGCAACAGCTGTAGGTTTATTAATTGAAGGCTTAGAAAATTACATTAGTGAAGAAAAAGAATTAGAAGATATTGTAGATAATGAAAATAAACAAGAAGATATAAAAGAATCCCCTATAGAATTAAAACCGAAGACTAAAAAGAAATCTTTCTTTGATAAATTTACAGACGGATTGAAAGAGTTTTTAGATAATGCCGAATAATTATTTAGTATAAGAAAAATAACACACAAAATAGAAAAGTTATTATGAGCCAATTCGATAATATTTTATTTGATATGCCTAAATCAAAATCTAATACAATTAAAGTAATTGGAGTTGGTGGGGGTGGTAGTAATGCTGTTAATCATATGTTTCAG
>CAXMOR010000055.1:0-118865 GCA_964195455.1 uncultured Acidimicrobiia bacterium
ATGGCTTAGGTTGGGATGGAACCTATAATGGAAAAATACTTTCTTCTGATGATTATTGGTTTAACGTCACCTTAATTCCTGCAGATAAAACAAAACCAACGATCAATAAAATTGGAAATTTTTCGCTACTAAGAAAATAAAATGTTAAACAAAAGCCGACTACTCAACTCTTTATTAATACTTTTTGTAATCATAAAATCCTTTTCACAAAAAGAAACAGAGCATTGGTATTTTGGTAATAGAGCTGCCATAAAATTTAATGACAAACAAACACCTAATGCACTCACAAACAGCAGTATGAACACCCCATTTGGTAGTGCTACAATCTCTGATAAAAATGGTAATTTATTGTTTTACACCCAAGGTACTACTGTGTTTAATGCAAACCACATACCAATGCAAGATGGCGTTCAATTGGCAAGTGATAATGAAGTATTACAAACGTCTATTATAATTCCGAAACCTGACAGTCCAAATATTTATTACCTAATTACACTGAAAATTAAGGATGATCCACCCCCACCAATTGGCATTCGTGTTCCACCTGGTTTGCACTACTCTGTTATAGACATGAATAAAGATGGTGGATTAGGGAATATTATCGTAAAGAACGTACTTTTAACCGATTTAGTTTCAGAAAAACTAACTGCAGTGCATGCAAAAGATGGTAAAAGCATTTGGATAATTGCTTTTGGAAAACAATTATCAACCAGTACTGCATTTGATACATTCTACAGTTATAAGATAGATGAAACCGGAATAAATACTACACCTGTTACATCAACTATACCTACTACTATTATTAATAACCAAGGAGCTTTAAAAGCCTCTCCTAATGGCGAGTTTTTACTTTTATCAAATTATAATAGTGCTATTCTAGCATATTTTGATGCCGAAATCGGTAAAGTGTATAATCATAATTATTTAGGTCTTATACTAGGTTTGGGTCTACCAACACTATACGCACATGGGATTGAATTTTCTAACGACTCTAAATATGCGTATTTAGAAACTATTAGTCATGAAGAAAACATGATTTTTCAATACAATACTGCTAATATCAGTGAATTAGATACAGTACATATTTATAATAAAGGAAAAAGCTACATGCAGCTTGCAAAAGATGGAAACATCTATATAACTGCAGACGGCTATTTAAGTAAAATTACACCTCCAAAAAACAGTAATGAAAAAATTGCTGCCTTTTTTGAAAATACAGTTGATTTAAATGGGAAGCAATCAAAGTTGGGGTTGCCTAATTTTATTCAATCTTATTTTAGAACAAGAATACAGACAAAAAATGGATGTCTCGATACAAAAACGTTATTCGAAATAGACACCTATGCACCTATCACTCAAGCAGAATGGGATTTTGGAGATGGCACACCCACTTCCACAGAAATAAAACCAGAACATACATATACTAGTCCAGGTAATTACATTGTTTCCTGCATAATTACTATAAACAATAGAGAAATTAAAGTTTACGAAGACATAGAAATTTTTATGCCAAGTGATTATGCATTAGGTCTTAACGAAATAATTCAATGTGATATTGATAATGACGGAACAAACTTCTTTAACCTAACAGTTATTGAAAATGAAATTACACCATTCACTGCAATAAATGAGATCAGCTATCACAAAAGCTTTACTGATGCCTTAGATGATGATGCAATAATTAATTATGAAAATTATGAAAATACAGGTAGAAATGAAATTTTTATTAAAATATATAATACAAATGGCTGTGCTACAATTAAAAGCTTTTTTATTGAGTCTGTTTTTGTTAAATTAGAAACTATAGATGATTTTTACACTTGTAGTATTTCAAATGAAAGGGATATTGAAAATTTTGGATATTTTGATTTAGATCTTAAGAAACCGAATATCAGAAAAAAAAACTCTTTAAGCAGTTCTGATAAAATAAGATTTTACCCTGATGCACTTAGTGCGCAACTTACCATAAATGAATTAAGAAGATTCCAAACAACCAAATCTACCGTGATTTGGGCACGCGTAGACAAATCTATGAATTGTGGTGGTATAGAACCTTTTAGATTAGTGGTAAATCAGCTTACTAAAACAAGCAATATTAATAGTAATTATACTATTTGCTATAATCCAAGTTTAAAGCCTCCAATTATTATTAGTGCCAGTAATAGTAATGATAGTTTTGAATGGAAAAACAGCGCAGGTAATGTCATAAGCATTAATAAAGATTTTACTTTAATTTCTATTGGCGAATATTCCTTAACAGTTTACAAAACTGAAAATGGTCTTTTATGTTCAAATACTAAAAAATTTACGATTAAAAACCCTGAACCTCCTTCTTTTTCTAACATAACGGTAAACACAGAAGATGAAACTAATAATATTGTGGATGTTTTAATTGATGGAAATAGTAATTATGAATTCTCTTTAGACAATATTAATTTCTTTGGAAATACAACTTCACATACATTTACAAATGTGAATCCAGGTTTAAGAACAATTTATATTAGAGATGTAAATAACTGTGAACAAGCAATGCAAACAAATATTTCTGTAATTGGTTTTAAAAAGTTTTTCACACCAAATGGAGATGGAGAAAATGATTTTTGGAATGTTAGAGGACTAAGTGATATATTCTTTAAATCTATAAATATTAGTGTTTTTAATAGATATGGGAAAGTTATTGGTTCTATTACGGACTTCTCTTCCCCAGGTTGGGATGGCACATTTAATGGAAAACAAATGCCTTCAAATAATTATTGGTTTAAAGCAGAAATTATTGACAAAAATAATCGTCTAATTAAAGAAACTAGTAATTTTAGTTTGATTCGAAAATAAAAAAACCTTTTAGTATCCGTATTTTTACAACATGGAATTTAAATTAGTATCAGAATTTTCTCCTACTGGAGATCAGCCCCAAGCCATAAAAGAACTTACTCAAAACATAATTGGAGGTGAAAAATTTCAAACTTTATTGGGTGTAACAGGTTCAGGAAAAACTTTTACCGTCGCAAATGTTGTCAAAGAAGTAAAAAAACCAACATTAGTTTTAGCGCATAATAAAACATTGGCAGCGCAATTATATTCTGAATTTAAACAGTTCTTTCCTGAAAATGCAGTTGAATATTTCGTTTCTTATTACGATTATTATCAACCAGAAGCATACATTCCTGTAACAGGAACCTATATTGAAAAAGATTTATCTATCAATGAAGATATCGAGCGTTTGCGTTTAAGTACCACTTCTTCCCTACTTTCAGGTAGGCGAGATGTAATCGTTATTGCTTCTGTTTCTTGTTTATACGGAATTGGAAATCCCACAGAATTCAAAAAAAATGTAATTCCTGTTGAAGTTGGTCAACAAATAGCACGAACAAAATTTTTACATCAACTTGTTCAAAGTTTGTATTCTAGAACAGAAGTAGAAATTAAAAGTGGAACATTTAAAGTAAAAGGCGATGTAGTCACCATATATCCTTCTTATGGGGATAATGGCTACAGAGTGCACTTTTTTGGTGATGAAATTGAAGAAATTGAATCTTTTGATTTAGAAACCAATGCGATCATCGAAAGCTACCAAGAACTCACTATCTATCCTGCAAACTTGTTTGTAACTTCTCCTGATGTTTTACAAAACGCCATTCATCAAATTCAAGAAGATATGATGAGACAAGTTGATTATTTTAAAGAAATTGGCAAACATTTAGAAGCAAAACGGTTAAAAGAACGCACAGAATTCGACCTTGAAATGATTCGAGAGCTTGGGTATTGTTCAGGAATTGAAAACTATTCACGTTATTTAGATGGGCGTGAACCAGGAACAAGACCTTTCTGTTTGTTAGACTATTTTCCTGATGATTATTTAATGGTAATCGATGAAAGCCATGTAACAATTCCGCAAACACATGCTATGTATGGAGGCGATAGATCTAGAAAAGAAAATTTAGTTGAATATGGATTTAGATTAATGGCAGCAATGGACAATCGTCCTTTAAAATTTGATGAATTTGAAGCAATTCAAAATCAGACAATTTTTGTTTCTGCAACTCCCGCAGATTATGAACTTCAAAAAACAGAAGGTGTTTTTGTAGAACAAGTAATTAGACCCACAGGTTTGTTAGATCCCATTATAGAAATTCGCCCAAGTTTAAATCAAATTGATGATTTAATTGAAGAAATTCATATTCGCGTAGAAAAAGACGAAAGAACTTTGGTTACCACGTTAACGAAAAGAATGGCAGAAGAACTCACAAAATATCTTGCTAGAGTTGATATTCGATGCAGGTATATACATTCTGATGTGGACACCTTAGAACGCGTGGAAATCATGCAAGATTTACGTAAAGGTTTATTTGATGTTTTGATTGGAGTAAACCTTTTAAGAGAAGGTTTAGATTTGCCAGAAGTTTCTCTGGTTGCTATTTTAGATGCTGATAAAGAGGGCTTCTTAAGAAGTCACAGATCTATAACACAAACAGTGGGTAGAGCAGCAAGAAATATAAACGGTTTGGCAATTTTATATGCTGATAAAATGACCAACAGCATGCAAAAAACCATTGATGAAACAGACAGAAGAAGAGAAAAACAGATGGCGTATAATACCAAACACAACATCACTCCTACTCAAATTAATAAAAAAATTGATGATACCTTATCTAAATCTGCAGTTTCTAGTTATCATTATGATAATGCAAAGCAAGTTGCTGCTGAACAAGATTTACAGTATTTACCAAAAGAAGAAATAGAGAAACGTATTAGACAAAAACGGAAACACATGGAAGCTGCAGCAAAGGAATTAGACTTTATTGTAGCCGCAAAATTACGTGATGAAATTGCTGTTTTACGAGAGAAATTGTAACTAAATTTCGTTTATTTCTAAAGATTAAAAGATATAGCTTTATTGCATCTGTTAAACTTATTTTCGGCAGCTACTGATAAAAGTCATTATAATATTGCCATATAAATACTAACTTTCTCCAGCATTCAAAAAAGGGTTTCGAAAATATTCAAAGTACCTATAAATCAAATATGAATAAGCTCCATATCGAAATAGAGAAAAATCAACTGATACATGAATACCGCAAGATTGAGGAAGTATTAAGAAAAAAAAAAGGTATTAGTTATGTATCTATTTCAAATTCGGGATTAATGCAAGTGCAATGGGATGCCCATCAAACGAATAAATCTGACATTATTAAATCGATTAAAAAATTAGGTTTAAATATTGTCCATATAAAAATTGATACTGAGCAGCCAAACAAAGAAGATAGCACCTCTAATTATCTGCACATTTTAGGAGGAAATACTGAACTTTATTTTGCAATAATTAGCGGTATATGTTGGATTTTAGGAGTTGGTTTTTCTTTTACTTCTTTCTCTGAAAATATGCATACTGCTCTATTTATTATCGGAGCTATTTTCGGAGGTTTTTTCACATTCATCACTGCAAGTAAAGATTTATATAAGGGAAAGTTTCAAATAGATTTTCTGATGCTGTTTGCAGCAATAGGTGCTGCCGCTTTAGAAAAGTGGGGAGAAAGTGCTTTATTACTTTTTTTATTTAGTTTAGGACACGCCTTGGAGCATTACGCCATGAAACGAGCGAGAAAATCTATTGCCGCACTTTCTGATTTAGTTCCTAACGTAGCCTTGGTCAAATACAATGGTGAATTGACGCAAGTGCATGTCGAGCAGCTTAAATTAGGAGATATTATTATTGTAAAACCTAATTCAAAAATAGGGGCTGATGGTGTGGTTACCATGGGAACAAGTCCTGTCAACCAAGCATCCATAACAGGCGAAAGTATACCCGTTGATAAATACCCAAGTCTCAATTGGAAAAATGAAGAATATATAAAAAAAATTCTACCAGAGCATAGGGTTTTTGCGGGCACAATGAATGGAAACGGAGTACTAGAAATTAAAGTATTGAAGCTAGCAAAAGATAGCACCCTTTCTCGATTAATTACTCTAGTAAAGGAAGCCGAAAAGCAAAAATCACCAACACAACACCTCACCGATAAATTTGAAAAATACTATGTTCCTTCCATTTTAGTCTTAATTATATTCTTACTATTTGCTTTCATCATTATTGATGAAACCTTTCAGCAGAGTTTTTACAGAGCCATGTCTGTGTTAATTGCTGCTTCTCCTTGTGCATTAGCCATTTCTACCCCAAGTGCTGTATTGGCCGGAATTGCCAGAGCCGCCCACCATGGCGTATTAATTAAAGGTGGTCGACCGCTGGAAGAATTAGGAGGAATAAATGCAATTGCTTTTGACAAAACAGGAACGCTAACGCAAGGTAAACCAACCTTGACTCATGCTATTCCGTTTGGGGTCAATACAAAAACACATCTATTAAAAACAGCAATTGCTGTAGAAGCATTAAGTGACCACCCTCTGGCCACAGCTATTGTTGAAGGAGGAAAAAAAGAACTAGGAAATATCAATATTCCTGCTGCAGAAAATTTAAAAGCATTAATTGCAAGAGGCATACAAGCCAATTGGAATGGAAGCCTTGTTCATATTGGTAATCGAAGACTTTTTGAAGAATTGACAGGAAAGTTAGTTCCTGAAGAAATTAACCAAAAAATGTCGGAACTCGAATCAGATGGACATACTACTATGATTATTCATCAAGATAATGGATACTTGGGCATTATTTCCGTAATGGATATAGCACGCCCTGAAGTTATTAAAACCCTTGCTACTTTAAAAAAAATAGGGATTAGACGGATGATTATGCTTACGGGCGATAATCAGAAAGTAGCTGATGCAATCGCGAATAATATAGGAATAACAGACCCAATGGGTAGTTTACTTCCAGAAGATAAAGTAAAGGCAATAGAACTATTAAAAAAACAAGAAGGTAGTGTAGCAATGGTTGGAGACGGTGTAAATGATGCCCCCGCAATGGCGAAAAGTACAGTTGGTATTGCAATGGGTGCAGCAGGTTCTGATGTAGCTTTAGAAACAGCAGATATTGCATTGATGGCTGATAAACTTGATAATCTTCCATTCGCTATTGGTTTGAGCAGAAAAGCAAAACTGATTATAAAGCAAAACTTAATTATCAGTTTGAGTATGGTTGTTCTTTTAGTTCCTTTGACTATCATGGGAACAATCGCAATTGGACCCGCCGTAGTGGGCCATGAAGGATCCACTCTAATTGTTGTTATGAATGCTTTGAGGCTATTGAAGTATGAAATATAAAAAAGAGTTTATTCAGAGATAACGGATAACAACACATTTAGTGCATTAATAATAAAAGAAACTTGATAAATAACTATTATCATTTTTTACCCCAAGGAGCACTAGGTATTTCAATTTCTTTTGTTAAATCGAATTTTACAGAAAAAAATCTATCTGTTCCTATTCTTCTTAAATTATAAGTGAAACTTGTTTCATCTAAAGTAACCCACCAAACATTATTAGAAGCCTAAGAAATTATACTAGATGTTTCCTTATCTGCTGGAAAAAATTGAATATCTGCTAAACGGTATTTGGACTAGAGCCACAATATTGAGTAATCTTATCTTCAGAAACATCTTCATGTCTATAGTCGTATTTTAAAGTAACTAAGTTATCTTTATTCCTATAAAAAACCCAAGTTTTAGATTTATCATCACCAACAAAAAAAGGAATACTAATTGTTCCTTTTTTACAAGAACGAACATGCATCACTAATTTTTCTCCTGTAAAACCATCTCCTTCTTTAGATTCTGTAACTATTTCCCCTTCCTAAGCTTTGCCACAATGTTCTTGTAAAGTATTCCTAATCAATACTAAATTTGGTGCTTCTAATGCAATTAATTGCAATGGAAAAAGTAATAAAAATAGTATTTTTTCATGATTTATAAATTATTTGAGTTGGACGATATAAATCAAAATATCAATACTAAACTTTTACCTGAAATCAATTTAAAAAGAAAAAGCCTCACAAAATTGTGAGGCTTTTAATATTTTATAAAAAGAAACTTTTATGAAGCTTCTAAAACTTCTTGCACTTTGTCAGCAGCTTCTTGAAATTCTGTAGCAGAAATAATTTCCATTCCAGAATTGTCAATTAATTCTTTTGCTTCTTTCGCATTTGTTCCTTGCAACCTACAAATAATAGGCACATTAATTTTATCTCCCATACTTTTATAAGCATCTACAACGCCTTGTGCAACTCTGTCACAACGAACAATACCACCAAAAATATTTACTAAAATTGCTTTTACAGCAGGATCTTTTAAAATAATACCAAAAGCAGTTTCAACTCTTTGTGCATCAGCAGTACCACCAACATCTAAAAAGTTTGCAGGTTCACCACCAGATTCTTTAATTAAATCCATAGTTCCCATTGCCAAACCAGCTCCATTTACCATGCAACCAACATTTCCATCTAAATCTACATAGTTTAAACCAGCAGCTTTTGCTTCTACTTCAATTGGGTTTTCTTCACGTAGGTCGCGCATTGCTGCATAATCTCTGTGTCTGTATAATGCATTTTCATCTAAAGAAACTTTAGCATCAACTGCCATTATTTTAGAATCAGATGTTTTTAAAACCGGATTAATCTCAAACATAGAAGAATCTGAACCAATGTATGCTTTGTATAAGTTAGTAACAAACTTTGTCATTTCTTTAAAAGCAACGCCCGATAAACCTAAGTTAAAAGCAACTTTACGTGCTTGAAACGGCATAATACCTAATAAAGGATCTATTTCTTCTGTAAAAATTAAATGTGGTGTTTCTTCTGCAACAGTTTCAATATCCATTCCACCTTCGGTAGAATACATAATCATATTTTTACCAGTAGCTCTATTTAATAAAACAGACATATAATATTCTTCTGGTTCAGAATCTCCAGGATAATAAACATCCTCACAAATTAAAACTTGATTTACTTTTTTACCTTCTGCAGAGGTTTGAGGCGTAATTAGCATCATTCCAATAATATCATTGGCGATACTTTCTACTTCTTGTAAGTTTTTAGCCAACTTAACTCCACCACCTTTACCACGTCCACCTGCATGAACTTGAGCTTTAATAACGTGCCAACCTGTTCCAGTTTCTGCAGTTAATTGTTTCGCAGCATCTACAGCTTCTTTATGACTACTAGCTACAATTCCTCTTTGAATTCTAACGCCAAAACTGTTTAAAATTTCTTTTCCTTGATATTCGTGTAAGTTCATTTGTATCGCTTTTAAAAACGTACGCAAAAATACAAATTCAAAGATGAAAGTTTATTAATTATGAAATAAATTATGAAATAAAAAAATATTAGCTTTTCTAAACCTTCATCTATAATTGAATTCTAGTTTATCTGCTTTTAATATTTTAAGGAATAGCTAATAAAAAATTACAAAAACATACTTATTAAAAGATGTTCAACACTTAGTTTCTGTTGTCGACTAAATTTCAAAAAAGAATAATTTTAGCAAGAAATTATACTTAAAATACTGCCTTATAGTCTATTGAAATTTCACTAGTTCCAGCACTTACCTTGCATGACATACAAAAGAAAACTTAGGTACGGATAATAAATATCTAAATAAAGATATAAACTTTATCCGCTAAAATTTCGAATTGTATAAAATTAAAAAAAATGAACTAGGAAGTCTATAAATTATATGTTAGAAAAATTCTAGATGAAAAGAAAACACCATACTTGACCTAAATTTCTTAGAGAATTAGACCAATCTACCTAAAAAATCAAAAAGTCAAGCAGTTTTTTGAAAATTGGTAGATCTTATAAACTAGAATAAATATCGAATATTAAAAAAAATATTTATCAATAAAAACCTCTATGCCTCGCAAAGTATATCCGTTTTTTTATACTTTAGTCGCTAGAAATAATTCTTATGATTATTACAAAAAATATCCATAAATATTATGGAGATGTTCAAGTATTAAAAGGCCTTAATTTACATATTAAAAAAGGAGAAATTGTCGCTATTGTTGGTCCTTCTGGAGCAGGGAAAACAACTTTACTGCAAATCTTAGGTACTTTAGACAAGCCTTTAAAAGAGCAAAATTTTGAGCTATCTATAAACGATGTGTCACTTAAAAATCTTTCTGATAAAGAATTATCAGAATTTAGGAATAATCACATTGGTTTTATTTTTCAATTTCATCAATTATTACCTGAATTTACTGCTTTAGAAAACGTTTGTATTCCTGCTTATATTGGAAAAAAGAATAAAAAAGAGACCGAAATAAGAGCAAAAGAATTATTGGATTTTTTAGGACTATCCCATAGAATTCATCATAAACCAAATGAACTTTCAGGAGGTGAACAACAAAGAGTTGCAGTTGCAAGAGCACTTATCAATAATCCTTCTGTTATTTTAGCTGATGAACCTAGTGGGAATTTAGACAGTGAATCTGCCAAAAATTTACATGAATTATTTTTTAAACTACGTGATGAATTTGGGCAAACATTTATACTAGTAACTCATAATGAAGAACTTGCAGAAATGACTGATAGAAAATTAACAATGATTGACGGTAAAATTATTTAATTTTTCATGACACAGAAAGAACTCAAAGAATTTTTAGATGAAAAGGTAATTCAATATAATAATCCTAAATTTATTGAGTCTGATCCAATACAAATTCCACATCTATTTTCTAAAAAAGAAGATATTGAAATTGCTGCCTTTTTAACGGCAACTATTTCCTGGGGAAACAGAAAAATGATTATTAAGAATGCCTTCAAAATGATAGAATTATTAGATAATTCTCCTTATGATTTTATTTTGAATCATCAAGAAAAAGATCTCGATCAACTACATAACTTTGTTCATAGAACTTTTAACTATATTGATTTTCAACAATTCATAAAATCACTGCAACATATTTACAAAAACTACGATGGATTAGAGAGTGTTCTTTTTATTAAGGATAAAGCAACAAATTATCAAACAGCAATCAATCAGTTTAAAACGGTGTTTTTTGAAATTGAACACCAACAAAGAACACAGAAACATGTTTCTGATCCTTTAAAAAACTCTGCAGCAAAACGTATAAACATGTTTTTAAGGTGGATGGTTAGAGAGGATACAGCAGGGGTAGATTTTGGTATTTGGAAGACTCACAATTCTGCCCATTTATCTTGCCCTTTAGATGTACATTCTGGTAACGTTGCAAGAAAATTAAAACTACTTTTAAGAAAACAGAATGATTGGAAAGCACTTTCTGAACTAGACAAAAACTTACGAAAACTAGACAAAAACGATCCTGTAAAATACGATTTTGCTTTATTTGGGTTAGGTGTTTTTGAAAAGTTTTAATAAAAAATTAACAACCTTGTTTTCATTTCAATTTTTGTAATATATTTATAAATCATTAAAAAAGACATTGTAAAAATGCAGTTTAAAAACCCTGAAATTTTATACTTTTTAGCACTACTAATTATCCCTATTTTAGTGCATCTTTTTCAGTTACAAAAATTTGTAAAAACACCATTTACAAACGTTGCTTTTTTACAAAAAATAACACAACTAACACGCAAGAGTTCTCGACTAAAAAAATGGTTAATTTTATGCTTAAGAACCCTATTATTTTTAGCAATAATTTTTGCTTTTTCTCAACCCTATTTCAGCAACAAAAACACGAATAAAAATCAACATACTTTTATCTATTTAGACAACTCTTTAAGTACTAGCACGAAAGGAAAAAAAGGAAATTTATTACAAATAGCGGCTCAAGAAATTATAGAAAACGCTTCAAAGAAAGACCTATACTCTTTACAAACTAATGACTATTTTCATAAAGAAATTACATACTCAGAATTAAAGAAAGAACTCTTAAAAGTTGAAAATGTATCAAAAAAATTAGATTTAAGTAGTATTTTCTTAAAAATTAGCACCGATCAAAAAAATAAAACTAACACTTTATATAAAAACATATTAATATCTGATTTTCAGACTAAATACAATAAAAAGTTTACAAATGTAACACACCCTATTTCTCTTATAAAATTACAAAGTAGTCAAAAAAATAACATTTCTATAGATAGTGTTTTCATCAATAAAAATAACACAAGTAATTTTACTTTAAATGTACTGATAAAGAATCAAGGAGAAGAAAAAGAAAATATTCCTATTGCAATTTTTAACGGCAATACATTAATTAGCAAACAGTCCTACTCTATCAAAAAAGACGACAAAAAAATAATCTCTTTTACAATCCAAAATCAATCTAATTTTTCAGGAAGAATAGAAACATCTTTTAGCGATACTTTTATTTTTGATAACACCTTTTATTTCAATTTAAATTCTACTAAAAAAATAAATATTTTAAGCATTGGAAATGAAGCTGATTTCTTGTCAAAAATTTATACAAAAGACGAATTTAACTTCAGCCAATCTTCCCACCAAAATGTTAATTATAACGCCATACAAAAACAGCAATTAATCATATTAAATGGGTTAGAAAAAATTTCAGAAATTTTATCAAAAAATCTTATCGATTATTCTAATAAAGGAGGAGATATTGTCATCATTCCAAATACCAAATCTGAAGTTAAATCTTATAATATTTTTTTAGAAAAAGTCGCTAACTCAAAAATTAAATTTAAAATTTCTGACACATTAAAAATTACAGCAATCAATTACAATCATCCTTTATTTAAAAATGTATTTTCTAAAAAGGTGCGTAATTTTCAATATCCAACTACAAAAAGCTACTACCCTATTTTATCAAAAAACAGCAGTAAAATTATTTCCTTTGAGAACAACTTGCCATTTATAAGTCAAGTTAAAGCTGCTAACAGCAAAATTTACTGGGTTTCAAGCTCACTAAACAAAAAGAACAGTAACTTCCTTAATTCACCTTTAATTGTGCCTGTTTTTTATAATTTTGGTAAATTAAGCTTTCAGAATTCAAGATTATACTATTTTTTAGATGATAATAACAGCATTGACATAGAAACAACTTTGGAAAAAGATGAAATTTTAAATATTTCAAATTTAAAATTAGCATTCATTCCTGAGCAACAAACATTCCAAAATAAAGTAAATATTAAAACTAAAGCCCAACCCAATAAAGCAGGTTTTTATTACATCAAAAGAAAGAAAGACACCTTGCAAATTTTAGCTTACAATACACCAAAAGAAGAAAGTTTACTTAATTTTATGAATTTAAATTCAGTAAAAGAAAAAAACAGTAACATTTCTATTGCTACCTCTATTGCTGACGTTTTTAAAGGTTTGAATGAAAAAAATGAAGTTCATTGGCTTTGGAAATGGTTTTTAGTCTTGGCAATTGTATCTTTGCTCTTAGAAATTTTTATTTTAAACTTCTATAAACCATGAGTACTCTTATTAAAAATGCAACTATTATAGATGCTACAAGTCCTTACCATAATCAAAAAAAGGATATTTTAATTAGTGAAGGTAGAATCAAAAAAATAGCCAATTCTATTCCAAAAAAAGACAATTATACCGTTTTAGAACTAGAAAACCTGCACGTTTCTTGCGGTTGGTTTGACACAAGTGTTTCTCTTGGAGAACCTGGTTTTGAAGAAAGAGAAACCATAAAAAACGGTTTGCAAGTTGCTGCTAAAAGCGGATTTACTTCAATCGCATTAAACGCAAACACATTTCCTATTATTGACTCTAAGTCTGCTGTTGAATATTTAATCAACAAAGCTTTTAACACCCCTACAAAACTGTATCCAATTGCTGCTTTAACAAAAGGAAGCAATGGTTTGGAAATGGCTGAACTGTATGATATGCAACAATCTGGAGCCATCGCTTTTGGAGATTACAACAAACCTATTGAGAATGATAATCTCATGAAAATTTCCCTATTATATGCTCAAAATTTTAATGGTTTGGTTTTAAGTTTTCCAAAAAACAATGAGATTGCTGGAGATGGAATAGCGAATGAAGGTGTTAACAGCACAAAATTGGGTCTAAAAGGAATTCCTGCTTTAGCAGAACACCTTCAAATTGCAAGAGATTTATTTTTGTTAGAATATACAGGAGGCAAATTACATATTCCAACAATTTCTTCGGCAAAATCGGTTACCTTAATTAAGAAAGCAAAAAAGAAAGGATTACAAGTAACCTGCAGTGTTGCTGCTCATCATTTAGTTTTAACAGATGATGAATTGCATGGCTTTGATAGCAACTTTAAAACAAATCCACCTTTAAGAACGAAAGAAGACATAAAAGCGTTACAAAAAGCAATTAAATCTGGCGATATTGATGTAATCACTTCAGATCATAACCCTATAGATATTGAGCATAAAAAAGTAGAATTTAGTGAAGCTAAAGATGGTTTAATTGGATTAGAATCTGCATTTATGGCAGTAAATTCAGTTTTAGACTTAGAAGATGTTATAAGCTGTTTCACAACAAAACCTAAAAAAATATTTGGCATCAAAAATCATTCTATTCAAGAAGGAAGTATCGCAGAAATTTCAATTTTCAATCCTGAATTAGAAACTGTTTTTACGAAAGTAAATATTTTATCAAATTCAAAGAACAGTGCTTTTATCGATAAAAAGCTAAAGGGAAAAGTGTATGGAATCTTCTCAAACAATCAATTAATTAGAAATTAAATAGTCATGGAAAATCAAACTGTAAACGAAGGAAAAATAGCAGCGATTATTAGTTATTTCTGGGTTATAGGTCTAATTATTGCTTTTATAATGAATACTAATAAAAAGAATTCTTTTACTAGCTTTCATATCAGACAAATGATAGGCCTAAGTATTACTTCTGTTTTAAATGGGTGGATAGTTTATGAGTATTTAGGAGAAACAGCGGGAGCACTTGTTGGCTTTATTCTATTTATTTTATGGATAATTGGTTTAATTGGAGCCATTAAAGGTGAAGAAAAAATGATTCCAGTTATTGGAGAGCAATTTCAAAACTGGTTTAAAAACATCTAAATTATTTATGAGCTTAAAATATATCGTAAGAGAACCAAAAAAAGATATTAAAAATCCATCTTTATTAATTTTACTGCATGGTTACGGAAGTAATGAGCAAGATTTATTTTCTTTTGCTGAAGAATTACCTGATGAGTTATTAATCGTGAGTGCACAAGCGCCTTACGAGATGGGCTCTGGAAGTTATGCTTGGTATGCCATTAATTTTGATGATGTAAACGGTAAGTTTTCTGATTTACAACAAGCTAAAACTTCAATAGACAAAATTGCTGTTTTTATAGACGAAATAAAACAAAAATATCAAACAAATAGTGACAAAACTTTCTTATTAGGTTTTAGCCAGGGAGCAATTTTAAGTTACTCTTTAAGTTTTTTCTACCCTAATAAAATACAAAATATTATAGCTTTAAGTGGTTATATAAATACAGCGTTATTACCTGCTTCCATTTCTAAAGAAATACAAACCAATTATTATTGTTCTCATGGTTCTGTAGACCAAGTTTTACCAGTTGATTGGGCAAGAAAAAGCAAACCTTTCTTAGACAATTTAGGATTACAGAATGTATATTCTGAATATCCTGTAGGACATGGAGTAGCGCCACAAAATTTTTACAATTTTAAATCTTGGATTGAAGAACGTTTATAAAAAAACAGGTTTTTATTGATTGACTTTTCTGTTTAAAAATATTAACTTAACTTGAAAACTGAATTTATTACAGCAACTGCATAAATAAGTAACTATTGAGTTTTAAATAAGCCTTAAATTAAAATAATGAAAACATTATATGCCATATTAGGAGTGCTCCTAGTAATATTTATTATAGTACAAATTTTTGCTATGACTGGACAAAAAAATATTGAAACTTATTCTTATGTCGTCAATAAAAAATATGAGGCGTTTGAAATACGCAACTACGAAGCAAGTTTATTTACGTCCGTTCAACTTTCAGGTAATAAGTACAAAAATGAATCTAGTAAAGGGTTCTCTATTTTAGCAGGGTATATTTTTGGAGAAAATGAAAAGAATGAAAAAATAGCAATGACTTCTCCGGTGACCATGTCTTTGCAAGATTCCATGACTATGATGTTTATGGTTCCAAAGAAATTTAAAAAAGAAACACTTCCTAAACCTAACCAACCACAAATCAAATTTCAAGAAGAACCCGAAAAAACAGTTGCTGCCATCTCATTTGGGGGCTGGGCTAATGATAAAAAAATAGAAAAGTATAAACAGAAATTAAAATCAGCCTTAGAAAGCAAGGGCGTAGCGTATACAAACCGATTCTTCTTTTTAGGATATAATCCTCCTTTTGAAGTTTTTAATCGTAAAAATGAGATTATTGTGGAATTAGAAACAAAAAACCTAGACCTAATAAAATAATTCAGAAAAGCTACACACTAATTTTTAAGCCATCAAAAGCTAAAAAAATATTTTCTGGCAAATTCTTCGAAACCTCTGAATGAAAACCAAGTTTATGGCTAATGTGAGTGAAAAATGCCTTTTTGGGTTGAATTTCATCAACAAAATCTAAAGCTTCTTGTAAATTAAAATGAGTTGGATGCTCCTCAATCCTTAAAGCATTTACGACTAGTACATCTAAATTTTTTAGTTTCTCTTTTTCTAGCTTCGTTATTGATTTCACATCCGTTAAATATGCAAAATCTAAAATCCTATAAGCCGTTACCGGCAAATTACCATGCATTACCTCAATTGGAATCACCCTTAAATCCTCAATAAAAAAAGGTGAATTATCAACCAAGTTAGGCATTACACTTGGAGCTCCTGGGTATCTATTTTCTTTATTAAAAATATATTGAAAACGCAGTTCTAGACTTTCTAATGTTATTTCATTTAAATAAATAGGCATCTCACCTATTTTATAACAAAAAGGACGCAAATCGTCTAAACCTGCGGTATGATCTGCATGCTCATGAGTAAACAAAACACCATTAATTAATTGTACTTTTTCACGCAACATTTGTTGCCTAAAATCTGGACCACAATCAATTACATAAGAATATTTACTCCAAGAAATTAAAATTGAAGAACGCAAACGTGCATCTTTTGGGTCTTCTGATAAACAAACAGGATGATTACTGGCTATCATAGGAATTCCTTGAGATGTACCAGTTCCTAAAAAAGTTATTGTTAACCGTTTTCTATCATTTTCCATTAAAACAAAAGTAAGATAAAAATTGTCTGATAGTACTCTTATTTGTTACATTTGTTAAGAATAAAAACATCCATTTATGGCAATATCTTTGAGAGGTGATCAAGAAATTAGTAGTGTACCAACTACTAAAAGCAAAGCTTTAAGAATTAACTTAAATACAGATATTTACGGAACTTTTGCAGAAATTGGAGCGGGACAGGAAACTGCTCGTAATTTCTTTAGATCAGGAGCTGCCTCTGGCACTATAGCAAAAGCAATGAGTGCTTATGATAAAGATTTTTCTGATGCTATTTATGGTATGGAAGAAGATAAACGATATGTAACGCAGCCTCGTCTAGAAAGAATGTTAGTTCACGAAATTAATTTAATGGAAGAACGTTTAAGCAGACAAAAACATCCTGATAAATTATTTTTTAGCTACGCAAATACAGTAACTACCATAGATTTTGCTAAAAAATTTAAAGGTCATGGTTGGATTGGTATTCGCTTCCAATTAGACCCTTTAGAAGGGTATAATGAAATTATTTTGCACTTACGATTTAAAGAAACTGATGCAAGATTGCAGCAAGAAACATTAGGTACTTTAGGTGTAAACTTAATTTATGGTGCTTTTTATTTGAATGACAACCCGAAAGATTTAGTAAAATCTTTTTATGATAATTTAAGTAATGATCAGTTAGAAATTGATATGATTAATTTCTCTGGACCGCGTTTTATGTATGTAGACAATCGCCTAATGAGTTTACAGTTGCTTAAAAACGGTATGACCAACGCTGTAATGTTTGGGCCAGATGGAAACAACTTATTACCTGCTCAAGTTTTATACAAGAAAAATATTTTGGCTTTACGTGGAAGTTTTAGACCTGTTACAAAAGTTAATATGGACATGTATGAAAAATCTAAAAAACTATTTTTAGCAGAAAAGAAAGTTGAGGAAAGTAAAACTCAAGTTATTTTTGAAATTACACTAAGTAACCTTACATCTGAAGGTAAAATTAACGAGCGTGATTTTTTAGATAGAGCTGAATTATTGTGTTCTTTAGGCCAAAACGTTATGATAACTAGCTTTCAACAATACTTTAAATTAGTGGAGTATTTTAGTGAATTCACAAAAGAAAGAATGGGTTTAACCATGGGGACTCAAAACCTTATTCAAATTTTTGATGAAAAATATTATAGAAATTTGAGCGGAGGAATTTTAGAAGCTTTTGGAAAGTTATTTAATAGAGACTTAAAAGTATACATGTATCCTTATCACGATGCTGCCTCAGAAGAGTACATAACCAGTGAAAACTTAAAAGTTCATCCTAGAATGAAAGAGCTGTATAAGTTCTTTAAAAACAACGGTAAACTTGTAAATATTAATGATTTTGATAAAAGAATTTTAGATATTTTCTCACGCACTGTTTTAAAAATGATAGTAAACGGAGAAAATGGCTGGGAAGAAATGTTGCCCGAAGGAATTGCGGATATAATAAAACAAAAAAGACTTTTCGGATACTCCAGATCTAGAATAAAAAAATAAAAATTAAACCTTTTTAAATTTTTAATGTCTTACAACTTCAAACCATATAGTTGACAGATGAAACTATTTTAATAGAGCAATTAAAAAATGTTCAAACTAAAGAAAAAGCGTTCAGAGATTTAATTTCTTTATATAAAGAACGCTTGTATTGGCATATTCGTAAAATTGTGATTTCTCATGATGATACAGATGACGTGTTACAAAATACTTTTATTAAAGTTTTCAAAAACATTAATCAGTTTAATCAAAAAAGTAAATTGTTTTCTTGGATGTACAGAATTGCAACAAACGAATCTATTACTTTTATCAATAAAAAAGCCAAACTAAGTAATGTAGATATTTCTAATTACCAACAAAAATTAACTTCTACTATAGCAAATGATGATTTTTTTACTGGTGATGAAATTCAACTTATTTTACAAAAAGCGATAGCAACTTTACCCAAAAGACAGAAGTTAGTTTTTAATATGAAATATTTTGATGAATTAAAATATAATGAAATCTCAGAAATTTTAGAAACTTCCGTTGGAGCATTGAAAGCTTCTTACTTTCATGCAGTAAAAAAAATTGAAAAATATATAAAAACAAAAACGAATTAAACCTTTTAGTAAATTAATGGTCTAAATAACAATGGGTAAAGAAATTAAAAATAGCATCGAGGATATCAGTAAAAAAAAAACTGGCTTCTCTATTCCTCCAAATTATCTCCATAATTTAGAAGATACTATTGCTGCGAAATTATTAGAAGAAAACTTTCCTACAGAAACTGGGTTTGAGGTTTCTGATACTTATTTTAATAATTTAGAAGAGATTATTTTAGCCAAAGTTTCATCTGATAAAAATGAAATAAAAGTTATTTCTTTTAAAGTAAAAGTATTAAAAATGATTCCTATAATTGCGGCTGCTTCAATTATTTTATTTATTGGATTAAATTCTTTTGTTTTTAAGACAACTGAAGCAATTACTATAGATTCTCTTTCAGATGATGACCTTGCGATTTGGCTTGATTATAACACGTTTACAACGAATGACATTGCTCTCGTTTTAGAAGACGATATTTTAGAAGAAAATGATTTTTACTTTTCAACAATTAAAGATATAACTATTGAAGATTACATAAATAACTCTAGTTATTATATAGATTTATTAAATGAAATTGATTAGACAAATAACAGACTAAAAACTTGGCCCATGAAAAAAATAATCATTTATGTGTGCATAAGCCTTTTTTGTACGCTTTCTCTTTCTTCACAAAACAAAAAAGGAGGTAGAAACAAAATTAAGGCACTTAAAATTTCCTATTTAACAGAACAGTTAAAATTAAGCTCTGCTGAGGCTCAAAAATTTTGGCCTGTTTACAATATTCATGATAAAAAAAAGCATTTATTAAGGGGTAAACTCAGATCAGAAATGAAAAAAGCAATTATTGAAAACGACGTTATAAATGCCGTTTCTGAAAATGATGCGGAAAGATTAATTTTATTAAAACTGAGAACTGAAAAGGAAATATATGAAGTTCATGAAAATTTTATAGCTAAAATAAAAAATATACTTTCCTATAAAAAAATAATTCAATTAGAACTTGCAGAAATGGAGTTTGGTCGAAAATTAATAAATAAATATAGAAATAAAAAAAGAAAATTAAAAAACTAAATAGATTAAAAAAGGGAACTAATGAGAGCACCCTTTTTTATTCTATTAAATTCAAACAGACATATAATTCTGGTTTGTTAGCAGTATATTGTTTTATCCAAATTGTTAATTCTTCCACTTCAAAAGGTAATAATCTTTTTAAAGCCTTTTCTAACTCTATGCAAAACAGTTCTGAATTAAAACTAACTTTTTGTAATACGGTTTTGGTATACTCAAACATTGCTCTAGCCATATTTTTATATAAATTAAATTATCTAACAATAAGAACGTAAACTAAATACTTTTAGTATGTAATTCAATTTAAATAAAAAAACCAACATCATATAATGATGTTGGTCCTAAAATTTTGTTTAAAAACTGTTAAGATTATAGACTATTAATCTTTTCAACTAAACCTTTTGCTTTTATTTCTAAATCTGCATTTATAGATTTAAAATGAGCTTTTTTATTTTCAATTTTTTTTGCATTAACGCCTGCAATTAAAGCATCGAAAGTTCCAATAGCTTCATCAATAATTTCATCACCTTTTTTCTGCTCGTTTTTTAAAGCTGCAACATCTATTGCATATTCTATAACATCACCTAAAACGTAATTAATATCTTTTTTTAAGTTTTTTATACTTGACATAATTTATTTATTTTAAAGGTGCAAAGTTACTATAAAATCATTATAAATCTACATTATTTAATGCTTTTTGGTATTTCTCAAAAAATAAGCCAACATGGTAGCCATCCATTAACGCATGATTTACACTAATTGCCACTGGCATCAGTAATTTACTCTCTTTTTCTTTACACTTACCAAAGGCTAATTTTGGAATACTTTCTATTCTAAAACCTGATAAAGGCTCTTTGTGGCCAGAAAAATTTACCCAAGGCAGAGCAGAACAATACACACAGTCTTCAGAATCTATTGGGGAAAACAAATCGTTAGAATTAAAAACTCTTTCCTTTTCTTTTTTAAAATTTTGATTAAAAATCTCGAAATTTTCATCAAATAAAATATAGGAAAAACCAAAGGTATTATCTGGTCTTAAAATTGTTGTTGAAACATTAATAATAGGATATACAGCTACTTTCTCATCTTTGATTCTGTATTTAAAATTCTCTACAGAGTTGACTGCTTTCAAGCATGCGTGCAAATACAGTACAAAAAAAGATGTTTTTATCTTCTTTGAATATGTATATGCTTTTGTTACATCTACCTCAATGGTTATACTAAAATAAGGATCTGAAAATTGTTTAAAAAACTCGAAATGTTTTCTCCTATTCCATGTTAAAGTATCTAAATAATTCATTATAAATAATTTAAAATCTCTGTTATATTATTTATAGTCTTATAATTTGTTTCAGATTTTTCTTCCAGAGAAACTTCTTCATGTGCCCAAGTTGTATGAAATGGGATATGAAATGCAGATGCTCCTATCGCTACCAGTGGAAGAACATCAGATTTTAAAGAATTTCCAATCATTAATAATTCTGATGCATGAATATCTAAATGTTGAATTAACTTTTGATAATCCTTCTCTTTTTTATCACTCATCACTTCTATATGGTGAAAATATTTTAATAAATTTGATTTTTCTAGCTTACGCTCTTGATCTAGTAAGTCTCCTTTTGTAGCAACTATTAGTTTGTATTTACCTTGTAAGGAATCTAGCACCTCTTCTACCCCCTCTAATAGTTCTATTGGCTTTGCTAACATTTCTTTACCAATAGTTAAAATAGCTTCAATTGTTTTCTGTTTAACTTGATAATTAGAGAGCTCTAAAGCGCATTCTACCATCGATAAAATAAAACCTTTAATTCCATAACCATACTGCCCTAGATTCTTTATTTCTATTCTAAAAAGTTCTTGATCGATTTTATTTTCTGTTTCATACTTTGTTAATAGCTTTGCAAATTGATGCTCTGCATCTCTAAAATAAGTTTCATTTATCCATAAAGTATCGTCTGCATCAAAAGCTATTACCTTTATTTTATTCATTTTTATGATTTCAAAAATTGAATTGCTTTTTCTAAATCTTCTGGAGTATCTATACCAACAGCTTCAATATCTGTTTCCACCATTTTAATTTTCTTGCCGATTTCCTGATACCTAATGGCCTCAATCTTTTCTGCTACTTCAAGAGGTGTCATTGGTGTGTTATAAAAATCGAGTAAGGCTTGCTTTCTAAAGGCATATACACCTTTGTGTTTATAATATTTTACAGATATATCTTTATCTCTATGATACGGAATTACGCTTCTTGAAAAGTAAATTGCCAAATTATTTACATCTGTAATTACCTTAACATTGTTAGGGTTTTCTATATCTTCTTTACTCGTTATTTGGACTTTTAAAGAAGCTAAATCTATTTCTTTTTTAAGGTCTTGTTTAAAAACATCAATCAGTTTTGATAAAGAAATTGTATCAATAAAAGGTTCATCTCCTTGAACATTAATTACAATATCTGCTTCAATATTTTCTACAGCTTCGGCTATTCTATCAGAACCACATTCATGTACAGTTTTGCTCATAATTGCTTTTCCTCCTGCATTTTCTATAGTTTCAAAAATAATATCAGAATCTGTTACTATAAAAACATCATGAAATAAATTTGTGTTTAAAGCAGCTTCATAAGTCCTTAGAATTACAGGTTTTCCACCTAAATCTTTCATTAATTTCCCTGGAAAACGCGATGCACTATAACGTGCAGGAATCATTGCAATAATTTTCATAAATCTATTTGATATAAACTTCTAAAAGTTCTGATTCTTTATCTGATGAAATTACAATATTTTTAATACAATTAGGAATTAAAATAGTTTCTCCCATTTGTACACTCTCAATCTGATTTTCATATTTAAATTCAACATTACCTGCTACGCACATATAAATCACAAAACTATCCTTTTCTTCATGGTTTATAAAAACTTCTCCATTTATTGGCAAAACATTTGTGGTAAAATAAGGGCAAGAAACAATTTCTGAAGATGTGTTTTGTTCTTTAGAATAATTTGTTTTGTAAGAATCTTGAGCTGAATAATCAATAGCATCTATGGCTTCTTCTGTATGTAAATCTCTAAATGTTCCATCAGGGTTTGGTCTATCCCAATCATAAATCCTATAGGTTATATCTGATGTTTGCTGAATTTCGGCCAACAAAACTCCCGCTCCAATAGCATGTACTCTTCCGGTCGGAATAAAGTAAACATCCCCATTTTCAACTTCATCAACATTTAAAATATCAAGTAAATTTTTATTTTCTAAATGATGTAAATATTCCTTTGATGTTACCTCTTTTTGAAAACCAACAATTAAATTAGACTTTTTATCTGCCTGCATTACATACCACATTTCTGTTTTTCCAAAAGAATTATGACGTTTTTTTGCCAAATCATCATGAGGATGCAATTGAATACTTAAAGCTTCTTTTGCATCTATAAACTTTATTAAAAGTGGGAATTTTTCTCCAAAATGATTATAATTTTTTTCTCCCACTAGATCTGCTTTAAATTCAGTAATTAACTGTTTTAAATCTTTTCCTTTTAGCTCTCCATTCACAACAATTGATGTATCTCCTTCCACATCAGATATTTCCCAGCTCTCACCAATATCATTTCTTGTTGACTGCTTATTTAATAAAGTTGCTAATTTCTCTCCTCCCCAAATTTTATCCTTTAATATTGGTTCAAACTTAATAAGCTGATTAATTTTCATAATTATTTAGTTGTTTTTACAAATTTAATGTTTCCGATTAAAAGTGATATCCGTTAAATGGATAATTAACTATTCGTTGCAATTACTTTAAAAAAGATATCGAATTTTCTCTATTCATGGGCAAATATAAAAACAAAACTAACACTAAGTTACTCGTTTGCTTATTTTTATAAATTACTAAATAAACATATACATAAATTTTTAAATCGATTAGAAAACAACTCCTAAATGAGGCTAAAATATAAAGTATATAAAATTTAATATTAGTAAAATTGAGTTTGTGGTTTTTGGTTGAAAAAATCAATTCTTATTTGAAAAAAATAATTAGTTGAGCAAATTTTTATATTTTTAAATTTCTGAACAAATGCAAATAATAAAAATATTCTCTTTTTTTTATTTTTTAAAAAATCATTTCACTTTCTAAGAACTCTGTATATAGATAATTTTTAAGCCTTTTTCAGCAACTCTAAATAAAGAAAACAAACTATTTTCTATAAACAAAACTACAAAAAATCATTCTCCAGAATAGCTTACAAAGTTTCTTGGAGTTTCATATAAAGTTATTTTTAAATGTAATTTAGTAGGTATATGTTTTCTTAATTTATCATAAGTAACAACACAAATATTTTCTGCTGTAGGATTCAAATCTTGAAACTCTTTAACTTCAATATTTAAATTTTTATGATCAAAACAATCTTCAATCTCAGACTTTATCAAATTTTTAAGAATTCCTAAATCATAGACATATCCTGTTTCTTTATCGATCTCTCCTGTTAAAGAAACTATCAATTCATAATTATGACCATGAAAATTAGGATTACTACATTTATTGAAAATTTCAAAGTTTTTAGCATCAGACCAATCTTTTCTATACAATCTGTGGGCTGCATTAAAATGTGCTTTTCTATGAACAGTTACTTTAGGCATATTTTTTATTTTAAATTATAATTCGAAATTTTCGAGAAAGATTCTTTAAAAATTATTTTAAACCATTCGGTATAAATTGAAGAGTTTTTCTCTATATCAGATTTCACATCCTCTAACAACATCCATTTGTAATCTTCTGCTTCTTCTTTATTGATATTTGGCTTGTCTTCAAAATAACCAATTAGAACATGGTCTAATTCATGTTCTGTTAAACCATTATCAAAAGGTGCTTTGTATATAAATGAAAAAACTTCTTTTAAATTTGTTACAAAACCCATTTCTTCTTGCAATCTTCTTTTACCAGCTTCTAAATTAGTTTCACCATTTCTTTGATGCGAACAACAAGTATTTGTCCACAATAATGGCGAATGGTATTTATGTGCTGCTCTTTGTTGCAGCATTAACTCGCCCTGCTCATTAAAAATAAATACTGAAAAAGCTCTATGCAAAACAGCTTTTTCATGTGCTTCCATTTTAGGCATTAAACCTATTTGATTGTCGTTTTCATCAACTAAAACCACTTGTTCCTCCATGATTACAAATATACTGCAAACGACTAGTATTAAAACTTAAAAATGTAATAAAACCATCAGATTTATCTATTGTTTTATTTTGATGATTTATATTTGATGTTCCTAATAATCAATATCAAAAGTGAAAATTTTCTCTAATATAATATTCTTCACAATCATAATTTCTTTTTATCAGTGCAATCAAAAGAAAAATAGAAAAGAAAATTCTGTGAAAACGGAAAATAAAAAAGACATTAAAAAGCAGCAAGAAAAAATAATTACAAAACCTTGGGACAGTTTAAATAGATTTAATACAAAAGCTTTTTTAGTAGAATATGGAAAACAAAATCCGGAAACTAAAGTCGTCATCAAAACAAAATTTGGGAATATAAAATTGCTTTTGTATCGAGACGTTCCAGTACATAGAGCAAATTTTCTTTTTCTTACAAAAATTAACTATTTTAATACAACTGTTATTTATAGGGTGGCAAAAAACTTTGTTATACAAGGTGGGAACTCTGATAATATGTATACCCAAAAACAGCGCAGAAAGTATGGGAATTATTTAATGCAACCAGAATTCAGAAAGCATAGAAAACATAAATATGGCGCATTAGCTGCGGCTAGGCAGTGGGAAAAAAATCCAAATAAATTGTCAAGTCCTTTTGAATTTTATATAGTTCATAAAAGAAATGGGGCTCATCATTTAGATAATGAACATACTGTTTTTGGTGAAGTTGTTTCTGGCTTTGATGTTATGGATAAAATTTCTAAAGTAAAAGTTGGGGTTGATGAATGGCCCATTAAGGATATAAATATGACCATAAAAGTTCTCGAATGATGTATTTTAAGCAAGTGCAAAATCAATTAATTACCAAAAACACATAGACACAAAAAAAGCTCTATAAGATTATATTCCATTGAATTTTAATCTTTTAAAGAAATTAATCTTTTAAAAATTTGAGTGGTGTCGAAAAATTAGTCCCTTATTTTTTTTATGAATCTCATTCTCATTATCAAGTAATAAGCTAAAAAAATCATAGAATAAAGCCTATATTTGCACCTCAAATTTTGTAGATGAGTTTTTTAAAAGAAATAGCACGTAGAAGAACATTTGGAATCATTTCACATCCAGATGCAGGTAAAACTACTTTAACAGAAAAATTATTATTATTTGGTGGTGCAATTCAAGAAGCTGGTGCTGTAAAAAATAATAAAATTAAAAAAGGGGCAACTTCCGATTTTATGGAAATTGAACGCCAAAGAGGAATTTCTGTTGCTACTTCTGTCTTGGCATTTATCTATCAAGATAAAAAAATAAACATTTTAGATACGCCTGGTCACAAAGATTTTGCTGAAGATACTTTTAGAACTTTAACGGCTGTAGATAGCGTTATTGTAGTAATTGATGTTGCAAAAGGTGTTGAACCTCAAACTGAAAAGTTAGTTGAAGTGTGCAGAATGAGAAGCATACCTATGTTAGTTTTTATAAATAAACTTGATAGAGAAGGAAAAGATGCTTTTGATTTATTAGACGAAGTCGAACAAAAATTAGGTTTAAGAGTAACACCAATGAGTTTTCCTATTGGAATGGGTTATGACTTTAAAGGAATTTACAATATTTGGGAAAAGAAATTAAATCTTTTTTCTGGTGATAATAAAACAACGATTTCTGAAGGAGTGCAATTTGATAATCTCTCAAATCCTGAATTAGACAAGATCATTGGCAAAACAGCAGCTGATATTTTACGTGAAGAAATAGAATTGATTGATGAAGTATATCCTCCATTTAATCGACAAGAATATCTAGAAGGCAAGTTACAACCTGTATTTTTTGGTTCTGCTTTGAATAACTTTGGGGTTAAAGAATTATTAGATGCATTTATTGAAATTGCACCTTCTCCGCAGCCTAAAAAAGCAGAAGAACGTTTAGTCGATTCTAAAGAAGAAAAAATGACTGGTTTTGTTTTTAAAATCCATGCAAATATGGATCCTAAACATAGAGATAGATTAGCTTTTATAAAAATTGTATCTGGTACTTTTAAAAGAAACGCTCCTTACTTACATGTCAGAAATGGTAAAAAAGTAAAATTTTCTAGTCCAAATGCATTTTTTGCTGAGAAAAAGGAGATTGTAGAAGAATCTTTTCCAGGAGATATTGTAGGCATACATGACACAGGAAATTTTAAAATTGGAGATACATTAACAGAAGGTGAACAGTTGAATTTTAAAGGAATTCCGAGTTTTTCTCCAGAACATTTTAGATATGTAAACAATGCAGATCCAATGAAATCTAAACAACTATATAAAGGTTTAGATCAGTTAATGGATGAAGGTGTAGCTCAATTATTTACTTTAGAAATGAACGGACGTAGAGTAATTGGTACTGTAGGCGCATTACAATATGAAGTTATTCAGTATCGATTAGAACATGAATATGGCGCAAAATGTACTTATGAAAATTTAAATGTTCACAAGGCTTGCTGGGTAGAGCCAGAGAATATAAAAAGTGAAGAGTTTAAAGATTTTAAACGTGTAAAACAGCGCTATTTAGCAAAAGATAAGCAGAGTCAATTAGTGTTTTTGGCAGATTCTGAGTTTACAATACAAATGACTCAAAGCAAATATCCTTCAGTAAAGCTTCATTTTACCAGCGAATTTAAAGGTTAAAAATATATGAATAAAGTATTATTATTTCTTTTCACAGTATTATCAAACTAATAGTTTAACTATTAAAAAAAAAACAACTTGTTCTGGACTTATTTCAGAAAAATATAAAAATAAAACCGATTAAATAATTAAGAATGAATAACGGAATTTATGCAAAATTCACTACTGCAAAAGGTGAAATTTTAGTACAATTAGAACACGAAAAAGCGCCAGGAACAGTAGGTAACTTTGTTGCTTTGGCAGAAGGTAATTTAGAAAATGATATAAAAGAACAAGGAACTCCATATTATAATGGATTAAAATTCCATAGAGTGATACCTGATTTCATGATACAAGGAGGATGTCCTCAAGGAACAGGAACAGGAAATCCTGGTTATAAATTTGATGATGAATTCCATCCAGATTTAAAACATGATACTCCTGGAAAACTTGCAATGGCTAATTCTGGTCCTGCAACGAACGGAAGTCAATTTTACATTACGCACGTCCCTACTCCTTGGTTGGACAATAAACACACCGTTTTTGGTTCTGTAATTGAAGGACAAGAGGTTGTTGATACAGTAAAACAAGGCAGTGAAATGTCTCTTGAAATTATTAGAGTTGGTACTGAAGCTGAAAGCTTTAATGCTGTTGAAGCGTTTAGAAGTTTTGAAGGTTCTAGAGAAAAAAGAGACGCTGAAGAAAATGCAAAACAAAAAGAATTATTAGATTCTGTTGCTAAAGGCTATGATGAAACTGCAAGTGGTTTACGTTATCAAATTTTACAAAAAGGTAACGGAAAACAAGCAACAAAAGGAGCTGGAGTTTCTGTGCATTACAAAGGCCAATTATTAGACGGTACCGTTTTTGATTCTTCTTACAAAAGAAAACAGCCAATTGATTTTAATGTTGGTGTAGGACAAGTAATTGCTGGTTGGGATGAAGGAATTCAATTATTACAAGTTGGCGATAAAGCTCGTTTTGTAATCCCCTCAGACTTGGCATATGGTTCTGCAGGTGCAGGTGGAGTTATTCCTCCAGATGCAACCTTAATATTTGATGTAGAATTAATGAATGTAAAATAACTTTTTTATATTTTAAAATAATCAGGACTCTCGATTTTCGGGAGTTCTTTTTTTATATTGAAATTTTATATTTTTCCGCTATCTAGATCATCATATACCCTACTTTACTGAATACTATCAAATATTTTAACCTATGCACTTCTAACAGCTTATATAATTTAAAAAGGTGCTAATTTGTACATTTATTATTCTTATGGTAAACGTAAGTTTTTATCTAAATATTTAAATACCATAAATTCTATTATAATTAAGATTTTGGTATTAACGAAATTCATTTTTAAAACCCCTAAGAAAAGATAAAAAGTTTTATTAATTATTTGCAAAAAAAACATTGTAGAACTCAAAAATGATTTTATATTTGCAGCTCTTTACCATGCGAAAGTAGCTCAGTTGGTAGAGCGTCAGCCTTCCAAGCTGAATGTCGCCAGTTCGAACCTGGTCTTTCGCTCAAAAAGATTCTATTAGAAATAATAGAGTTTTTTTTTGTTCTAAATTTATTCATAAATAAAAAAACAGGTTGCTAATTTTATACCAATCGTATAGAAAATAACCAAAGTATTTAACTGATAAAAAAGACTTTAACTAAATAGTGTTTTTTTTTTATTTTACAAACTTTTCAACTTGTCTCCAAAAAGTAATAATAAAATAATTGGAATTGCTAAGAAAATAACAAAAACAGTATTTATAGAAAATAGCTCTGGTTTTAGAATTAAAGTTAAAATAAAACCTCCTATTGCACCTCCTAGATGAGCAGCATGTCCAATATTTCCTACTTGTTTTTTCATTCCATAAATGGAATATAGCAAATAACCAACTCCAAAAATATATCCAGGAATAGGAATCGCAAAAAACAATAATAATTGCATATCTGGAAACACTAAAATTGATGAATATACAATTCCAGAAACCGCACCAGAAGCACCAACAGCACTATAATAAGGTTCTTTTTTATGATAATATAAAGTATATAAACTTCCAGCAATTAAGCTCCCTAAGTATATAATTAAAAAAGGAATGGTCCCTAAAATAGCAGCAATAATGTCGCCGAACACATACAAAGCATACATGTTAAAGCCAAGGTGCATCCAGTCTACGTGCAAAAAACCAGAAGTTAACATAGTAATCTTTTCTTTGCCTAAAACTTTACCAACCTGAAATTTGTATTTATCTAAAAAAGAATAATCATCAAAACCTTTCATTGAAAATAAAACGTTGGCGATAATAATTAATAAAACGATGGGATTTGAACCTTGTAACATGTTACAAACATAATAAAATCTCTTTGTTTTAACTATTTCTAATTAAATTTAAATACTGATATTTGCAGCAAAAATTAACCTTATGCAATTTCTAGTTTTTGCACTTACTTTTCCTTTTATTTGGCTCTTTTCTAGATTGCCAATGCGAATTTTATATATAACATCTGACATATTTTTCTTTTTAATTTATTACGTTTTTAGATATAGGAAAAAAGTGGTTTTAGAAAACTTAAGATTAGCTTTTCCTGAAAAATCAGAAGCTGAAAAAATAAAAATTTCTAAACGTTTTTTCAAACATTTTACTGATTTATTTATGGAAAGTGTAAAAGCCTTTTCTATATCAGAAAAAGAAATTTTAAAACGTTATTCTTATAAAAATCCTGAGTTAGTAAACAACTTTACAAAAGAAGGAAAAAGTATTGCATTAGTTGCTGCACATCAAGCAAATTGGGAATGGTCTATAAGTTTACCACTAGTTTTAGACGGAAAAGTTAATGGTGCATATACAAAACTAGGCAATACTTATTTTGAAAAAGCAGTAAGAGTCTCAAGAGAAAAGTTTGGTGTTTCAGGCTATAAAACGAGTGAAACTGTAAAAGGCATGCAAAGGAATTTTGCAGACAAAACGCAGGGGTTATATATTTTGCTAAGTGATCAATCTCCTCAAGTTCATAAAACATTTTATTGGAGTACATTTTTTGGTATTAAAGTACCTATACATACAGGAGCAGAAATGCTTGCTAAAAAGTTTGATTTAGTCGTTATAAATTATATAACAAGAAAAGTAAAAAGGGGTTATTATGAAACGGAGTTTCAATTAATAACAGAAACCCCAAAAGAGTTTGACAATTATCAAATAACCGATAAATACCTTCGCTTAACAGAAAATAACATCAAACAACAACCTGAACTTTATTTATGGTCTCATAAGAGATTTAAACACAGAGATAGTTTTGATAAATGGAAAAAAATGAAGGCTTCTAAACAGAAAACCAAGAAGTAACTAGCTCTTTTTCTATAGGCTCCGTAAATTTATGAACATAATCATTCTTTAACGAATCATAGCTATAATCGTTGGCCCAATCTTTAATGTTTATCGATAATTCTTGCAAAGATTTACAAATAAAATTGAGTTCAGAATTTGTTATTGTTGGATGCAATGACAAACGCACCCAACCTGGTTTTTGTGTATTACAGCCATGTGAAATTTCATCCTTTATTCTATTTGAAGTTACCTGATCTACATTTAATAAAAAATGACCATACGTTCCTGCACAAGAACAACCTCCTCTAGTTTGAATTCCAAAACGGTCATTCAATAACTTTACGACTAAGTTAAAATGATATTTTTCAAAGTAGAATGAAAAAATACTCAATCGTACTTTATGATTTGGAGCTAATATTTTTACTCCAGATAAATCCTCTAAAGCCTTAAATACTATTTTATTAATTTCATCTTCTCTTTTCTTGATATTTTGAACACCCATTTTATCTTTCAACTGAATAGATAGAGCAATCTTAATTGTTTGTAAAAACGCTGGTGTACCACCATCTTCTCTTGTTTCTACATCATCAAAATAATCATGTTGCCCCCAAGGGTTTGTGTAACTTACGGTACCTCCACCTGGGTTATCTGGCACTGTGTTTTTATATAATTTCTTATTAAAAACTAATACTCCAGCACTTCCCGGACCTCCTAAGAATTTATGAGGTGAAAAGAAAATTGCGTCTAAATACTCCTCCTCTATTTCTGGATGCATATTAATACTTACGTAAGGAGCACAACAGGCAAAATCGACAAAGCACAATCCATTATAATCATGAATTAATTTAGCAACTTTATGATAGGGAGTTTTTATACCTGTAACATTCGAGCAAGATGTAATTGAAGCAATTTTAATTTTTCTATGTTCATGTTTTCGGATGCATTTTTCAAAACTATCTAGGCACACTAAACCTTCCTCGTTGCAAGGTACAACTTCGACATCTGCAATGGTTTCTAACCAAGAAGTTTGATTCGAATGGTGCTCCATATGTGATATAAAAACAATTGGTTTTAAATCTTCAGGTATCGTTGTATAGTCTTTTAAGCTCTCTGTAACCTTTAAACCCAAAATACGTTGAAACTTATTGACAGCGCCTGTCATTCCGGAACCTGTTGTAATTAAAACATCATTAGAGTTTGCATTTACATGACGTTTTATAATGTTTCTAGCTTCATGATAAGCAAGTGTCATGGCTGCGCCAGAAGTTGAAGTTTCTGTATGTGTATTTGCTACAAATGGCCCAAATTCATTAGATATTTTTTCTTCAATGGGTCTATATAATCTTCCACTTGCAGTCCAATCTGCATAAATTAAATTTTGTCCCCCATAAGGAGATATAAATGTTTGATTTACACCAATAATATTCTTACGAAATTGATCGAAATATTGCTCTAAATTTTTCATTATAATCTAAATTTACCTCCAATTAAAATATTATTCTGTAAGAAGAAAAAATCTTGAGAAGCACTGTCTGCAGAATTGGTACTTATTTTTATATTTTGCATGTTTATATATCCTCCTTTTAAATCAGCTTGAATAAAAAAATGTTTTAAGAATGTAATATTCAATCCAAAACCAGCAGAAAGGCCGTAACCAGAAACATGGTAATCATCATGTCTTTCTTTTTCTAACAAAGTAGTATCTGTTTTTGGAAATAAAATACCGGCACCAATACCTTCTGTTACATTTATTTGAAACCTGTCCGAATCTAAACCAAACCAACTACTTATATCATCAAAACGATATAATTGCATATTAACATAGTTTAAACCGTCTGTATGCTCTAATCGTAAAAAATCTTCTGTTAATTGAATTTGTTCACCATTATAAACACCATCATATTTAATATTTCCAATATTTATATTTCCGTCTATATCTACAAACTGATCATTATCAACAACATATTTCATGTGATCGACACCAATTGAAATGGTGTAGTTTTCTTTAAAAAAATAACCTATTCTTGCATTCGTTTGTGGCTTGGTAAGATTTTTAATACCAAAATATTTTTTAAAAGTAAATGCTGATGGTGTATCATGGGATTCTACGTCTTGTAAAGTAAAATCGTAATTTTCTCCTTTAAAGCGAATATTTGAATCAGTATAACTTGCCCAATTCCAACCCCAATAAACAAAAAATTTACCTTTATTAGAAACCTTTTTCTTTTGTTCTTCTTGTGCATTAATAGATAATGCAAAGAGAATTAAAAATAAGGTTAGGTGTTTTTTCTGAAACATTTATACAATTATTTTTTTAATTTCATTGATAAACCTTACTGCTAAAGCATCTGCTGCTACTTGAGATTTCGCTTCTGTATATATTCTAATAATTGGCTCTGTGTTCGACTTTCTTAAATGAATCCATTCATCAGCAAAGTCAATTTTTACACCATCAATTTTATTAACATCTTCGTTTTTATAAGTTGAAGCCATCGTTTCTAAAATTTCATCAACATTAATTTCTGGTGTTAATTGAATTTTATTTTTACTCATAAAATAACTTGGGTACGAATCTCTTAATGTTTTACAAGACATTTTTTTATGTGCCAAATGCGATAAAAATAAAGCAACACCTACCAAAGAATCACGACCATAATGTGAAGCCGGATAAATGATTCCTCCATTTCCTTCACCACCAATTACAGTATTGGTTTCCTTCATTTTTACAACAACATTTACTTCACCTACTGCACTAGCTGTATAAGTACCTCCATGTTTTTCAGTCACATCTCTCAAGGCCCTAGAAGAAGATAAATTTGAAACCGTGTTTCCACCACCTAAACGTCCTAAAACATAATCTGCGCAAGCAACTAAAGTATATTCTTCACCAAACATAGAACCATCTTCAGAAACTAAAGCTAATCTATCTACATCTGGATCTACCACAATTCCAAAATCTGCTTTTTCTTTAACTACGAGTTCAGAAATATCTGTTAAATGTTCTTTTAAAGGTTCTGGATTATGAGGAAATTGTCCATTTGGTGTGCAGTATAGTTCAACACATTTTACACCTAACTTCTCTAATAAAGCAGGAATAAAAATTCCTCCAGTAGAATTGACACCATCTACAACTACTTTGAAGTTTGCTTTTTTAATTACCTCAATATCGACTAATTCTAAATTTAATACTTCTTGTATATGCTTTTCTAAATACGACGAATCTTTAGTGTAGCTTCCTAAATCATCAACTTCTGCAAAAGAAAAATCTTCGCTTTCTGCTAATTCTAAAATTTTTTCACCTTCAGCACCATTTAAGAACTCTCCTTTTTCATTCAATAATTTTAAAGCATTCCATTCTTTAGGATTGTGAGAAGCTGTTAAAATAATCCCTCCGTCTGCCTTTTCTAAAGGCACAGCAACCTCAACTGTTGGCGTTGTAGACAAGCCTAAATCGATCACATTAATTCCTAAACCTACTAATGTATTTGCAACTAAACTAGAAATCATTTTCCCCGAAATACGGGCATCTCTGCCTACTACAATTGTGATTTTTTCTTTGGTTATATTTCGGTTTTTTATAAAAGCTCCATAAGCGGAAGCAAATTTTACGGTATCTATAGGTGTTAAATTATCAGCAGTTTTCCCACCAATTGTGCCTCTAATCCCTGATATCGATTTTATTAATGTCATTGTCTATATTTTAGCGGAACAAATATAATTTTTTTCAATTGATTTTACTTCATTAATATTATTGAGAGTATAAAATATCAAAAAAGTGCAGTAAAAAAAAATCTTGAATCTATATAAGTTGAAGTTTTAGTTATTAAGAAATTTAATAATTACAAACTTTTTTTGGAAGGATATAGTTATGACAAATGCTATTTTATTTATGGAGACCCTTTTCATTTTTAGATAAAAAAAACTTAAAATATTAGTTGCTTCTCTACTATTCCGAAAAATAGTCAAAAAAAAAACTAATATTATAAATGTATTCTTTACATAGTTTTACAATCAATTTCATCAAATAGGCTGATATAAAAAAATATCTATTAGGAGAAAATCAAAATACATCAATCACTCTCTAGAAAAAAAATAATTAAATTACCGACTTCTTAATGCTATTAAAACACCATTTTATGTTTCGCCTAAAAAATGGTAAATCATTTTGATACATAAAAATAAATAACTCAAATTCAATTTTTTAGGACAGAAGGTATGAATAATTTTTAATTACAAAACCTAAAGAATTCTTACGATTTTACAGGAGTTCCATATAAATCATAATCTCCAGCTTCATGAATTTTAATATCTATAAATTCTCCAATTTTCACATAATGCTCTTTAGCGTCCACTAATACATCATTATCTACATCTGGTGAATCAGATTCTGTTCTTCCATAGAAATACTCTCCGTCTTTTCTATCAAACAAACATCTAAATGTCTTTCCTATTTTTTGTTGATTCAGTTCCCATGAAATTTGAGATTGAACTTCCATAATTTCATTTAATCTTTTAAACTTTACTTCGGCAGGAACATCATCCTCTAAAACATACGCACCAGTATTTTCTTCATGAGAATATTCAAAAGCCCCTAAACGCTCAAAACGCATTTCTTCTACCCAATCTTTCAATTCTTGAAACATTTCTTCTGTTTCTCCTGGGTAACCAATAATTAGAGTCGTTCTTATTGCCATTTTTGGAACAGCCTCTCTAAACTTATGAATTAACGTAGTTGTTTTTTCATGCGTTGTTCCACGCTTCATAGACTTTAGTAACTCTGTATTAATGTGCTGTAAAGGAATATCTAAATAATTACACACTTTTGGCTCACGTTTCATAACGTCTAAAACATCCATCGGAAACCCGGTTGGAAAGGCATAATGCATACGAATCCATTCAATTCCCTCTACTTTTGCTAAAGCTTCTAGTAATTCAGCTAATGCTCGTTTCTTATAAATATCTAAACCATAGTATGTTAAATCTTGTGCGATTAACATTACTTCTTTAATTCCTTTTTCTGCTAACTTTGTTGCTTCAGTAATAATATCTTCAATTGGAGTAGATACATGTTTCCCTCTCATTAAAGGAATTGCACAAAACGAACAGGGTCTATCACAACCTTCTGCAATTTTTAAATACGCGTAATGCTTAGGAGTTGTTGTTAAACGTTCTCCTATTAATTCGTGCTTATAATCTGCTTCTAAAACTTTTAATAAATTTGGCAAATCGTGTGTTCCGAAATACTGATCTACGTTCGGAATTTCTTTTTCTAAATCCGGCTTATAACGCTCACTTAAACAACCTGAAACAAAAACTTTATCAATTTCGCCAGCTTCTTTTCTTTTGGCATAATGCAAGATAGTATCAATACTCTCTTCTTTTGCCTTACCAATAAACCCGCAAGTATTAATTACAACAATATTTCCATCATCTTCTGGATCTTCATGAACAACGTTTTTACCATTGGCTTTTAACTGCCCCATTAACACTTCACTATCGTAAATGTTTTTAGAACAACCTAAAGTAACAACGTTAATCTTATTTTTCTTGATGGTTTTTGTACGCATAATAGCTTGTAAATTTTAGTCTGCAAAGATACAATTTGTTTCTGTTTAATTTAATAATTGTGAGATTAGAGATACACTAAAAATACTTAACATAAACCAACCTATAAACCCTTGAATAATGCACAAGTATCTTGGCAATCCTTTTGTAGGAATATCTCCAAAACCGAGCGTTGTAAAGGTATTTAGAGAAAGTGTTAATGCATTTATAACCTTTGTAAAAAGATCAAAAAAAAGAAGTATTAAAATCCATAACCCCATAAAGAAACTAGTCAATAATTTTTTCCTTTTTGATAAATCTACCCATTTCCCTTTTAAAATATCAGTTTTATCTAATAATTTACTTGTAATTTTATAATTGGAAGAAGAAAAATAATAGATTGGTTTTGCAAGCAAAAGAAAATAACTTGGCGTCTCTTTTTGACTTTTGTGCATGTACTCTTTAAACTCTGTAAATGTCATTAAGTCTGCTTTCTTTTCTTCTTCATAGATCTCTTTCATACTCTCTTTATTTCTAAAATAGCGCGTATAAAAACGAATCCGTTTCATTAACCTATTTCTGTTCATTGTATCCCAAGAATTAGGAAAAAACAAGTACACAAATGCAAAAATAAAAATAACATAAATAGACATAATTATAGATCTAGAAGGCTCTGTACCATATGCTGAAAACACTTTTAAAAACTGATTTATTTTCCAAGTGAAATACGTTTTAAACGAAGAGTTATTTTCATCTAAATATTGAAATCGTTTTGTTTCTAAGTCTTTTAAAGTAACATAGACTTCATTAGAAAAATCTGTATCATATTGAGATTTATAAAAATCATAAAAAAAACCTAACAATCGTTTTTCATTTTTGTAGGCATTTTTAGATTGATATCTATAAGTAGTTACATATGTTTTTAAAATAGAATCATTATATTTTAAATCTTCAATAGAAGTATCCTTTAAAGCTCTTTCTTTATATAAACTATCAATATATTCTGTATATCCAAAATAAGAGATGATTTTGGTTTCCCAATTGTCCCAATTATAGACATCCATTTTACTAAAATGACCAACTTCTAGAAGCACTGGTTTTCTAAAAATATTATCTCTTATAAGATTATAAGAAGAAACTCCTGATAGAAACAACCAAAAACTACTATTACCAAAATCATTAGAATGTATCTTTGTCATTCTAGATTTTTCTACAAAGAAATCTACAAAACCATCACCTTTAAAAGAATTGTTATAAAAATCCATACCTGTAATATTATGCACTGAAAACGAACTTTCTGTATTTGGTTTTTTAATAAAAGTAGAATTTGAGACAGAAACAAACAACGCAGAAAAAATTTCTATGGTTCCAATAAGTATGGATGCATCACCTTTAATTGTAGAATCGTTGATAATAATTTTTCTAAAATACAAATCTGAAATCACGTTAAAATAATCTATAAAAGGATTTAATGGTACAAATACACCAATATAAAGTCCTTCTTCAAAAACACAATTGCTAAATGCTAAAGAAGATACATCATCAATTTGTACTGGTTTTGTAAATTTAATATGATGAAACGCAACTCCATAACCTGGAAACGAGTGTTCAAAATGAACATTTTCTAGATTAATTTCTACATCTATTGTTAAAGTATCATTCGTAGAAAACACATAACCATCGTCTATATATTCATAATAAAAAGTACTGTCAGTTTTTTTATCAAAATAAATAAATGCGTCTTTTAAGCTAAAAACCGAATCTTTAGCAGATGTTAATAGTGTTATAAATTGGGTGTGAGAATATTTAGTAAGCTCACTTGGTCCTTTCTGTGCATAAAAAGAATTTAGTGATAAAAACAAAAAGACAACAAAGCATTTGAGTTTTAAATGTGTAGTTAAAAATAATGGAGGCATTTTAAAATTTTGGATTTCAAATATATAAATAATAAAATGAGTGCAAAAATAGTGATTTTTAAATGATTGGTATTATTTCTAATGATAGTTTTTAGGCATCTTTCTAACTTTTGTTAATTGCTCAAAAGCATAACCAATTTCTAATAATTTTCTTTCAGAGAAAGGAAGCCCTATAAAAGTTAAACTTACAGGTTCTCCTGATTCTTTATACCCCATAGGAACGGTTAATGTTGGGTATTCTGCAACTGCAGCAATTCCTGAATGGTAATTGTTAATAGATAAAATCGCCTCCAATTTTTCTTCTTCTAGAGCTTGTAAATATTTTTTTCCTTCTGAATTTAAATGCTGTTTTACAACTTCTAATTGTTCTAAATTAGTAGAATCTTTTAAAATTCCCTCAAATAATTGTTGCCCATAAGGAGCTCTTAAAAGAGAATCTTTTTTATTAAAAGCTATAATATCTTTTACATTTTTTATTTCCAAAAATTTGTTTGCATTGTTCTTTAAATATTTTGGTAAATCGTGTTTCATATCAATATTTAATAAAGTTATAAAACCTTTAAAAGAAATTTCTGGTGGCGTAATCTCTAAGACGTCTAATCCTGCTTTTTTAAGTTTTTCTATAGTGGCTGCATAAATAGAATCTGTTAGTAATGATTTTAAAACTCCAACCCTTTTTCCTTTAAACTTAAATCTAAAACCCTTTTGAACAAAGTCTTGATTTAAATTTTTAGAAGCACTATCATTCTCATCAAAACCTTGCATAGCATTTAATAAGATAGCATTATCAACCACATTCTTAGTCATAGGTCCAGGCGTATCTAAAGTTGATGAAATCGGCACAATACCAGTTCTACCTAAACTTCCAATTGTCGGTTTTAAGCCTACAACAGAATTTAAGCTGGAAGGTGAAGTTATTGAACCTGAAGTTTCTGTACCCACAGCTGCAACTGCATAATTTGCTGCCACTGCAACGGCACTTCCTGCTGAACTTCCTCCCGTTTCAAACACTTTCCTTCCATAAGGATTTAAGGTTTGTCCGCCAATTGCAGAATATCCTAGAGGACAACCTGAACAAAAGAAATAAGCCCATTCACTTAGGTTTACTTTCCCTAAGATTAAAGCTCCATTTTTTTTTAGTTTTTCAACAATAAAAGCATCCGTTTTAGTCAAATTATTTTCTAAAGAAATGGCTCCTGCAGTCGTCGGCATATCTACAGTGTTGATATTATCTTTCAATAAAACCGGCATTCCATAGACAGAAAAATCATTAGAAAACTCTTGCTTATTTTTATCTCTTGCTCTTGCTTCCTTTAACACGTTCGGATTTAAAGCAATAATAGCATTTAAAGATTTTGCGCTATCACTTTCAAACTTTCTGATCCTATACAAATAGAATAGTGTAAGTTTTTCATATGATAATTTACCTTCTTTAATACTTTTTTGGAGAGAAGGAATACCCTCTTCAAGAATTAACGGTTTTAACGCTTGATAATTCTCTTCTGAAAAATAAGCCAAATCGTCCTGAAATGGTTTAAAAACCTCATTCATATCTAAATATTTAGACTGAATGAGTTTGAATTTCATTCTCTTTTTCTCATGATTCTGTTGCGTTTCTAACTCAGCAGTTTCATCATATTTTTTAAAGATGAATTCAGATTGTTGTTTTTTACAAGAAGTTATTAAAAAAACAAGCGTAAAAATAAAAATAAAATTTTTCATTATAATATAAATTGTTTAGAGTTCTGTGAACAAAATTTTCGATAGGCTATTATTCTATAATTTATTATATTCTATTTCATATCGTAATACAAAGAACTATCTTTTTCTTTATCAACAAAATAAATTGACCTTTTAAGCAAAAATTAAAATTTTTAAAAGAAGTTGATCACGCTATAAAAACCGTATGATGCAATTTAAGTATTTTATTAAATGCTTTTTAGGCAAGTTTAGATTGAAAGAAAAAGAACAAAACTAACACAACAATAAAGTGTTGTGTTAATTTGAAAGATATATTTAAAATATCTTGAACACATTAAGCTATGAATATTCAAATATAAGGAGTTATAATTTAGTTTTTTTAAAACCATTTTAACCCACAAATTAAATTTGTTAATAAACTTAAAAAAATTAAATTAGCTGCGTAGTGTTAAAAATCTTTAAAACAAACTCAAGTTAGTAGTAAAGATATAAAAGACCAAAATTTAATAAGTCTAGCAATTACTTTTATTATCTATAGTTGCTCATACCATAAAAAAAATATGCAAAATACTTTTATTAAAAAAAAACCAATTAGCGCTAAATTTGAACCTAGTAATGGAGAATGTTTATTTTTCATTGGTCAAGATATGAAAGCCATTGGAGGCCTTGATAATTACTCAGATGGATATTGCGACCATTTCAAGATGCCTGCAGGAATTACTTTATATACAAGTTTTGCTAAAGGAACACCCTCCTATGGATATATTCAAAAGGGCAATGATGGCATTAAGACGATTGCTAATTGGGGAGCAGAAGATAGTTGTGTGCAATGTTATTTAGATGAAGAGGATTTTAAGCACAGTATGATTGCTATTGGATTATCTCTAGTTGGTAATGAAGAAAAAGTAGCAAAGGGAGAACACGATAATTTAATAAAAGAACTTGCCGAATGGATTAAAGGGATAAAGCGTCCCGTTTTTCTGAGGATTGGTTACGAATTTGACGGTTGGGACTGGAACGATTATAACAAAGATGCGTATCTAGCTTCTTGGAAACGCATCCATTCGATATTTGGCGAAATGAACGTATATAATGTTGCTTTTGTATGGCAATCTAAAGGAACGGAATCTGGTCAGGATATTCTTGACCAATGGTATCCTGGTGATGACATGGTTGATTGGTGCGGCTATTCCTATTTCAATAACCCAGACGAAGAAATGCTGACATTTGCCAGAAAACACCAAAAACCAGTATTTATAGCAGAAGCTGCACCCATTCTATTTGATTCCACTCAATTCTTAGACACCTTACTTACCAATCTAGAACAAGCAAAACAAGCATGGGAAGAATGGTTTGTACCTTTCATTAAAACCTTGAACGACAATCAAGATATTATCAAAGCATTCTCCTATATTAACGTAAACTGGACTTTACAACCTATGTGGATAAATAACGACTTATTTAAACATGTAGACTCTCGTATTCAAGAAAGTGAGTTTATTAAAAAAAAATGGAAAGAAGAAATGGCACATCCTAGGTATTTAAAATCAAGCCCTGACTTATGGTCTAATTTGCAGAAAAAACACTAAAATATTTGAATAATTAAATTTAAAAATACAAAAAAACACATAGGACAAGAAGGGGTATAATTAATTACTTCTGAAATTTATTGTAAAATTTTCTTGGTACTAAATAATTAGTTTAAGGATTAATAACCTTGAAGTCGATGCAAGGAATCAAACATAAACCGGAAGCTAAGTTTTTAGTTAAAAAAAGAATCCACAAACTCATGCTTGTTAAAGACTTGTAAATCGTCTATACCCTCTCCTACACCAATATATTTTACAGGAATTTGAAACTGATCTGAAATACCAATAACAACTCCTCCTTTTGCTGTGCCATCTAATTTAGTAACGGCTAAAGAAGTTACTTCGGTCGCCAATGTAAACTGTTTTGCTTGCTCAAATGCATTCTGACCAGTAGAACCATCTAAAACTAATAAAACTTCATGTGGTGCATCCACTAACACTTTCTGCATCACACGTTTAATTTTAGTCAATTCGTTCATTAAATTGACTTTATTATGCAGACGTCCTGCTGTATCTATAATAACAACATCTGCATTTTGAGTAACTGCAGATTTTAAAGTATCAAATGCAACAGAAGCTGGATCTGAACCCATTTCCTGGCGCACAATTGGCACATCTGTTCTTTCTGCCCAAACTTGTAATTGATCTATTGCCGCTGCTCTAAAAGTATCTGCAGCTCCTAAAACTACTTTTAAGCCTTGTTTCTTAAACTGATTTGCTAACTTACCGATTGTAGTTGTTTTTCCTACTCCATTTACACCAACTACCATTATCACGTATGGTTTTTTGTCCTTTGGAATTGTAAATTCAGTTTCGTTACCAATATTTGTTTTAGATAATAACCCTGCAATCTCTTCACGAAGAATAGTATTGAGTTCATCTGTACCAACATATTTATCTTTCGCAACTCTTGCTTCAATTCTATTAATAATTTTAAGAGTCGTGTCTACACCAACGTCAGATGCTACAAGAATCTCTTCTAAGTTATCTAAAACATCATCATCTACTTTAGATTTACCAGCAACTGCTTTTGTTAGCTTACCAAAGAAATTTTCTTTAGACTTTTCTAATCCTTTGTCTAAGGATTCTTTCTTTTCTTTTGAAAATATTTTTTTAAAAAAACTCATTTTTATCTTTTATGCTCTTTGACAGTTTATTAAAAACATGCCATTTGTTTAATTTGGTAAAAATTGTCACTTAAATATCATTTACGCTAAAAACTGAGGTTTTGTTAGAGTTTCTTAAAAAGAGCGACTACTTCAACTTGGCCGTATATATAAATTCGAAATAAAGCAACAATCAAAAATACACAATTCTAATTCATAAAAAAAGCTACTTTCTAAATTAGAAAGTAGCTTTAAATATTATATGTAGTAAATGTTACTTTTTAGCTAAAAAGTCATTCACTTTTTCTGGTTGCATAATTGACTCTACAAAAGTGTAAGCTCCTGATTTTGGAGATTTTATCATTTTTATAGCTTTACATAACCTCTTTGAAGACGTTTGTAACGATGCTACTGTTTTTTTTGCCATTGTATATTTTTTTTAAATCTATATGCTCTGTTCTGAGTTCTAGATGTTTTTAATTATTTAATTTCTTTATGAACAGTCATTTTCTTTAAGATAGAATTGAATTTCTTAATTTCCATTCTATCTGGAGTATTCTTCTTGTTCTTAGTTGTAATGTATCTAGAAGTACCTCTTTCTCCTGAAGCCTTATGCTCTGTACATTCTAAAATTACCTGAACTCTATTACCTTTTTTTGCCATTTGTATAAAATTTTAAATGCTTAAGCTTATTTAGTTAAAAATCCGTTAGCTCTCGCTTCTTTTATAACTACAGAAATACCTTTCCTGTTAATATTTTTTAAAGCTGATGCAGATACTTTTAAAGTAATCCATTTATCTTCTTCTGGTATGAAAAAACGCTTGGTCATTAAATTAGCGTCAAACTTTCTTTTAGTTCTATTCATCGCGTGAGAAACATTGTTCCCAACCATTGCTTTTTTTCCTGTTAATTCACAAACTCTAGACATCTTTTCGACAGTATTTATAGTGTTATCTCTAAACGAGGTGCAAATCTACATATAATTCTAATTATGAACAAAACTATTTCATAAATTTTTAAAGAATTTCTTTTTGTAAAATTTCGAGTGATTTACTCACGGTTCTATTGATTACTTTTTCTCTGGGTTGCCCGAAATTAAATTCATGCACAATCTCTTTATCATCTGATACAAAAGCGATATACACGATACCGACACTTTTATCGTTATTATCTGCTGTTGGCCCTGCATTTCCTGTCACTGCAATTGCGTAATCTGTTTGTAGCTTTTCTTTGGCTCCTCTTGCCATTTCTAACGCAACTTCTTTACTAGCAACCGTATACTTTTCTATAGTTTCTGGAGAAACATCTAACAGCTTAATTTTTGTTTCTGCAGAATATGTTACAAAACTTCCCTTGTAATAGGCAGAAGATCCTGCTACAGATACTAAAGTCGCAGCAATTTTACCTCCTGTTAAGCTTTCTGCTGTCGAAATTGTTTTGTTACTTTTCTTCAACAATGCTCCTACTCTTTTCTCTAAAGAACTATCATCATCTAAACCCGTTATAATTTCTGGAATTAGTTGATAAAGTTCATCTACTTTTTCATGAAGCGCTGTTTCAATAATTTGTTTATTTTCACCTTTAGCGGATAATCTTAAGCGAACTCTACCAAAAGAGGGTAAATATGCTAACTTAATAAAAGGTGGTAAATTATTTTCGAAGTCTTCAATTCTTTCTGCAATCGTACTTTCTCCTTGACCATACGTCATAATTGTCTTATGAATAATAAAAGGTAGTTTAAACTGCTTCTGAATTTTTGGTAAAACTTGATGCGTAATTAAACCTTTCATTTCATAAGGTACTCCGGGAAGTGAAACAAAAACGGTCTTATTCTCATAAAACCACATACCTGGCGCCGTTCCAAAATTATTCATTAATAGAGTCGCTTTTGAAGGCAATTGTGCCTGATATTGCTGTATTTCCCTGTAAGGAATGTTATATTTCTTAAACATTTCCTGAATGTGTAAAACAACTTCTGGATATTCTATAATTTCACCATCATTAAAGAATTCTGCCATTGTTTTTTTAGTAATATCATCTTTTGTCGGACCTAAACCTCCTGTAATTATTACAATACCAGCTCTTTCTTGCGCTTCCTTTAAAGCATTTAGAATATGCTGTTTATCATCTTGAATAGAAGTTATTTGATATACTGAAACTCCGATTTTATTTAATTGTTGACCAATCCATTGTGAATTTGTATCTACAATTTGGCCAATTAAAATCTCATCTCCAATTGTTATAATTTCTGCGTTCATTTATTCTCCTAATTTTATCAATATCTTTTTTTCTCGCACTTTCGTCTAATTTAAATAAAGTTTTTTAAATGATAATATTAAAAAAACTACTTCTAAAAACTTTATTCTAAGCGGCCCTAAGCAATAGTAATTAAATGACTATATCTTACTATTTAGTAATGTAAAGAGATCATAAATTGACGTTTTAACACCCCTTTTATTCTTTTCTGTTTTTTACAAGTATTTCAAATTATTTAACTCTAATACTAAAAACTTCTTTACTTTCTAGCATTCCTTTTAAAACATCATTCTCAACGACTTTACCAACGCCTGCTGGAGTTCCTGTAAAAAGGATATCTCCTTTTTTTAAGGTAAAGTATTGAGAAACGTAAGAAATTAACTCATCAGTTTTCCATAACATCGCACTAGTATTTCCATCTTGAACAATTTCATCATTCTTATATAGTTGAAATTTTAGATTGGTTAAATCAAATTGTTCTTTGGGATAAAAATCACCAATAACGGCACTGCCATCAAATGCTTTTGCTTTTTCCCAAGGCAACCCTTTTTCCTTACATTTTGCTTGTACATCTCTTGCTGTAAAATCAATTCCTAATCCAATTTCATCATAATATTTATGTGCAAATTTTGCATCTATATGTTTACCCACTTTATTTATTTTGATTAAAACCTCTACTTCATAATGCACATCATTAGAAAATGGAGGTATAAAAAACGGATTCTTTCTTGGTAAAATAGCAGAATCTGGCTTTAGAAAAACGACAGGATTGTCTGGTCTTTCATTTGCTAATTCTTCGATATGCTTTGCGTAGTTGCGCCCAATACAAATTATTTTCATAAATACAATCACGATTTATGAATTATCAATTACGCATATAATTGTTCAAAATTTATATTCGTAATTGATAATTCGTAATTTATGCTACTCACCTGCTTCTGGAAAAACAATTGCTCTATTTCCTGAAACTATAATTTGATGGTTTAAATGGCATTTTACTGCCCTCGCTAAAACCAATTTTTCTATATCCGCACCGATTATTTTTAAGGTTGTTGGTGTACTTTCATGTGTTACCGGTTTTACATCTTGCTCAATAATCGGACCTTCATCCAAATCTTCAGTTGCATAGTGCGCTGTTGCTCCAATTAGCTTTACACCTCTTTCATAGGCCTTTTTATAAGGATTTGCTCCTTGAAAAGCAGGTAAAAACGAATGATGAATATTGATAATTCTCTCTGGATAATGATTGATAAAATCTGATGATAAAATTTGCATATATCTCGCCATAATGATCAAATCTATTTCATTAGAATCTAACAATTGGATAACTTTAGCTTCTTGTTGTAATTTGGTTTCCTTTGTAACAGGTAAATAATGAAAAGGAATTGCAAACATTTCTGCAATGTTTCTTAATTTATCATGGTTACTAATCACCATTTTTATAGCACAATCTAAACGCCCTTCTTTAGATCGCTCTAATAAATCGTATAAATTATGACTTGTATGCGAAACCATAATGGCAACATTCTGTTTTTTATTTCCATAATTTACAGACCAATTAAAGGCTAAAGGTTTAGCTAGCTTAATGAAACTATTTTCTAATTCATCTTTAGATATATTCGTTCCATCTGCATTTAAACGAACTCTCATAAAATAAGTATCTTCAATCGCGTTTACATATTGCTGACAACTTAAAATATTGAATCCTTTTTCATAGAAAAAACTGGTAATTTTTGCTACCAATCCTTTTTGATCTGGACATTTTATTAAAAAAGTAACTATTTGTGATTTCATTTGTTTTTATTGAAAATATTTAGAATTAAAAAAGTCCCACTATTGTTCTCGTTAAAAATATATTCCTTCTTCATAAATTCATTGTAAACAACACATTGAATACTAGCAACTCGAAACGGAAACCTATGGTATCCATTTTTTTGGAAAATTAGGCTTTCTTTTTTCAAGAAAAGCATCCCTGCCCTCTTTTGCTTCATCAGTCATATAGGCTAAACGTGTTGCTTCACCTGCAAAAACTTGCTGACCAACCATTCCATCATCTGTTAAATTCATGGCAAATTTTAGCATTTTTATAGAAGTCGGACTTTTCTCTAAAATTTCTTGCGCCCATTCATAAGCAGTATTTTCTAAATCATCATGGGGTACTACAGCATTGACCATTCCCATATCATAAGCTTCTTGAGCTGAATAATTTCTTCCTAAAAAGAAAATTTCTCTTGCTCTTTTCTGTCCTACCATTTTTGCCAAATAAGCAGAGCCATAACCACCATCAAAAGAAGTTACATCTGCATCCGTTTGCTTAAAAATAGCGTGTTCTTTGCTCGCCAAAGTTAAATCGCAAACAACATGTAAACTATGTCCGCCGCCAACTGCCCAACCCGGAACTACCGCAATTACAGCTTTTGGCATAAAACGTATTAAACGCTGCACTTCTAAAATATTTAACCTGTGATATCCATCATCACCAACATAACCTTGATGACCTCGCGCTTTTTGATCGCCACCCGAACAAAAAGAATACACACCATCCTTTGTACTTGGTCCTTCAGCAGAAAGCAAGACTACGCCAATATTAACATCTTCACCTGCATCATAAAAAGCATCATACAATTCTTTTGTAGTTTTCGGTCGAAAAGCATTTCTAATATTTGGCCTGTTAAACGCTATTCTTGCAACTCCGTTGCATTTTTTATAGGTAATATCTTCATATTCTTTGGCCGTTTTCCATTCAGGTTGTATCATATTTTTGTATTTTGTACGTTCTTGCAATGAACAAAAGATCGTTGCTTGCAAAAATAAACATTCTAACTTATGATTAAGAAATCACTTACATTAATATTTATTCTTTTTTGTTTCTGCGGATTTTCACAAAAAGCGATTCAAAAAGGTTTAGAGTCTGATTATTTAGAGACCACAAGAAATATAAGAATTTTTCTTCCTGAAGGATATGAAAGAGACAGCATTAAAAATTATCCTTTAGCCATTGTTTTAGATGAAGAATACCTATTTGATACTTATGTAGGTAATTCTGTTTTATTTGCAAAAAAAGACAAAGCTCCCAAACAAATTATTGTTGGTATTTCTATGGAAGAAAGCAAAATAAAAGACATTTCTTTTAATAGAAATTCAGGAAAACTAACTTCGAATGGAAGGGCTTTTTACGAATTCATTAGGGATGAAGTAATGTTTTACATGGAAAGTAATTACAGAACATCACCTTTTATAAGTCTTATTGGTCATGGATATTCTGCAAATTTAATTACACACTTTTTACAGGAGGACACTGCCTTTATTAATTCTTTTATTTGTATTAACCCTAGCTTTTCTGATTTTATTGGTAACGAGTTAGCTTCTTATAATCTACCTAAATTCGGTCAAGAAGACAATACTTTTTATTTCTATACTAATAATTCCAATTCATTTTCTTCAAAAAAGCAAGTAAAAATAGATCAAGTTCAAAAAGGATTATCGGCTTTAGAAATCAATAATTTTAATATTATAAATGATGTTATGGATACTTCTAATTCAATTTCTGCTATAGGTGAAGCAATTCCAAGAGCATTAACGAAAATTTTTGAAGTTTATTCAGCAATATCAAGAGAAGAATATGATAAGAATATTAAAGATTTAGCCCCTCTTGATGCCATTTCTTATTTAGAAAACAAATATTTAGAAATAGAATTTTTATTTGGCAGCAATTTAGGAGTTAGAGAAAAAGATATTTATGCCATTGAAAACATTATTATTGAAAAAGAAAACGGAGATCGTTTACGTGATTTTGGTAAAATGATATTAAAGTTATTCCCATCTTCTCCCTTGGGAAATTATTATATTGGAAAGTATTACGAAATAGGAAAAATGTATAAAAAAGCGATAAAACAGTATAAAATTGGTTACGGGAAAATGGATCCTGCAGACCCGAATGCTGACGCCTTTTATGAAAATATTTTAAACCTAAGAGGGCAATAAAAAAACCACTAACTTAAAAGTAAATTTCAATTAAAAACACATAAAATTCTGTAAAAAAAATTATACCAACTCTATTCTATCTTCTTTTATTACGATTAGCTTTTGTTTATACAAATTTCCAACAGCTTTTTTAAATGCTTTTTTGCTCATCTTCATGTGAAAACGAATAGAATCTGGAGAACTTTTATCCGTAATTAAAATAAACCCCTCTTTACTATCTTTTAATCTTGCAAGTACTTTATCTACATCAGAATCGATAACATTTCTAAAACCTTGTGGCCTAAGTGAAACATCTATTTTACCATCTTCACGAATGTTTTTCACATAACCAGTAACTTCCATATTCTCTTCTAACTCCTGAAAAACTTCACTTCTAAAAAGTAAACCATCAAATTCTTCATTAATTAAAACAGTATAACCCAAACCAGTCTCAGTCTCAATAATTAAGTTTACTTTTTCTCCTTCTTTCAAACTTATTTCTTGCGCTTCCGAATTATTTTCTCCGTCTTGCAAATTATCTTCACTTTCTTGTAAATCCTCTTGTAAACCCATTACTGTATATATTTAAAATATGCTGTTAAAATTAAATCATTTTCTTCACTTGGCGTGAAAATTTCTAATATTTTTGGTTTTCCTGATGTTTCATAAAAACCTTTTAACTGTTCATTTACTGTTTCAGTTGAAAATGCTTTTTGATACTCAAAGGCATGCATTTTACATAAATGCTCTGCAGTTAAGCAATGTGGTGTTTCAAAGTATTTAGAGGCGTTTGTAGATTTTGGTCCTGGAATAATTTTAAAAATTCCGCCACCAGAATTATTGATTATAATAATTCGGAAACTTGTCGGAATATTTTTATTCCAGAGTGCATTACCATCATAAAAAAAACTAAGATCTCCTGTAATAAAAACAGTTTGATTTTTATTTGAAAATGCAGCACCCACTGCCGTAGAAGTACTTCCATCAATACCACTAGTACCTCTATTACAGAAAATATTAATAGTTTCTTTAACACTAAATAACTGTGCGTATCTTATTATTGAACTATTGCTTATTTGTAGCTGACAATTATTTGGAATACTTTCTAAAGTTTGCTCAAAAACTTTAAAATCAGAATGTTTCGTTTTTGCTAGATATTTAGCATGTTTTTCTCTTTTTACATCACGAATACTCAACCATTTTGATTGATATGTGCTTTCTTTCTTTAATATTGATTTATTAAAATTCGAAAAGAAATCAAGAGGTTTTATCTGAATAAATTCGGATAAACAAAAGAAAGTATTTATTGCTTTTTTCTCATCAATATTCCAATGATGTTTTGGTGGGTAATCTCTTAAAAAAATTTTAATTTTTTTCGAAACAATCATCCCTCCAAAAGTAATTAAGATTTTTGGTTGTAGTTCTTTAAACTGTTCATTATCCAAAGAAAAAATAAGCTGATCAATAGAATTAATCGCTTTTTCGTTATGCAAATTAGAGGTCGTTTCTGTCAAAATTAAAACGGATTCATCACCAGCATAGAAATCCATCAACTTAAGTAATTCATTATCAGGATAATTTACACCAACTAAAATCATTTTTTTGTCAGCTGCATTCCAAGTTTTGGATAAATTATCATAATCAATATGAGAATTATCTAAAGAGCTCATTGAAATATGAGGGAAATGAAACTCATTTAATTCTCCCACAGTTTCATACAAAGGTTCATCAAAAGGAACATTTATATGAACAGGTCCTTTTTGAGAAACTGATATTTGCAAAGCTTCACCTATTAATTGAGAATTTCGAGTTTTAAACTTTGGGTTCTCAATTAAGTTTGCTGAAAACAAAATATGATTTTCAAAAACGTTTTCTTGACGAATTGTTTGTCCGTCACCAATATCAATTAAATGTTTTGGTCGGTCTGCAGAAATTACAACTAAGGGAATATTACTATAAAATGCTTCTGCAATTGCGGGATAATAATTTAGCAATGCAGAACCTGACGTGCATAGAATTGCAACAGGTTTTTGAGTTTGTTGCGCAATTCCTAAAGCAAAAAAAGCAGCACAACGCTCGTCTACTACACTTAGGGCCTCTATTTCTTTATGATTAGAAAAACCTATTGTAAGTGGTGCATTACGCGAACCTGGAGAAATCACAACCGTCTCAATATTAAATTGATGACAAGCTGAAATTACAATTTGTGCGAGTTCTTTTTTTGGGTACATTTTTTAATCTTAAAAAATGTCATCCCGAACTTAAAACTCGAAATAACATTTTATAACAAAACCAACTGGTTGCTTAATTTCCTTTTTGGTAATCTGCTAAAAACTTAGCCAAACCACTATCTGTTAAGGGATGTCTTAACAATCCTTCAATTGCACTTAAAGGACCAGTCATAACGTCAGAACCTAACTTTGCACAATCAATAATATGCATTGTGTGACGCACAGAAGCAGCTAAAATTTGAGTTTCAAAACCATAATTATCATAAATTAAACGAATTTCTGCAATCAGGTTTAAACCATCTGTAGAAATATCATCTAAACGCCCAATAAATGGAGAAACATAAGTTGCTCCAGCTTTAGCAGCTAATAAAGCTTGCCCTGCAGAAAAAACTAAAGTTACGTTTGTTTTAATTCCTTTAGATGAAAAATATTTACATGCTTTTATACCATCTTTTATCATTGGTAATTTCACAACAATTTGTGGATTTAAAGCAGCTAAAGCTTCTCCTTCTTTGACCATTCCATCAAAATTTGTAGAGATTACTTCCGCAGAGACATCACCTTCTACCAATTCACAAATTTCTTTGTAATGGTTAATAATGTTTGCTTCTCCAGTAATTCCTTCTTTGGCCATTAAAGACGGATTTGTAGTTACACCATCTAAAATCCCTAAAGCTTGTGCTTCTTTAATTTGCTCTAAATTTGCAGTATCTATAAAAAATTTCATCTTTTAAAAGTTATAATTAATTTTGCACAAAGATAACAATATTGGTGCTTATTTATAAGCGATGAACTGCAAGTTTTATAAAAGTTATTACTTACAATACTTTTAAAAAATAAATCATTTTTTATTCTGTTTTTTACCTTCAAAATCTTTTATAGATTATTCTATGTACTTTAAACATAAAGATCAATTTTTACAAAAGAAATCGTTTCAAAATTTCACACAAAAGAATGGATACTTGACAAAAAAAACAGAAGACACCTAACGTATACAGACCCTTATGATAAAAAAGTTTGTAGCAGAAGCTTTTGGTTGGACTTTGAATAACAAAATTTAGAAAATCACAATGATACTTATTCTGTTCTATAAATGGAGCTCAACGATAAGGAATATTACCGATGTATAAAATTATAGTTCAATTCATCTGCACGTAGCGCAAAAAAAATAGATACTTCTATTAATAAATTTAATAAGTTAACATATATCTACCCTAGATTAAGCAAATATTATAATTTATAATGATTCATTAAAATTCTCTCGTATATTCTATCTGGTAAAATTCGTTTTAAAACAATCGAAAATTTCTCCATAAAACCACCAACTTTATAATGTATCTTAGGATTCTTTGAATTTATAATTTTATAAACAGTTTTTGCCATTTCTAAAGGATCCATTCCTCCCTCGACATGAGCATCCATCAAATCTAAGTTTTTTTGATACGTCTCTTTATAAGCTGATTTTTCAAAAACAGGTGTATGGTATCTTCCTGCAGCAATATTAGTTGCAAAATCTCCAGGAGCAACATTAATCACTTTTATTCCAAAGTTTTTAACCTCCATACTTGCTGCTTCAGTAACCACTTCTAAAGCTCCTTTTGTGGCAGAATATAAACCTCGGAAAGGCAACCCCATATAACCTGCAATTGAAGTTATATTCAAAATCATTCCTTGTTTCTGCATTCTCATTTGTGGTAAAACAGCTTTCATAACATCAATAGCACCAAAAAAGTTAGTATTAAAAACTGCCTTAATTTCATCTGTAGGAGTATCTTCAATCGGACCTGTAATTCCCATTCCGGCATTGTTGATTAAAACATCTAATCTTCCTTCTTTTTTTATAATGTAAGCAACAGCTTTCTCAATAGTTTCAGCTTTTAAAACATCTAAAACAATAATTTCAAACGAAAAATTTTCTACATTTTTAGGATTGCGACTTGTTCCGAACACTTTGTAGCCTTTTTCTTGTAAAAAAGTAGCAACCGATTTTCCGATACCTGATGAAGCGCCAGTAACTAATATAACTTTAGACATAAAATAAATTTCTACTTATGAGTTACGAATTAACAAAAAATAAATTTAAAGGAAAAAAAAGAAAATTTTTAAAGTAAGGATCTAAGAGAATTCTGAGGTAATTTTAAAAAATAAAAAATGGCAAGCTACCTACATCACACCGCTACAACCTAATACCTTTGCTGCGTTCCCGCCCTGGAGGATTCAAAGGGAGCTAGTTGTGTAGGACTTGCCACTGCAAATTTACAACAGATTTTTATTTTATCTATTAAAAAAATATTAAATTTTATGTAACATTTTTAACATGCTGAAGACTAATTAGATATTTTATATATTTTCTAACTTTCATCAAAGTTGTTAACTATAGAAATGAAATGAATATATTTGTAAAATCAACTAAATTTAAAATCTATGGAAAATCAAGTAAATAGTAAAAGTATTATATTAAACAATGGTCTTTATTTAGGTATAATAAGTGTTATTACTCACTTAGCATTATACGCAACAGGGAGTTTATTAGAATTAAACTGGATTAACAGCGTCGTTGGCTTAGTCGCAATGATAATTCTAATCGTAATGGGAATTAAAGTTTACAAACAAAATAGTGACGGTTTTATTTCTTGGGGACAAGGGGTTAAAATTGGTATGGGAATCACAATGATAAGCGCCTTAATTACTGTTGTTTACATCATGATTTTTATGAATTTTATAGAACCAGACTTTCAACAACAAGCTCTAGAATTTCAAAGACTATCATGGGTTGATGCAGGCTTAACTGAAGAACAAATTGATGCCTCTTTGGCAATGACAGAAAAATTTCAAACACCTGCAATTTCTTCTGCCGTAATGTTAGCAGCCTCTGCATTTATTGGATTTATTGTTTCTGCAATTATCTCTGCAATTATGAAAAAATCTGAAGAAGAAGAATATTAAAAGTAGTTTCAAAGTTTGAAAGCAAAAAGTTTTCAGAATTTTCTTTAATACTTTTTTAACTTTGCTACCTTGTAAAGAAACAAAATATGAATATTTCTTTAGTAATACCTCTTCTTAACGAAGAAGAATCTTTACAAGAATTACACGATTGGATTGCAAAAGTAATGCAATCCAATCATTACATATATGAAATTATTTTTATTGATGATGGCAGTACAGATAGATCTTGGAATGTTATTGAGCACTTATCAGTCAAAAATAAAGCTGTAAGAGGAATTCGTTTTCAAAAAAACTATGGTAAAAGTCAAGCTTTAGATGCAGGTTTTGAAATAGCAAAAGGCAGCGTTGTTATTACTATGGATGCAGATTTACAAGACAATCCTGAAGAAATTCCTGAATTATACAATTTAATTGTTGATGAAGATTTCGATTTAATTTCTGGATGGAAAAAGAAACGATACGACAATGTTTTTACCAAAAATATTCCTTCAAAATTATTTAATGCTGCAGCTAGAAAAACTTCAGGTTTAAAATTACATGATTTCAATTGCGGATTAAAAGCCTACAAAAATGAAGTTATAAAAGGCATAAAAGTTAGTGGAGAAATGCACAGATACATTCCTGTCTTAGCTAAAAATGAAGGATTCACAAAGATTGGAGAAAAAATTGTTCAGCATCAAGCAAGAAAATACGGAGAGACGAAATTTGGAATGGAACGTTTTGTAAATGGTTTTTTAGACTTAATTACCATTTCATTTTTATCTAAATTTAGCAAAAGACCGATGCACTTTTTTGGTCTATGGGGTTCATTTATGTTTCTTTTTGGAACCACATCTGCATTTTACATTGGCGTCCATAAACTTTACAAAGTTTTCACCGGAATCAAAACAATTTTAGTAACTGACAACCCTTGGTTTTACATTGCATTAACCTCTATGATTTTAGGAACTTTATTATTTTTAGGTGGTTTTATTAGTGAACTCATAATAAAAACAAAAAGTAACGAAAAACACTATACTATTAAAGAAAAACTCAATTTCTAAATAGTATATTTGCAGATCAATTAAGCAATATTATTTTAAATTCTATGGTAGATATTTTAAACAAAGCAAAAAAATGGTTAACCTCAACTTTTGATGCTGAAACCCAAACAGAAATTAACGGATTAATCAATAACAATCCTGATGATCTAGCAGACAGATTCTACAAAGACATGGAATTTGGTACTGGTGGAATGCGGGGAATTATGGGTGCAGGAACCAACAGAATTAATAAATATACATTAGGTCGAGCAACTCAAGGTTTGTCTAATTACTTAATAGAAAATGTAAAAAAAGAACAATTAAGCGTTGTTATTGCTTACGACTGTAGACATAACAGTAAAAAGTTTGCGAAAATTGTTGCAGATGTTTTATCTGCGAACAGCATTAAAGTCTTCCTTTTTGAAGATTTACGTGCAACTCCAGAATTATCTTTTGCTGTTCGTCATTTAAATTGTGATGCAGGTATTGTTTTAACAGCCTCTCACAATCCACCAGAATATAATGGATATAAAGTCTATTGGGCAGATGGTGGGCAAATTGTGCCTCCTCATGATGGTGGAATTATTGGTAAAGTAAACTTATTAGAATTTTCTGAAATTAAGTTTCATGCAAATGAAAATTTAATTGAAGTTATCGGAAAAGAAGTTGATGATGTTTTTATCGAAGAATCTGTAAAGAATGGATCTTTGTCTGATAAAATTGATAGAAAAAATTTAAAAATTGTATTTACTCCTTTACATGGTACCTCTATCGTTTCTGTACCGGATGCACTTGCAAAAGCTGGTTATTCAGATGTTCATATAGTTGAAGAACAAAGAATACCAAATGGTGACTTCCCAACAGTAAAATCGCCAAACCCAGAAGAACCAGAAGCTTTAAAAATGGCAACTGACTTAGCAAATAAAATTGGGGCTGATATTGTTATTGGTACAGACCCAGATTGTGATAGACTAGGTGTTGCAGTTAGAGATACTGATGGAAACATAAAATTGATGAACGGGAACCAGACCATGGTTGTTATGACTGAATTTTTATTAAAAAAGTGGAAGGAAGAAGGAAAAATTAATGGAAAACAATTTATAGGATCTACGATTGTTTCTACTGAATTAGTAAATGATGTTGCTGCCAATTACAATGTTGAAACCAAAATAGGTTTAACAGGTTTTAAATGGATTGCAAAAATGGTTAAAGATTTTCCTGAATTAGATTTTATTGGCGGTGGAGAAGAAAGTTTTGGATATATGGTTGGTGGCTTCGTTCGAGACAAAGATGCAGTTACTGCAACTCTTTTAGCTTGTGAAATAGCTGCGTCTGCCAAACAAAACGGAAGTTCTTTTTACGAAGAACTACTAAATATTTATATCAACAATAAATTTTATAAAGAACACTTAATATCTATCACGAAAAAAGGAATGGATGGTGCTGCAGAAATTCAGCAAATGTTAAGTGATATGCGCAACAATCCATTGACTGAAATTGATGGAGAAAAAGTAGAATCTCTTTCTGATTATGAAGCATCCACTAGAAAAAATTTAATTACTGGCGCAATAACAAACATAGATTTACCAAAATCAAATGTACTAATTTATCAAACTGAATCAGGAACAAGAATTGCAGCTAGACCGAGTGGTACAGAACCAAAAATAAAATTCTATTTTAGTGTGAATACTGATTTAAATCTAGCTAAAAATGCTAATAGTATTGAAATTGAACTAGATACTAAAATTCAACGAATTATTAAAGAAATGAAATTGAGTTAATGGCCTATTTTAAAGACATTTTAAAGTATGAGAAGAAATATAGAAAATTTACGATTCTAAATATTCTATTTAATATTCTATATGCTATTTTTAATGTTTTATCTGTTCTTGCTTTTATTCCTGTTCTAAATATATTATTTGGTACAGAAAGAAAAGTAATAATGAAACCTATATACGAGGACATATCTAATATTGGTGCTTATTTAGAAAATAGTTTCAACTATTTTATTTATCAAAAAATTATTGATGATGGTGAAATTAAGGTTCTATTATTTATTTGTTTATTATCTCTTTCATTATTCTTTTTCAAGAACTTATTTAGATATTTAGCATCTTATGTAATCACATTTTTAAGAACAGGAGTCGTAAAAGATTTACGAGACAACCTCTATAGTAAAATTGTAGAATTACCTGTCGCTTACTTTTCAGAAAAAAGAAAAGGAGATATCATTGCACGGATGACTTCGGATGTGCAAGAAGTAGAAAACTCTATCTTAACTTCTATAGAAACCATAGTTAGGGAGCCTTTGACAATATTTATCTCGATAACTATTATGCTCTTTATGAGCCTAAAGTTAACGCTATTTGTTTTTATTTTACTTCCTGTTTCTGGTTTTATAATTTCTTCGATTAGTAAGAAATTAAAAGCAAAATCTGCGAAAGCACAGAAAGAGAATGGTAACTTTTTATCATTTATAGAAGAAACACTGACAGGCTTAAGAATTATTAAAGGTTTTAATGCTGAAAATGTAATTCAAAAAAAATTCAATACCTCTACCCAAAGTTTTAGAAAATTAATGACCAGCGTTTTTCATAGACAAACATTGGCTTCACCTATGAGTGAGTTTTTAGGTTCTGCAACAATTATTGCCATTCTTTGGTATGGAGGAGCAGAAGTTATAAATAAAACTAGTGACTTAGATTCTAGTAAATTTTTAGGGTATATCCTTTTATTTTATACTGTTTTAAATCCTATTAAATTAATAACTACAACATTCTATAATATTCAAAAAGGAGAAGCTTCTGCCGAAAGAATTATGACTGTTTTAAATACGGAAAACAGCATTAAAGACAAACCTAATGCTATTATAAAAGCGACTTTTGAAAGTCAAATTGAATTTAAAAACATCTCTTTCAAATACAAAAAAGACAATGTTTTAAAAAACTTTTCTATAACTATAAATAAGGGAGAAACAGTTGCTTTGGTGGGGCAATCTGGAAGTGGAAAGTCTACTTTAGCTAATTTAGTTACTCGTTTTTACGATGTAAATAAAGGTGAAATTTTAATTGATGGAGAAAATATTACAAATATTACAAAAAAATCCTTGAGAGATTTAATGGGAATTGTTTCTCAAGATTCTATTTTATTTAATGATACTATTGCAAATAATATTAAGTTAGGGACTCAAAACGCAACGGATACAGCTATATTAGAAGCTTCTAAGATTGCGAATGCAGATGAATTTATTCAAGATTTACCACAAAATTACGACACAAATATTGGTGATGGTGGAAACACGCTTTCTGGAGGACAAAAACAACGCTTGTCTATTGCTAGAGCAGTTCTAAAGAATCCACCCATTATGATTTTAGATGAGGCAACTTCAGCACTAGACACAGAATCTGAACAACTAGTACAAATTGCTTTAGAGAAAATGATGCGAAATAGAACTTCTTTAGTAATTGCACATAGACTTTCTACAATTCAAAAAGCAGATAAAATTCTAGTACTAAAAAAAGGTAAAATAGTAGAACAAGGAAAACACACAGAATTACTTGCCAAAAAAGGAGAGTATTTTAAGCTAGTTACCATGCAAAGCTTAAGCTAGCTTCAGTCCTAACTGCTTTCCTTTTTCAATCATAAAATTATAGGAAGCTTCTTTTTCGTTTGGAATTACACCATCTAAAATCGCTTCCTTTATAGCTTCTTTTATTTGACCAATTTCTCTACAAGGCTTTAAATTAAATGCCTTCATAATTTCTTCTCCAGTAACTGGTGGCTGAAAATTCCTAACTTTATCTCTCTCTTCTACTTCCTTAATTTTAATTCTTACTAACTCAAAGTTATGGTGATAACGTTTAAATTTTTTTGTGTTTTTTGTTGTAATATCTGCTTCACAAAGTGTCATTAAAGCATGAATATCTTCTCCTGAATCAAAAACCAAACGTCTTACAGCAGAGTCTGTAACTTCTGAAGCCAATACAATTGGACGTGAACTTAACAATACCATTTTCTGAACAAACTTCATTTTATTATTCAATGGCATTTTTAAACGTTTGAATAATTTATGTACCATTTTAGAACCTACAAATTCATGCGCATGAAACGTCCAACCAACTTTTTTACTGAATTTTTTAGTAGGTGCTTTGCCAATATCATGCAATAAAGCTGCCCATCGTAACCAAACATCATTTGTGTTTTTAGCTATATTATCTACAACCTCTAACGTATGATAAAAATTATCTTTATGCTTCTGCCCTTCGACTTCTTCCACTCCTTTCAACGCGATTAATTCAGGAAGAATTTGTGGTAATAATTTTGTTTTTTCTAACAATAGAAAACCTATTGATGGTTTTTTTGATGATATGATTTTATTCAATTCATCAACAATTCTTTCTCTTGTTATTATTTTAAGCCTATCAGCGTTTTCACTTATTGATGAAAGAGATTCCTCTTCAATTATAAAATTTAACTGTGTTGCAAAACGAATTGCACGCATCATTCTTAAGGGATCATCAGAATAGGTTATATCCGGATTTAAAGGCGTTTTTATAATTTTATTCCTTAAGTCCGAAATTCCGTTAAAAGGATCTAATAACTCACCAAAATTCTCATCATTCAAACTTAACGCCAAAGCATTGATTGTAAAATCTCGTCTGTTTTGATCATCTTGCAAGGTTCCTTCAGTTACATCTGGATTCCTACTTTCTTCAGAATAGGACTCTTTTCTAGCACCAACAAACTCAATTTCAACATCTTTAAAACGCAGCATTGCTGTTCCATACGTTTTAAAAACCTGCACTTTTGGTTTGTTTGGAAGTAATTGAGACACTTTTAAAGCCAACTCAATTCCACTACCTATAGCTACTATATCAATATCTTTTGCAGTTCCTCTCTTTAAAAAGAAATCGCGCACAAAACCTCCAATTACATAACTTTCTATTTGTATCTGTTTTGATGCTGTTGATATTACACTAAAAATTTCTGATGAAATTGCTTCTTTAAACAACTGTTTTTGCATGAATTATGGTCTTAAAGCCTGAATACTAACACCTATAATCATAGATACCTTTAGATGATATATATTCACTTTATTTTATTGCGAATTTACTATATAATAAACACCTTTCAAAATTGGATATACAATTTATTAAAACGATTATTTATTGGGACTCCAATTACAAATATCTCTAGTTTCTAATTAGATGTTTTTTTTAGTCGAGTTATTCTTATATTCAAATTGTCAACTATTTCAAGAGTACTTTAAGGAGTCTAAATAATTTTTTTAAAATATACTTAAATAGCTAAAAATACAGGAGAGTTCTTACTTTATAGATTATTCTTCAGCTTATTAATTTTAAAAATTGCTTTATTTTTTTTTAACCCCAACCTAAATGCATACTCCATTTATTAGAAAGAGAATATTATTTAACTTTTATATGTAGATTGATTTGAAATTTCTGATATTATTTTTGTTTTTCACATTTGTTTATTCAAAGTAATTCTAAAAATATTATCTTTGTTATTTATATAAAATACATGTTTCAAAAAATTCCAAACTATATAAAATACATCTTTACAAATGTTTTTTTTCTTTTTGTTTTTATCGTTTTTTTTAGAGGATTCTTCTATCTGTTTTTTGCAGATCTAGAAAATATTTCTACTCTAGAAATACAAAAAGCTATTTTGCTAGGTATTCGTTTTGATTTAAAGTTAGCAATTCTTACTTTTTTCCCTTTGGCAATAATAGTTTTAATTACAAACTACCGTTTTTTTAAAAAAATAATTTTCGGAAGGATAGCAGCTATGTACCTAGTATTATCCTACTTAATTTTAACGCTATTTTATATATTTGATTTTGGATATTATGAGTATTTAGCAATTCGTTTAGATGCTTCTTCACTCCGTTTTTTAAGTAATTTTAAAATCTCTAGTCAGGTATTAATTGAAAGCTATCCCGTTTATAAAGGTCTTTTAGGATTGTTAATTTTATGTTTTATCATTTACAAATATTCTATATTTATATATAATTTATTTTCTAAAACTCCTCAAAAGATAATTAAAAAAGTAAAAGCGGTATTCTTTATTTTAACTATTCTGCTCTTGTCTTTTGGTATTTACAACAGCATAACATATTACCCTTTGCGCTGGAGTGAAGCTTTTTTCTCTAAAAAAAATAGCGTAAATCAGTTTGCTTTAAACCCTGTTTTATATTTCTTTGATAGTTTTGCATTTAGAAGTGAAGGTGTAAATATTGAGGAATTTAAAACCTATTATCCAGTAATTGCAAAACACCTAAACTTGCCATTGGACACGATTAATTTTGAAAAAAAAACAACATTTAAGGAACCTTACAAAGACAAACCTAATATTGTTTTTGTAATGTTAGAATCTACTGGAACTGCAGCTATGGGCTTCTATGGAAACCCGTTAAATAGTACTCCAAAAATGGATTCTATTATTAAAAAAAGTTTGAGTTTTTCTAAGTTCTATGTTCATAAGCCAGGAACTGCAGCTAGCGTTTTTGCAAGTATTACTGGATTGCCTGATATTGAAGATGTGAAAACAGCGTCAAGAAACCCTATGATTATTGACCAGCGAATTATTTTTGATGAATTTAAAGGTTATGAAAAACTATATTTTTTAGGTGGATCTGCAAATTGGGCAAATATTAGGGGAGTTTTTCAATCAAATATCAAAGACTTAAAAATCTATGAAGAAGGAAGTTTTGAGGAGAATAATAGAGCTGATGTTTGGGGAATTGACGATTACGACTTGTTTAAAGAAGCTGATAAAAAATTAAAAAAATTACACGCGAAAGAAAAGCCCTTTGTTGCCTATATTCAAACAGCGACAAATCATATGCCCTTTACAGTGCCCAATATAAAAGAAAGCTTTACACCTATTTTAGAAAATGAAATTGATGAAAAAACACTAATTAAAGGAGGATTTAGATCTTTAGAACAATTAAACGGAATTCGTTATTTAGACTTTAATATTGCTCGATTTTTAGAAAGAGCAAAAAAATCTGGCTATTATGAGAATTCCTTGTTTGTTTTTTTTGGTGATCATAGAGGAGGAATGAAAAAACTAAATTTCTTAAAAAACAATGAAGATGATTTAGGAATTCAAGTACATCATGTTCCATTTTTTATTCATGCACCAAAATACATAAAACCTCAAGAGATAAACAAGTATGCCAAATTAATAGATATTTTTCCAACAGCTGCAAGTTTAGCAAAAATAGATTACACAAATTATACTTTAGGAAGAGACTTATTAGATAGTACAACGAAAAATACGGCTGCTTTTGTATACATTCAAAGCAAAGGTGAAAAAGCCGTTGGAATCATAAAAGATAGTTTTTACTACGAAAAAACCAACATCTCTAAAAAAGCAGGTTTATACAGTTTACAAACAAATACAATTCAAGACATTAAGTTTGACAAGCCAGTTATCGCAAAACAAATGGACAGCCTTTTATCCGCCTATTATCATACTACTAAATATTTATACTTTAATAATAAAAAAGTAGCTAAACCAGTTATAGATTATAAATAATTGCTTCTTTCACATTTATCTTTTATTTTTCTGCACCTGCTGTTTAATCAGTTCTCTACCTGATATATTTATTGATTTTTGAAAAGATTTAAGAGTATAATTTCGATTAATATTTACTGATATTAAAACAATAGTTGTCAGGAATTTATTAAATCAATTTTGCGGAAATTTTATCTTTTACAAATCTTATTATAATTGTAAAATATTTTGCCATTGTATTTTTTCACTCTTATAAATATCGTATTTTTTTTTAGAATAAATTAATCGTATTTATTAGAAAGCCAATTCTTTATATAAGTTAATTTATCTTCTGGACATTGATCTAAACTCTGCAAACAAAGGAATAGTTTGTTTTTGTCTCTTTCAGCTCTTTTAAATCCGTTTTTAATCCACCAAAAAGGTTTCTTATAATTTTGAAAATACACCAATTGGTAATCTTCTTTCAAAATATAATTGTCATTTTGTATTTCTAAATGATTTGCTAAAGATTGATTGGTATATTGTTCTGGGTGTCTAAAACGATGTTTTATATTTAGGTCTAATATTTCTGGATATTCTTTATAAAAATTATCGTAGGTAGATTTTCTTAAAGGAGCAATTGTATGATCTAAACGAACGTACTTTTTAAATCCTAAAATTTTGGCAATATTTTGTTGACCTTTTTTAAACCCCCAAACATTCGTTTTTTTATTTTTCCCTAAAATATCATAAAATTTTTTTTGTAATTTTTTATACCATATATCCTCATAAAATTTTGTCCAAAACCCCCGAATAACCGGTTTACCTTCATTAAAAAAATCATCAATTTTTGTTTCGTTAACTAAAAAAAAATCATCGTTCAAATATAGAAAATGTTCAGAAATATTAGGTATTTTATGCAATAAAGACTCAATAGACAAACAATTAAATGTTGGTAAATATTGAGAATATCCTTCAAAAATTATTTTGTGATCTACAATAAAAACTGTTGGATACTCTCTTTTAGCTTTCTCTTTATCTATTAAAAATTCTGGAATTTGATTATCGGTAACTATAAAAATATTTCTTACAAACTTGGCATATTGTAAGATTGATTTAACTGCGAATTCAACCTCATCTACTTGGTCATAACGCATTCTTACAGATTTACTATTTATAGATTTTTTATTTTCTAAATAGTTTTCCATTTTTGCTTTATGAGCTGGGTCATTTCCATCTACCCAAGTAATAACTGCATCTACAACCATATGTTTTTAATATTGAACTTTAATTGAGCTTTCTGTTCAACAACCACAGTTTTATGTATCTCGTTAAAACTCCATATGCTTGAGTTTTAGCAAAAATGAAACCTGGGAATCCATCTAAAAAACCGAGCCTAACAAAGTAATGAATAAAAAATCTCGCAGGTGGTTTAATTAGGATATGAAATATATTTACCTTTTTCCCTTCCTCAAAGAATTGCTGACCTCTTAATGCCCCATAATGATTCATTTTAGAAATATAATGGTCATAACTTTTATAAGAATAATGATCTATTTTATTTTTAAAAAAACCTATTTTTCCATTTGCAAATATCCTTTCATGCACAACTCCAGAATATTTGCAATGTTGTTTTAAAAATAAACGAACCACTTTATCTCTTTGGCAGCCTCCATAATTAATTTTCTTTCCACAAAAGTAAAAATTTCTTCTAACATTGAAGCCAACAAAATCTTTTGGGTCTTTAACAGCGTCTAAAATCTCAATTTCTACTTCTGGTGTAACTCTTTCATCTGAATCTAAAACATAAATCCAAGGATGTTTAGCTTGGTCTATTGCAAAGTTTTTTTGCGACGAAAAATCATCAAACTTTCGCTTGATGATTTTTACATTATGCTTTTCTGCCAGCGCTACCGTATTATCCTTGCTAAAGGAATCTATTACAATAATTTCATCAGCAAAACTAACTGACTTTATAGCGTCACCAATATGGATTTCTTCATTTAAGGTAGGAATAATAGCAGTAATCTTTGTCATAGCTTTTTCAAATCTTAAACAGCAACATCATATTCACGTAATGCGTCGTTTAAAGAAGTTTTTTTATTTGTACTTTCTTTTCTTTTTCCAATAATTAATGCACAAGGTACATTGTATTCTCCAGCTGCAAATTTCTTAGTATAGCTTCCAGGAATTACAACTGACCTCGCTGGAACTCTACCTTTCATTTCGATAGGCTCAACTCCAGTAACATCTATAATTTTAGTACTCATTGTCAATACAACATTTGCGCCTAAAACAGCTTCTTTTTCTACTCTAACCCCCTCAACAACAATACATCTAGAACCTATAAAAGCGCCGTCTTCTATAATTACAGGTGCAGCTTGTAATGGTTCTAAAACACCACCAATTCCTACGCCCCCAGATAGGTGAACATTCTTACCAATCTGAGCACAAGAGCCAACTGTAGCCCAAGTATCGACCATGGTTCCTTCGTCTACGTATGCTCCAATATTCACATAGCTTGGCATTAAAATAGTTCCTGGAGCAATATATGCTCCATGTCTTGCAACAGCATTTGGCACTACTCTAATTCCTCTCTCTGCAAAGTTTCTCTTTAAAGGAATTTTATCATGATATTCGAAAATACCTGCTTCTAAAGTCTCCATTTTTTGAATTGGAAAATATAAAACAACAGCTTTTTTTATCCATTCATTTACTTGCCAACCACCTTCAATTGGTTCTGCAACTCTTAATTCTCCTTTATCTAATAAATCAACTACTTTTCTAATTGTATTAATCGTTTTTTCCTCTTTTAATAAATCACGATTTTCCCAAGCTGACTCTATAATTTTTCTAATTTCTTTCATTTTAAAATTTACTTTTTACAAATATAAATTTATCTGTAAAATCTAAAGCGAATATACATTTTTTAAACAAATATTCTTCCTTTGTTTAAAATACGAGAACTAATTTAAAGGTACTTTATTGATAATATTCTTTTTAATTAATACTATTAAAAGTATAAACTATATTTTTGCAGAAATAGTATATAAATTGGGAAGAATTTTAGCCATCGATTTTGGAAAAAAAAGAACAGGAATTGCAGTTACAGACGAACTACAGATTATTGCTTCTGGTTTAACAACAGTAAATACTGGGGAATTAATCTTGTTTTTAAAAGACTATACAAATAAAGAAAAAGTAGAGCTATTTTTAGTTGGAAAACCGAAACAAATGAATAATTCTGATAGTGAAAGTGAGGCCTTAATACTGCCTTTCTTAAAAAAACTATCCAAAGAAATACCAAAAATTCCAGTGCAAAGAATAGATGAGCGCTTTACCTCTAAAATGGCTTTTCAAACGATGATTGATGGTGGTTTGAATAAAAATCAACGTAGAAATAAGGCTTTGGTTGATGAAATTAGTGCAACCATCATATTACAATCGTATTTGTACAATAAATAGTTTTGTTCAAGTTACAAACTTTGTACTTTTGCAAACAATAAAAAAGAAAAAATGATTTTACCAATTGTGGCTTATGGAGATCCTGTTCTTAGAAAAGCAGGAATAGAAATTGACAAAGATTACCCTAATTTAAAGGAGTTAATTGCCAATATGAAAGAAACCATGTACAATGCCTCTGGCGTTGGCTTGGCTGCTCCGCAAATTGGCAAAGCAATTCGTTTGTTTCTTATTGATGCTTCTCCTTTTGCTGAAGATGAAGATTTAGATGAGAAAGAAAGGGAAGTTTTAAAAACATTTAATAGAGTTTTTATCAATCCGAAAATTATTAAAGAAGAAGGTGACGAATGGGCTTTTAATGAAGGATGCTTAAGCATACCTGATGTGCGCCAAGATGTATATCGCCAGCCAAAAGTAACTTTAGAATATCAAGATGAAGATTTTAAAACACATACAGAGGTTTTAGATGGATTGGCCGCTAGAGTTTTTCAGCATGAATTTGATCATATAGAAGGTATTTTATTTACAGACAAGCTTTCAACACTTACAAAAAGATTAATTAAAAAGAAATTAGAAAACATTTCTAAAGGAAAAATTAATGCAGATTACAGAATGCGCTTTCCTAATTTAAAAAAAGGTAAATAATACAAAATCATATTTTTTAGAACCTAGTTGAGAATTATGAGTTTTCTAATGAAAAAAACTCTCAACTGCACCCAAGAAGATAATAATATAAAAACACATATGGAATTTAGTAAAATTATTTCGGTTACTGGTAAACCTGGTTTATTTCAAGTAATATCACAGTCTAAAAACTCAATTATCGTTGAGTCTTTAACAGACAAAAAACGTTTGGCAATCAACTCAACTCAAAATGTGAGTTTGTTAGAAAATATTGCAATTTATACGTATGAAGAAGATGTCCCTTTATTAGAAATCTTTAAATCTATGCATAAAAAAACGGAAGGTAAAGAAGCAATCTCTCATAAAGAAAGCGGAAAAAAATTAGCAGCATTTTTTGCTGAAGTTCTGCCCAATTACGATGATGAAAGAGTATATACTTCTAATATAAAAAAAGTAATTCAGTGGTTTAACTTACTAGTAAATGCTGGCTTAGATTTTACTGCAATTAAAGAAGTTATTGCTGAAGAAAAAACGGAAGAAGCATAATCACTTTATCATTTCGACTTTAGAAGAAATCTTATTATATTTTAAAGAATTCTCAATCGTTTTTGAACTCATTTCGAAATGACCTTAAAAAACATCATTTTGAATACAAGAAAAAATCAATTAGCAGCTTTTAATCGTTTGTTAGATATCATGGACGAACTTCGTGAAAAGTGTCCTTGGGATAAAAAACAAACCTTAGAAAGTTTACGTCATTTAACCATTGAAGAGACGTACGAGTTAGCTGATGCTATTCTTGAAAATGATTTACAAGAAGTAAAAAAAGAATTGGGTGACGTATTGCTGCACATTGTTTTTTACGCAAAAATAGGTAGTGAAAAAAATGCTTTTGATATTGGAGATGTTGCCAATAGTATTTCTGATAAATTAATTCATAGACATCCTCATATTTATGGAGATGTTGTTGTTGAAAATGAAGAGGATGTGAAGCGTAATTGGGAACAATTAAAACTAAAAGAAGGCAAAAGTTCTGTTTTAGAGGGAGTTCCTAAGAATTTACCAGCAGTTGTAAAAGCGAGTAGAATTCAAGAAAAAGTAGCTGGAGTTGGTTTTGACTGGGAAAAACCAGAACAAGTTTGGGATAAAGTACAAGAAGAAATTACTGAATTAAACGAAGAAATTAAAGCAGGAAACAAAGAAAATACCGAAAAAGAATTTGGAGACGTCTTATTTTCAATGATAAATTATGCGCGTTTTATTGGAGTAAACCCCGAAAATGCATTAGAAAAAACGAATAAAAAATTCATTAATCGTTTTCAGTATTTAGAGAAAGAAGCTAAAAAAGAAGGAAAAGAACTTTTAGAAATGTCACTTACTGAGATGGATGTTTATTGGGAAAAATCCAAAGAATTTTTTAAATAAATTTTTATCATTTTTTTATTAAAACAAAGTATAAAGTCTCCAAACAGGAGGCTTTTTTTTATTATAATTTCTTAGTATTTTTACATTATAAGTTTTTAATTAAAATAAAACTTTATTGTTTAGTTTGTTTCTGAATCTGAAAGAATCTAACATCACTAACGATTGATAAAAATCACTTTTACTGAACCTAATTTAGCTTTAAAACAATATCATATTAGCATTAAGTTCACTTTAATACAACTACTAAAAAGACAATATATAATGTTCAAAAGAAATTTTATTTACAGCTTTATACTAATTATAGGTATAATTTCGATATCATCTTGTCGCTCAAATTTAATTGACTCGACACCAACTATTAATTCAAAAGCTTCACTTAAAAAACCCTATTTAATATTAATTTCTCTAGATGGTTTTCGCTGGGATTATGTTGAAAAATATAAACCACCACATTTAAGTAATTTAATAAACAAGGGGGTAAAAGCTGAGTCTCTAATTCCTTCCTTTCCTTCAAAAACATTTCCAAACCATTACACTATAGCAACAGGCATGTATCCTGATAAACATGGTATCATAGGTAACTCATTTTATAGTAATAATAAGAATGTCACATATAAAATAGGGAACCGAGAGATGGTTGAAGATGGTACTTTTTATGGAGGAGATCCAATTTGGGTAAAAGCTGATAATGCTGATATGGTTTCAGCTAGTTACTTTTTCGTAGGTTCTGAGGCAGACATTCAAGGCAAAAGACCTACCTATTACAAAGTATATGATGGTAAAATAAAAAATGAGACTCGCATTGCTAAAGTTTTAGATTGGTTAGCACTTCCAGAAAAAGAAAGACCCCATTTAATTACACTGTATTTTTCTGACATGGATGATACTGGCCATAAATATGGACCAAATAATGAAGAAGAATTAAAAAAAGCATTATTTGATTTAGATGAAAATTTAGGCACTTTATTTAAAGGAACAAAAGCGACTGGTCTCTCCATAAACACCATTATTGTTTCTGATCATGGTATGGCAGAATTATCTACATCTAACTTAATCCCAACAGAATCTATAGAAAATGATAGTTTATTTTCAGCTATAGACAATGGAGCTATTATAAATATTCATCCAAAAAAAGGTATTGAAATCGACACTATTTTTAAGTTTTTAAAGCTAAAAGAGGCTCGTTTTAAAGTTTATAAGACTAAAAATACACCAGGTTTTGAATACACACCAAAAAATAAAGATTGGGGAACATTGCAACTATTACCAGATTTCGGCTATTATTTTACTAAAAGAAAACGAATAGCATCTATTAATAAAAATAATATCAAAAAAATTGGTGTACATGGTTATGATCCTAAATACAAAGACATGCATGGAATATTTTATGCAAATGGCCCTGCTTTTAAAAAAGGGATTGTAGTTCCTTCATTAAAAAACATTCATATCTACCCATTAATATGTGAGATCTTAGAATTAGAAATCTCAGATAATATTGATGGAGAATTAAAGCAAATAAAAAATGTTTTAAAACCGATAAATGATTAAAAGCTGAAGATATTTTAAAGAACAGGTGGCCAAAGTTTCTCAAAAATAAAACTTCACAATAACGTCTTAAAAAACATCGTAAAAAACAGAAAATAGGTTCTTTAAATGGCCAACATCAAATTTTACATATAAAAAAAGCCTCCATTTAGGAGGCTTTAAACTTTAGACTAATTTCTTAGCATTTTTTACTTTCTGTTTTGTGAGCGCCAACTCTATAACTTCTTTCATTTCTGAAACATAATGAAAAGTCAAGCCTTTCAAGTAGCTTTCTTTTATTTCTAAAATATCTTTCTCATTGTCTTTACACAAAATAATTTCTTTAATATTTGCTCTTTTAGCAGCTAATATTTTTTCTTTGATTCCGCCAACAGGTAAAACTTTTCCACGTAATGTGATTTCACCTGTCATGGCTAATTTGTTCTTAATTTTACGCTGTGTATAAGAAGAAACTAAAGAAGTTAACATCGTAATACCTGCACTTGGTCCATCTTTCGGTGTTGCACCTTCAGGTACGTGAATATGTACATTATACTTTTCTAAAATTTCTGGTTTAATACCAAATTCTTCAGCATTCGATTTTATATATTGCAAAGCAATTGTTGCAGATTCTTTCATTACAGTTCCTAAATTACCTGTGATAGAAAGTGTTCCTTTTCCTTTAGATAATATAGATTCTATAAATAAGATATCTCCACCAACTTGTGTCCAAGCTAAACCTGTAACCACACCAGCAACATCATTATTTTCGAATTTATCTCTATTTCTTGGTGTTCCTAAAATATCTTCTACTTTTTCTGATGATACAGCAATATCATATTCTTCTTCTAAGGCAATAGATTTTGCTGCAAAACGCACCACTTTTGCAATTTTCTTTTCTAAACCACGAACTCCAGATTCTCGCGTATAGCCTTCAACAATTTGTTCAATTTGTTTTTTTCCTAACTTTATATCTTTAGTCGTTAAACCATGTTCTTTTAATTGTTTTGGTAATAGATGTCTTTTGGCAATTTCTATTTTTTCCTCAATAGTATAACCAGAAACATTTATGATTTCCATTCTATCGCGTAAAGCCCAAGGAATCTCTCCTAAATTGTTCGCTGTAGCAATAAAAAGTACTTTCGATAAATCGTAACCAACTTCTAGATAATTATCGTAAAAAGATTCATTTTGTTCAGGATCTAATACTTCTAGCATTGCTGAAGAAGGGTCTCCTTGGTGACTTTGACCTAATTTATCAATTTCATCTAAAACAAAAACAGGATTTGAAGTTCCTGATTTTTTCAAGTTCTGAATTAAACGGCCAGGCATTGCTCCAATATAAGTTTTTCTGTGTCCTCGAATTTCTGCTTCATCACGCAAACCGCCTAAAGACATTCTGACATATTTACGTCCTAAAGCTTCTGCTACAGATTTTCCTAAAGAAGTTTTACCAACTCCCGGAGGTCCATACAAACAGATAATTGGTGATTTCATATCACCTCTTAATTTTAAAACAGCTAAGTGTTCTATAATTCTTTCTTTTACTTTTTCTAAACCAAAATGATCTCGATCTAAAACCTTCGTTGCATATTTTAAATCGAATTTATCTTCAGAATAAATTCCCCAAGGCAATTCTAATAACAATTCTAAATAGCTCCTTTGTACTCCATATTCTGCAGCTTGTGGATTCATTCTTCGCAAACGAGCCAATTCTTTATCAAATGTCTCAGCTACTTCTTTTGTCCACTTTTTCTTTTTAGCTTGCTTACGCATTTCTTCCAATTCTTCATCATTAGAAACGCCTCCTAATTCTTCTTGAATGGTTTTTAACTGCTGATTTAAATAATATTCACGTTGTTGTTGATCTAAATCTTCACGTGTTTTAGACTGAATATCATTTTTTAATTGTAATTTTTGTAGTTCTTTATTTAAGTTTTTCAGGGTTAACAAAGCACGTTCCTTTAGATTGTCTTTTTCTAAAATGACTTGCTTATGCATGACACTTAAATCCATATTAGATGCAATAAAATTCACCAAAAACGAATTTGATTGAATATTTTTAATCGCAAATGACGCTTCTGAAGGTAACATTGGATTTTCCTTAATAACCTCTAAAGCTTGCTCTTTAATAGAATCTATTATAGCGTCAAACTCCTTTTCATCTTCAACACTTCTATCATCCACAGCTTCTTTTACAGTCGCTTTTAAATAAGGTTCATCCTGAATAATTTGATCAATTTCAAAACGTTTTTTACCCTGAATGATAACAGTTGTGTTACCATCAGGCATTTTTAACACACGTAAAATCTGTGCCACAACACCAGTTGTATGTATATCTTTTAAACCAGGATCTTCTTCCTCTTCATTTTTTTGTGCTACAACTCCAATTATTTTATCACCTTTATTAGCGTCTTTAATTAATTGAATTGATTTATCTCTTCCGGCTGTAATAGGAATTACAACTCCTGGAAATAAGACTGTATTTCTTAAAGGAAGAATTGGTAATATTGCTGGAACGCTTTCTTTATTGATGATCTCTTCATCTTCTGGCGTCATTAATGGTATTAATTCAGAATCTTCGTTCATGATGTTTTGAAACGACAAACTGTCTAACTTTATAATTTTTGTTTTGCTCATTTTCTGTATATCTGTCATTGTGACATTGATTTATTGAATTAATAAAAACCAAGGCCGCTATTTTAATTATAAAATACTGATAACTAATTGATTAAAATGTAATCTTAGTTTATCTACTCTAATAAAACAATTGTTGTGCCATTGATAAATAGAATATAAATACTTCATATTTTTTTATCATTTTTGCAACTAAAATAAAAGGTATGTCTAATGTAAAGATTAAGAAGATAGTTTACAAAGGTTGGAAAGAAACTATAGAGATTTCAAATTTAAATATTAAAATCTTGGTCGTTCCAGAAATTGGTAGAATTATGTATTATGGTTTCTTAAACGGAACAAATATATTTTATGAAAATGAACAACTTGAGGGCATTAAATTTAAGACAGGAGATTTCTTTAAAGAGAACAACACAAGCCAAGCTCCAAACCTTGGCGGCAATAGACTTTTACCTTGTTCTGAAGAATATTTTAATATTTTAACTGGAAGTAGACACCTGCCTGATCCTTTTATAAACGCTAGTTCTTATAATGTTACTTTCTTAAAAAATGGAGTTATTCTAAAAAGTCCTTTAAGTGAATTGTTAGGTATACAATTAGAAAGAATTATTACCATTTCAGAAAATGGGACAAAAGTTAAAATTCAACAAAAATTGACAAAACAAGTTGCTGCTAAAAATAAAAGTATCGAAGAAATCCCGCTAACCATTTGGAGTTTATCAAAAATTAAAACACCAAACATTAGCTACTTACCAATCAATGAAAAAAGTGTTTTTGAAAAAGGCTTTTTAATCCCTAAATGGCCAGATGCAAAGAACAATGCGCATATAAATACGGCCATAAATAATTCTATTTTGGAATTAAAGTCATCTGAAATTTTACCTCAAAAAGTAGGTGCAGATTCTAAAAATTGGATTGCTGGGTATTTGGACAAAACTTTATTTATAGAAGAATTTAATTTTGATGAAAAAAATTCATATCCAGATGGAGGAACATCGGTAACTATGTTTGGAAATAATTTATTTAGTGAATTAGAATGTTTAAGTCCTGAAAAGAAATTAAATATTGGCGAAACTATTTGCTATGACCTACAATGGAGTTTGCTTAGAATAGAAGATAAAAACAATATAAACTCAATTTTGCAAAACCTTTAAGCTATCTAATTACTTTCTTTTTAACTTAAAATGGTTAAATCTCTTTTAAAAGATTGGTAAAAGGCTTTAAAAATGTTGATATAGCAGGACAACATGCTAGTTTTAAATAGAAAATGATAAATTAGAGTTCTAAAAAATATTATGTTGGTAAATTCGAAAAAGGAATTTCAAATTCTAAGATAAAAAGCAACTCTCAATATAGAGGTGTATCTAAAAAAGAAAATTAATACAAAAACAAAAAACATGTTTAAGAAAATCATTTTAACAGCACTTCTTTTAACGATAACTATATCTGTTAATGCTCAAGATTTATGGGGTAATACTAAGAAAATTAAAGGAAATGGAAAAATAGTAACTGTAAGTAGAACTACTTCAAATTATGATGAGGTTAGTGTTGGTGGTTCTTTTGATGTAATCCTTATAAAAGGAAAAGAAAGTAAAATAACGATTGAAGGAGAAGAAAACATTATCCCTTTTATAGAAACTGAAGTAAATGGGGCTACTTTAGACGTAAAACATAAGAAAAGAGTAAATCTGAGAACAACCAAAAGACCTAAAGTTACTATAACTTATAAAAATATTGACAAAGTTTCTTTGGGCGGCTCTGGCAACATTAAGTCTGAAGGAACTATAAAAAGCAATGATTTTCATGTTTCCTTAAGTGGTTCTGGTAATATTACTCTCATTGTAGATGCTGATGAAATTAGTTCTAATATTGGTGGTTCTGGAAATATTGAATTATCTGGAACATCTAAGAAATTTACATGCTCTATTGCTGGCTCTGGAAGCATAAAAGCTTATGAATTAGATACAGATATTCTAAATGCAAATATTGCAGGTTCTGGAAGAATAAAAGCTACAGTCAGCACTCAAATTAAAGCAAAAGTGGTAGGTTCTGGACATATTTATTATAAAGGAAATCCTAAATATGTGGATAGTAAATCTGTGGGTTCGGGAAGTGTAATAGGTGAAAATTAATTTGTTTTAATCCTATTAAGAAGATTACTAAAATAAATTTATTTAGTAGCCTTCTTTTTGTAATTAATTTATCTTAAATTTCAGGTATGTCTGAAATTACAAAATATAGAACTTGTCATCTTTGTGAAGCAATGTGTGGCGTAGAAGTTGTACTTAAAAATGGTGAGGTTCAAAAAATATTTGGTGATAAAAAAGATCCTTTTAGTAAAGGCCATATTTGTCCTAAAGCAATAGGTTTAAAAGACCTTCATTACGATGAAAACAGACTAAAAAAACCTTTAAAAAAAGTTAATAATGATTGGAAAGAAATTTCTTGGGATCAAGCAATTGAAGAAGTATCTGAAAAATTATATCAACTTCAAGAAAAAAACGGTAAAAATGCTATAGCAATATATAGTGGAAATCCGTCAGTACACAACTTAGGCACAATTCTAGGCGCTCCTTTCTTTTACAGAACTATAGAATCTAAAAATATATTTTCTGCCACCTCTGCTGATCAATTAGCACATCATTTAGCAGCTGCAACAATGTTTGGGCATTCAAATTTATTACCAGTTCCAGATTTACATAGAACACACCATTGGTTGATATTAGGGGGGAATCCAATGGTATCCAACGGAAGTATGATGACTGCACCCAATGCAAGAAAATTAATAAAAGAGATTAAACAAAAAGGAAAAGTAGTTGTTATAGATCCAAGATTTACAGAAACAGCAAAAAAAGCTAGTGAACATCATTTTATAAAACCCGCATCAGATGTTTGGCTATTATTAGCAATGATTAAAATAATTTTAGATAAAAAACTTATTAAATTAAATCATATTGAGCGTTACATTGAAGCTAAAGAAATAACTATTTTAACCAACTTATTAATACGTTTAGACTTAGAATACGTTTCGCGAAAAACAGGAATTAAACATGAAACTATATATTCAATTACAAAAGATTTTATAAACGCAGAGTCTGCATCAATTTATGGCAGATTAGGCTTAAGCACTGTAGAATATGGATCTTTAAGTATTTGGGCAATAAATATATTAAACATTTTAAGTGGCAATTTTGATACACCTGGGGGTATAATGTTTCCAAAGCCTGCCATTCAAGTTGTACATAGTGAAAAGGCAGTTTTAAAATTTAATCGATGGCAATCTACAGTTAGAAAACTACCTGAGTTTAATGGTGAATTACCAGTTAGCACTTTAGCTGAAGAGATTTTTAACAAAAACGAATCCAAAATCAATGCACTAATTACCGTATGCGGTAATCCCGTTTTATCTACACCAAATGGAAAGCAATTAGAAAAAGCATTAGATAGTTTAGATTTTATGGTTTCTATAGATATTTATTTAAATGAAACTACAAAAAATGCAGACTATATTTTGCCACCAGCTACAGGATTAGAAGTTCCGCATTATGATTATATTTTTAACAATTTAGCCATAAAGAACACTGCAAAATACAGTGACCCTATTATTCCAAAATCTAAGGATGCTTTATATGATTTTGATATTTTCAAAAAACTTACTATCGCATTAATAAAAAAGCGTGAAAAAACTAAAAAAAACATTCAACAGGAAAAAATGCTAAATGCTTTAACTTTAGATTATTTATTGGACAATGGTCTAAAAAAAGGGAGTTATCATTTAGATTTAGAAAAGCTAAAAAAATATCCTAATGGTATAGATTTAGGATACTTGAAACCAAGAATAGATGAAGTTTTACTCTTTGAAGACAAAAAAATTAAGCTTTTAAATGATATCTATAATATTGAAATTACTAAATTATTAAATAGTAAGAAAAATATTTCAAATTCTTTAAGTTTAATTGGGAGAAGAAACCTTCGAAGCAATAATTCTTGGATGCATAATAGCCCGAGTTTAATGAAGGGATCAAATATTTGTAACCTCTTAATTCATCCAAATGATGCCAAGAAAAGAAACATTACAAATGGTGATTTAGTAGAAATTAAATCTAGAGTTGGTTCTGTGAAAATTATCGCAGATGTAAATGATGAAATTTGTGAGGGTGTAATTAGCATGCCCCACGGCTGGGGACATCATAGAAAAGGTATTAAATTAGATATCGCAGAGGCGAACCCCGGAGTGAGTATTAATGATTTAACGGACGATCAATTTGTAGAACAATTAACTGGAGTTGCAATATTTAGTGGTGTTGATGTTGAAGTTAAGCTATGTACATAAAAGTTAACCTCTTTTAGTAATTTCTATATTGTTTCGTTTCTTCGAAAACGTGTTCTAAAATTCGTTCCTCAACGGCATCAAAAACTAAATTTCTACGTTTCATAACAACATCTGCAACTTCAAAAACTTTGTTAGTTTTATACTCTGTATAACCTGATGCTCCTCCCCAACTAAAAGACGGAACAAAATTTCTAGGAAATCCAGTACCAAAAACATTAACGGAAACACCTATAACAGTTCCTGTATTAAACATCGTATTAATGCCACATTTTGAATGATCGCCCATCATTAAACCACAAAATTGTAATCCTGTTTTTGCAAAACGTCCAGTTTCATAATCCCATAATTTCACTTCTGCATAATTATTTTTAAGATTAGAATTGTTTGTATCTGCACCTAAATTACACCATTCTCCCAAAACAGAATTTCCTAAATACCCATCATGTCCTTTACTAGAGTACCCCATTAAAACAGAATTACTTATTTCTCCTCCCACCTTACAATAAGGGCCTAAAGTTGTTGCTCCATAAATTTTTGCTCCAAGTTTTACAACGGCATTATTACACATTGCAAAAGGACCTCTTACCGAAGCATTTTCCATAACAACAGTATCCTTACCAATATAAATAGGGCCTGTTGATGCATTTAAAGTCGCAAAAGTAATTTCTGCCCCTTCTTCAATAAAAATATTTTCTTTGCTAATATGTCTTGTTCCATCAGGAATTGGCTCTGAAGTTCTTCCCTCTGTAATCAACTCAAAATCTTCTTGAATAGCTTTGTCATTTAATGAAAAAATATCCCATGTATTTTTTATTTGTAGAATTTCTTCATCAAACTCAATTTGAGTGTAGTCGTCAAAATTTACTTCTTCTTGAGAATCAGATGTGAAAAAAGCAATTACATCTTCTCCCCTAAAGATGGCTTCGTTTTTTGATAATTTTTTTACTTTTTCAACCAAACTTTTTGTCGGACAAAAAGAAGCATTTATCAAAATATTTTCTTCCAATTCAACCATCGGATATTTTTCTTCTAAATATTCTTCTGTAACTGTTGTAGTTGTTAAGCCTAAATGTTTTTCCCATTTTTCTCTAATAGTTAAAATACCTACTCTTAAATCTGCAACTGGTTTTGTATAGGTAAAGGGCAATAAGGATCTTCTAACATCGCCATCAAATAAAATGTAATTCATTTTTTAATATTTTAGAACGCTACAAATTTACTTTAAAAAAGATGAATAAAAAACCGATTGTATAGCTACAATCGGTTTTAAATATTTTTTATTAAAAGGTGATAGGTATAACAGTTATTTTTTAATAAATTTCTGATTTCCTATTTTATCACCTGCAAGTACTTTCAAAATATAAACACCCGAACTTAAGTCTTGAACGTTTATGCTATTATTTGTTTGCAATAGTTTTTGAGTTAAAGCCAATCTACCCATATAATCATAAAACTCTACTGATGCGCTCTCTGAAACGGAAGGCAATTGAATTATTAAGTTTTCTGAAGCTGGATTTGGAAACATATCAAAATGTAAACGTTTTGCTTCTGAAATTCCTAAAACTCCAACAGCCGTATTTGCAAGAACAACTTGATCACCAGAAGTACCTCCATTACCATTTGTTGCATTTACTGAAGTATAAAAAGTAACACTTCCTTCATTTGTTGTTGGCGATTTCCAAGTAAAAGACCAATCTCCACTAGTTGAAGGACTAGATTGTGTAATTCTTTGTCCAGTTACCCTAGATCCAGCACCAGCAGTAAAAGAACCAACTTTAATGTCAGAACCATTTTCAGCGGTTAATTGAAATCCTAATTTTGAAGAAGATGAAGTTGAGTTTACTGTTATCGTATAATCAGTATTTAAATCATACCCAGTTGAAGGTATATTTGTTGTAATTGATGCTGAAGCTCCAAGGTCTGCGTTACCAGAATGACAAGCTGCACAACTAGTACCTCCATCACCAGGAGAGCCAGAACGGCCATCATCTCTACCACCAGAACTTGACATTAATAAAAATGCCGAAAAAGGAATCATCAATAATAATAATTTAAAAAAGTAATGATTTTTCATAAGTCTTAATTTTATTTTTTTTAGTTAGAGTTCTTTTTTATTATTAAATTTTAAATATTCATTTTAAAATTTTAAATTTAGTAAATAATCCATCAATTTCAAAATAAATAAAAAAATATCAATACTTTCTTAAAATAAAAAGATTTTAAAAGGGAAATACTGACTTTTAAAAATGAATATTTATAGTTTAAAATTATTCATTTCTAGTAAATTTTTAAACTGATCGAAAAAAAAGAATTGTATTTTTGGATTATGTCTGAAACAAAAAAACAATTTAAGCACATTCGTGAATCTCAAGTTATAATCACTCAGTTAATGTTACCCTCACACTCTAACTTTAGCGGAAAAATTCATGGAGGTCATATTTTAAATTTAATGGATCAAATTGCGTTTGCTTGTGCTTCTAAACATTCTGGAAATTACTGTGTAACAGCTTCTGTAAATAAGGTTGATTTTTTAAACCCAATTGAAGTGGGAGAATTAGTTACTCTTAAAGCATCTATTAATTACTCAGGAAGAACCTCGATGGTTGTTGGTCTAAGAGTAGAATCTGAAAATATTAGAACTGGTAAAAAAAAGCATTGTAATTCTTCTTATTTTACGATGGTTGCTAAAGATGATCATGGGAAAAGCACTTTAATTCCTGGTATTATTTTAACGACAAAAGACGAAATTAGACGTTTCGCAAGAAGTATAAAAAGACAAGAAGAAAGTAGAAATAGATCCTCACGTTTTAGTAGTTCCGTTTTTAAAGTAGATGCATATTTACATTTATTTAAAAATAGTAATTCAAAAATCATGCTCTTAGAAAAGGAGTAAATAATAAAAAACCCTTCTTCTTATTATCATCAATAAAAAGAAGGGCAATAACTTCTGTATACTTCCTTTTATTATTCTAAAAAAAACATCAATCATTCATCTTTAAACTAAAATTTACATAATTAAAAAGTTCTTGAAATATTGAAACCAAAGTGAATATCTCCTCCAAAGAAGTCTCCTGTATTTTCGGCAATAAAACTTTTTTCAATCATGGTAATAGCATTCGATAAAATTAACTGAAAAACATGTCCTCCAGTCTCTATATCAATACCTAAAGCCAATGAATTTTTAGCATTTATAGATGTCGATTCGTCAAAAGCAAGGTAATATTCGCTATTAAATGAAACTCGTTTGCTCAGTTTTATTCGACTTCCAAAACCCAATGCAAAAATGCTATGAGGGTCTTCTTGCACTCTAACTGTATTTCTATGAATATACGTTGGTGTTAACTGCATTGAAAAAGAGGAGCTGAACTTTCTAGCAATTAAAACTTGACCTACATACGATAGGTTTTCAGAAAAAGTTCTTTTTAAAATAGGAAATTGTTGATCTTGTGTTTTTACAGCAATACTTCCAAAAAGTGAAATAGCTACAGGGAAATAATTTGCTCCTTTCCTTTGTTTTACCAAACTGTATTTAAAAAAAGAATCAAAAGTTTTTTCGAAACTACTTCTTCCTAAACCCATAGTTAAATTATCAGACAAACCATATTCTAATGCAAAACGAATGTTAGATTGATCTAACCCAAAAAGTTCATCAAACCCTAAATTTATGGCTCCAAATCTGTGCGAAATGATAAATTCTAACTCTTTATCCTTTCTGTTTTGTATGGAATGTCCGTTTAAAATCCTGGTCCCTTTAAACGTTGCTGTCACAATATCTTCTGTGGTGTTTTCTGGAGTTTCATCATTTAAAATATCTAACAAATCGTCTTGACTGTATGCTGATATGCTTATCGAAATTAGAAAAATAGCGAATAATTTTTTCATAATGTTTAGTCTATCTCTTGTAAGGTTTATGATTAAAGTCGAAACTCACTTTTATTTTTTTAGCAATATTCTTAGCAACTACTGCAGGAATTTCTATTTTAAATTCATCAAGGTCAATAATAAAATTTCCATCTACTAAAATCACTTCATCTTTTTTTATAAAATTAGCATCAATTATAATTTCCTTAGTAACGCCATGCATGGTTAACATCCCTTTTACTTTTTGCTTACTTGCGTTTGCACCGACTGCGTCAAAATTTAAAATAGTTCCTTTAAAAGTAGCTTTTGGATAGGTATCAGAATCCACATAATTTTCATTAAAGTGTTCTTGCATTAACGCTTTTTCAAATAAGAATGATTTCATTAGTATTTGAATCGCCATATTACCATTTGAGGCATCAATAATACTTAATACTTGATTATTATCTGCTGTAATATCTTCCATTGGTGCTTTAGAATAAAAATTGATAGCACCATTTTTTGTTAAATATCGGTCTTGACTGCTGGTTGCTGCTGAAAACAATAAGCAACATAAAATTGTATATATTAGTTTCATAATTTCTGATTATTAGAATTAATTCATGATTTCTGATTTCACTAAAATAACATCCATTAAATAGCCTGTACAAATACCCTTCACAGTATAGGTTTCCCCTACTTTTAGTGCGTCCATTTTCTTTGTAGCTTCTGCTGATAAATGACACAAAATACTACCAAAATCATCATTGGATTTTAAGGTAATGATTCCTTTTTCTTTTTCAATTTTGGTCTCTGAAAGTACCCCTCTTACTGCAACAATTTTACCCAGATATTTAGCATTCGCTGTTGCTTCATCTTTAGAAAATTCAAATAAAATTTCATTTGCTGAAATACTAATATCTGCTGATGTTTCTGCGACATCAATATGTGGCTTATTATATATTTGATAACCTACAAACGCTACGAGAATTCCTAAAAATAGAATTATAATGATAATTTTTTCTCTTTTCATCATATATAACTTTTAATTATTTAAGGCTCCTGCATTTACCCAGCAAACAATTGCTGAAATTTCCGCATTTGTTAATGAGCCTCCAATTGGCATTTCTTTACTTACAACTTCTGATTTTACTTCACCTGCATTCGCACTCACTCCACTATATGTCTCTAAATATGGTGTTTGTCCTCCTGTTGAACTATGACACGCAACGCAATTAGTATCTATAATTTTTTTTACATTCATAGAAAAAGTAATATCTACACAAGGATCGAGAGAATCAGGGCCTAAAACCTCTTCCTCATCAACATTTGTTAAGCAAGAAGAAATGAGCACAACTAATACTGGTAATAAAAACGTTTTTCGAAATTTTAAGTTGTATTTCATTTTAGTTGTTTTAAATTTTTTACCAAAGTAACTAAAATAAAAAGTTTTACAAACTATAAAACTTTAGAATAGAGAAATATAAATATTTAAAAGGGATCAAAAAGAATTGAATCTTGTGCTTCATTAAAAAAATAACTAAATATTTAAAAAATATTTAAACTCTGTAGCTTTGTTTTTTTTCTTGTAATTATTTCATCTTAAGTTTTAGATTATAGCAATATTTTAAGTTGATTATTGCAAGATCTTATTATTGTATCAATAGCTGTAATACTAATCATAAATTGTCTACTTATTTTTAGAATAAGATAGAATTAAAAAACATATTCTATTTTCTTGTAAAAAAAAACATCCCTAAGGATGCTTTTTTTTTATTCTAAGAAAATTAAGTGTTACTTGCTTAAATACATCTTACGTCTAGCATATAAATCATAAAATTGATCATCTTTTAAACTATCTATAAATAAAATACTTTCTCCTGTCGATTTCATTTCTGGTCCTAACTTCTTATCGACATTTGGAAACTTATTAAATGAGAAAACTGGTTGTTTAATTGCATATCCTTCTAATTGCGGATTGAAGTTAAAGTCTGTTACTTTATTATGACCTAACATTACTTTCGTTGCATAATTTACATACGGTTCTTTGTATGCTTTTGCAATAAAAGGCACTGTTCTAGAAGCTCTAGGATTTGCTTCAATAATATATACAATATCATGTTTTATTGCAAACTGAACATTAATCAACCCAACAGTTTTTAATTCTCTTGCAATTGTATGTGTATGATCTTTAATTTGTTGCATTACCAAATCACCTAAATTAAATACAGGTAACATCGCATTAGAATCTCCTGAGTGAATTCCACAAGGCTCTATATGCTCCATAATTCCGATAATATACACATTCCCATCAGCATCACATATTGCATCTGCTTCGGCTTCAATTGCGCCATCTAAATAATGATCTAACAATAATTTATTACCAGGCATTCTGCCTAATAAATCGACAACATGCTCAACTAATTCCTCTTTGTTAATGACAATTTTCATTCCTTGACCACCTAAAACATAAGAAGGTCTAACTAAAATTGGGAAATCTAATTCATCCGCTAAAACCAAAGCTTCATCTGCAGTTTCTGCAATTCCGAATTCTGGATAAGGAATATTATTGTTTTTCAACAATGTAGAGAAACTACCTCTATCTTCTGCCAAATCTAATGCTTCAAAAGAAGTACCAATAATTTTAATGCCGTATTTAGTTAATTTTTCAGCTAACTTTAATGCCGTTTGTCCTCCTAATTGAACAATAACTCCTTCTGGTTTCTCATGACGAATAATATCATAAATATGTTCCCAAAAAACAGGTTCAAAGTATAATTTATCCGCAGTATCAAAATCTGTAGAAACCGTTTCAGGGTTACAGTTAATCATAATCGTTTCATAACCACATTCTGCAGCTGCTAAAACTCCATGAACACAACAATAATCGAACTCAATTCCTTGTCCAATTCTATTTGGACCAGAACCTAAAACAACAATTTTCTTCTTATCTGTTACAATACTTTCGTTTGCAATAATAATTTCTCCATCTGCAGTTTCAATTTCATTTTCGAATGTTGAATAATAATAAGGAGTTTTTGCTTTAAATTCAGCAGCACATGTATCTACCAATTTGAAAACACGTTGTACTTTTAATTCATCTCTCTTTGTGTAAACCTGGCTTTCTAAACAACTCAGCATATGGGCTATTTGCCTATCTCCATACCCTTTTTGTTTAGCCTCTAATAATAAATCTCTTTCTATAGTATCAATTGTATAGGTAGAAATTTCTTTCTGTAATTGAAACAACTCTTCATATTGTTTCAAATACCACATATCAATTTTTGTGATATCATAAATTTTGCTCAAAGGAATCCCTATAGCTATTGCATCGTAAATAGCAAAAACACGGTCCCAACTTGCATTCGTTAATTTATCTATAATTTGGTTATAATCTGTGTAGCCTTTTCCATCTGCCCCTAAACCATTTCTTTTAATTTCTAAAGATTGTGTTGCTTTGTGCAATGCTTCTTGGAAAGAACGTCCAATTCCCATTACCTCGCCAACAGATTTCATTTGTAATCCTAAAGTTCTGTCTGAACCTTCGAATTTATCAAAATTCCAACGTGGAATTTTCACAATTACATAATCTAAAGTTGGTTCAAATAAAGCTGAAGTAGATTTTGTAATTCCGTTTTCTAATTCATCTAATGTATAACCAATCGCTAATTTTGTCGCCACTTTTGCAATAGGATACCCAGTTGCTTTACTCGCTAAAGCTGATGAACGCGAAACACGTGGATTGATTTCAATCGCAATAATATCTTCTCTTTCGTCTGGTGAAACTGCAAACTGAACATTACATCCACCTTCAAAATCTCCAATAGAGCGCATCATATGAATTGCCATATCGCGCATTTTCTGAAAAGTTTTATCAGACAATGTCATTGCTGGTGCGACTGTAATAGAATCTCCTGTATGAATTCCCATAGGATCCATATTTTCAATAGAACAAATAATTACTACGTTATCATTTCTATCTCGCAATAATTCTAGTTCATATTCTTTCCATCCCATCATTGCTTTATCAATCATCACCTCATGAATTGGTGATGCTTCTAAACCTCTACTTAATAGTTCATCAAAATCTTCTGGCTTATAAACAATAGAAGCTCCCGCCCCTCCTAAAGTATAAGAAGATCTAATTACTAATGGAAAGCCATATTCTTGTGCAATTTCTTTTCCTTTTAAGAAGGATGTTGCTGTTGCTTGAGGCGCCATTGGCACTCCTATTTTCAACATTAACTCTCTAAACTGTTCTCTATCCTCAGTTACATTAATAGCATCAATATCTACACCTATTAATTGTACCCCAAAATCTTCCCAAATTCCTTTGTCATCAGCTTCAATACATAAATTTAATGCTGTTTGACCACCCATCGTTGGCAAAACTGCATCAATTTGTGGATGCTCTTTTAAAATTTGAATGATTGACTTTGTTGTTAAAGGCAACAAGTAAATATGATCCGCCATTGAAGGGTCAGTCATAATTGTTGCAGGATTCGAATTGATTAAAACTGTTTCTATTCCGTCTTCACGCAAAGAACGTAAAGATTGTGATCCGGAATAATCGAATTCGCAGGCCTGACCAATAACAATAGGTCCAGAGCCAATAATAAGTATGGAATTAAGGTCTTTTCTTTTTGGCATTGTAAGTTGTTGTGTTGTTTAATTTTACAAAAATAGTTAGTGCTTGGGTATAAAAAAAGGTGTTACTTAAAAAAGTAACACCTAATATATTAACAATTGTTAATCATTTATTTTTTATGTCTAGTTTCAGACGAAACAGAAACTTTTTTTCTTCCTTTTGCTCTTCTACGAGCTAATACTTTTCTACCATTAGCCGAAGCCATTCTTTCCATGAAACCATGTTTGTTTCTTCTCTTTCTCTTTGATGGTTGGTACGTTCTTTTCGGCATTATATGTATTTTTTAAAATGTCTTCTTAATTTCTTTTTATTGCTTCTCGAATTTTACTTCTTTTTAAGCGTGGGCAAATATACAACTGTTTTTATTTTTGACAAACAGTATTTGAAAAAAGATTAAAATATTTTCACTAAATACAAAATTAGCATTTTTTTTAATGTTTTTATGCTTTTTTATTTGTGATAAAACCGAGAGTTAGTACTTTTGCGCAAACCTAAAATAACCATGAGTCATACTAAATACGTTTTTGTCACAGGAGGCGTAACTTCATCACTTGGAAAAGGAATAATCGCAGCTTCTTTGGCAAAATTACTTCAAGAAAGAGGCTTTTCTGTAACCATACAAAAATTAGACCCATATATTAATATAGATCCAGGCACATTAAACCCTTATGAGCATGGAGAATGTTATGTTACTGACGACGGTGCTGAAACTGATTTAGATCTAGGTCATTATGAGCGTTATTTAAATATTCCTACAAGTCAAGCAAATAATGTTACTACGGGTAAAATTTATCAATCTGTAATTAATAAGGAAAGAAAAGGTGAATTTTTAGGAAAAACAGTACAAGTAATTCCTCATATTACGGATGAAATTAAGCGCAGAATTCAAATTTTAGGTGAAACAGGTGATTATGATATTGTAATTACAGAAATTGGAGGAACAGTTGGTGATATAGAGTCTCTGCCTTATGTAGAGTCTGTAAGACAATTATTATGGGAGAAAGGCAATGATAATGCTATTGTTATTCATTTAACCTTAGTCCCCTATTTAGCGGCTGCTGGTGAATTAAAAACCAAACCTACCCAGCATTCGGTTAAAATGTTAATGCAAAGTGGTGTGAGTCCAGATATTCTAGTTTGTAGAACAGAGCACCAAATCTCTGACGATATCAAAAGAAAATTAGCATTATTTTGTAATGTTAAGCAAGAGGATGTTATACAATCTATAGATGCAGAAACTATTTATGATGTTCCTAATCTAATGCTAGATGAAGGTTTAGATAAGGTTGTTTTAAAAAAATTAAACTTAGTTTCTGAAAAAGAACCTGAGTTAAAAGTTTGGAACGCCTTTTTACAGAAGCATAAAAATCCGACATCTGAAGTTGAAATTGCTTTGATTGGAAAATATATTGAGCTACAAGATTCTTACAAATCTATTACAGAAGCATTTATACACGCAGGCTCATCTCATGAAACTAAAGTAAAAGTTAGATGGATTCATTCTGAAAGTTTAACTCCTACTAATTATGAGGAAAAACTACAAGGTGTGAATGGAATTTTAGTGGCCCCTGGTTTTGGAGATAGAGGAATTGATGGTAAAATTAAAGCTGTTCAGTACGCTAGAGAAAACAACATTCCATTCTTAGGGATTTGTTTAGGAATGCAAATGGCTGTAATTGAATTTTCTAAAAATGTTTTAGGATTAAAAGATGCTTTTTCTACAGAAATGAAAAGTGATTGTTTAAATCCAGTCATTAATTTAATGGAAAGTCAAGAAAATGTTACCGAAAAAGGAGGCACAATGCGTTTGGGAGCTTGGGATTGTAAACTTATTAAAGATTCAACAACATACAAGGCATATCAATCAGAAATGATTAGCGAACGTCACAGACACAGATATGAATTTAACAATGATTATTTAGCACAAATTGAAGCTAAAGGCATGAAAGCAACAGGTACAAATCCAAAAACTGGTTTGGTAGAAGTTGTTGAAATTCCTAACCATCCTTGGTTTGTGGGTGTGCAATATCATCCAGAATATAAAAGTACAGTGTTAAAACCTCATCCTTTATTTGTAAACTTTATTAAGGCAGCTTTAAAACAATCTAAAAAATAATTCAACTGTTGAAATTAACCTCAGTAAAAAAGGAACACTATTCGTACTATTAATAAGTATAAAATTTAGGGCAGTAAAAACGATATTAAATCTGCTTTTTAACTACATTTGTCTCTTTTTTATCAAGAGTTTTTCTTGAGAAAATCACAAATTGACACTTAATTTACACATGGAACAAAAAAAATTCGATATTAATTCTTTTATAGGAATGATTCTTCTTGCAGGAATTATGCTTTGGTATTTTTATACAAATGCACCAGAAGTTGAACCTGTAAAAACAACGACAGAACAAGTAACAGATTCATCAAAAAATGTTACTAATCAAAATACATTTACGAATAATACATCAGCAGTTGTAAACGATTCTTTACAACAAATTTCAGCGCAAAATAAATTAGGTGCCTTTGCTTTAAGTGCCATTAACGGTTCTGAAGGAATTTCTGTAATAGAAAATGAGCTGGTAAAATTAACTATTGATAATAAAGGTGGACAAATTGTTGAAGCTTTAATCAAGAGTTATAAAACACATGATTCGCTTCCTTTATATATGATAAAAGATAATAATGCTTCTTTTAACATAAACTTTGGAACTACAGACAATAGAATTTTAAATACAAAAGATTTATTTTTTGCTCCAAGTTTAACTAAAAATGGAGACAATTCTGTTTTGTCTATGAAACTAAAAGTTTCTGATAGTCAGTTTTTAGAGTACCGATACGAAGTAAAACCAAATGACTATATGATTGGTTTCTCTGTGCGCTCTCAAGGTTTGAGTTCTATCATTAATTCATCAAACCCGATTAATTTAGATTGGTCTTTAACTGGTTTTAGGCATGAAAAAAGTATTCGTACAGAAAACACAATGTACTCATATTTTTATTACAAGACTGAAGGAGAAGTTGATTACCTAAACGCAGGTAATACAGAAATCGTAAATGACGTAGATTGGGTTGCCTACAAACAACACTTTTTTACAAGTAATTTATTAACGGATACTCCTTTTAATAATGCTACAGTAACTTCTACAGATTTGGTGGAAGATGAAAAAATTGATACTATTTTCACTAAAAAGTATGAATTAAAAACTCCTTTAGCCTTAACAGCGGGTGAGTTAAACTATAACATGAAATGGTTTTATGGTCCAAGTGATTATAATTTATTGAAAACTTTTAAAGGGACAGATTTAGATGAAACAGCAGATTTAGGTTGGGGAATTTTTGGTTTCTTAAACAGAAACTTATTTTATCCTGTATTTAACTTCTTACAAGGTTTTATGGGCAACTTTGGTTTGATCATTATATTGATGACTATTGTCGTTCGTATCTTTATGTCTCCTTTAGTTTATAAATCTTATTTATCAAGCGCAAAAATGAAGGTTATAAGACCTGAATTAACTGCTTTAAACGAGAAATACCCAGGGAAAGAAAATGCAATGAAACGTCAACAAGAAACCATGGCTATTCAGCGAAAAGCTGGAGTTAGTATGATGTCTGGCTGTATACCTGCCGTATTACAAATGCCGGTATTCTTTGCATTATTTAAGTTTTTTCCAACAAACTTAGCTTTAAGACAAGAAAGCTTTTTATGGGCGCCCGATTTATCTTCTTACGACACTGTTTTCAAGCTTCCTTTTTCAATTCCTTTTTATGGGGATCACGTAAGTTTATTTCCAATACTAGCATCTGTAGCAATCTTTTTCTATATGAAAATGAACCAGAGCCAGCAAGCAAACATGCAAGCACCAACGCAAGAAGGAATGCCTGATATGGGTAAAATGATGAAGTATATGATTTACTTCTCTCCTATTATGATGTTGTTTTTCTTTAATAATTATGCAAGTTCTTTAAGTTTGTATTACTTCATATCTAACTTATTAACGATAGCAATTATGCTAGTCATTAAGCACTATGTAATTGACGAGGATAAAATTCATGCTCAGATTGAAGAAAACAAAAAACGTCCTGAAAAAGCGAAGAGTAAATTCCGTCAAAAAATTGACTCTGCAATGAAACAAGCGCAAGAGCAGCAAGCAACTCAAAAAAAGAAGAAGTAAAAAATATTTATTTTATATCGTTAAAAACCGAAGCAAAATTGCTTCGGTTTTTTTTATAACCTTCGTTCAATGTCCATCTAAAGAACGCCTCCCAAAATTTTAGTTCAAGACCTAAATAAAAATTTTCTCAATCACTTGCTAATACCTCCATAGTAACAGTTTACTACAAGGTGAAACGAAAAATAAATTATACTTCGCTATCATAAGTAGAACCAACAAGAACCTAAAATAAAAATTACTTAATAGTAATGTTCTTCACTGAACGCTAGCCGAAGAATAATAAACCACAATTGATAAAACACCTTTATTAAGTCCATTCTCGTTAATAATCAACTCAAACACCTAGTTGCTAACACTTTAATATACCACAAAACTTAATTATCTTCATTTAACAATGTAAGTTAGAGTGCCAAAATATAATCGTCTTTTACATCTTGCGTTTACCAGCCTTCATAATCAAAGTAGTTTTTCCGAGTAGCTTTTTTACACCTCGTATCAAAGACTTTTTACACACACAATAGCCAAACTCCTTTATTTTTAGCACATTATATCTATTATATATCTAAGTCTTCTGCTTTACAAACAGAATCTGAACGAACCCCAACACCAAGATTTTATTGGTTTTTTAATCGTTTAATTTCACAATATTCTCTCTATAGATCTCGAGTACCATTACTTCTGGTTTTAGTCGGTGATAGTCTTTTAATTTATTTCCTGATTTTAGGATTAATAGTGTGTATTTTTCTTCGAGTAAAACAATGGATAAAATCGACGACATCTGAGAGAAACTTCTTTTTTTAAAATAGTTAAAAAGATTTTTTGAAACCTTGCCTAACCTTTCTTTGCCATTCTTAAAATCACCTATTGAAGGTTATTTGGTTAAAAATAAGATCTAAATACTACCCCATTTTCCTTAACAACAATAACTAAAAAACTTCCATAAGTTTGTTTTAAAAAAAAATAACTTTTAATCAATTAGTATAGTGAACATTAATATTTCTAAGCTATGCAATATTGCTCAGTATTCGTTCTTACTATTTACTGAATCGCACCTCATGTGCTACAGCAGTTAACCTAAGGGTAAATACAAAAAAAAATAACTAGCAGATGCTGATTTTTTAAAAAATCAGCATCTGCTAGTTATATTCTTCTTATTTCTTTTTTAATAACTTAAGTCTAATTAATAAATATCTTTTTAGAAAACTCCTTACCATCTTTTGTAAGTATCCTTGCAACATATACTCCAATACTTATCCCTTTCGGCAAAAGTATTGATTGAATACCACTCCCAGGGGTCAAAGAATGTGTGAAAATTTCCTTTCCTAAGATAGAATATAAACGAAGGCTTGATTCCTCCTCACCGCTTATGCCCGTGATTTTAAGACTATTACCAGATTTGTATAAGTTCATAGCTGTTTTATCAAAATCTTCTGCACCTAATACACTCCCAGTTGAAGTATGAATATAAAAACGACCGATACCAGCTACTCTTTCACTTAAAACTACTTCATAAGTATTATTTTCATCTAATAGTTTATAAGTAGCTAATGTTTTATCTTCTATAAAAACATTCATATCGCTGGGTAAATTAGATGAAATTGCAGAAAATGTAATCGATTTACCCTCATTTGCTGAGACAGCTAATGGAATCACGGTATTCTCATAGTTATTGGTAGGCAAACATTGAAGTGTAAAATCTAACCCATTACTATCTGTTACTAAATGAGAATCAATAGCGAAGCTCGCCGCGCCCCCTCCATATGTTCCAGCATCGTAACCAGCATCTAAACCTGTGGTTGCCACGTCTAAATATTTTATTTCGGTATGCTTCTCTAGTTTACCGTCAGTTAAAAGTAATTTTAAACTAGCCGCACTAGCAGTTTTACTAAAAGGGTTCAGGCCAGATAATGGATGATGGGTAAGGTTTTTACTGAAAATAAATTCTTCATCCTCATCTTTTGCTCTGACCATAAAAGCTTGCCCTGGAGATAACTGAACGGCAGAGGACACATGATTAATAGCTGTATAGCTAGCACCGTCCCAGATATATAATGCCGCAAAGGCAGGATCTAAATTATTTAAATTTTGACCTAAAACATTTAAGGCATCTGCATTGGCAGTATTATTTACGGGTAAGAATGAAGTAAAAGGGTTCCCTACAGAAAACCAACGATGTCCACCACTTGGGGTAAGCATAGGAACTGCTACCTCCTCATTATTTTCTAGTTCACCCTTAAAAGAGATAAAACCTACGGATCTTCTAATTAACGCATACCCTTGACCTGAATTAAAATTACCTGATTGAGCTAGTGTTGATGTTGTGTAATGCACCCAATTATTAAATCCTTGAACCGTGTTTTCATAAGTTGCAATACCAATTTTATCACCATTTGTCATTATATTATTAGGGAATTCTGTAACAAAAGAATTAATATTTTGTTCAACTACAGGAGCGCTTGCTAAATACCAATTGGTCGTGGCTAAATACCTATTATATGTCACATCTCCAGTTGCTGTTCCATTGACCAAAAAAGAGCCACTACTACTAGCATTTGACGTAACAATCAAATCCCCATCAGCTTCTACATTTACATTATTAACAGATAGAAAAGAATCACTCTCAATAAAAATGATTCCGCTTGGAGAAACTTGTAAATCCTGTCCATAAGTAAAACTACTGGCGATCCCAAGGGTTAAAAAGAAGAAGATTTGATTAAATTTGTTTTTCATATTTTTTTTTATTTGAACTATATATTCTAAGTTCTGCTCAAAAAAACAATTAATCTGACTTCTAATTTTAATTTTTCGTTAATTGGAATTTTTCTATAGGTGAAAAACAAAAAAACTATGCTAAACAAATAACTAAATCTGACTAATAATATAATATTGATTAAAAAAAAATCAAAATATTTAACAGATAAGAAATGAAAATCTAGCAAATTAAGCTCGCCTTTTCGTTGCCTATAGTTTATTATTTATGGAAGGATAGGCAAGGATCAATAAAAAACAGGAGATTTAGTATACCTACCCTTATTTAGGATAAAAGAAAACCATATTTAAAATACCATACCAAATGAAAACATATGCTATGAAATTTAAAAACAAAAAAGAAATTATTAATCTTACTTAAATGAATAAAAACAAAGAATGTTTTTTAAAAAAGGATACTAAATATATAGTTATAATAAGTTAAGGCTCATAAATAAGTATGTTCATTCTCAAATATTTACACAGAAAATCTTAAAAACGAAAATTTAAACTAGCTCCACATGCTGTTGTAGACTTATCATAATGAAATTCAAGACTACTTTTTAAATACTACTCCAACATCCCTCTTCGAGCCAGATAGCAATGATTAGAGTACTTCTGTTTATAGAATCTTAAAACTTCTATATTTATCCAAAATCTCAAATCCAGAAAGAGCTCGATACTCTACGGTGATTTAAAATAAAAAATATGATTTATTTCGTGATTTTAGGTAGACTTTGACATCTACCTAATTATTTACAATACTTACCAACCAGCCAAAACAGTTGTACGCTTATACAATAGGATTTTTTTTATTCACAAAAGCGACCTAAGACTTTATTTAACTTCGATTCTTTATCTTAAACCTTCCATAAAATAAAATATAACCGTAACATAAAACGGTTAATAAAAACGCTGTTTTAAATCCGAAACCATCAATTAAAGACCCGAATATAAACGGAATTATTGCACCACCAACAATTGCCATACACAACAAACCAGATGCTTGTGCTTTTAAATCACCAAGACCTTCTAAACTTAATGTAAAAATTGTTGGAAACATAATTGAATTAAATAACCCCACAGCTAAAATAGACCACATAGAAAGTAAACCTGAAGTAGTAATCGAAATTAAAATCATGGCAATTGCCAAGCTTGCAAAAATTGATAAGACTTTTCCTGGAGACATTATTTTTGTTAAGTATGCACCAACGAAACGACCAATCATTGCTCCTCCCCAATAGAAAATCACAAAAATGCCTAATAAAGATTTAGGATCAGAATCTGTAAATGTTTTATTAAAAGTACTTGCAATGGTGTTCGCAATATGCATCATAGTTTCATTTTGAGAAACTATAGCTCCTAAATTCATGTCAGAAAAATAGTTTACCAAAAAACTACCAATCGCAACTTCTGCACCGACGTAAACAAAGATTCCTAATGCGCCTAGCATCATCATTCTATTTTTTAATAAGGTAATGTAACCGCCTTTGGGAGTCTCTTGCATCACCTTAGGTAAGTTTATAAATGCAAAAATCACAGCTAAAATTGCAATGGAAGAAGCTATCAATATAAATGGAGTTTGTACAGTTGCTGCTTCATCAACATAATACTTCGTTTTATCAATTTCACTTAGAAGGTTAATTTCATCAGAAGTTTTTACAGAATCACTTAATAAAAATAAAGCGCCAACAACGGGGGCAATTGTAGCACCTAAAGAGTTAAATGCTTGAGACAAATTCAATCTACTACTAGCACCATCTTCACTACCTAACAAAGCAACATAAGGGTTAGCAGCTACTTGTAGAATTGTAATTCCTCCAGCAAGTGTAAAGTAACCAATTAGAAAAACTGAAAAAGCTCTATATTCTGCAGCAGGATAGAACAACAAACAACCTAAAGCCATTGTTAACAAACCTAAAACGATTCCTTTTTTGTAACCAATTTTTGACAAAATAAAACCTGCAGGCAAAGAGAAAACAAAAAAAGCGACAAAAAATGCAAACTGAACTAAAACCGTTTTTGCATAAGACATTTCAAAAACATCTTTTAATCTTGGCACTAAACTGTCTACTAAAACGGTTATAAATCCCCAAAGGAAAAATAAAGTAGTTAAAAATATAAAGGCACTTTTGTGTGATTTATTCCTTAATGTTGTTGTCATAGTTTATATTTTTTTAAAATAATCTGATTTAATATGCACGTTTTTTTCCTCTTTAAATAAATTATAACTGAACCATTCGTGAATAGCATATGCCCCAGTTTCTCCCTTTTTATTGACTGCAATATAACCCACTTGAAAATTCTTAAAATTACTATTTGGTTTTTTTACAATTCTTCCAATGGCTATTTCACAAGCTTCTTGTGGTGTTTTTCCTTGGCGCATTAATTCTACAATTAAAAAGCTTCCTACAGTTTTTAAAACTTCTTCTCCCAAGCCAGTTGCAGAAGCGCCTCCAATTTCATTATCGACAAACAATCCACCACCAATAATTGGTGAATCTCCTATTCTACCTGCCATTTTATAAGCCAATCCACTAGTTGTGCAAGCTCCAGAAATATTTCCCTTTTTATCAATAGCTAACATGCCGATTGTATCATGATTTTCTATGTTAATAATGGGCTTGTATTCTGATTTTACTTTCCATACCTCCCAAGCTTTTTTTGATACTTCTGTAAGTAAGTTTTCTCTTTTAAATCCTTTTGATACTGCAAATTGTTCCGCTCCTTCTGCTACTAACATGACATGAGGCGTATCTTCCATTACTTTTCTAGCAACAGAAATAACGTGCATAATATTCTGAACACCTAAAACAGCCCCATAATCACCTTTTTCATTCATGATACATGCATCTAAAGTTACATTTCCATCTCTGTCCGGCAATCCTCCTTTACCCACAGACTGTCCTTTCTCATTGGATTCTTCAATTCTACAACCTTGTTCTACTGCGTCTAACGCAGAACCTCCCTTTTGTAAAACTTTTGAAGCTGTTTCAACTGCTAAAGGCGTGTCCCAAGTTGCTATAACTAATGGTCTTACTGGCTTTAAAGCTGAAACTAGAATTTCCTTTTTAACCGAATTATCATTACGACTAATTATTGATGACGAAACTGCAACAAAACCAAATCCTGATACTGACGCTTTTTTGATAAAATTTCTTCTTTTCATTGTAATTAATTTATTTGAATTTCATCTACAAACAACCAACTTTTACCACCATGTTTTGCGCCTAAATGCCAATCTGGAAGGTTGCCTAATTTTTTTGCGATGATCTTTATATATCTAACTTTGGTATCAATTTTACTAAATTCCACATTTCTAATTTCAATTTCACCTGATTCAATTGTCTTATATTTTCTTAAATACTTTTCTAAATTAATAAAAGATTTTCCATCATTTGAAAACATAAAACTTACTTCTGTTGGATAAAAGATCCAGCTTCTTTGATCTTGTAAAAACCCTACAGAAACTTCATGTATACTTTTTGTACTTCCCAAATCTATTAATGCAACTAAATCTGCATTAAAATATCCTTGCCATGTTCCTGTTCGAAAATCTTTTGCACCAATAATTCCATCAATCAAAGCATTTTGTCCACCTGCATTGTACTGATTTGCATAATCAGTTTTTAAATCAATTTTAATATTGGGGTTTATTTTATAAAAATCTGTAGCAATAATAGCACTTTTTTTGTCACCACTTTGCGCAAACACTTTTAAAGTAGTTTTATCTGAAATTAAAAATGGTTTAGAATATTCCTTAAATTTATTATGTAAGGAATAAAATATTTTTACATCTTCTTCCACTGACTTTAAAGTAACCTCTGTACTTCCTTTAAAAGCAATTTCTCCTTTTGCAATAAATGGAGCTGCAACTATTAAATGCTCATTAATTGCAGTCTTAGGAATATTTTTATCTGTAGTTCCCCAATTTGAAGGTTGATTTGTCATTTCGAAAACCAAAGTTCCTCCATTCAAAATATCTTTATGATTGATATAAGAATACTCGTAATTTTCACCATTCAGTGTTGCTAATTTAATGTATTGATTTTCTATTGAATTATCAATTGCTTTCACGGTAAACGATTTTCCATTTTCTAGATTAATCGTTGCTTTATCAAATAACGGACTCCCAATTATATATTGATTGCTTCCTGGTGTCACAGGATAAAATCCTAAAGAAGAAAAAATATACCAAGCACTCATTTGCCCACAATCTTCATTTCCTGAAATTCCATCAGGCGAATTTGTATAGAGTTCCGTTAAAATTTGACGTATTTTTTCTTGGGTTTTAAAAGGTTTATTTACAAAATTATACAAATATGCAATATGATGACTTGGCTCATTTCCGTGCGCATATTGCCCAATCAAGCCCGTAATATCAACTTGATGGCTTCCAGAAGTTTTATCTTCTGCGGTAAATAATTTATCCAATTGATTTTCCAATTGTTGCTTTCCTCCAAGTAAGGTTGTAAAACCAGAAATATCTTGTGGAACATAAAAACTATATTGCCAAGAATTTGCTTCTGTATAGTTAAAATTTACTTCATACGGATCGAACGGTGCAAACCAGGTATTTCTAAAACGTCCCCGCATAAATTGCGTACTTGGATCGAAAATATTTTTATAATATTGCGCTCTTTCTGAATAGGTTTTATAATCATTTTCTTTTTCTAAAGATTTTGCCATTTGGGCAATTGACCAATCATCAAAGGCATATTCTAAGGTTTTTGAAACCGATTCTGATTCTTTTTCAACAGGAATAAACCCGAATTCTTTATACGACTGTAATCCTAATTTATCTCTAGTGGCAGAATGTTTCATCGCTACGAAAGCTTTTTCTACATCATAATTTCGAATTCCTTTTAAAAACGCATCTGCAATTACGGGAACTGCATGATACCCAATCATACAACCAGTATAATTTGCAGCTAAATCCCAAATTGGTATAATACCGCCTTCATCATACTTTGCTAAAAAAGTATTGATAAAATCATTAGTTCTCTTTTGTTCAATAATGGTATATAAAGGGTGTGCAGCACGATAGGTGTCCCACAAAGAGAAAACTGTATAGTATTCAAAACCGTTGGTTTCATTAATTTTTAAGTCCATTCCTCTATATCTCCCATCAACATCTTGATACAAATTTGGTGCGATAGAAACATGGTATAAAGAAGTGTAAAAATTAGTCTTATTGTCCTCGTTTGTATCCTCTAAAACAATTTTCTCTAATTGTTTCTCCCAAAAATCTTGTGCTGTTTTTTTGACTTGCTCAAAAGTTTGATTTCCTATTTCAGCTTCTAAATTTTTCTTTGCTCCTTCAACATCAACGGCAGAAATACCTATTTTAATAAATATAGGTTCGTTATTTGGATTGATAAAATTCAAGGCTATTTTTTGAGCTCCTGGCATTCCTTGTTTAGGGGGAGATTGTAAAACATCATTAAAAGGATGAGATGTTTTTAATATAAAATATAAACGTTGGTCATCTGCCCAAGATTTAGAAAAACGAAATCCTGAAAGTTCTGTATCAGAAATTCTTTCAATTTTAGCATCTAAAACTTCATCTCTATGTAATAAATCTAAAATCACAAATTGATTTTCAATTGATGGAAATTGGTATTTATGAACACCACTTCTTTTAGAAACGGTCAATTCAACATCAATATTTGTATCCTCTAAATGTACTTTATAATAGCCTGGCTCAGCCACTTCATTTTCATGTGAAAAATGAGAACGATAGCCTCCTTTTCCGTCTGCTCCATTATGAAAGTTTACTTCATTCGTTGGCATCAATAAAATATCTCCATAATCAGAAACTCCTGTACCACTTAAATGTGTGTGAGAAAACCCATAAATATATTCATCTGAGTAATGATACCCAGAACAGCCATCCCAGCCATCTAGTCGGGTATCTGGACTTAATTGCATCATTCCAAAAGGCATAGTTGCACCAGGATATGTATGTCCATGACCACCAGTTCCAATAAACGGATTTACATAACTAATGAGGCTTTTATCTTTTTTCGCAACTTTGGTTTCGCGTTGTTTACATGAAAGTAAAAAGAAGCAAAAAAGATATAAAAATAATATATAAAGTTTCAATAAAATAAGTTTATTCAATTTACGAACACAAGATAGTAAAATGAAAATTTATCCTTATTTAAAAAAACGAATTCCTCTCATTTTATTTGTGTGTTAAAAGAAAATCAACTGCAATTCAATGTTTAGAAATTAAATGCTCACTTTGTTTATAGAAGCGTGCACTTAGATGTTGACAATCGTTTCTTGTTTGAAGATTTCATAAGCAATAGAATAATTTAATGTTGATGCTAAAAATGAATACCTTCCATTAGAATTTAACAGAAGATGAAGGTTGACAGGTTGAAATAAAAAAAACATCTAAAACTACAAGAAATAGTATTTTATAAAAACAAAAACTTAAATTCTAGCAATAACTTTGGCCATCTTATAAAAACAAATAATAATGATCAGATTTCTCACAAAACAAATAAAACTGACAACAAATTTACTTTTTAGCAAAAAACTGGGCTTCTAAAAAACCTAATCCATAACCTAGAAATTGAGTAAAAGAAGTCAATACACTCAATACTCCAACTTTTAATCCATTTTTAAAAGAGGAATCAAATAGTAAGATTAAAAAATAGGTACAATAAATCTTAATTAAAAAATTATGGCCAAAAATTGCTAAAATAATACTGACATCAATGCCTATGATGAATAAGCTTGGAAACCAATACGTTGGTTTTGTAGTTTCTGGATACATTTTATTTAGTTTTGGTCTTGCGGTTCCAAATCCAAAAGTTTGTTTAAAAAACTGATTAATTGTACTTCTACGTTTATGATATACAAATGCTTTTTCAATCAATTGTGTTTTAAAACCAGCTTTCCAAAGACGAAATATTAAATCAATATCTTCTCCATTTTTCATTTTAGAAAAACCATTTGTTTCTATAAATGCTTTCTGTGATAGCCCAAGATTAAAACTTCTTGGCTGAAACTTGCCAACTGCTTGTTTTTTACCTCGAATTCCGCCTGTTGTTAAAACAGCAGTCATAGAATAATTAATGGCTTTTTGTAACGGAGTAAAACTTTTGTGTGCAGCATCTGGTCCACCAAAAGCAGCTGTAAAATTATTTTCTAATGCTTTCTTTACTTCCGATAGATATTGAGGTGGAAGAATAACATCAGAATCTAAAATGATAAAATAGTCTCCTGAAGCTCGTTGCATTCCGAAATTACGGCTAGCTCCAGCTCCCGTATTTTCTTTGAAAAAGTATTTTATATTTAATTGCGATTTATATTTTTCAACAATAATATCACTTTTAATTGTAGAACCATCCTCAATTATTAAAACTTCAAAATCATCAGAAAAATCTTGTTTTGTAAAACTTTCTAACAACTCATCAACTTCATTTGGACGATTGTAAACAGGTACTATGATGGAAAATGATACTTTCAATATTTAAGGTATTAGCACAGAAAATACAATTTCATTTCCGTTAATTTCAAAACGAACTTCATCATATTTTTCTTCTTTAAAATATTCTGCTTCTTCAATGGATATATTATAATCAATTTTAGTAACCGACTTTTTTACGGTATTAGAAAAGTCCGATTCAATTTTATGTTCATCAGATTCTAGTTTTAATGTCTCATTTCCGTTAATAAAAGTAAGCACGCTTCCTTTTTTACTTTTTAGATTGGTAGCACTCACCATAATCGTTTCTAAAATTAAAAAACCTCCTAATTCGTTCACTCTCAAATATAAATCACCATAATCAGATGTTGCAAACTTATCGATACCCACTTTTTTAATATTATCTTCTATTTGAAGATCTACCTCGGTTCTCTCCAACCGGTTAAAATTGTCTGTTGCTTTAAATACGTTTTCAACTTTATTAAAAAAACCCATGTTTATAAATTAAATTCGATGGTAAAAATAGCATAAAAAAACGCAAACTTTTCGGTTTGCGTTTTATGAGATATAAAAATGTTATTTATTCTTTAATAATCTTATAAGTCCCTGTAGTATCTCCAACCTTCACTTTTACGATATACATTCCGCCTTTTAAAGAGGAAACATCCATAGAAGAATTTGTGACATTTAACTTACTACTGCATACTTGCTGCCCTAATAAATTAAAAATCATAATAGCATCTACAATCTTTTGAGATGTAAAATTCAACTCTTGTTTTACAATGGTAGGAAATAAAGAAAGTCCTTCTATTTTATTATCATCAACACTTAAAGCGGGGTTTGACTGTGTTGTTAAACTCATCTCTAAAGACCCTGTAGCACTTCCGCCTGCATTTAATGGAACAATCATCCAATAATACGTTGTAGAAAAATCATTGCCTGTTATATTTACAGTCCTATTAGATAAAGTTCCTAAAGAGTTTAAGTTTCCGGAAGTATTTCCCCAGAATACTTCATAACTAGTTGGAGCCTCACCTGTAGAAGGCGCATCCCAAGAAAGAGCAATTGCTCCATCATTTTCGGTCATTGCAACGTCTGTTGCACCATCGATCGGTAATAAGTTCTCAGCAACATTTGGTGCACTAGCATTTGCATTAGAAAGAACAATATCGTCAACAAACCAACCGTCTCCATAATTTTGTTCCAAAACCCAAGCGATATAAATATTCTGACCTTCGTAAGCAGATAAATCAACCGTTCTTATTGTTCCATTAAATACTTCTGTAGCCGATAATGAGCTTAAAGATGTAAACGTGCCGATATCAGTTTGAGAAGTTGTAGATACTCTAACACTCATGGCTGATGGCTCGTATGGTTGTGGATATAATGTTTGCTCATAAAAGTCTAATAATGAGTTAGTAGCTGTAATGCTCGTAATCGGACTTACAAGCCAGTCTTCTGTGACACCACCTGCATTTTCATCAAAACATATCATATAAGGATCTGTAGTTCCAGCTAACATCCAATTTTGCACTGTACCTAGTCCATTATCCCCTATAAAAGTAGTCCACCCAGATGGTAAACCATCGTCAAAACCTTCCGGGAACTGTGCTTTAACCGAATAGGTTATTGTTAAGAATAAAAGTAAAAAAGTAATTTTTTTCATAATGAATTATTTAATTGTTATAAATAAAAATTACGTTTTTCACAATGAATAAACCTATAAGCATGAAATAAACACCACTTTAACTATAATATTTAAATTAAACATAAAAAAAATAGAATATCATTATTAAAATGACATTCTATTTAACTTTATATTTTAAATATATAATTTACTCTTCCCCAACAAACTTATCCATAACCGGATCACTTACACCCATATTAGAGAATCCTCCATCATGAAATAAGTTTTGCAATGTTACTTTCTTTGTTAAGTCTGAAAACATTGTAATCGTATAATCTGCGCATTCTAAAGCCGTTGCATTTCCTAAAGGACTCATTTTTTCTGCATATTCAATAAAGCCATCAAAACCTTTTACACCACTTCCTGCTGTAGTTGGTGTTGGAGATTGAGAAATTGTATTTACTCTAACCTTATAATCTCTACCAAAGAAATACCCAAAACTACGCGCAATACTTTCTAAATAAGCTTTATTATCTGCCATGTCATTATAATCTGGAAAAACTCTTTGCGCCGCCATATAGGTTAAGGCAACGATAGAACCCCACTCACTCATGGCTTTTTTGTTATATAGCACATTCATTACTTTATGAAAAGAAACTGCAGATATATCCCATCCTTTTTTTGTAAATTCATAATTAGAATCTGTGTAATGTTTTCCTTTTCTCACGTTTACAGACATGCCAATTGAATGTAAAACAAAATCGATTTTTCCACCTAAAATTTCGACAGATTTCTCAACCAAGTTGTTTAAATCTTCCATAGAGGTTGCATCTGCTCCGATAATTTGAGATCCTGTTTTTTCTGCCAATGCATTTAACTCTCCCATCCTTAGAGCAATTGGCGCATTAGTTAAAACAAAAGTTGCTCCTTCTTCATGCGCTCTCTCTGCTACTTTCCATGCAATTGATTGCTGGTTTAATGCTCCAAAAATAATACCTCTTTTTCCTTTTAATAAATTATATGACATACTTATACGTTGTTAATTTTTAGTCTTTAGTTAAATGTTATTTAGCTGCAAATATAATCTTAATTTAATAACTCTTTTGCATGTGTAATTGCTGTTTCAGAAATCTCTTTTCCACTTAACATTTCTGCTATTTCCACAATTCTTTCGTCAGAAGTTAATAGTCTTAAATTCGTGGTAGTAACACTCTTAATTTCTTCTTTATATACTTTGTAATGATTGTCTCCTTTTGCAGCAACTTGAGGTAAATGTGTAATCGAAATAACTTGCATGTGTTTGCTCATTTGCTGCATAATTGCTGCAATTTTGTTAGAAACCTCACCAGAAACTCCCGTATCAATTTCATCAAAAATAATAGTGGGTAATTGTGTGTTTTCCGATAGTACTTTTTTTACAGCTAGCATAATTCTTGACAACTCGCCGCCAGAAGCTACTTTCTTAAGTTCTCCGAAATTACCCCCTTTGTTCGCTGAAAACAAGAACTCTAGATCGTCTTTTCCGTTTGAAAAATAATTAGAAGTTGGTTTTATATCAATAGAAAAACGAGCATTTTCCATTCCTAGATCAGATAATAGAACCTCTAATTCCTTTTTTAAATTCGGAATTACTTTTTTTCTAGCATTAGAAATTTTTAAAGCAATTTGATCTAATTTTTCAGAAATATCATTAATTTCTTTTTCCTTTTGATTGATAATTGCATCTGCACTTTCAACTTGACCTACTTTTTTTGATAAATCTTCTAAAACTAGGACCAATTCTTGATTAGAATTTACGTTATGTTTCTTCTGTAGATTATACAATAATTGCAACCTATCATTTATTTCTTCTGCTTCATTAGGATTGAACTCTACGTTTTCGTTCGCTGTTTCTAACTCCACAATAATATCATCAATCTCTATCTTTACACTGGTAATTCTTTCTGATAAGTTTTGATATTCTTTCGAAAAAGGCGCAATTTTAGACAACCTATTTTCTAAAGTGTTTAGTAGGTTTTGTATGCCAACTTCCTCATTTACCGAAAGATCTAAAGCTTCAGATAAATTTAGTTTTATATCCTCTATATTATTTAATTTTTCTAATTTTTCTTCAAGCGTTTTTTGTTCATCAACTTTTAAGTTAGCTTCTTCTAACTCTTTAAATAAGTGAGAATTATAATCATATTGTAAATTAATTTCTCTTTGATTACTTTCTAGCTTCTCTAACTCCTTTTTATGTTGATTTAATTGCTGCACTCCTCTTTTATAAGAGGCCACTTTTTTTACATTTTTGGACAAAGCATCTAGAACTGTGAACTGAAAACTAGCATCGGACAATTGCATTGTTTGATGCTGAGAATGCACATCTATCAACTTTGATCTTAATTGATTTAAAACGGATAAAGTTACAGGCGTATCATTAACAAAAGCGCGTGATTTTCCAGAAGGTAAAATCTCTCTTCTTAAAATAGTGGTGTCTTCATAATCTAAATCTACCTTTTCAAAAAAGTCTTTTAAATCATAATTTGCAATCTTAACTTTGGCTTCTACAATACATTTCTTTGAGGTGTCTTTTAAAGAAGATAAATCTGCTCTATTTCCTAACACGAGGCCTAAAGCTCCTAAAAGTATTGATTTTCCTGCCCCAGTTTCTCCAGTAATAATAGAAAGACCAGAAGAAAGGTCAATAGATAATTGATTGATTAAAGCGTAGTTATGTATGGATAATGAGGTTAACAAATTCGGTGAATTTTAGACATTAAAATTAGTGAAAATTTGCTTAATATCGTTAACATAAAATTATGGGAAAAATAGTTTATTTCTTTGAAGCCAACATCCCTAAAATAGGGCAAAATACCATACCAACGACCTTTCCCAAAAATAATTAAAGATTTTTGTTTATTAAATTTTAAAACTTTAGTTGAAATAATACTATTTCGATAGTAACGAATAGCATAATAACTATCTATCCTTTCGCATTTATATTTTTCATAAAAGGAACTAGATTAAAAAATTAGTATTCTCAACATTACACGGGTTATAGGCTTTATACTAGTCAGGTTATATATCATAATCTAGAAAATGGAAAAAGTAATTTAAAAGTAGAAACTTTATTGAGGATAGCTGCTATTTTAGAAGTAGATGTGAAGGTTTTTTTTGACTTTAAGTAAGTTGAGACAGATTCATGAAAACCACACCTTCTTTATAAAGTTCTCTCATCTTGAATAAAACTTACTCTATAGAAGAGTTCTATATTCTAACTTTAATAAAATCAAAGCCCCTATTGCCCGAATCAAAATAATATCATAAATAATTTAACTTTTATGAGCATGCTTAAATTGAGAGAATTAAAAGCACTATCTATAATTATTTTTGGAAACATTTATTGTTTCATCATTATTTTGTGTCAACTAGTTTCGAAACCACGGGTAACTATAAAACCCGATAATAAATTGTTTATCAAATATTTAACAAAAAAATAATTTATCCATATTCCAAAAACTAAAATTATAAGTTTTTAAGCTCATTATAAACAGTTAGAAACCTCCCTATTTATAGGGAAAATAAAATTTCATTATAAATAGGGATTGTGAGATTATGATTTTATAAATAAATTTACCAGATACTGAAATTCAGCTATTAGACAGTAACAATATGGAAATACAGGTAGAAATTTCAAAACCAAAAAAGAGTAATTTAAAGGTTATCCGTCAAGAAACAACTTATGTCGAGAATAAAGAACATTGTCCTTTAAATCAGATTGACATTAGTGCTTATAAGTTTAGAATTATGCAAGTGGGTGACAAAAAATTTTACGTACAAAAACTTTTTAAAGAAACACGAACCAAAGGGTATTTGTGGTGGAAAAAAACAGAAACGATTGAAGACTGGAAAAGAGTTGATACCCAAGGTCGAAGATTACTTATTAGAAGATATTATAGTAACATCGATTTACTAAAAACTTATAAAACTTTAGGTAAAGCAAAAAAATGGATTGAGGAATACGGTGAATACCCTATTTATCATTAATCTGTTAAAGAACTGAGATAAAAATAAACTTTTTTTCTATAATAACTATGTAAAACTACAGTAAAAACAACTTATAGATTCTATTCTAGAAAACTATCTTGCGACACCTATTTCCAGAAATTATTGAATCATACTGCGCTACTCTAATACTAAACATCAAATCGATTGTTATCGTAATAATCACAAACATCTTTACTAATATTAATAAGTATTGGTTTCTAAAAGAGATTCACAATAATTTAAAAACGAGATAAAAGTCTCACAAAACTAAATGTAATTTTTAGCCGAAAAGAAAATGGATAATCAATGATGTTGACGTATAAACTACTCAGTTTACAATTTGTTAATTCACCCTATCATTTTTCCTGATTAGCTTGACCAAAGATCACCTTCAGATGCAATAAATCAGCTAGTTTAGAAAAAGATATTCTCAATGTTATCGAAACTCTAGATTATATACAATCCAAATTATCAAAAGATAATTTGGACACCGAAAAAATTATTTTAAACTAGAAACTTTACTGAGAGTCAGAACTTTTTTGGATAAAAATATTTTTCTTTTTTTTTACTGAGAATAAATTAAATAGCCTTTAAGATTCCTATTACCCAATCAAATTAAGCAAAAGCTACGCAAAAATTATAATTTCAACAAAAAACTAGCTGTAGTCTCCAAGAATTCATTTTAATCAAAAGAAAAGTACTATTCAATCTTTCTCCATTTAGAATTATTATTTGGAGAAATTTTTCTTAATGCAGCCACTAAACGAGAAGCACTACTTGTTCTTGGGCCATCAGAATAAATATTGACAACTTCATCTGCTTTTGCATCAAAGAAGACTCTAATTAAATAATTACCAACAGTTTTATTGAAAATATTTTGAATTTTCAATACACTGTTTTCAAGTGATTGCTTTCCAAACTCTTTATTATTTGCAAAATTATCCAATCCTTTTATATGATAATCATACAATGTATTTCTAAAGACTTTTAATTTTGGTGATAACAAGTTATCTATCAATAAAAAACGATTTTGTTTACCAACCACATTTTGCCAAGAAGACAAACCACTTTGCTGCGCTTGCAACATTACATTTTGAGCTTCTTTTAATTCAGTTTCTCCACCAAACTTAGAAAAAGTATCTGCATCAACACCTAAAATTGTATATACATAAAAAACAATGGTAGAAATTAAATTACTATCAAAAGAATTTTTGTTATAAATTAAAGGATCGAACTCATTATATTTAAAAGAGAAATCATTGTCTTTTAAATTTAAAATAGGACTTGTATAACTAGAACCAAAAACGGGTCTTGTAGATTGTACTTGCAAAGTGGCTGTAAATGTATTATTATCTCTAGCCGTTATAATAATTGTCATTGCACAATCAACCCTTTCTTCAGGTTTTACAGTTCTATCTGTCCATTCTGTTTGGTTAATAAACTCAGTTAAAGATTTTTGTAATGTTGTAAAAACTTGTCTGTTAGACCCCCCTATCTGTTCGTAATTTACATTGACCAAACAATTTAATTCTTGTGAATTGATATGGCTGCTCATCAGTAATAAAGCAAAAAGAAAAACAAGTTTACGCATGTTATATTTTAAATTTTAAACTTTTAGAATCAAGACACAAAACTTTTAAACAAGTTAAGACGTCGTGCTTGTAATAATCTTAACGCTTAATTCTTACAATAATTTCGTTGAGAATATCCTTAGCAACTGCTACTTTCGACTTTAATTCAAATGATTTTTCACTCAAATTTTTATCAATAATAGTGATTTTATTTGTGTTCGTCGCAAAACCAGCACCTTTATCTTGCAAAGAATTTAAAACAATTACATCTAAATTCTTACGCTGAATCTTACTTTTTGCATTTTCAATTTCGTTATTGGTCTCTAATGCAAAACCCACCAAAAACTGATGCTTCTTAATTTCACCCAATGAAGCTAAAATATCTTTTGTGGGTGTTAACTCCATACTTAACGTAGAATCCGTCTTTTTTATTTTCTGATTAGCAACATTTTTTGGTTTATAATCTGCAACAGCTGCAGATAATATAGCAATATCAACTTGCTCAAAATATTCGTGCACCGCTTTATACATGTCATCAGCAGAAACCACATCAACTCTTTTTACAAAAGAATGTTTTATTAGTTGATGACTTGGACCAGAAATTAAAATAACTTTTGCACCTAAATTAGCGGCCGCATGTGCAATTGCAAATCCCATTTTTCCTGAAGAATGATTCCCAATAAAACGCACTGGATCTATTGCTTCGTGCGTTGGCCCTGCAGTAATCAGTACTTTTTTTCCACGAAGTGGAAGCTGAGAAAGTAAATCATTCTCAATAAAAGCAACAATATCCTTTGGTTCAGCCATTCTTCCTTCACCAACTAAACCACTTGCTAACTCACCAGAAGTAGCTGGAATAATAGTGTTACCAAAAACTTGTAATTTTTTTAAACTTTCTTTTGTAGAAGGATGTAAATACATATCTAAATCCATTGCTGGCGCAAAATATACTGGACATTTTACGGATAAATAAGTTGCTAACAATAAATTATCACAAGTTCCATTTGCCATTTTAGAAAGTGTATTTGCTGTTGCGGGAGCGATTAAAAAATAATCTGCCCATAAACCTAAATCAACATGATTGTTCCAAACTTCATTTTCATCTTTTTTATCAAAAAAAGTTGAATGAACAGGGTTTTTAGAAAGCGTCGAGAGGGTAAGAGGTGTTATAAAATCTTTAGACGCAGGTGTCATAACAACTTTAACATCTGCGCCCAATTTTATAAACAAACGAACTAAACTAGCCGTTTTATAAGCGGCAATTCCAGCTGTAATGCCTAAAAGAATTTTTTTACCACTTAAAACAGACATTATTCGGTGTCTGGAGTCCTGAAGTATACCTTATCATTTAACCATTCCTCAACAGCCATTGCAGTTGGTTTTGGTAAACGTTCGTAAAATTTAGAAACTTCTATTTGTTCTTTATTTTCAAAAACTTCTTCTAAACTATCATTATAAGTTGCAAACTCATCTAATTTATCTACTAATTCTTTCTTTAAATCAGAATTGATTTGTGTTGCTCTTTTCGCGATAATAGAAATAGCTTCATAAATATTTTCTGTAGAAGCTTCAATCTCGTTTTTGTTATAAGTAATTGTACTTATAGCTGCTTGTGTATCTTTATAATCCATAATTTATTATTTCTCTTTTGAATTCTCTTCTCTTTCGTTTGCTATCTTTTCAATTTTAGCAGTAATAATGTCAACTCTTTTTTGCTCTTTGCTTAAAGTTGCCAACATTTCATTAGATTCTTCCATGAATTTTGATTCAGGATAGTTCCTTTTTAATTTTTCGTATGCTTCAATAGCATCATTAATACGAACTGATTTTCTTCTGTCTGTACTTTTTAAAACAAAATCATGCGCCGCTTTTAATCTGTAATAAAATGCTTCTTCCTTAAATTCTGACCCTAAATAATCTGACAATAAATTATCAAAAGCCTGAATTGCAGCTTTATAATTTCTCATATCATAATCTGCGGTAGTGTAATACGTTTTTGCAATTTCGAAATACTTTTTCTGTAACTTGTAGCGTATTTCTTTATAATGCTGATTTGCTTCATCAATTTTTGATGAATTTGGATATGTATTTATAAAACTTTGAAAAGCTTCTAATGCTTTATTTGTGTCTGTAGGATCATTACTAAAAACCGGTGATGCTAATTTATAACTGTAAGCAGATAAAAAGGCAGCATTTTCTTTTTTAGAGCTTTTAGGATAATTTCTTGTAAAACGATCAAAATGATACCCTGCAAGACTATAATCTTTTTCATTGAAATTAGATTGTGAAACCATAAATTGAACACGCTCCATCTGAGGTTTTCCTCGATAGGCAGGAGTTACTTTTTCAAACAAACGTAAAGCTTTGCCGTACTTTTTACTTTCGTACATTTTAACGGCCATTTTATACTGGTCTTCAATACTACCTTTATTTAGCACTTTCTGGTATTCTCCGCAAGAAAATAACAAAAGGCTAATCACCAATAAAAACGCTAGATTTTTAATTTTTCGCATCGGGCAAAATTACTAATTAATTATGGATAAATAAAACGATTTTTTATACTCAAAGTTGAATATGCAATATTTCATAAAAATAATTAATAATAACTAAAATTGGTGCTAAAAGTTTGTTAAGATTGATTTGCAGACTGGCTAGCCCACAGCTTTATATCACTATCAAAGAAATAAAGGCCACGTTTCTAATCAAGGTTCAAATATATTTTATCAAATTTTTTTTTTTACATAGCCACTTATCCTATCTATCCATAAACATACAACGGTATAAAATCATGAGTCTCATAATCGCTTTCTTGCATATAACCAGATAAAAATTTTTATTGAATCAGATACTTTTACTTCAAATTAATAGAAACCTTGAAACATTTCATTGATAGTGAACTAATTTGGTTCGAATTCTAATAAAGGAGGAATGACATGTCCCCCTCTTTTAATAATAAAACTCCAATTCTTAACATATAAGTTCGTTCTTGATTAGATGGAAAATACTTGAGCTATGGAATACATTCAAACACTAATAATTCTGACCAAGAGGCCATTACTAGGTATATTTAAAATGATTGCGCAACTATAACAAAAACTATATACAAAGTTTCTTTCATTAAAGGTTTTGTAAAATCACTTAAAAAATGAGTTAAAACCGACTCAAAAGCACAATTTTCATCAATTTGAACAAAATATAACAACATGTATTCCCTTAAATCAAAAAAAAGCTTAGAATCCTTTTATATAGTTTGCTATTTTCACTTGCAGTTCTGAACTTGCTTTTACTAATGGTAAGCGAACATTATTTGAACAAATACCTAGTTCTTGAAGTACTGTTTTAATTCCTGCAGGATTATTTTCTTCGAAGATAAAATCAACAACATCCATCATTTTAAAATGAATTTTATATCCTTCTTTGTTATTTCCTCGTAAGCCATGATTAATCATCGTTGAGAACTCTTTTGGAAAAGCTTGCCCGATTACAGAGATAACTCCTGATCCACCGGCTAAAGCTACTCCTATAGCTAAATCATCATCTCCAGAAATAATTAAAAAATCTGATGGTTTATCTTTTAATAAAGTATTGTATTGCTGCTGATTATTTCCCGCCTCTTTTACAGCTATGATATTAACAAAATCATTCGCCAAACGCAAAGTCGTTGCCGGTTCCATATTTTTTGCGGTTCTTCCTGGCACATTGTATAAGATTATTGGAATATCTGTTGCTTCTGCGAGCGCTTTGTAATGCTGATAAAAACCTTCTTGAGTTGGCTTACTATAATATGGAGCAACAGAAAGAATACCATCTATTCCAGAAAAATCTCTTGTTTGTAATTCCTTTACTACTTGTAAAGTATTATTACCACCAACACCTAAAACTAAAGGCAAACGTTTATTATTTGCTTTTATAATAATAGCTATAACTTGCTCCTTTTCTTCTTCAGAAATTGTTGCACTTTCCGCAGTTGTGCCGTTAATAACTAAATAATCTATTCCGTTTTCAATATTGAAATTTACTAATTTAATAAGCGCATCAATATCTATAGTTAAATCGTCTTTAAAAGGGGTTACCAAAGCAACACCAGTCCCAATAAATTTTTGCATTATTTTTATTTTTTACACCTGTAAAATTACAATATTCCAATTGATTAAAAAGTGAAATTTTGACTTCTTAAAAAGAATCAACAACTTTCAGTGTGCAGTTTAATTTTTAATTTTTTTTAATATTCTCAAGTATTTCTTTAACTCCAAGAGAAATTTATCAGTCTTTATTGGAAGCTCTGCGATTTCGATATCATATAATTTCTGATTTACATTTGAAATACCCACTTTAAATGAAGCATTAGATCGTAAAACTGCATTTTCTAAATATAGATTTTTATCACTAAAATAACCAATTAGCAAATCGAAGGGTTCGTCTATAAAATCCTTGAAATTTGGTTGACTGATATTTCCGTTCCAGTTAAAATCTTTTTCCGAAAAATACTCATAAGAAACTTCATGATCTTTTTTATGTGCTCTAAAACTATAAATTTCAGCATTTCTAAGATTCAGTAATTTTTCTACCTCATTTTTAAGGTTTACCAAATTAGATATTTCGTTTGTAGTTAAAATACCAACTGTCTTTATTTCTTTTTGTGAAACAACTCTATTACTCTCTTTTTCTAAGAGAATCTTTTGAAACTGATTTTTTAAAAAATATCTTTTGTATCGTGTAAAATTGAGCAAAATGTAACTTTTAAGTTCGCTAAAATACTATTATTTATTTGTTTGTATCTCTAACAAAATAAATTGATTTAATTGCTTACCAAAACTTTGAAAATTATCGTCAGCAACCAACACTAGAGATTGATTTCCATTTGATAATTTTGGACCGAGTGTAATGCCTTCTATATTGTCTATAATCCCTGATGTTAAACTCTTTTTCACATCTTCAAAATTAAAAACTAATCTTTTTTTAAGAGGAATAAACTTAACAGATTCCAAAGTATCAATTTCCAAAATATTTGTTGATTTCTCATCAACTATCGCATCAAATATTCTAATAATATTTCCATAACTTCCATAACCATTTTGATACGTTCTTTCAATAACAAAAAAGTGATTTTCTTTATACTCTAAAATTGCTGTAGCGCCATTTAAATTAATGTTGCCTTTTGATGGTTTTGTAATATGTTCTAATTGATAAGCAAATTGTTTTGTCGCTTTTTTAGACTCTTTATCAAAATACGTAATTCTAATTGGTGATGATGTTTTTGTAAAAGTTGGTGCTACACCATCAGATTTAAGTGGAGCTTCAAAAACTGTCCAAAATCCTTTATTGTCAATACTTTTTGAAGACCCTTCAAATGCAGCATTGTGTTGTATCGTTTTTAAATTTGATAAATTCTTTGGTAGCGGAAAACTCTCTATAAAAGCTCCCTTTTTATCAATTTTAAAAACTGAAGGAAGTTTATTTTTTCTAATAGAACCCTCACTCACTAAATTGATTTCATTTGTTTTTTCATCAAAGAAAATAGATTCTAAATCTAAAGTATTTTCAATATAAAAATTAGTCGTAGAGTCATTTAAAAAAATGATACTTTTAAAGTCTATTGATTTTATTTTATTATCAAAAATAGCAATATTTGCTAATAAAACCCTTGGGTTTTGAGCATCATCAACCACAAAATAATATTGATTATTTACATAATCTACCCCAGATAAACCTCCAATAATTGTGTTTTCAAATGTAGTAGAATCTACCAAAACATATTCATCTAAAAAGTTTAATTCAATCTCCTTCTTATCTACACAAGAAAGAAATAAAACTACAGAAATTAGAAACAAAAAACAATTTTTCATTTAATTAATTATTTTAGTATTATTACTATGATTCTACTTTATACAGCCAAAAAAAGTTCTTTACTCGTGCTAGGAAGTTTTAGCAATTATGGCTCTACAAATTAAATATTGTGCAACTATATATGTTAGCATTATACTTATTGAATAGAATTGTTTTGGCTCATAAAATTTATGAAGAGCGATTAAACTATCAGAGATTATAAAAATAACAGTCCCTAAAAATAGCCATAAATTTGAAGTGTTTTTTTCTTGTATATAATTCAAAAAAGCAAGTGCTCCAAAAGAAGTGATCACCACTCCATAAATAATTACAGGAATTTTCATTTCTCCAAGATTATCAATTATCAAACACAAAAAAGCAAACAAAAAAGCTACAAATGGCAAACAAGCTATTACAATCTTTTGAAAGCTTACTTTCTTAATAAACGAAACTGTTATTTTTATATAAAAAATATGAGCCAGTAGAAACGACGCTAATCCATAAATAAAAAACTGGTTTTTAAAGAGCAGTAAAACATCTCCCCAAAAAGAAAAAAATAAAGCTGAAACGTACCAAAAGCTTGGCTTTTCAACACCCACTAAATAGACAATGACTAAAGTTGTAATCAAAAAAGGTTTACTTAAAAAAGCAATATTCTCATTAAATAATAATCCCAAAATATGCAAAGCAACAACTGCTAAAAAAGCAATGGAGGCAATTATGTTTTTTATTTGTTTTGTCATCAGTTTAAAACTTTCTTCTGTTATCATCCGATTGAGTATCAATAAGTTTATTGTAGGGATCTACACCAACTTCTATTGGTTTTTCTTCAACAATAATTGTTAACTTATTATTGATAGTTGTAATTTTATGTTTCTTTAAGTAAAGAGTCTTTTCTTTCATTTCTCCTTCAACCTCTTCTTCTGTGAAAATACCTATATCTATATAATCAGCCAAAGAAACAGATAAAATTGGCTTTTTCATTTTATCTGTTTTATAAGATAAAGTATCTCCTACTTTTGCTCCATAATAACGTTTCCCTTTTTCATCATTTCTATATTTAGAAACTTCAAACTCAATATCAACTTGATATTTTCCATTTTCTAATTCAGTTGTTTTAGCATCTATAATTCTATTTCTGTATAAAGTAATGGTTTCAAACATATCTTTAAGAATATACTGCAGAGAATCTGGAGTCACTTCTCTAATGAAATCGACCATTTCTATAGAAGTTGTATACGGTGGTTCTTGAAACTGTACTTTTTCTACATACTTTTTTAAAGCACCATTTAAATTTTCTTCACCAATATAATCACTCAGAGCATATAAAACTAAAGATCCTTTTTGATAATGAATATACCCTTGACCATCATTATACATCAATGCATTCTCACGTTTTTTTTCTACAGTTCGTTGCAGCAAATAATCATCTAAAGATTTCTTTAAAAATATTCTCATTTTTGCTTTTCCATGTTCATGTTCTAACACTTTTAAAGATACATATTCAGACATACTTTCAGACAACATAGTAGCTCCTAAAACATCTGCTCCAATAACTTGATGCGCCCACCATTGATGCGCAACTTCATGCACCGTAATTGCAAACGGATAGTCTACACCATCCTCATTTTCATCATCTACATCTGCTATAAAACCAACACCTTCAGAAAACGGAATTGTATTTGGAAAAGATTGAGCAAAACTGCCTTGCGTTCTTGGAAACTCTATAATCCTTGCTTGTTTATGCTGATAAGGACTGAAATTTTTGGAGTTATATGATAATGAAGCTTTTAGCCCTTTCATCATTCTATCTAGATTAAACTTGTGTCCTTTATGATAATAAATTTCTAGACTAATCCCTTTCCACATTTCTTTTTGCACTTCATACCTGGCTGAATTAAAAGCATAAAAATTTAAAATCTTACTATCCATCTTGTAATGAAAATATTTTCTGTCTCCCTCTGTCCATTCTTTTTGCAAGTAACCAGGCGCTATTGCTATTTGATCTTTTGAGGTTGACACCGTTGCTTCAAAATCTATCCAATCTGAATCGTTAGAAATATAAGTGTTTCCTAAAGCTAAGGTATCTGAGGGGTGAGATTGTAAATTGTTTTTAGATAAATCATATTTTTTACGAGTTTTATCATCGGTTAATTCTCCTTGTGAAGAATACCCTAAAGATGGAAATAATGCAAAATTATTAATAAAAGTTCCACTTTCTATTACCGGTGATTTCCTTCTATAGGTAGTGTTTTCATTGCTTTTTACAGTTACTGACAATTCTAGAGTATCTCCGGGCATTATTTTGTTTTCAAAGTAATAAATATCAAAATTATGTATTGTATCCTTTGAAACTAATTTATTCGGTTTACTAAATTCAAATGTACTTTTTAAATCATTGTGATTTAAGAATACACTATCTATAGCTTTGGCCGTTTTATTCACCATTTGGATTTTTGCAGATGCCTTAAATAATCTTTCTTTTGGAAAAATATCCATATTTGCATTAACTGCAATTACCCTCGGTTGTTTGTGATTTTCAAATCTTTTATATTTCTTCTCCCACTCTACTCTTCTTAATTCTGCTTCTTTCGAAGAAGTTCTTTTTCCTTTAGAACCGGTTTCTTGATAAATAGAAAATCCTAAACTGAAAAAAGCAACTAAAAAAATCAACAAACTAACGGCATAACCACCTTTAAATCTTGATTTTGCTAACGATAACCTTTCTGTAAAAGAAGCAGGTATTCCTCGAACCCAGAATAAGGCAGATATCACTAATAGCGATAAACCACAAAGAATCCAATAGGTTTTATACACTAAAAATGGCGTTAAAATTCCGTAACCATTCATATCAGAATAACTAAATCCAGGGCCTTGATTATATTTAAAAATAGATTGCTCTACACCTGCTAAAGATAAAAATGGCATACCAATAGAAATTACCAATAAAATAAACAACCCTAAATAAGGGTTACCGATTAGAGTCTGAATAAAAATAGAAAGAAAAGCCCAAACTAAGTATCCTAAAATACTTAGTAAAAATAATTCTTGTAAATAATGGCCAAACTCAAAATTATAATAACCCTTAAACAATTGAAATAAAACACCAGCAAGCATGATTACGACCAAAAGAATAATTTGCATTTTAACTAAAGCAATTACCTTAGAAAATAATAAGGTCCAATTTGGAATTGGTGTCGCATCAACTAAATGATTTACTCTTGCGATCTTAGCTCTATTTACAAGCATACCTGCGTATAAGAAAGTGCAAATATTTATAGAAACCGAAAAAACGCCTGCAATGTTCAACATTTTCCAAGTAACTGGTAAAGTTGCAGTCCCAAAAATATTTCCTATTTCAGACAAGCCAACTAACATTAAAACTAAACCAACTAGAACAATAGATATAAATGGCCAACTTTTTACAATGTATTTAAAATCGATATTAGATAATTTCCACATCGTTTTAAAGTTTTGAAAAAATGAATGATTATAAACAACTTTAGGTAAAACAATTCTTGTAATTCCACTAAAATTTGTTTTTGTCATTCTTTCACCTTTTGACTTTTTAAATGAAAAGGAGATGGCATTTTGACTAAATGTAAAAAATCTATAAACCAATCCAAAAATTAAGGTTGCAACTGCTAACCACAGTAAACGATTGTATATAATCATTTCTTTAATAGGCAGTTGTAATTCATTCTGTTCTGATGGAGTCCAATATTTTGTGTAATAATTTACCGCTCCAGAACCAAAAGGATCTAAAATAGCCAATAAACCTCTTTGTTCTGGCTCAGAAAGTATACTTTCTACTAAACCTTGAACAAATAACAAAACAATAACAGTTATAAAACCTGCAGCAATATTTCTGGAAAAAGTTACCACAGCAAAAACGATGGCCCCGAACAATAAGATGTTTGGTAAAATAAATATTAAATAAGCTTTTAGAAACGTTATCAATTGAAATGAACTTACAATTTCGGCATTAGTTCCAGGAAATCTAAATCCAATTATCATTCCTAAAGAAATTGATAACACAATTAAAGAAACCACAACGATGCCACTAAAAAACTTCGCAAATAGGTAGTTAGATTTTGTAAAAGGATAGGAGTATAAAATGGTATGCATTTCACTTTTATAATCTCTATATATGGAAACCCCTATAATCGAAGGGAACAGAAAAAATATAAAAATAGTTAACACATTTAACAATCCATATACACCTATTGGAGAGTTTACAATTCTTGATGAACCAGTAGTTGCCGTTATTGAATCAAATAAACCAGCAGTAGCAGCTGATAAAAAGAAAGACAAGGATAAAAAGATGGATAAGTATATGTAAAAAGCAGGTCTATTAAACCAATATTTTAATTCTTGTTTGAAAATAGTTGAGAACATAATTGTGTGGTTAGATGATTTAATTTTTAAAATTATTATTTTTTTAAACCGTTAAACTAACTTTGGTTCATCTTGTTTTAATGCAATAAAATAGACATCATCTAATTGTGGTATCACCGTTGTAAATTCTTCTGAAGGTTTTTCTGCAGCATGTACTCGAATATTTAGTGTATTGTCTTGATTATAATTGGAAGATAAAATATCGAACTTTTCTTCATTCTCTTCTAAATCCTCTCTATTGATAATTTTTGTCCAAATGGTTCCCTCAATTTCCTTCGTGGCCTCTTGTGGAGTTGTGTGATTTAGAATTCTTCCTCCGTTTAAAATTGCCATTTCATTACACAGCTCTTTTACATCTTCAACTATATGAGTAGAAAAAATAACGGTACAATTTGTACCAACTTCGCGTAAAACATTTAAAAATCGATGTCTTTCTGCAGGATCTAAACCAGCAGTAGGCTCATCTACAACAATTAATTTTGGATTATTTAAAAGTAACTGAGCAATTCCAAAACGTTGTTTCATTCCTCCAGAATACCCGGCAACATGTTTACGTCTTACATCATATAAATTTGTAATTTCTAAAACCTTTTTTACAATTGCATTTCTTTCTATTTTGTTAGAAATTCCTTTTAAAGTGGCAAAATAATCTAACAAATCTTCTGCAGACATTTTAGGATACACTCCAAAAGATTGAGGCAAATAACCTAAAACTTTTCTTAAAGACATATTGTCTTCTAAAACATTAATATCACCAAAAGTAATTGAACCCGAATCTGGACTTTGTAAAGTAGCAATTGTTCTCATTAATGAAGATTTCCCAGCACCATTTGGACCTAACAACCCAAACATACCTGTGCCAATTTCAATACTTAAATTGTCAATAGCTTTTACTCCATTTTTATAAGTCTTGGTTAAATTTTTAATTACTAATTTCATGTTCTTGGTTTTAGTGTTTTTTAATTTCGTGATTCGTGTAAAAGTAAGAAGTTTTGTTACACTTTTTTGTGCTTTTTTTAATGCAAGTCATAAAAAATCGTTTTATTTTTACAATTATCAAATAAAATACAATTTTCATAAACTTATATCATGGCAAAAAAATCAATATTAAATAAAAAATCGCTTACATTTTTAGAAAAATATCTAAATAATGCAGCTCCTACTGGTTATGAATGGGAAAGTCAAAAAATTTGGATGGAATATCTTAAGCCTTATGTAGACACTTTTATTACAGATACTTATGGCTCCGCTGTTGGCGTAATAAATCCAGATGCAAAATACAAAGTTGTAATCGAAGGCCATGCAGATGAAATCTCTTGGTACGTAAATTATATTTCTGATAATGGTTTAATTTACGTCATCAGAAATGGTGGTTCAGATCATCAAATTGCACCAAGTAAAATTGTAAA
>CAXMOR010000056.1:0-14132 GCA_964195455.1 uncultured Acidimicrobiia bacterium
TCTCATCAGAAAAATTCACTCAACAATTTATTGACTCTGTAAAATCAAATACTAGAAATGATTTTATTCATTTTTATCAAATGGTTGATGTTCTTTTAATAGATGATGTTCAATTTCTTTCAGGTAAAGCCGGAACACAAGACGTATTCTTTCACATATTTAATCATTTACATCAAAATGGAAAGCAAGTTGTTTTAACTTCTGATAAAGCTCCTGTCGACATGCAAGACATTGAACAACGTTTACTCTCCAGATTTAAATGGGGTTTATCTGCAGAATTACAATTGCCAGACTTCGAAACTAGAATTTCTATACTTCAAAATAAGTTGTTCAGAGATGGAGTAGAAATGCCAGAAGAAATTGTAGAATATATTGCTAAAAATATAAAATCTAATGTTAGAGAATTAGAAGGTGTAATTATTTCTATGATCGCTCAAGCTTCTTTTAATAGAAGAGAGTTTTCGATTGAATTAGCAAAACAGATTGTAGATAAATTTGTCAAAAACACCAAAAAAGAAGTCTCTATAGATTATATCCAAAAAGAAGTTTCTAAATATTTTGATATGGATGTTGCTACTTTACAATCTAAAACACGTAAAAGACACATTGTTCAAGCGCGTCAATTAGCGATGTATTTTGCAAAAAGATTAACAAAAACATCTTTAGCTAGTATTGGTAACCAAATTGGACAAAGAGATCATGCAACAGTCTTACACGCTTGTAAAACCGTTGACAATCTAACAGAGACTGATAAACAATTTAGAAAATACGTTGACGATTTAACCAAGAAGTTAACATTCTAAAAGCTTTATTTTGTAATGATAAAAATACTAATGGTTTGCTTGGGGAATATTTGTCGTTCGCCATTGGCAGAAGGTATTTTAAAAGCTAAAATTAATTCTCAAGAAATTTTTGTAGATTCCGCCGGAACTGCTGCTTATCATATAGGAAATCTTCCAGATAAACGTTCAATTGAAGTAGCTAGAAAATATGGAATCAATATTTCAGATCAAAAGGCAAGAAAATTTAGAATTAAAGATTTTGATACTTTTCATTATATTTTTGTGATGGATGATCGTAATTATAAAAATATTTTGGCTTTAGCAAGAGGTCTAAAAGATGAAAGTAAAATACAAATGATTTTAAATGAAATACATCCTAATCAAAATATGAGTGTACCAGATCCATATTATGGAGGAAATCAAGGTTTTGAAAATGTGTATACAATGTTGGATGAAGCTTGTGAAATTATAGCTAATAAATTGTCTTAAATCTAAAAAAAAATGACAGGTAAACTTTATTTAATTCCTACGACTTTAGGCGAAACAGAGCCGCTGGAAGTAATGCCTTTATCCGTAAAAAAAGTGGTAGAGCAAATAGATTATTATATTGTTGAGAATGAGAAATCAGCAAGAAAGTTTATCAAAAAAATATCACCTAAAAAACAACAAGCTTCTTTGCAGATTATGTCGTTAGACAAATATGCAGAAGAATTAGAAACTAATAAATATTTGGATGTTTGCGAAAAAGGAATCAATGTTGGTTTATTGTCGGAGGCAGGAGTTCCTGCAGTTGCAGACCCAGGAGCAACAATAGTGAAATTAGCGCATCAAAAAAACATACAAGTCGTTCCTTTAGTTGGGCCTTCATCTATTTTAATGGCAATGATGAGTTCTGGAATGAATGGACAAAACTTTGCTTTTAACGGTTATTTACCAATTGATAAAAGTGATAGAAAACGAGCAGTAAAAGATTTAGAAAAGCTGTCTAAGGATAAAAATCAATCCCAAATTTTTATAGAAACTCCTTATAGGAATGAAAAAATGTTTGCAGATCTAAAAGCAGCTTTATCACCAACAACTTATTTATGTATTGCTGCCGATATTACGCTGCCAACTGAATACATAAAAACAATGATGGTACAAGACTGGAAACATCAACAGCCAGATTTACATAAAAAACCAGCTATTTTTATTATTCAAAAGTAATTATGCTTTTGCTTTTCGATCGGCTATAATATTAGAAACATCATAGCCTGCAAACTTTTTCAAATAGGTTTGTATAGAAGTTCCGTAAGCATCAGAAAAACTTTTTCTCCCATTACTCCGTAAGAATTTTTTTACATTTCCTGCACCGCTTAAATGCGCAGCAGCCAATATTCCTGATTCTGTAATTTCAATACCATTAATCGTTTTTCCAACAGATCTTTTAATGTCCTTTCTTAAAATCCATTTATTTACTTTACACAAAGCAGTAAATGCTTTTTCTTGTAATTCTGGATTTTGCAAAAACTCTTTAGTGTTATAAATTTCAAATCTCTCTAAAGTAGTTCTTCCAAATTGGTATTTTCCTAAATATCCTAGGGTATTTACAACTGTATATTTTCCTTGCGATTCTTTAAAGGCTAGTGCTTCTTTAAAGGCAACAAAATTATTTTTTAAATAAGGAATGTTGTAGTCTAAAAATTTTGGATAAGATTTATTGTTATTTTCTTTCAATTTTTCATTGACAGAAATTGCGTTTACGAACAATAATAAAACACTTGTAAAAAATAAAAACTTTTTGATAATTATAATTTTTCTGTTTTGCGGTTGCAAAGCTATAACATTTTTGTAATGTAATTGACAATCAGTAAGTTGATTTTATTAAAATTACAAATAATCTCGTAATTTGGTGTTTTATTAATGATTATTAAAAACTATATGCTTTCCTATTATGATATAGGTAGTTGAATTCATAATTTTTTAAGGAATTGGTTTTTATCTATTTACACCTTGTTTATTTAACCAAATATGATATTTAGCGGCATTTCTATTGTGTTGTGTAAGAGTTTTTGCAAAGGCATGGTACCCTAATTTGTCAATGTTTACACACATGTACATGTAATTGTGCTTCGTTGAATTTAAGACAGCATCAATAGAAGAAATATCGGGCATTGCAATTAATGTAGGAGGTAATCCTTTTTTCTTGTACGTATTATAAGGTGAATTTATTTGCAAATCTGCAGTTAAAACTCTTTTTACAACGTAATCTTGACCTTTAACTTCTTTAATACAATAAATAATTGTTGGATCAGCTTGCAATGGCCAACCTTTTTTTAATCTATTTAAGTACAAACCAGCAACAATTGGTCGTTCAATTGTTTTTGCGGTTTCTTTTTGTACTATAGAGGCCAAAGCAATAACCTCACTTTTAGACATTTTTAATGCTTTTGCTTTTTCTAATCTTTTAGAATTCCAAAAACGAGTGTATTCAACTAACATTTTATCTCTAAAGTTCGTTGCAGAAACATTCCAATAAAACTCATAACTATTAGGAATACAAATTTGTAAAATAGATTTTTTTGTCAATTTATTTTCCGATAAGAATTCCTTATCAGTAAAGGAGGTAATGATTGATATCGAATCAGTTTCTAATTGTTCTGCAATTCTGCTTGCTAATTTCTCTAAAGTATCTTGATTATTAAAGGATACTTTTAAGGGAGTTTGATTGCCACTTCTAAGCATATTAACAATATCGTTATTAGACATGCCCTTTTTTAAAATATACCTTCCAGTTTTAGGTTTAGACAAATTTTTCTTTGCTGCAACTAAGAGAAATGTGTTCGGGTTTTTAGAAAATTCAGCTATTTTAATTTTTACATCTATTAAATTATCTGCAGAGTATACAAAAAGAATGGTTTCTTTGATAATTGCTTTTCCGAATATTTTTTGATAATAGTTGTATCCTAAAATTCCACCAATTAAAAGAATGGTACCGATAACACTGTATATAAATTTTTTATTCAAGTTTCTTGATTTTTAAAGAACTGTAAAATTACTCTTTTATCAACTGAAATAAAACTTCATCTTTAAATTTTCCTTCGGATAAAAGCCACTCTTTTTTTACACCAACTTCATCAAAATTATGTTTTTTGAATAAAGTTAAACTTTTGGTGTTGTCGGATGCAATGTTTGCATACAATTGATGCAGTTGTAAATGAGAAAAAGAATAGTTTATTAATAGTGATAGAGATTCAGAAGCAAATCCTTTTTTTTCAAAATTAGGATGAATTAAAATTCCAATTCCTACTCTTTTATGTTGTGGGTTATAATCGAATAAATCAATCATGCCAATTTGTTTCTTTGTTGATTTTTCTTCAATTAGTAGGCGAAGTTGCTTGCTTTCATAAATATCTAAATGTGCATTTTCTAAATACTGCTTTAAAATATATTTTGAAAAAGGAGTTTGTGTATGGCTAACTTCCCAGAAAGATTCATTATTTTCTATTTGATATAGAAAGTTTAAATCTTCTGGCTCTAATGCACGTAAAATAATATGTTCCCCTTTAAGTGTTTTCATTAAATAATTATATTTCCTTTAAAGATAAATTTAGAATCCCCTTTTAAAGATATGTTTTTATAAGTTCCTTTTTCTTCTGTAAACGAAACTTCTAAAACACCGCCTTCTACTTGTAAAGAAACTAAATTTCTTTTTGTTTTATTGGTTTTATGCATGGCGATTGCAACTGCTGTAACGCCTGTTCCACAGGCTAGCGTTTCATCCTCCACACCTTTTTCATACGTTCGAACTCTAAAGGTAGCAGCATCAATTTGCTGAACAAAATTTACATTACTTCCTGGTTCTTGATAACTATTTCTTATTTCTTTACCATTTTTAAAAACCGCATACTCATTTAAATCAGTGACAAGTTCTACATGGTGTTGTGTACCGGTATACATAAAAACTGAATTTTCATTTACTTGTATTTCATCAACATCGATCATTTGTAAAGAAATAATACCATTTTCTATTTCTGCACAATGAGCACCATCAACAGCTAAAAAATTAGTTTTTTCTTTTATAATATCTAACTTTTTTGCAAACGCAACGGCACATCTAGCTCCATTTCCACAAAAAGTTTGACTACCATCAGCATTAAAGTAGATCATTTTAAAATCAAATTTATCTTCATTTTCAATCAAAATAATTCCATCTGCACCAACCCCAAAATGCCTGTCTGCTAAATGAGAGATAATATCAGTATTTTCTTTTGGAAAGGTTTTTGTCCTATTGTCTATCATTACAAAGTCATTTCCAGTCCCTTGATATTTATAAAAAGTCAAATCCATTGTACAAAGATAATGAATTCATGAATAAAAATTTTTTGTTAAAAGTGGTTAAAGTCCGTTAAAGGCAAGTTAAACAGATTTTTTGAAAATGTTAAAATTGTATATTTGAATTAACAAAAAAGTATAATTATGAAAAAATTTTTCGGTTTGTTAGGAATGGCTGTTTTAGGAGGAGCACTGACTTTAGGCGGTTATAAAATGCTATTTAATGACACAGTAATTATAGAAAGAATTGTGCCTGAAAAAATGCAAACAATGCAAACAAATTATAATCCTGCATCTAAAAGAAATTCAACCGGGATTGCAGCAGCAGCAATAGATTTTACTTTGGCTGCAGAAAAATCTCTAAACGCTGTTGTACATGTTAAAAATACAGCAATTAGAACACAGAAAAACCCTTTTGCAGAATTGTTTTATGGTAATGGAAGTGGAACCAGAAAGTTTGAACAAATAGGTACAGGAAGTGGAGTTATTATTTCTTCTGATGGCTATATTATTACTAATAATCATGTTATTGACAGTGCTAACGAAATTGAAATTACTTTAAATAATAAGAAAAAGTACAAGGCAGAATTAATAGGAACCGACAAAGAGAACGATATTGCTTTGTTAAAAATTGATACAAAAATGGATTTGCCTTATGTGCCTTTTGCTGATTCTGATGCGATCAAAGTTGGTGAGTGGGTTTTGGCTGTTGGTAATCCTTATAATTTAACATCTACGGTAACTGCAGGAATTGTAAGTGCTAAAGGAAGAGATCTAGAAGGTAATACAGCGATTGATTCTTTTATACAAACAGATGCCGCTGTAAATCCAGGAAATAGTGGTGGAGCTTTAGTAAATACAAGAGGTGAATTGGTAGGGATTAACACTGCAATTTCTTCAAAAACGGGTTCTTTTGTTGGCTATTCTTTTGCTGTTCCATCTAATATTGCAAAGAAAATTGTAGATGATTTATTAGAATATGGTGTTGTGCAAGAGGCGGTAATTGGTATTCGTTTTTCACCAGTTGATAATGACAAAATTGCAGGTGTAAAAATTGTTGGAGTGGAAGAAGGACAAGGTGCTGCTAATGCTGGATTGCAGGAAGAAGACGTTATTGTAAAAGTAAATAATGTGAAAATTACAAAATTCTCTGAATTAAGGGGGCAACTAACCGCAAAAAGACCAGGAGAATTTGTGAAAATTACAGTAGACAGAAAAGGGGAACTTCTCACTAAAAACGTTAAATTAAGTAAGAAAGTAAAAAGATTTATTTCTAAAACGTTTAATTGGGAATTGAAAGATTTATCAAAAAATGAATTAAAAAAGAAGAATATTAAGAATGGTGTAAAGATTATTAATAGTGGAGAAAGAGCATCTAAAGACAGTTTAAAGAACTTTATTATCACAAAAATTAATGATCAAGAAATTGAATCTGCCGATGAGGCTCTAAAAATATTAGAAAGTGTTGCGCAAAGTAGATATTCCATTGTGATTGAAATGATAAATACTAAAGGAGAAAAAGAAAGATTACGTTTTAGATAATTGATTAAGTTTAAAGTTAAGAAACAAGAATCCTGATATTTGATCAGGATTTTTTTGTGTATTAAAACTTTTAACGAAATCGATTTCGTATTTTCAAAAAAAGAAATACTTTTGCAAAAATAATAAATTAGTTATACAACGATGTCCTCAAACCTAGATTACGAAAAAGAAGTTGCATTACAAGCAAAAACAAGAAGAGCTACGATCGAATTTATAAATATTGTAAATGACTTATGGTATGATAAATCTATAGAATTAGTGTTATTTAGAAATACATTAGTAGATAAAAGAGCTAGTGAAGTTTTAAAATTAATAGATTATGCTAAAGAGTTTGTAAATAAAGCGATTACAATTCAAGATGCGTTAAGCATTGCAAAAGCAATTCAGAAAACAGATTTACCATCATCAAAATTAGATATTGGTAAATTAGCGTACGAATGTCATTTAAACCCGAGTGGATGCAAAGATAAGGTTGCCTTTGTGAAAAAGCAATTAAATAATGTTACTGATTTTAAGGATATTAAGCCTAAAGATGTTGTCTTATATGGTTTCGGTAGAATTGGACGTTTGTTGGCAAGAGAGTTAATGACTAAAATGGGGAAAGGGTCTCAATTAAGGTTAAGAGCAATTGTAACTCGCGGAGAAATTACGCAATCTATCTTAGAGAAAAGAGCATCATTATTAAGTATAGATTCTGTTCATGGAGATTTTTTAGGTACAGTACAAACAGACATCGAAAATAAAGCACTAATTATAAATGGTACAACTGTTTTTATGATTTCTGCGAATAAACCAGAAGAGATAGATTATACAGCATATACTATTAATGACGCTTTAATTATTGATAACACAGGTGCTTTTAGAGATGATGTTGAATTAAGTAGGCATTTAAAAGCAAATGGAGCAAGCAAGGTTTTGTTAACGGCTCCAGGAAGAGGAATTCCAAATATTGTACATGGTGTAAATCACAAACAATACAATCCAGATAACGTAGATATTTTCTCTGCAGCGTCCTGTACCACGAACGCAATAACTCCAGTTTTAAAAGTTTTAGAAGATAATTTCGGAATTAAAAAAGGACATTTAGAAACGATTCATGCCTACACAAATGATCAAAATTTGGTCGATAACATGCATGACAAATACAGAAGAGGAAGATCTGCAGCTTTAAATATGGTTATTACAGAAACCGGCGCAGGTAAAGCAGTTTCAAAAGCGATACCATCATTAGAAGGCAAGCTAACATCAAATGCAATTAGAGTTCCTGTGCCAAATGGCTCTTTAGCTATTTTAAATTTGCAATTAAGAGTTCCTGTTACCATAGATTCAATAAATGCAATTATGAAAAAATATGCTTTAGAAGGTGATTTGGTAGAGCAAATTAAATATTCTTTAGATAATGAATTAGTTTCAGCAGATATAATTGGTACAACAGCACCTTCAATATTTGATAGTAAATCAACTATAACAGATAAAGAAACTATCGTAATTTATGTTTGGTATGACAATGAATATGGTTATTCTCATCAAGTAATGCGTTTGGCAAAGCACATAGCTAAAGTTAGAAGATATACTTATTACTAAAAAACTTGCATGTTTAATTTATAAACAAAAACCCAAAACAGATTATTGTTTTGGGTTTCTTTTTTTTTAGAAGCTATTTACTGCTTTTTGCAATCATTTTTTTATTCAAGAATAAGAACTCAAACAAATACTTCAAATGCGAAGCATTAATTGATTCAAAAAAAATATTAAAGCAGAGTTAAACTTCACTAGCCATGCTTGCCAGCTTAAAGTAGAACTACAATCCAAGTTTTTTTAAATTAAAATAGTTTGCTCATTTTATATAAATAAAAGATGTGTATTTTCTTGATCCGCTCTTGCATAAAAATCACCGATGGTAATAATATCCTCTACTTTATCAATTAAATCTTCTTTTTTTAAGTGAAACATATCGACGGCCAATTTGCAAGCCCATAGTCTGCAACCAGAATCAGAAAGAATTTCTAAAAACTCACCTACAGGAGGCATGTCTAATTTTTCCATTTCTTTTTTCATCATTTTGGTTGCTAAAGCTTCCATTCCGGGCAAGCCGCCTAACATTGTAGGGATATGCATTGCAGGATTACCAACTGTTGCAACTCTTAAATGTTCTAGTTTTTTCTTTTGAATTGCTTCTAATCCAAAGAAAGTGAAAAATATTTCTGATTCTATACCTTCCATTCTAGCTCCATTTGCCATAATGAAAGCCGCATAGACATTTTCTATAGTCGCTTTCGATAAGATGAAAAGCATTTTTCTAACTTTTGTTTTTTCCATTATAATTTATTTTTAGATTAAATACAGCTTTTTGGCTTTGGCACGCCTGCAATCATTGTTGCTTTTTTAAGCGGTCCTCCAGGAAATAATTGATAAAATTCTTTTATATCCACAACACCACTTTTTTTAATACCTCGAATAGATAATGCTTCTTCCTTTTTAAATTTATCATGAATATAATCTATTACCTTCCAGTTTTTATCTGTCATTTCAATCTTTTGTTCCTTTGCAATTTCAGTACCAATTTCTTTCGTCCATTGATTAAAATCGGTTAAATATCCTTCTTCGTTAACATTTACTTTTATTTTTGCGAATGTTTTATACATAATGTTATTTTTTAGATTATTTTTTTAATTAAGTTTTTTCCCTCTCTTCGTCATTGTTGCAGATACAAAAGGAATATGCATTCCTTTGATAAGCATATTCCAATAAATCCATTTAAAAGCCATTTTCCCCATGTGATTTATCCTGCTTTCTTTCAATAAACTTAATGGTCCTACTCCAGGAAAAGGAAAACTTCCTTCAACGGGTTCTTGAGTGTAATTAAAATCTATTAAAAGAGCTTTTCCATTTCCAGTTTCAATAAAACAATTTGCATGTCCATCAAATTCTTCTTTTAATTTTTTACCCTCGATATATCTTAAAATATTTTCGGTTAAAATCTCTGCTTCAAAGTGTGCAACAGAACCTGCTTTAGATGTTGGTAAATTTGTACAATCTCCAAGCGCAAAAATGTTTTCATTTGCTGTTGTTTGAAGGGTCGCTTTGTTTGTTGGAACAAAATTTAAATCATCTCCTAAACCTGAGCGTTCGATTAAAGAATCGCCCATATTTGTTGGTACTGTTACTAATAAATCATAATCAATTTCAGTATCTTCATAATCAATTATTTTATTATTTTCATAATCTACACGTTCAATATTAAAATCGGTAACTTCTTTAATTCCTTTTTCTTCTAAAAGATAGTGAAGTGCTTCTGTAGCTTTTGGTTTTGTAAAGGCTCCGTCTAAAGGAGTAACGTAAGTAATATCAACTTTGTCTCTTATTCCCTCGTTTTTGAAGTAAGAATCTGCTAAAAAAGCAAACTCTAAAGGTGCAACAGGACATTTAATAGGCATTTCTGTTATATGTATAACCAGTTTACCACCTTCCCATTCTCTAAATTTATTTCTTAAAGCTTTTGCTCCTTCATATGTGTAAAAATCAAAAATATTTTTATGCCACATTGGTCCAGTCATTCCTTCCGTTTCTTCTGGTGCAATTTTTGTTCCTGTAGCAATTATAAGGATGTCATAATTTAATCTCTTACTATTATCAAGTATAATTTCATTTTTATCAGGAATAATTTGTTCAATTTTTTCTTGAATATAATTTACCTCTTTTGGAATGAATTCTTTTCCACTTTTTTTAACTTGTTTTGTTGTATAAATGTCAAATGGTAGAAATAAAAACCCTGGTTGATAATAATGTGTTTTATATTGATCAATAATGGTGATTTTCCAGATATCTTCTTTTAATTTAGATACTAAATGGTTTGCCATCATTGTTCCTGCTGTTCCTGCTCCTAGAATTACTAAGTTTTTCATAATTAATGATTTACAATTCAAATTTAATTTGTAAAAGTTAATTAAAGTATGATATAAGTCATTAAAATTCTTTGTGTAACCAATGTTACAGAGTTGTCGTTTCGTTCATAAAATAGAATTATTATTATGATGAATTTTGCATTTATTATATTATTTTTGAAGCTATACTTTATCATTTTTAGATTGAAAAAGAAAAATTAATTAGCTTAATGACAATTCAACAAAAAATAGAACAACTTCGAGAAGAGCTGCGTCAACATAATTATGATTACTATGTTTTAGATAATGCCACAATTTCTGATTTTGAATTTGATATAAAACTCAAGGAATTAGAAAAATTAGAATTAGAAAATCCTATTTTTTTTGATTCAAATTCACCAACACAGAGAGTTGGAGGGGAGGTTACCAAAAACTTTGAAACCATTTCTCACAAAAACAGAATGTATTCTTTAGATAACTCTTACTCTAAAGAAGATTTGTTAGATTGGGAAAAGCGTATCAAAAAAATGTTAGGAACAGATGAAGTTGAATATACCTGTGAATTAAAGTTTGACGGTGCGTCAATTAATCTTACTTATGAGAATAACCAATTCGTAAAAGCTGTAACTAGAGGCGATGGTTTTCAAGGAGACGATGTAACTGCAAATATTAAAACAATTCGGTCTATCCCTCTAGTTTTAAAAGATCAATTTTTAAGCAATTTCGAAATTCGAGGAGAGATTATTTTACCTTTCGATGGGTTTCATAAAATGAATGAAGAAAGAATTGATATTGGTGAGGATCCATATAGAAATCCTAGAAATACTGCCAGTGGAAGTTTGAAATTACAAGACAGTGCAGAAGTTGCAAAACGTCCTTTAGATTGTTTATTATATCATTTAGTAACAGATAGCAGAAAATATAAAACACATCTTGAAAGTTTAGAAAATGCAAGGAAAATTGGATTTAAAGTTCCAGAAACTTTACAAGCAACAAAAACTATTGATGATGTTTTTAAGTTTATTAATTATTGGGACACTAAACGTCATGACTTACCCTATGAAACAGACGGAGTTGTAGTGAAAGTTAATAATTTACAACAACAAGAAGAATTAGGTTATACCGCAAAATCTCCAAGATGGGCTATTGCTTACAAGTTTAAAGCAGAGCAAGTTTCAACTATTTTGCATGAAATTACATATCAAGTTGGAAGAACTGGTGCAATTACCCCAGTTGCGAATTTAGAACCTGTACAATTAGCAGGAACGATTGTAAAACGAGCTTCGTTGCATAATGCAGATCAAATTGAAAAGTTAGATATCAGGATAGGAGATATTGTTTTTGTTGAAAAAGGTGGAGAAATTATTCCAAAAATTATTGGGGTAGATTTTACAAAGCGTCCAGGAGGTTCAGAGCCAACAATTTATGCAACTCATTGTCCGGAATGTGAAACAGAATTGATAAGAAAAGAAGGAGATGCCAAGCATTATTGTCCAAATGAGTTTGGTTGTGCTCCGCAAATTACTGGTAGAATTCAGCATTTTATTAGCAGAAAAGCAATGGATATTGAAGGTTTAGGAGGAGAAACTGTTGATCTACTTCGTAAAGAAGGTTTAATAACAAACTATGCAGATTTGTACGATTTAAAAGCTGCACAAATTACTCCGTTAGAGAGAATGGCAGAAAAATCTGCACAAAATATAATTACAGGAGTTTTAAAATCAAAAGAAATTCCATTTGAAAAAGTCTTATTTGCCTTAGGAATCCGTTTTGTAGGCGAAACTATTGCTAAAAAATTAGCGAAACATTTTAAATCAATAGGTAATTTAATGACGGCAGATTTCGAAACACTAATTTCTGTAGATGAAATAGGAGATAGAATTGCACAAAGTATTATCGATTTTTCGTCTGATTTAGGAAATATTCAACTAATAAATCGTTTAAAAGTATCAGGGATTCAATTAGAAGTTTCCGCAGAAAGTTTAGAAAATTTAACAGATAAATTACAGGGACAAATATTTGTAATTTCTGGTGTTTTTTATCAAATGAGTAGAAACGAACTAAAAAAAGCCATTGAAGATAACGGAGGTAAAGTAAGTTCGTCCATTTCTAAAAAAACAAATTATATTGTTGCAGGAGATAATATGGGGCCAAGTAAATTAATGAAAGCTGAAGATTTAGGAATAGTAATAATTTCTGAACAAGATTTTATTAATAAAATCAGTTAACTTTATAATAAAACGATCTAACCTATTGTCGCTATGAAATCAGAACACTAGGTTTATGAGTTCTTATTTTTATTGAATAAAAAGGAATATTTGAAAAAACTTCTATACATATATATAATGATAAACTCTTTTGTGGCTTTTTCCCAAAAAAGAGAAAAAGACTCTTTGCCCAAAAATATAGAAGATTATGTTTTTGTAAGACCAGGAGATACTTTAACCATTAATCTAACCGAATTCTCAATTTTACCAAAACAGAAGTTTAATTCTAAAGTAGACGTTCGTTATTATTTATGGTTTCGGAGAAAAGTATTCAGAGTATATCCTTTTGCAAAGATGGCTTCTCAAAGGTTAGATACTTTAAATAATAGATTAGCAAGAATACAATCTAGAAGTAAACGTAAGAAATACACAAAACGAATACAGAAGTATATTGAGGGTGAATTTACAGATCAAATAAAAAAGATGACCAAAACAGAAGGTCGTATATTAATCAAGTTAATTCATCGTCAAACCGGAAAAACTGTTTTCAATAACATAAAAGGATTAAGAAGTGGTTGGAAAGCATTCTGGTACAATACAACTGCAAACGTTTTTAGACTCTCTTTAAAAGAACAATATAACCCAGCATCTGTAAATGAAGATTTTTTAATAGAAGATATTTTACAACGTGCATTTCAAGATGAAGCGCTAATAAAGCAAAAAACAAAACTTAATTTCGATTTTCAACAAATTATTTCAGATAGAAATGTAGCAATCAATGTCGAAAAATACAAGAAGATGTTTGCTAAAATGAAGAAAAGAAAAAAACAAAGTATCAAAAAAAAAAGTTAATTAAGACCTTAGTTTTTTAGTAGGAGGATATGTCCTTCCTAAAAGTTTTTTTTAGGAGTTAAGTTAGACATTATTTTTATAATGTATACTTGATAAGATATTTCTATTTAATTCCGAACTCAACATATTTTCTAATTTAAGGGCTGCTCTATATAAAAAAGAGTCACTTATTAATGATAATATTTGTTTCTCTGCTTAAAATGAATATTGATGAGTTGTGTTTCTTTTGTTTTCTGAGTTAAGAAGCAAAAAAAAGAAGCATATTCAGACCCGAATTCAGTTATGTTTTCTCGAATCACATTAAATTTTTAGTTATAATTTTATAATTCTGGATACATTGATATTTAAATCGAGAAATAATCAATTTCTAAAGTATTCAGACTAATGTGTTTAAGATTTTAGAGGGTATAATTTTAAATAAAGGTTGTTTAAATAGTTGCGAGATTAAAAAGAGGGTGTATATTTGCACCCGCTAACGGAAATTATGTTTGTTAGTTACGTTCATTGAGTTGTTGTATTGGTTGATTAGATTGGGATTTAGGGTTGATAAA
>CAXMOR010000057.1:0-27611 GCA_964195455.1 uncultured Acidimicrobiia bacterium
ATGGCTTAGGTTGGGATGGAACCTATAATGGAAAAATACTTTCTTCTGATGATTATTGGTTTAACGTCACCTTAATTCCTGCAGATAAAACAAAACCAACGATCAATAAAATTGGAAATTTTTCGCTACTAAGAAAATAAATAAAACCTCTTTGAGAATCTCAAAGAGGTTTTACAATTATTAATTTATAATTTATTAAGCTACTTTTGATCTTTTACTTTTCAATTTACTAGGCTCTTCAGAAACCTCGAATTGTTTTGAAGTATTATTTGTTCCTCCTGCTTTTAAAGCTTTATCTCCAGCAAAAAATGTTTTATGATCATCACCTAAATCAGAACCTGCCATTCTTTGATGTTTTACACAAGAAACTCCTTTTCTAATCTCTTGTCTTTGAACTCCTTTTACATACGCTAACATTCCTTCTTCACCAAAATAACCTTCCGTAAGATCATTCATATGCAAAGCGGTTGTATGATACGTTGGTAAAGTAATTAAGTGATGAAAAATACCTGCTTCTTTTGCGCCATCAATTTGAAACGTTTTAATTTTTTGATCTGCACGATAGCTTAATTCAGTAGCATCATATTTTAAATCCATTAAATTATTTCTATCATAGGCTGTCATATTTTCTTCCTCAGAAAGCATTTCTTCATATACTTGATTTCTAAAATTTAATGTCCAGTTAAAAGAAGGTGAGTTATTATATACCAATTTAGCATTTGGCACTACTTCTTTAACTCTGTTTACCATGCTCGCAATTTGCTGAACATTTGGAGTTGGAGTTTCAATCCACAATAAGTCTGCTCCATTTTGTAGACTCGTAATACAATCCAATACAACTCTATCAATATTAGAACCGTCTTTAAATTTATATAAACCGTTGGCTAATCTAATTGGACGAACTAATTTACCGTCCCTTTTCAATAGAACATCATCTTCTTTAGCATCATTAATTTCTATTTCTTCTGCCTCTATAAAAGCTAAATACTGCGAAGCCAAATCACCAGGTTCAAGGCTTACAGGTAACTTCTGAGTTAAACCGGCCCCTTCAGAATCTGTTCTTGCTACAATAATTCCATCATCAACACCTAACTCTAAAAACGCATATCTAATTGCATTTAATTTAGCAATAAAATCTTCATGCGGCACGGTTACCTTTCCATCTTGATGACCACATTGTTTTGCGTCTGAAACTTGATTTTCTATTTGAATTGCACAAGCCCCTGCTTCAATCATCTTTTTAGTTAATAAATAGGTAGCTTCTTCATTTCCAAAACCTGCATCAATATCTGCAATAATTGGAACAATATGAGTTTCGAAATTATCTATTTGATCTTGTACGTCTTCTCCATTTTCTAATCTTTTAAATAAATCATTCAATTCAATAGCATCTGCTTGACGAAGAAAATCATAAATTTCACTTATTAATGATGGAACAGCTGTTTTTTCGTGCATAGATTGATCTGGTAAAGGCCCAAATTCTGAACGCAATGCAGCAACCATCCAACCAGATAAATATAGATATCTTTTACTTGTTGTTTTATGATGTTTTTTTACAGCAATCATTTTTTGTTGTGCAACAAAACCGTGCCAGCAACCCAAGGATTGTGTATAATTAGATGGATCTGTGTCATATGCCGCCATATCCTTTCTCATGATGGCTGCAGTATATTTGGCAATATCTAAACCTGTTTTAAATTGATTTTGTGTTACCATTCTTGCTGCACTTTCAGCGTTTATTGCATTCCAAGAATTACCATATTTTTTTTTAAGATTTCTTACAGTTTCTAATGCTGAACTATAATTCGTTTGTGATAAATTTTTCATAATTTGGTCTTTTAATTATTAGGGTTTTCTAGATTTTGATAATTTGGTCTCGCACACTATTGCCGTAGTTGCGAGACATTTTTTTTTAAATATAATTATATGCTGATAATGTTAAAAACTCAGTGTATTCTTTGGATAAAACTAACTCATCAAACAAAGTAATTGCTAATTCAAATTTTCCGTTAGAAAAATTATTTTCCCCAACTAATTCTTTAATTTTTTTTAACTCTTCTTTTTTTAATTGTTGATACATTTCTTCTCCAAAAAAACGGCCATCTTCTAATTGAATATGATTATGCAACCAGTGCCATACCTGAGTTCTAGAAATTTCTGCTGTAGCAGCATCTTCCATTAAATTATATATTGCCGCTGCTCCGTTTCCACGTAACCAACTTTCTATATATAAAATACCTACATTGATGTTTTTTCTAACTCCATCTTCAGTAATTGTGCCTTTTGGCATCTCAACTAAATCTTTAACACCGATATTTATATCATTTCTTTTTACATGAATTTGATTTTTTGTCGTCATGTTTTCATTAAATACATTCATTGCTAAAGAAACCAATCCTGGATGTGCAACCCAAGTTCCGTCATGACCATTTTTCACCTCTTGCTCTTTATCTGCGTACACTTTTGCGAATGCATTATTATTAGCTATTTCATCATTTTTAATCGGAATTTGAGCTGCCATTCCTCCCATCGCATGCACATTTCTTTTATGACATTTTTGAATAACTCTCAAAGAATAAGCTTTCATAAAGGGTGTTTTCATCGTTACTTGATCTCTATTTGGTACCATAAAATTTTGATGATTTCTAAACTTTTTGATATACGAAAATATATAATCCCAGCGTCCACAATTTAAACCAGCCATATGGTTTCTTAACTCATAAATAATTTCATCTAACTGAAAACTGGCTGTAATTGTTTCTATTAAAACAGTAGCTTTAATTGTCTTTTGAGGAATATTTAGATAATCTTGTGCAAACACAAAAATATCATTCCATAATCTTGCCTCTAAATAGTGCTCTAATTTTGGTAAATAAAAATAGGTAGCCGAGTTTTGTGATTGTAATGCTTTAATGTTATGAAAGAAATACAATCCAAAATCTACCAAAGAACCAGACATTTCCTCTCCATCAACAATAAAATGTTTTTCGTTTAAATGCAAACCTCTTGGCCTTACTAATAAAGTTGCCGTTTCTTTATTTAATTGATAAGTTTTATCTTTTTTCTCATCGAAGAATGAAATTGTTTTATTAACGGCATCTCTTAAATTAATTTGACCTTGCAAATTATTATGAATGTTTGGAGAATTGCTATCTTCAAAATCTGCCATAAAAGTTTTGGCCCCAGAATTTAAAGCATTGATTACCATTTTACGATCTACAGGACCTGTGATTTCGACTCTTCTGTCTAATAAATCTTTTGGTAGAGGAGCACAAACCCAATCAGATTCTCTAATTTCTTTTGTTTCTTCAGGGAAAGAAGGATAATTTCCTACATCAAAATACCCCTGCTCAAGCTCTCTCTCTTCTAATAATTTTAATCTTTTTTGATTAAATCTTTCATGTAATTCTAACAAAAATAGTTGCGCCTCATTTGTTAAAACACCCTGATAATCATCCATCTTAAATCCTTTAAATCGAATTTCTTTAATAATATTTCCTTCCATAATTAGGTTTTTTTTAATTTCTACTTTACAATGATATGAAATATATTTGAACTCCACAAGCGAACGTTCGCTAAATTGATAAATAAATATTATTTGAATTCATTCGCTATTTATTCTTACCTTTGAACTTATGATGATAGAAGACGAATACATTCGATTAATTTTTGGACTAAAACTCAAGCAAATAAGAACAGAGAAAAACCTTTCTCTTTTTGGTTTAGCAAAATTATCCGGACTTTCAAAATCGTATTTAAATGAAATTGAAAAAGGAAAAAAATATCCTAAAACAGATAAAATATTATTACTTTCGGAAAGTTTAGAAGTACCTTATGACCATTTTGTATCTTTAAAACTAGACAAAAATCTTGCACCAATTGGCGAAATTTTACAATCTAAAATTTTAAAAGAAATACCATTAGACTTGTTTGGTATCAAAGAAAATAACTTGATAGACATAATTGCGAATGCCCCTGCAAAAGTAAATGCGTTTATAAGCACAATTATAAAGATTTCACAAAATTATAATCTAACAAGAGAAAGTTTTTTTTTAGCATCTTTACGCTCTTACCAAGAAGCACACAATAATTATTTCGAAGACATTGAAAATAATGTAGAGAAATTTGCTAAATTATACCATATAAACTTATCAAAAAGAATAACCTCTAAGGATTTAGAGGAAATTTTAACTGAAGAATTTGGATACAGAATTGATGACAAAGAGCTTTCTAAATATGACAATTTAGATGTTTTAAGAAATATTTATATCCCAAAAAACAAAATACTCTTAATAGATAAAAACATTTCTGAAGCACAAAAAACATTTATTTACGCAAAAGAATTAGCGTATAATTATCTAGATATTCAAGACAGACTTTATACTTTTCCTTGGATTAAATTTGAGAATTTTGATCAAGTTTTAAACAATTTTATTGCATCTTATTTTGCTGGTGCATTAATTATCCCTAGAAAAAATTTAACAGAAAAACTAACTAACTTCTTTGAACTTGAAGACTGGAAACCTTTAAAACTACACCAAATAATAAAACATTTTAATTGCTCTCAAGAAACTTTTTATCAGCGTTTAACAAATATTTTACCTAAGTTCTTTAAAATCAAAAATTTATTCTTCCTACGCTTCACACATAAAGAAAATTCACTAGAATTTAAACTAAGTAAAGAACTACACATTACACAGCAACAAACACCTCATGCAAACAGAAAAAACGAGCATTATTGCAGGCGCTGGATATCTATAAAAACGATTGAAGACCTAGAAAAATCATCAAAAGAAAGAGCTACTTTTGGCATACAAATTTCTTCTTATGAAAATCAAAAAAATGAATATTTAGTACTTTCTTCTGCAACTCCAGATCCTTTTAAAAAAGAAATAAACAGAAGTGTAACCATTGGAATGCTACTTTCTCCTCATTTAAAAAAGAAGCTTACTTTTCTTAAAGAAAATACTTTTCAGAAAAATATTGTTGGCGTAACTTGCGAAACGTGTGCTGTAAAAAATTGTACGGAAAGAATTGCAGAACCAACTCGTTTAGAAAAGCACAATCAACATAAAGAAATAGCTAAAACAGTTCATGACATTATCAATTCTTACAGTTAAAATTTCCTTATTTTAGCACCTAATAACAATTATTTTTTTATGGACATCAACTTCAATAAAAACGAAGATTATAATAAGCTTTTAGTCTCAGATTTACGCAAACGTTTTGCAAAAGTAAAATTAGGTGGTGGTCAAAAGAGAATTGATAAGCACCATACAAATGGTAAAATGACCGCAAGAGAAAGAGTTGATTATTTGTTAGACAACAATTCTAAATCTATAGAAATTGGTGCTTTTGCTGGCGAAGAAATGTATACAGAACACGGAGGATGCCCCTCTGGAGGAGTTATTGTAAAAATTGGCTACATTAATGAAAAACAATGCGTTGTGGTTGCGAATGATGCTACTGTAAAAGCCGGAGCATGGTTTCCAATTACTGGAAAAAAGAACTTGCGCGCTCAAGAAATATCGATAGAAAACAAACTACCCATTATTTACTTAGTGGATTCTGCAGGAGTTTACCTGCCTTTACAGGATGAAATTTTTCCCGACAAAGAACATTTCGGACGTATTTTTAGAAATAATGCCGTAATGAGCAGCATGGGAATTACCCAAATTTCTGCCGTTATGGGTAGCTGTGTTGCCGGTGGTGCATATTTACCAATTATGAGCGACGAGGCATTGATTGTTGATAAGACTGCAAGTATCTTTTTAGCGGGAAGCTACCTCGTAAAAGCTGCAATTGGCGAGAGTATTGATAATGAAACTTTGGGAGGAGCGACTACACATTGTGAAATTTCGGGGGTTACAGATTACAAAGCAAAAGATGATAAAGATGCTTTAGATAAAATAAGATTTATAGTTGATAAAATTGGCGGTTATGACAAAGCTGGTTTTAGTAAAAAAGAAGCATTCCCTCCAAAAGAAAAAGAAGATGATATTTTCGGAATTCTTCCAAAAGAAAGAAACGCACAGTATGATATGTTAGAAATCATAAAACGTTTGGTTGATAATTCTGAGTTTGAACAATACAAAGAAGGTTACGGAAAAACTATTTTAACCGGTTATGCAAGAATCGAGGGTTGGGCCGTTGGTATTGTCGCTAACCAAAGAAAGTTGGTAAAAACTAAGAAAGGAGAAATGCAGTTTGGTGGTGTTATTTATAACGATTCCGCAGATAAATCAACTCGTTTTATTGCGAATTGTAACCAGAAAAAAATACCTTTAGTTTTCTTACAAGATGTAACCGGATTTATGGTGGGCTCTAAATCTGAACATGGAGGAATCATAAAAGATGGTGCAAAAATGGTAAATGCAGTGAGTAATTCTGTAGTTCCAAAATTCACGATTATTATTGGTAATTCTTATGGAGCAGGAAATTACGCTATGTGCGGTAAAGCATACGACCCAAGACTAATTGTTGCCTGGCCAAGTGCAGAACTAGCTGTTATGAGTGGGAATTCTGCTGCTAAAGTTTTACTACAAATAGAAACGGCATCATTAAAAAAACGAGGAGAAAAGATTACACCTGAAAAAGAAGCTGAATTATTTGACAAAATAAAATCTAGGTATGATAAGCAAATTTCTCCATATTACGCAGCGGCAAGAATTTGGACGGATGCAGTAATTAACCCTTTAGATACAAGAACTTGGATCTCTATGGGAATTGAAGCCGCTAACCACGCTCCTATTAAAAAGAAATTTAATATGGGTATTTTACAAGTTTAAGACCTTAACGATGAGAAATATTTTTTTTTATTAATTATCTCCGAAATACTTGTTCATATGTATCGTCAAGAAAGTGTCACCCTCTATTATAACAGAAGATAAAAAGTAAGGTTTAGAAAATAAATAAAAATCCAGAAATTATCGAATACTACAACAATCAATGTACTTTTATAGAAGAATAAAAAATCTAGATACTTAAATAGATTATTTAATGACTATTATCATGATCAATCTCTTCTTTATAGTATAATTTTGAACAATAATTTTTTTATAAACAATGAGTAAAGCTATTTATATTGCGGCAACAGAATCTGACAGTGGCAAATCATTGGTATCGTTAGGTCTTTTAAGAATGATGTTAACCAAATCTTCTAAAGTAGGTTATTTTAGACCTATAATAAACCAAGAAAAATACAGTGACTTTGATGACCATACAAATACTGCAATTAAATTTTTCAATTTAGATATTGATTACAACGATTGTTTCGCCTATAAACAAAGTGAAGTTGTAGAGCTTTTAAGTGAAGGAAAAGCAGATGATGTTATTCATAATATTATCAAAAAATATAAAAATTTAGAAGCCAAATATGATTATGTTTTAGTTGAAGGAACAGATTTTTCGGGTGAAGTTGGTTCTACAGAATTAGATGTAAATCTTATGATTGCCAAAAATCTAGGAATTCCATCATTAATAGTTGGTTCTGGAAATGGTAAGAAAAAGAAAGATTTTATAAACACCATGCAACTTACTTATAACTCTTTTATTAGTAAAGAAGTCGATGTTATTGGTCTTATCGCCAACAAAATTGAAGTTGACGAAATAGATTATATCAAAAAAGAATTACAAAAAAGCTTCCCTAAAAACCTACAAATTGATATTATTCCAAAAATTGAATTTTTATCATATCCAACAGTAAAAGAAGTAGTGCAAGCTTTAAATGGTCGTGTTTTATTTGGAGAACAATTTTTAGATAATGCCATAGGCAGTTATAGCACCGGCGCTATGCAATTGCGTAATTATTTAACCAGAATTAAAGAGAAGGCTTTAATAATAACTCCTGGAGATAGAGCAGATATTATTTTAGGTGCTTTGCAAGCGAATGCTTCGAGCAACTACCCAAAAATTGCAGGAATTATTTTAACAGGAAGTTTAATTCCTGAAGAATCAATTCTCAAATTAATTGAGGGTGTGCAATCTACAGTACCCATTATTTCTGTTGATGGAGGTACCTTTGGGATATCTAACAAAATTGGTTCTGTAAAGTCTAAAATATACTCAACTCACAGTAAAAAGATATTATTATCATTAGACACTTTTGATAAATATGTAAATGCAGAAGGACTAACAAATATCTTAACTTCTTATAAATCTAATAAATTAACACCAAGTATGTTTCAGTATAATTTACTGCAAAAAGCAAGAACTTATAAGAAACATATTGTTTTACCAGAAGGTGAAGACGAGAGAATTATCAAAGCTGCAGCTCGTTTACAACTCTTAGATATTGTAGACTTGACATTATTGGGAAATAGAAATGCTATTCAACTAAAATGTGATCAAATTGGCTTACAAATAGATTTAGAGAAAATACATATTCTAAACCCTGAAGATTCTATACATAATACTGATTTTGCAAAGACATTATTTGAAGCAAGGAAACATAAAGGAATGACCGAAACTACCGCTAAAGATTTAGTGCACGACGTTTCTTATTATGGCACTTTAATGATTTTAAACGGATTAGCAGATGGTATGGTTTCTGGAGCCATTCACACAACTATGCACACCATAAAACCCGCCTTACAGCTCATCAAAACAAAACCTGGAGTTTCTGTAGTTTCCTCTGTCTTTTTTATGTGTTTATCGGATAGAGTTTCTGTAATGGGTGATTGCGCTGTAAATCCAAATCCAAATGCGGAACAATTAGCAGAAATTGCAATTTCTTCAGCTCAATCTGCGGAAGCTTTTGGTATTGAAGCAAGAATTGCTATGTTATCTTATTCTTCTGGAAGCTCTGGAAAAGGTGAAGAAGTTGAAAAAGTAAGAAAAGCAACAGAAATAGTTCGATCGCTGCACCCAGAATTAAAAATTGAAGGTCCAATTCAATACGATGCTGCAGTAGATATTGATGTTGCTAAAACAAAAATGCCTGATTCTAAATTAGCTGGTCAAGCATCTGTTTTAATCTTCCCTGATTTAAATACAGGAAACAATACATACAAAGCTATTCAAAGAGAAACAGGAGCCTTAGCCATTGGCCCAATGCTACAAGGATTAAATAAACCTGTAAATGATTTAAGTAGAGGATGCACCGTAGATGATATTTTTAACACTGTTTTATTAACTGCCATTCAAGCACACCAAGGATAATATGAATATTTTAGTTTTAAATGCAGGTTCTTCATCTTTAAAATATCAATTGATAGAAATGCCTTTGCAAGTAGTAAAATGTGTAGGAATTATTGAAAGAATTGGTATGGATGATGCCATTTTTACACACGAAAAAGATACCAATACATATTCTCAGATTTTACCAATTTTAAATCACGAAGTGGGTCTAAAAAAAATTGCTAAAACTTTAATGAATCCAAAAATGGGTGTCATAAATTCAGTTGATCAAATTGACGCTGTTGGCCATAGAGTTGTTCATGGAGGAAGTAAGTTCAGCAGTCCAGTAATCATTAATAAGGAAGTTAAAGATAATATTCGAGATTTATTCGACTTAGCACCACTTCATAATCCTGCAAATTTAACAGGAATCGAAATTGCTGAAACTATTTTTAAATCAGCAAAACAGATTGCAATTTTTGATACTGCCTTTCATCAAACAATGCCAAAAGAAGCCTATCAATATGCAATTCCAAATTCATATCTAGAAGAACACAAAATTAGAGCTTATGGCTTTCATGGTACAAGTCATAAATATGTTTCAGAGAAAGCAATTGAATATTTAGGAGCAAAATCTAAAAACATTATAACCATTCACTTGGGCAATGGGTGCAGTATGTCGGCAATAAAAAATGGAAAAAGCATAGACAATTCATTAGGTTTCGGTCCAATGAACGGTTTAGTGATGGGAACTCGATGCGGAGACATAGATCAATCTGTAATTTTGTTTTTAATTAAAAAACTTAACAAGTCTATTATAGAAGTTACCAATTTGTTGCAGAAAGAATCTGGGATGAAAGGCTTAACCGGTTTTTCTGATTTAAGAGACATTACTAAAAAAGCTGATAAAGGAGATGAAAACTGTCAAAATGCACTGAACATGGCAGCACATCGAATCAAGAAATATATCGGTTCTTATGCGGCAATACTCAACGGGTTAGATGCTATTATTTTTACAGCCGGAATTGGAGAAAATTCAAATTTAATGAGAGAAATGGCTAGTAAAAATTTAGACTTCCTAGGAATTGATTTAGATATACAGAAAAACAAAATCTATTCTAAAGAAATAAGAGAGATTCAGTCAAAAGAATCTAAAGTCAAAATTTTGGTAATTCCCACTAATGAAGAAATTGAGATTGCAAAACAGTCTTATCATTTATTAAAATAACTTATATTCTATTTACCTTCTCTTTTTCTGAAATTAGAGACCTAAATTAAGGTAAAGGATTTATTTATCAACAAGAAGGATAGCTCTATTTGATATAAACATTTACGGCAAACCAGCAAGAGTTAAATATCAAAATAAATACAATCAACAAAAATGTGTGAAACAAGTTACTATTTTTTACATTTGCTTGTAGTAATATAATTTAGAAAAAAAATCATTAGAAATGGGTAGAGCATTCGAACTTAGAAAAGGACGCAAAATGAAACGTTGGTCAGCAATGGCTAAAACCTTTACTAGAATTGGTAAAGATATTGTAATGGCTATTAAAGATGGTGGTCCAAATCCTGATTCTAATTCTAGATTAAGAGCAGTTATGCAGAATGCAAAAGCTGCAAACATGCCTAAAGAAAACGTAGAGCGTGCCATAAAAAAAGCAACCGACAAAGACACGGCAGACTACAAGGAAGTTTTATTTGAAGGCTATGCACCTCATGGAATAGCGCTTCTCTTAGAAACAGCAACTGATAATAACAATAGAACAGTTGCCAATGTTCGATCTGCTTTTAATAAGTGCGATGGAAATTTAGGAACCTCTGGATCTGTTGTTTTTATGTTTGATCATGTTTGTACATTCACTATTAAAAAGGAAGATATTACCATTGATTTGGAAGAATTGGAGTTAGAATTAATCGATTTTGATGTTGAAGAAGTATTTGATGATGAAGAAGGAATTATTATCTATGCGCCTTTTGAACAATTTGGAGCGATTCAGACTTTCTTTGAAGAAAACAATGCAGAAATTTTATCCTCGGGATTTGAGAGAATTCCAACAACAACTTCAAAATTAAATGAAGAACAACAATCAGATGTAGAAAAGCTTTTAGAAAAACTGGAAGAAGATGATGATGTTCAAAATGTATATCATTCTATGGAAATGTAAAAAATATTTTCTTATAAAAATTAAAAAGTCGTGATTTTTACAATCACGACTTTTTTTTGAATTCTAATGTAAAAATGCCCCCCAGCATTTTAATACGTTAGTTCTAAAATTAACTGCAACGAAGATATAGACATTATCGTACTTTTTTATTGAACGCCAAACAAAACATAGTCCAAAAATAAAAATGGACAAAAAAAACTAAGGGACTAAATTTACCCATTCTGGTTTTTTTTATTTGTATAACAACTTTTGTTATAAATAAGTTTTCTTAATTACCATTATTACATCGAGAATCTTGTTTATTATTATCAAGGTACTTTAAGGAAAAATATATAAGAATATTTTTTCTTTAAGAATCAAAAAAGTCGTGATATAAAAATCACGACTTTTTTTCTCAATTTTAATGTAAAAAATATCCCCCAACATTTTAGTACATTAATTCCCTAATTAACTATTCAAATTTAAATTATTTTCTTCCTTTCATTGTTTAAAAACGATAGACTAAACTACTACTTTAGTGTTTAAAAAATAAAAAAACGACTACATATGTACATTGTCTAAAATAAGTTTTTGAAAACGAAAACATCCAAACTTCATGTTCATTATTTATTATTAGAAAAAATACTATATTCGTAAAAAAAAATTGCCCGTTTTATTAAATAAACAAAAATGAAAAAAAAGTCACCTCTGAAAAAGAACTTTTCTATTATAGTGCTATTTCTTTATGTTTCTATTTCTTTTTCTCAAGAAACTTTAATTACGAAAAATGATTCTTGGTATTATTATGATAAAGGATATCTAGATGAAAGCTGGATAGAACTGACTGCGTTTTCTCATTGGGAAATCGGTACTTCGCCATTAGGCTATGAAAACAAACAAATCAAGACAATCCTTAGTTTTGGAAACGACAAGGATGAAAAACAAGTCACTAAGTATTTTAAAAAGGAACTAATTTTAAACAACAAATACACAATTTATGAATGTAAAATTCAAAGAGATGATGGAGCTGTTTTTTATCTGAATGGTAAAGAAATATTTAGAGAGAACATGCCTAAGGGTAAGATTACCTATAATACATTAGCATCTAATCGGGTCACGAGCAGTGCTGAAGATAAGTTTCATCAACACTTTATTACTAATAGAGATTTTAAAGAGGGTAAAAACATATTAAGTATTGAAGTCCATCAAGCATATAGAAACTCTAGTGATTGTATTTTTAGCTTAGAACTAATTGGCTACAAAGGCCTAGAATCGATACCATCTATTGCAGAAAACCAGGCGAAGGGTAAAAAAGAATTAGAATACAGAATAAAAGAATTAGCTTCAGAACTAAAATTTGAAACTCTTATTGCTGGAAAAGCAGAATTGGAGGGGCGAAACTTCAATTTACAAATAGTATTCTACTTTATATGTATACTATTTTTATCTTCTTTATTTGGTTATTATTTTATTATTGAAAGATTTAAAAAAAGAAGTAATGACGAAAATAATAAAGTCAAAATTCTTACATCTGAAAACTTAGGAAAAGATAAAGAAATGATAACCTTAAGCACAAATTTATTATATAATAAGCAATATTTTAAAGAAATTAAGGCAGATTTGAGGGGTATTAATACAGAAGATAAAGCTACCATCAAAAGTATTACCAATCAAATTAATTATCTTTTAGAAAAAAATGAAGATTGGAATATCCTGAAAAAACACTTTAATGCTGTTCATGACAATTTTTACAATAAATTACTCGTAAAACACCCTAGCATTTCAGAAACAGAATTAAGACATTGTCTATTTATAAAATTGCACATGCAAACAAAAGAAATCGCTCGAATATTATTGATAGATCCAAGATCTGTGCAAACCGCCCGGTATAGAATTAAAAAGAAAATGAATTTAAACGAAAATACAGACTTAAGAGATTATTTAATGCGTCTATAGTTAATCCTTAACTTTTAAACTCCATTTAAATTGAAAATTAGAAACCACTACTCCATCTTCATTCACACCTTCAGATGTTAGAACAATAACCTTTCCTTCACCAGTTTTTATAGATGCTTGAATTGCTTCTCTAATCTTACTTCCACCATTACAAGTAAATAAAATTTCACCTGTAGCCTTTTTAAAAAAATCACTTTCTTGATGTATAACTAACATAGAAACTTTACAATTAGATTTCTCTATCTCTTGCATGACTAAAACCCCAGTACTCATTTCTGCAGCCATTCCTTGAGCTGCCCAAAACATACTTTTATATGGATTTTGATTTATCCATTTGTGCTTTATTTTAACAACAGCTTTATCTTTTGCTATCGTTTTTACACGAACACCACCAAAATATGCTAGTGGCAATTTAAAAAGCATAAAGGTATTTATTTTACTTGGCGTAATCTTCATAACACTTCTATTTACTGGCAATTTAGCACTTTTTTAACAAACGATATAAAAAGTGAAAATGTTAAATAAATGTTAAATACAGTACCATGCATTACATAATACCATCCTAAAGACATATATTTGTATAAGCTAGTATTATACAAATGAAAAAGATGAAAAACAATACCGAAAACACCAATGCATTTTTAATCCATATTTCTGCATTTGCAGGTTTCATATTTCCTTTTGGCAATATCATTACTCCACTAATTGCATGGCAAACGTTAAAAAATAAAAGTGCTTTTTTAGATGAACAAGGAAAAGAAGCGGTAAACTTTAACATCAGCTACACCTTGTATATTTTTCTTTTAACACTCACGTTTATTCCTTTTGCAATTGGTTCTATTTTTAGAAATCACCATAACTTCATGAGTATCGATCATTTTAATTTTGATTTTGACCTCGATAATATATTTGGTTTTATAGGATTAGGTTCTATTACGGCAATTGTTTACTTAATAGGAATTGCACTCGTAATTATAGCTGCTATTAAAGCCAAGGAAGGAGAAAATTACAAATATCCTTTTACAATAAAATTTATAAAATAAAAAATTAAACCACAATACATGAAGATTGAAAACACAAAAGCACAAATGCGAAAAGGTGTTTTAGAGTTTTGCATTCTATCCATTCTAAACAATGGTGATGCATATACTTCTGAAATTATTTCAACGCTAAAAAATGCAGAAATGATTGTGGTTGAAGGAACCATTTATCCGTTATTAACTCGTCTGAAAAACACAGGTTTATTGACATATAGATGGGAAGAATCAACCTCAGGTCCACCAAGAAAATATTACGTTTTAACAGAAAACGGAGGCATGTTTCTAAAAGAATTAGACAAAACATGGAATAATTTATTAAACGCAGTACACCAAGTAACTAGTAAAAAATCGACTACAAATGAATAAGACTATTAATATAAATTTAGGCGGGTTTTTCTTCCATATAGATGAAGTAGCCTATCAGAAATTGCGAAGATATCTAGAATCGATTTCTAGATCTTTAAGTGACGATCCTCAAGGAAAGAATGAGATTATTGCAGATATAGAAGCAAGAATTAGTGAGCTATTATCAGAAAAAATAATGGATGCAAGGCAAGTAGTAAATGAAAGTGATATCGCTGATATTATTTTAATTATGGGCCAACCAGAAGATTATGCCGAAGCTGAACAAGAGTATAGTGATGCTAATTATTCTCATACAAGAAATAGTGCATCTGGAAAAAAATTATTTCGAGATGGTGATGATAAATTTTTAGGAGGAGTTGCTTCTGGAATTGCACATTATTTTGATATAGATACAATTTGGGTGCGTTTAGGGCTGCTTGCATTATTCATTTTTGGAGGATTTGGGGTTTTACTATATATCATTCTATGGGTTTTATTACCTGAGGCAAAAACCACTGCAGAAAAACTACAAATGGAAGGTGAACCTGTGAACATTGATAACATTGAAAAAAAAATTCGTGAAGAATTTAACAATGTTTCAGAAAATGTAGCTGTTTTTGCAAACAAAGCCTCAGAAAAAATAAAAGAAGGCGCTAGTGAGTTATCTGATAAAATGAATAAAACTTTTTCGGGAAAGACGAAAAAAAATAACGGATTACAGGATTTCTTTGATTCATTAGGTGAAATTATTCTTACTCTTTTTAAAGTAGTAGGTAAATTTATCGGTGTAATTATCATCGTTGTTTCTGCTGCAGTTATTTTATCTCTAGTCATAGGAGGGTTTTCTTTAGGAAGTTTAGAATGGTTAAATGTAGATGGAGACTTTTTACACTATCCACCATTTTTCCATGATTCAGTTTTACCAATTTGGTTGCTTACTTTATGTACATTTTTACTAATTGGAATTCCGTTTTTAATCTTATTTATTTTAGGATTAAGAATCTTATCCAGTAATGTAAGAAAACTAAGTAAACCAACATCATTAACACTTTTAGGTATTTGGATTGTTGCGCTATTAACGATGATTTTTATAGGATTGGAATTCGGAACATCACATTCAACTCGAGGTAAATCATTAGAAAAAAACAGTTTAAATATTGTAGAAAATGATACCCTAAAATTAAAAATGATAAATAATGATAATATCTATTATCGTCATACTTTAATAAGAAGCTCGCACAAAGAGGAAGTTGAAATTGATGGTACTAAAATGGTCTATAGTAATAATATTAGAGTAGATGTTAAAAAAAGTAACTCTGATGAAAGTTACTTCATTCTTCAGAAAAAATCTAGAGGTAAAAACAAAAATAGGGCTAATAATAATGGCAAGAAAATTAAGTACAATTACGAAGTTTTAGACAATACATTGGTATTAGATGCGTTCTTTTTATCAGACTTTAAAAATATGTGGAAAGATGAAGAAATTAACATCACACTTTTCATTCCAAAAGACATCACTGTCTACTTTGATCATTCTACTAAAAACTTTTTATCAAATGTTGGCAATGATGCTGACATTTATGACAAAGACATGGCTAATTCTCACTACATAATGACAGAAAGCACATTGAAATGTACGGATTGCCTAGAAGAAATTGAAGAAGAAAAAAAAGTAATCCAAGAAGAAACTATTTAAAAAACAACTCAAACTAAAAAACTAACAATTCGGTAACCTAACTTTCTTTTTAAGCGTCTAATAAAAAACAATTACATTTTACTAAAAAAAAACATTATGAAAATAGCAACTCAGAAAATTTTAACATTCCTATTAATTACAGCACTTTTTAGTTCTTGTGCTGTAGATATGTTCAACAGAGTTAATGGCAACAGAAATGTTGTTACAGAAGACAGAAGTACGAAAGAAGACTTTACAAAAATTAAAGTAAGCACAGGTTTAGAATTGTACATTTCTCTCGGGTCTAAAAACAAAATTACAGTTGAAGCTGATGAAAATTTACAAGACATTATTATTACAAAAGTAAATGATGGTGTGTTAAAAATTTATTCTGAAAAAAATATTTGGAAAGCAAAAGCAAGAAAAATATATGTTACCATTAAAAGTTTAGAAGCTATAGCAGCAAATAGTGGTGCAGCAGTTTATGCGAAAGAAACTTTAAAAATAAGTAATCTAAAGATTAGTGCTACCAGTGGTGCAGATATTAATATTTCTGTAGATGCAAATACGGTTGAAACGAGTGCTACTAGTGGTTCAGGCATTGAAGTTTCTGGACGTACAGAAAATCATAGGTCAAGTTCAACAAGCGGCGCCTCTATAGATGCATATGCATTACAAAGTAAACATGTAAATGTAAGAGTTACTAGTGGTGCCAATATTAACGTATATGCTTCTGAAAGCATTGATGCAAAGGCTACAAGTGGTGGTGGTATCGATTTTAAAGGAAACCCAAAGAAAGTCAATAAAAAAACATCTTCAGGAGGAAGTATTTCTGCTAAATAAATCCATTATATATTAAAAAGATATAAATTTATTTCCAAACCCATGTAAATAGTCATTTATGTAAAACAGCTATTGCAATTCAATTAAAGTAAACTATAAAGCCTTGAACCAATCATTACTAAAAAAATTTTAATTTTATTGTGATATTGTCTAAATTCAAAAGAAAGAAGATTTTATAGAAAACAATATTTATTCCATTCCTGGATTACATCTAAGAAAGTTATTTAACGGTTTTTGAAATGAAAAATGACAACAAATTGTATGGATTAAATTAGAAAGCAGAATAGATTCAGAACAAAATAAAAACTATTGGAATTGCTAATTTTACCCATCTCTAGGTTTTAGAAAAGCACCACTAAAGATTAAAAAAGGGTTGCGTTATAACCATCAACCTAAAATAAAAATTTATTAGAAAGCTAACTTCTAATATAATTACTAATACTTGGTTTTATTAGTCTACTTGGTAAGTTGTCGTTTTACAAAAAACGACACTTACTTTTTTTCCGCTGAACATCTTTCCTGTTATTCTTTCAAAAAAGTATCATTTCTTCTTTAAATGTTCTTCAATATCCGCAATATGATGTTGCAAAGCTTCTGCAGAAATCTGTATTTCTTTGATTAAAAGCGACAAAGAAATAATTAATAAAATGAGTGCAAAGCCAAAAACATATACCGCAATCGTGTGGTAATTAATGTAGATCAAAAACATGGTCAGCACACAACAAAGCAAACTTGTAATTCCAAATATTTGCATCCATCTTGTCAAATTTAAACGCAATTTCAAGTTCTGAATTTGTCTTAACAAAGACTCTTCTTGTCTTTCTAAAAACTTATCATGTAAATTTCTGATAACGGCTGCATAGGCTAAAAAACGATTGGTATATGCAAGCATTATTAGTGAAATTGCAGAAAACAATAAGGCTGGTGTTGTTAAAGTGAGCTCTTCCATAAGATGTCAAAATTAAATAATATTTTCTAATTAAAAATAGATAAAATCATTTTCTGTACTTTTGATAAATGAAAAATCAATTTTTCTTTTTTAGTTTCTTTTTTAGTTTAACACTATGTTCACAAAAAATCCCAAACGGTTTTGTGTATGTTTCTGATATTGATACGACTATAAAAACTGAATTAAGATATTTAAGCAATCATAATTTTATTGGAAAGATAATTAATGGTTATTATGAAAATTGTTTAATTGTGACCAAAGAAACGGCTGATGCTCTCCATAAAGTGCAAACTATTTTAAAAAAAAAAGGATTAAGTCTTAAAGTTTTTGATGCATACCGGCCACAGCAAGCAGTAGATCATTTTGTAAAATGGGCAAAAGTTTTGAATGACACTTTAATGAAACACGAATACTATCCACAAATTTCAAAATCAGAGTTATTTAAAAGAGGTTTCATAGCTGAAAAATCTGGTCATACAAGAGGAAGCACTGTAGATTTAACAATTGTAGATGTAAAAACAGGCAAAGAATTAGACATGGGAAGTGTTTATGACTTTTTTGGCGTTGAATCTCATCCTTTTTATAAAAAGATAAATGAACATCAACAAAAAAACAGATTGTATTTACGTAAAATAATGTTAGACAATAACTTTAATCCTTATGATAATGAATGGTGGCATTTTACTTTGAGAAATGAACCTTTTCCTAAAACATATTTTAATTTTCCTATCAGAATATAAGTTTTAACAACTTCTAAACAAGTTCATTAAAAATCGGCATTATATTTGTAATCTATTGCTAAAAATTCATAAATCAATGAAATCAATTTTTAAATCTTTATGTACCCTTTTTTGTATTCTTTTATCCACTGCTCTATTTGCACAATTAGACAGGAATAACGGTAGTAAAGAAAAAGGTAAAATAAAAGCAATTGTTTTTAACAATTCAAAAGAAGTTAAAACACCAAAACCCATAGAATTAGATGGGACTCTCGGTTTTAAAAAAGCTTTTGACAAAGAAAAAAAAAAACTAGAACAACAAAAAGAAGAAAAAGCGCTAAACAATAAAGGTGTTTTAACTAAAGATCAACTTAACAACCTAAGAATCAAAGAAATGTATGGAAAGCGTGAAATAAAAAAAGTTGACAGCCATCAAGGAAATTTTTTAACACTTTCCAAAACGGTTACACTCTCTTTTAGAGACTTTGGTGCTATAGATGGCGATATTATTGGAATATATCATAATGATATTTTAATTGTAAAAAAAACAACACTTAATCAACATTACAAATCCTTTCCAATATATTTAGAAAAAGGTAATAATAAAATTGAAATATTAGCTTTAAACCAAGGTTCACTTGGCGCTAATACTGCTCAATATAAATTAGTTAACAGTTCTGGTTTAAAAATAGCATCACAATATTGGTTTTTAGCAACTGGCGCTAAAGCTATTTTCAATGTCACAAAAAACTAAATAAGAAAGCTGACGAAATCCTTTTCGCTAATTTTAAAAAATCAAACTTTTTTATTGTTCATAAAACAACTATTTTTGTATTTCAGTATATAAAATAAACAAGAATCATTAAGAATGAAAAAAATCACCAAACAGACCTATTTAGATTGGTATAAAGACATGCTCTTTTGGCGTAAATTCGAAGACAAATTAGCTTCTGTTTACATTCAACAAAAAGTAAGAGGATTCTTACACCTTTACAATGGTCAAGAAGCTATTTTAGCGGGAGCATTGCATGCTATGGACTTATCAAAAGATAAAATGATAACTGCTTACAGAAATCACGTACAACCAATTGGTATGGGAGAAGATCCTAAACGTGTGATGGCAGAGTTGTACGGTAAAGTAACGGGTACTTCAAAAGGAATGGGAGGTTCTATGCATATTTTCTCTAAAGAATTTGGCTTCTATGGAGGTCATGGTATTGTTGGTGGACAAATACCTTTAGGAGCAGGAATTGCCTTTGGTGACAAATACAAAGGAAGTGATGCTGTTACCTTAACTTGTTTTGGTGATGGAGCTTCTAGACAAGGTTCTCTACATGAAGCTTTTAATATGGCTATGCTATGGAAATTACCAGTGGTTTTTATCGTTGAAAACAATGGGTATGCCATGGGTACTTCTGTTGAAAGAACTGCAAATCATACAGATATTTGGAAACTAGGTTTAGGTTATGAAATGCCTTGTGGACCTGTAGATGCTATGAATCCTATTAAAGTGGCTGAAGCTGTAGATGAAGCGATACAAAGAGCCAGACGTGGAGATGGACCTACTTTCTTAGAAATGAAAACATATAGATATAGAGGTCATTCAATGTCTGATGCACAACATTATAGAACGAAAGACGAAGTTGAAGAGTACAAAAAAATTGATCCTATTACCCAAGTTTTAGATATCATTAAAGAAAACAACTACGCAACGGAAGAAGAAATAGCTGCCATTGTTAAAGATGTAAAAGATAGAGTGAACGAATGCGAAAAATTCGCAGAAGACTCTCCATATCCAGAAGTGCAGCAATTATATGATATGGTTTATGAACAAGAAGATTATCCTTTTATAAGTTAAGATATGGCTACAATTATAAACATGCCCAGATTAAGTGACACCATGGAAGAAGGTGTTGTGGCAAAATGGTTAAAAAGTGTTGGAGATAAAATTGAAGAAGGTGATATTTTAGCTGAAATCGAAACTGACAAAGCAACTATGGAATTTGAGTCTTTCTACGAAGGAACTTTATTGCACATAGGTATTCAAGAAGGAGAAACTTCTCCTGTTGATGTTTTATTAGCTATTATTGGTGAAGAAGGTGAAGATATTTCCGCAATTTTAAATGCAAATTCAGAGCCAGCAAAAACAGAAACTAAAGAAGAAGAAAAAGAAGAAGAAACTACTTCTGAAGTTCCAAGCTCGGGCACTGTTGCAGTTCCAAAAGGTGTGCAAGTAATAACAATGCCTCGTCTAAGCGATACCATGACTGATGGTACTGTGGCAACATGGTTAAAGAAAGTTGGAGACGTTGTTGAAGAAGGTGATATGCTTGCTGAAATTGAAACTGACAAAGCCACAATGGAATTTGAATGCTTCTATGAAGGAACGATATTATACATTGGTGTTCAAGAGGGTGAAACTGCTCCTGTAGATAGCCTATTAACTATTATTGGCCCTGCCGGAACAGATGTTTCTGCTTTAGTCGCAAACGGAGGTGCTAGTGCTTCTATTGAAGAAGCTGAACCATCAGAAAAGAAAGAAGAGAAGAAAGAAGAAAAAGCTATTGAAACCACATCAAACGTTACCACTACTACTGCAAATAATTCTGGTGGACGAATTTTTGCGTCACCTCTAGCGAAGAAGATTGCTTCTGATAAAGGAATTAATTTGGCGGACGTAAACGGTTCAGGTGAAAACGGAAGAATCATTAAAAAAGATGTAGAAAATTATACGCCTTCTGTAAAAGTTGAAACTTCTGTTTCAAGTTCTATTCCTGCTGCAAGTTTTATTGCTGCTGGTGAAGAAAAATCAGAAGAAATTAAGAATTCTCAAATGCGTAAAGCAATTGCAAAATCTTTAGGTAATTCTAAATTTACCGCGCCCCACTTCTACTTAAATGTTGAAGTGAATATGGACAATGCAATGGCTTCTAGAAAAATAATTAATGCAATTCCAGATGTTAAAGTATCTTTTAATGATATGGTTGTAAAAGCATGTGCAATGGCATTGAAAAAACATCCACAAGTAAACACATCCTGGACAGAAACAAATACAATTATTCACAGTCATATTCATGTTGGTGTTGCTGTTGCTGTCGCTGATGGTCTACTAGTGCCGGTTGTAAAACATACAAACCAATTAAGTTTGACTCAAATTGGTGCTACTGTCAGAGATTTAGCAGGAAAAGCAAGAGATAAAAAAATTAAAGTTGATGAGATGCAAGGAAGTACTTTTACAGTTTCTAACCTTGGGATGTTTGGTATAGAAAGCTTTACTTCAATTATCAATCAACCAAATTCGGCTATCTTATCTGTTGGTGCAATTGTTGAAAAACCAGTTGTAAAAAACGGAGAAATAGTTGTGGGAAATACAATGAAATTAACTTTAGCTTGCGATCACAGAACTGTTGATGGTGCTGTTGGAGCTCAATTTTTACAAACATTAAAAACGTTTATTGAAAACCCTGTAACGATGCTAGCTTAATATTTTTAAAACAATATTTTATTAAAAAGCTCGCAATTTGTGAGCTTTTTGTTTTATATTTATTTTTGATGAAGAATTTAGAAGAAACACTAAAAAACCCTGTTTGGTACTCATTAAATGAATCTCATAATAAGTTTCTTATAGCTTATGATGGAGTACAATTTTATCATCCAGACGTTTGTATTTTTGGCGCTTTTTTTGATACTAATAAAACAGCAAAAGCATTAAATGAATATGCTAAAATAGCAGATAAATTCTTTTTAGTTTCAGAAAATCAAATACCAATTATTGATACTAATTATGTGCTTCTAGAAAAAAAAATTGATGGTTGTCAAATGGTTTTAAAAAACTTAGTAGACCTTAAAATTACAGAAACAATCGTTTTATTAACAAAAGATTATATTGATGAAATTTATGATTTAATTTGGCTGGTGATGCCTGGATTTTATCAAAAAAGAGGTTTTGAAATGGGTAAATACTTTGGGATTTTTAAAGACAATAAACTCGTTTCAATTACTGGACAAAGAATGCAAACAGATGATTTAATAGAAGTTAGCGGAGTTGTTACACATCCAAATTACACAAAAAGAGGGTATGCCAAACAGTTGGTTACTTTCACAACTAAAGAAATTTTAAAAGAAAAAAAGTTACCAATTCTGCATACAAACAAGGGTAATACTGCAATTCCTCTCTATGAAAAATTAGGCTATAAATTAACCCGAGATATGAATTGGTGGTTATTTCGTAAAAAATAAAAAGCCCGAGAAATTTCTCGAACTTTAAAATTTTAACAAAATTATTTAGATTAAAAATCTTGATTCACATCCCAAGCCTCCAGGCTTTCTTTTAACGTTTTAATAAACATACCGCCCAAAGCTCCATTTACAACTCTATGATCATAAGAATGAGAAACAAACATCTTTTGTCTTATTCCTATAAAATCACCTTCTAAAGTTTCAATTACTGCAGGAACTTTACGAATAGCACCTAATGCTAAAATAGCCACCTGCGGTTGATTAATAATTGGTGTTCCCATAACGGAACCAAAGCCACCAACATTCGTAACCGTATACGTTCCTCCTTGAATATCATCAGGTTTTAAAGCATTATTTCTTGCTCTATTGGCTAAATCATTTACAGATTTCGTCATACCCATTAAATTTAATTGATCCGCATTTTTAATCACAGGAACAATTAAATTTCCATCTGGTAAGGCCGCGGCCATCCCTAGATTAATATTTTTCTTTTTAATGATATGATCACCATCAATAGCAATATTAATTAATGGATATTTTTTAATTGTAGTTGCAATTGCTTGCATAAAAATAGGAGTAAAAGTTAACTTCTCTCCTTCTCTTCTTAAGAAAGCATCTTTTACCTTATCCCTCCATTTTACAATATTAGTTACATCAATTTCGATAAACGATTGCACATGTGCAGAAGTCTGAACAGAATCCACCATGTGTTTAGCGATCAGTTTTCCCATTCTACTCATCTCAATAATTTCATCTTCTCCATTTACAGAAACTGGTGCAACTTTAGCAACTGTTTTCTCAACTTTTCTTGGAGCCTCAACTTTTACAGGAGCTATAATTGGTGCTATTTTAGAAGATTCACCTCTATTCTCTATATAAGATAAAATATCATTTTTCGTAACTCTTCCATCTTTCCCAACACCAGAAATAGTTTCTAATTCTTCCATAGAAACTCCTTCTTTTATAGCTATATTTCTTACTAATGGTGAGTAAAATTTACCTGACTCTGGAGTTTTAACAATAGGAGCTGATACTAGTTCAACAGCTTTTTCAATTGTTTTTTCTACCCCAATAATTTCCTTGGATATCTTATTTTTTGTTTCTGCAGCTTCAACAGAATTTTCATCACCCTCAGTTTCTATTATTGCAATAGTTTCTCCTACAGCCACAACGGAATCTTGTTGAAATAAAATTTCAGTTAAAGTTCCTTCTACTTCACTCGGAACCTCAGAATCTACTTTGTCTGTAGCAATTTCCACAACAGCTTCATCTAATTCAATGGTATCTCCTACTTCTTTTAACCAAGCGGTAATAGTCGCTTCAGCGACACTTTCACCCATTTTTGGTAACTTTAATTCAAATCTTGCCATTTATATCCGATTTCTGGATTGCAAAAATACTAAAAAACAATGTTCTTATTAGTAAAAAACATTAAAAATAAAATTTTCTCAGAAAAAACACTTTACATTATTTATAATATTAAATATGAAATATGAAATATTTTATTATTATCAACAAATTAACGCATGTAAAATTGATTTATTCGCAACATAAATCCAATTATTTATTTAAGATAAATATTTATTCATTTTTTTAAAAAGAATAAATATTGATGATTTATATCATATTATGAAGATCTAAACTGATATAAATTTGCCTCATAAAACAAATAGGTCATGAAAAAATGTATCAGTTTATTAATAATGTTATTTATAATAACGACTCCATTATTCTGCCAAGAAGCTACAGCGACTTTAATTCCTGGCATCAAGTTAACAACAAACTTATCAGCTAAAGAAACCTCTAAGCTACTTAACATCAAACTACCAAATAATGTATCCGTTAAAGGAACTTCTACGCTTCATGATTGGGAGAGTATCGTAGAGAAAACGAATGCAACTATTACCATCGACAACTTTTATAATGTGGCTATTGAAACTTTAGAAGTAGAAATAGAAGCAACAAGTATAAAAAGTGGTAAAAAAATAATGGATAAGCTTACCTATAAAGCACTAAAGGCTGAAGAATATCCATTAATTACTTTCATTTTTAAAAAAGGAGAAATTATCTCTGAAAACAAAGACTTTATAAACATAAAACTCTTTGGAAATTTAACAATTGCTGGAGTCACTAAAAGTGTAAATGTTTTAAGTAATATTAATAAAAATGGCGACCATATTGTTTTAACAGGATCTCACGAACTAAAAATGACTTCTTTTGGTATAAATCCTCCAAAAGCGTTACTCGGAACGATAAAAACAGGTGATGAAATAACAATTGAATTCAATCTTAAATTTTAAAATAATTATTAAATTAAACAATTATGAATACAAATAGAAATATATTATTAATCGCGATACTAGCTATTTTTACGCTGGCCGCCAATGCACAAAAAGTTCAATATCTAAGGCCAGCGGGGTATAATGGATTAAATGTTTTTGAAACAAAAAAAACAAATGATATAGAATTTGAAAAACTAGCTGTTAAAGTAGGTGGTGATTTCGCTATCCAATTTCAAGGATTAGATCACTCTAATGATATGGATAATTTAAGCGCTATTGGAGGAAATGTGAACTTACCTACAGCGAACTTGAATTTTGATGTGCAACTCGCTGATGGTATTAGAATGCATTTAAGAACTTTTCTTTCTTCTAAACACCACGAAGAAACCTGGGTTAAAGGTGGTTACATTCAAATGGATAAGTTAAATTTTATAGAGGAAGACTTCTTAAAAAACATTATGGATGTAACAACCCTAAGAATTGGGGTCGACCAATTGAATTATGGTGATGCTCATTTTAGAAGATCTGATAATGCAATGGCTATTTATAACCCTTTTGTTGGTAATTATATAATGGATGCATATACTGTTGAACCTTTTGTGGAAATTACGGTACAACCTAAAGACTACTTAATTGTTGCTGGTATTTCTAATGGTTTATTAAACCCAACTGTAGACAAAACAATAACTCCATATGGCTCTTCTACGATTATTGGCGAAAAAGATCTTAAAGTTACTTTCTATGGTAAATTAGGAATCGACCGACGAGTAAATGAAGCATTAAGAGTGCGTTTAACGGGTTCTTTTATCAGCGAAAGTGGTTATAATAATGGCGATCATTTATATAGTGGCGATAGAGCTGGTGGAAGATATTATAACATATTTAACACAAACATTGGTGGTGAATTAAAATCTGGAAGTGATTTTGCAGGAAGATTTACTCCTGGATTTAAAAATAATACTTCATATCAAATCAATCCATTTATACAATATAAAGGCTTAGAGTTCTTTGGAATTTATGAAAATAGTAAAGGAAGTAAGGCTGAAGGAAATGAAAAAGGATCTTTTACACAATTAGGGACTGAATTATTATATCGATTTGGAGAACAAGGCCAATTCTATGTTGCAGGAAGATATAACTCTGTATACGGAAATGCAGACTTTGCATCTGGAAGCACCAAACCAAACGAGCAAAAAATTGATAGAACTAATATTGGTGCAGGTTGGTTTATGACAAAAAATATTTTAATGAAATTAGAGTATGTAAAGCAATCTTATAATTCTGCTGCTGCTGAATGGTCTCCTAACGCATGGACACCCGCAACATTATCTGGTGCAGAAATGAATGGTATTGTACTTGAAGCGGTAATATCCTATTAAGTATAATTATTTGAATTAATGAAAAAGCAGGAACTAAATTCTTGCTTTTTTTATACCCAATCTTTTGGGTTTGCTAAAATATGCAAAAGTCTTGCTTCTTTTGTATTTTTTTCCGGATGATGATTATAAACCCATTGAACGTGTGGTGGTAAAGACATTAAAATACTTTCAATTCTACCGTTTGTTTTTAGTCCAAATAAAGTTCCTCTATCATGCACTAAATTAAATTCAACATATCTTCCTCTTCTTATCTCTTGCCAATCTTTATGAGCTTTTGTAAAATCAATCTTCTTTCTCTTCTCTACAATTGGGACATAACTTTCTAAAAAACTATTACCAACTTCTGTCACAAAATTATATCTATCTTCTATAGAAAATTCTTCGGTTTCTTTTTGATAATCAAAAAACAAACCTCCAATTCCACGAGCTTCATTTCTGTGTGCATTCCAAAAATATTCATCACAGGTTTTTTTAAACTTTGAATAAAATGCTGAATTATGCTTATCACAAGCTGATTTACAAACTGTATGAAAATGAATTGCATCTTCATCAAATAAATAATATGGAGTTAAATCTTGACCTCCACCAAACCATTGCGTAACAATATTCCCAGCGTCATCATACATTTCAAAATAACGCCAATTTGCATGCACGGTTGGTATAAAAGGATTTGTAGGATGTAAAACTAAACTCAATCCGCAAGCAAAAAATTTACCTTCTTTTACTTTAAATTGATTTCTTAATACTTCTGGTAATTCTCCATGCACCGCAGAAATATTTACACCTCCTTTTTCAAAAACATCTCCATTTTCGATTACACGGGTTCTACCTCCACCACCTTCATGTCTTTTCCAAATATCTTCTTCAAAAACTGCAAGACCGTCAACTGCCTCTATCTTAGAAGTTATTTGATCTTGTAA
>CAXMOR010000058.1:0-1566 GCA_964195455.1 uncultured Acidimicrobiia bacterium
CAGTTAATTCGCAACATGGGTGCTCTTGCTATCAAAACAGAACAAACAAAAGTAAGTTTTGAAACATTTTTAGGAAGTGCACGAAAAGCTAAAAAAGTACTTGCGGAATTAAATGAATTTTCACTAAAAACACCTTTTACACCTGAAGAAGTTAATGATGCTGGAAAGGCGCTATTAGCGTTCGGTGTAAATGCAGATAAATTAATTCCAACATTGGGCGCGATTGGAGATTTAAGCGCAGGAACGGGTAAGAATTTCAATGAGTTAGCTGTAATTTTTGGAAAGGCAAAAGTGCAAGGAACGTTATTTGCTGAGGATATTAACCAATTGACTGAAGCGGGAATACCTATTATTGATGAGTTCGCAAAGCAGCTAGGAGTAAGTACGGGCGAAGTAAAAAAACTAGGTAGTGAGGGGAAAATTTCTTTTTCTAATCTTGAGCAAGCGTTTAAGGATATGACAGGAGAAGGTGGTAAGTTTTACGACTTAACAAGAAAACAGTCACAAACTTTAGGCGGTGTAATTTCTACTTTACAAGGGACTTTTGCCAGTTTATCTAACTCTATATCTGAACGGTTTCTACCCGCGATAAAAGACGTAGCGGCTAACTTTGTTAGTATAGTTGGGAAAATAAGGGATTTTATAAAAGTGCCCGTTTCTGAAAAATTAAGAGAAGAGCAAAAAGAATTTAACACTTTAACAAAGGCATTAATAAAAAATAACGACAACCAAGAAATCAGAAAACTACTAATAGACGAAATCCAAACTAAATATGGAGGTTATTTAGGGAATTTAGATTTAGAAAAAGCCAGCCAGGAGGAGTTAGCGGGTTTAATGGCTGACGTGAATAAGCAATTTGTGCAAAAAATAATATTACAAGAACAGGAAGAAGATTTAACGAAAATAACAAAAAGAAGGATTGAGCTAATTAGAGAAGAGAGGGATTTAGAATTAGAATTAGCTTCAGGTAATGCAACTAGGGTGAAATCTTTTAAAGATAATACTGTAATTTTAGTCGCCGATTTAATAAAAGAGAACAAAGCAAAACAAGCACTATTGGACACCGCACAAAAGCAAGCGGAATTAGATAGAGATTCTATTTTACGAAAATTTGGAATTGACCCAGCTTTAGAAGCTGAAAAAGAAGCTAATGCTAATTTGAAAAAAGCAAGGGAAGAAGCGGAAAAGGAAGCAAAAGCGGCAGCAGATAAAGCATTTAGAGAAGGCAAAAAAGGACGGGATAAGGCAAATGAGCAAAGGCTAAAAGATGAAAAGGAAGCCTTTGAGAATATCCAAGATTTGCGAATTGAGTTAATTGCAGATGATGAAAGTAGACAAATTGAAGAAGCAAAAAATGCAGCTGAAAGAACAATAGTTGCACTAGTAGGAAGTGAAGAAGAAATAAAAGTACAAACTGAATTAATACAAAAAATACTAAGCCGTGAAATTAAAAAAATTAGAGAATCTTTTCAGTCGCTAACACTAGGGGGAGTAGAAACACAACTTTTTGAAGAGAAAATAATAAAACAGGAAGCGGGGAAAGTCATCAAAAGATTACAATCTGAA
>CAXMOR010000059.1:0-1830 GCA_964195455.1 uncultured Acidimicrobiia bacterium
AAGTTGCTGGTTAATGGTTATTAGTTGTTGGTTCCCTTCGTCGTCGCTCAGGGTGACGGTTGCTGGTTGCTGGTGGGAATTGAGGAATTTTGTTTTCCTCATAGTCAGAATAAATAACAGATGACAACGCAATTTTTATTAGAATAAGATTTAGTTTTGAATAGGTAGATTAAATAATAGAAATAGGAAACATGAAACAGGTTAAAAGTCAATTTTTGCAGTCAATAAACCACAACGCTAAAGCGTGGCGGTAGCGGGGCTTAAAAATGAGAAAATATAGCCATTTGAAGAAATTATTTTTTCTTCAAGCACTTATTAAAATAACTACTTCATGATAGAACCAAAACCTGAAGAGCTTTTTGAAAAAGGCCTTCACCTTTTGACTGAAACCTGAAGAGCTTTTTAGAAAAGGCCTTCACCTTTTTACTGGTTTATGAAGTGGAACACACACAAATAATTAAATGGCACAAAAAAAGCAGCAAATTTTTACAATGTAACCTGATCGATCGTTCCTTCCTGACCCTCCATAGACCTTTAGATTTGTTTCATCAAATTTATTACTTATTTAAAAACAATGATTGTGTTGTTTAAATTTCTTTTTTGCTTCTTTTTTCTTTGTTAATAAGTATAGTTTTGTTGATAAATCAAATAAAAAAAGAATGGGGTGAACTTTGCCAGAGGCTAGATTTATAGATCTATTGTCCGTATTAGTCCCCATTCTTTCTAACCGGTTACAAAGGACCAAATAGAATTTTAGAATCATACCTAGTAAAGGTGTTAGTCAAAGTAACCATTAAAATCACTATCAAAATTATGAAAATTAATGAAACAATCGGTATCGACATTAGTAAATTAACATTTGATGTTCGTATCCACAGTAACCAAGCTTTTAAAATTTTTGATAACTCAAACAATGGCTTTAAAATGATGATACAATGGGTTTACAAAAACAGTTCATTTTTGAATAGAGAAATTCTTTTTGTATTTGAGCATACAGGGTTGTATTCTCATAGTTTATCCCTATTCTTAACAGAACAAAACATCCCTTTTGCTTTAATTCCTGGTTTAGAAATTAAAAGATCCTTGGGTATAGCCCGAGGAAAAGATGATAAAATAGATGCTACAAAAATAGCTCTTTATGGTTATAGATTACGAGATGAGATATCGTTATACACCTTACCTTCAAGTGATATTATGACTCTGAAGAGCTTATTATCACTAAGAAATCGATTGGTCAAGCAAAGAGCAGGTTATAAGTCCTCAATTAAAGAACAAAAAAGAGTTTTTTTAAAAAAGGATCATAAAATTTTGTTTGAAACACAAGAGAGAATGATCATATCTTTTTCCAAACAGATTCAAAAAATTGAAAAAGAAATGGAAAACATTGTCAAAAATAATGAACAATTAAATCATCTCTATCTACTTATTACCAGCATTAAAGGAATAGGCACACAAACCGCTTTGTTTTTGATAACATATACCAACGCATTTACAAAGTTTAAAGATGCGCGTAAATTCGCTTCTTTCTGTGGAATTGCTCCTTTCCCAAACGTTTCTGGAACCAGTATTAGAGGCAAAACTAAAGTAAGTCAATTAGCCAATAAAAAAATTAAAAGTTTATTGGACTTATGTGCTAAGTCTGCAATTCAATACAATCCTGAAATGAAAAAATATTATCAAAGAAGGGTAGAACAAGGAAAAAATAAAATGAGTACTATTAACATAATCAGAAATAAAATGCTTTCTCGAGTCTTTGCTGTTGTTAAAAGAAAAACACCTTATGTTGATTTTATGAAGTATGCAGCATAATTGTTGAAAACTTTAACTAAA
>CAXMOR010000060.1:0-128668 GCA_964195455.1 uncultured Acidimicrobiia bacterium
TACACCTCCTTTTTCAAAAACATCTCCATTTTCGATTACACGGGTTCTACCTCCACCACCTTCATGTCTTTTCCAAATATCTTCTTCAAAAACTGCAAGACCGTCAACTGCCTCTATCTTAGAAGTTATTTGATCTTGTAAATTTTCTATGTAAGCGTAGAATTTATTTTTCATTCTTTGGGGCTCGTAAAAATATCTGTTAGCGATTAAAATGTCATCCTTTTATGAAACTTTATACTCTTTTACTGCATCTACAAATGCTTTCGCATTTTCTACTGGTATATTTGGTAAAATACCATGACCAAGGTTTACAATATATCTATCTTTTCCAAATTCATTAATCATTTGATGCACCATTCTCTTAATTTCTGCTGGTGGAGACAACAATCTTGAGGGGTCAAAATTACCTTGTAATGTAATATTTCCACCAGATAAATAACGTGCATTTCTTGCAGAACATGTCCAATCGACACCCAAAGCAGAAGCACCCGATTTTGCCATATCATTTAAAGCAAACCAGCATCCTTTCCCGAAAGCGATCACTGGAGTTTCATCTTTTAAGGCATCAATAATTTGCTGAATATATTGCCATGAAAATTCTTGATAATCTACTGGAGACAACATTCCTCCCCAAGAATCAAAAATTTGAACCGCATTTACACCCGCTTCAACTTTTGCTTTTAAATATGCTATCGTTGTATCTGTAATTTTTTGAAGTAAACTATGCGCCACAACAGGATTTGTAAAACATAATTCTTTTGCTTTATCAAAGTTTTTAGAACCTTGACCTTGCACACAATAACATAAAATTGTCCAAGGTGAACCCGCAAAACCAATCAAAGGAATTTCATCGTTTAGCTTTTCTTTGGTTGCTTTTATCGCTTCCATCACATATCCTAAAGATTCATGAACATCTGGAACAATAACACGATCTAAATCTTTTTGATTGCGAATTGGGTTTGGTAAATAAGGTCCAAAATCAGGTTTCATTTCTACTTCAATATTCATTGCCTGTGGAATTACTAAAATATCTGAAAATAAAATAGCAGCATCCATGCCATATCTTCTAATTGGCTGCACTGTAATTTCTGATGCTAATTCTGGAGTTTGACAACGTGTAAAGAAATCGTATTTCTTTTTGATTACTTGAAATTCTGGCAAGTATCTTCCTGCCTGACGCATCATCCAAACTGGAGGTCTATCTACAGTTTCTCCTTTTAATGCTCTTAAAAATAAATCGTTTTTTATCATGACTTAACTTTTACCTATTAGCTCTTCGCTATTATATTCCTTGTTTATACAACTTCATCTCGAATAAATTGAAGTAATCTCTTTATTAATTATTAGGTTACTTTCTCACGCTTCTTCGAAATAACAATTTATTTAATTACATTTTTGAAACAGCTAACATAGCTTTGTCGATCGCTTCTGCAATTACTTTAATATCCTTCTCGTTTATAGCTGATGATAAAAACCATGCTTCAAATTGACTTGGGGGCAAAAACACACCATTTTTTATCATTTCCCAAAAGAAGATTGCAAACTTTTTTGTGTCCGAAGTTTGTGCTTCGTCGAAATCAGTGACTTTTCCTTTTGTGAAAAAAGGATTCATCATAGAACCAAAACGATTTACAACTAAATCTACATTATATTTTTTAGCAGTTTCTAATAAAATTACTTCTAAAATTGAGGCTGTTTCATTAAACTGATCATACGGATTCTGTCTCTTCACTTCTGTTAAAGTAGAAATTCCTCCAGCCATTGCAATCGGGTTTCCACTTAGCGTTCCTGCTTGATACATTCCACCTAAAGGTGCAACCTCCTCCATAATTTCATTTCTTGCTCCATAAGCTCCAACAGGAAAACCTCCACCAATTACTTTACCTAAACAAGTTATATCAGCTTCAACTCCTAATAACTCTTGAGCTCCACCAAATTTAGAACGGAAACCGGTCATTACCTCATCAGCAATTAACAACGCTCCTTTAGTTTCTAGATACTCTTTTAATTCTTTTAAAAAATTATTCTGCGGAATTACAACACCCATATTACCACAAATTGGCTCAATAATTACAGCTGCAATATCAGTATGTTCTTCAAAGTGTTTTTTCACACTTTCTAAGTCATTATAGGCAGCGATTAAAGTGTTCTTTACTGCTCCGTCAGGAACACCTTTAGAACCTGGCAAACTTAAAGTTGCTAAACCAGAGCCAGCTGCTACTAATAATGAATCTTGATGCCCGTGGTAACAACCAGCAAATTTTATAATTTTATCTTTTCCTGTAAATGCTCTTGCCAAACGAACACCGCTTATAACAGCCTCTGTTCCAGAGTTTACAAAACGAACTTTATCCATTCCTGGAAAAGCATCACATACTATTTTAGCTAAAATGATTTCATTTTCTGTGGACGCTCCAAAAGAATACCCATTCTTCAATGCTTTTTCAACTCCTTTTTGCACTTTTTTATGACGATGACCTAAAATCATTGGTCCGTAAGAAAGCACTAAATCTATATATTCGTTTCCATCTACATCGGTAATTTTACTTCCTTTTGCTTTTTTAATAAACAACGGGTTTCCACCAACTGATGAAAAAGCTCTTACAGGAGAATTTACCGCTCCCACAAGGTTTACCAATCCTTTTTTATATAATTCTTCTGATTTTTTGAATTTCATTCTTTAAGCTTTTTACAATCTGCATTTTGCTATTAGTAAATTACCAAGAGCTAAACGCTAAATACTATTTGTTTAATACTCTCGCTGCTTCTTTAGCAAAATAGGTGATAATAATATCAGCTCCTGCTCTTTTCATCGAAAGTAAACTTTCCATCATTACTTTTTCTCCATCAATCCAACCTTTTTCTGCAGCTGCCTTCACCATTGCATACTCTCCACTTACATTGTAACATGCAATTGGTCTGTCAAAATTATTTTTTAAATCTCTAATGATATCTAAATAAGACAATGCTGGTTTCACCATTAAAATATCTGCTCCTTCTTGATCATCAAAAGTAGCTTCACGCATTCCTTCATCTCTATTTGATGGATCCATTTGATAGGTTCTTCTATCTCCAAAAGTGGGTGCAGAATCTGCAGCATCTCTAAACGGGCCATAAAAAGCAGATGCATATTTTACAGAATATGCCATAATTGGTAAGTTTTCAAAACCTGTATTGTCTAAAGACTGACGCACCATATCTATCGTTCCGTCCATCATTCCTGAAGGTGCAACCATATCTACTCCTGCTTTTGCATGAGAAATAACTTGTCTTGCAATATTTACTAAAGTAGCATCATTATCAACATCATTGTCATGTATAATTCCACAATGCCCATGAGAAGTATATTCACAAAAACAAACATCTGTAATTACATATAAACTTGGATAGTTCTTTTTGATAAAACGAATTGCTTGTTGCATAATTCCGTTATCGTTCCATGTCTCTGTACCTTCTTCATTCTTGTTTGATGGAATTCCGAATAATAAAACTGCAGGAATATTTAAAGAAACAACCTCGTCTAATTCTTTAGAAATACGATCTAAAGAAAAACGTTTAATTCCTGGCATAGAAACAATTTCAGTTTCTATATTTTCTCCTTCTTCTATAAAAAGAGGATATACGAAATCGTCTACAGAAAGTCTAGTTTCTTTTACTAACCTTCTAATTCCTTCTGATTTTCTAAGTCTTCTTGTTCTATGCATAAGCTTAAAAATTTTTACTAGTGTAATTCCTACGCAAGTAGTAATCACAGAATTTCGATTTAATTTGTTTAAATTAAAAACAGGTTTTCAGTCCTTACCTTAAGAAAAGTTAGGGTTGGAATAATACATATTCACCAATTCTAAAACACTTTCTACATCTGGCATATTTGCAACTTCTACTTTATCAAAATGTTTTCTAGCCTCAACTGCTGTAGTTTCTCCAATACAAAAAGCAACTTTTTCAGTTGAATTTTCTTCCAAATAACTTTCAATTCCTGAAGGACTGTAAAATAAAATCCCAGAAACTTCATCAGCAATTTTCACTGGACTTAACATTGTTTTATAGGCTTCAACTTCGTTTACGACGATATCATTTGCTTTTAAAAACGTGGGTAAAACATCTAGTCTTAGATCACTACAGAAATAAGAAACCTCTTTAATCTCTGTTTCTTTTGATATATATTCTGCCAGCTTTAAAGCATTCTTAGCTACATAAGTAACTTTACCAATTCTGTTTTCAATCAGTTTTTTTGTTCTTCTACCAACGCAAAAAATATTCTTAAACTTTATCTCATCTTTTGTAAAAGAATTTAGAATTGCCTCCGCTCCATTCTGACTTGTAATTATCACATTTTCATGCTGATTTCTCATCAATTTAGCAGGGATTCTATTAAAACGAATTTTAATAAAATCACTATCTTTTATACCAATTGCATGTGATAATGTTTCCTTTTGTAACTCAGAAAGTTTTTTAGTTGAATAAATATTACCGATATTACTTGCAACATCTTCTTCTAACATTAACTCTTTCCCTCCTCTATTAATTACATAATCTACACAATCTTTAGCCAGATTCTCATGACTTCCCATTTTTGCAATTTTGTTTACTGTAATTTTTTTGGAACCGTCTTTTTTTAATAAAACTCCTTTAAAATTAATTTCCTCTGTCTTTCCATCTATATAAGCTAAAGCTCCTATCGGTGATGTACATCCACCTTCTAAAAGATTCAAAAACTCGCGCTCTATTGTGGTACAAATTTCTGTTTCTTTATGATTTAATTGCTCGCATGCATCTAAAGAATAATCGTCTTCTTGCAAACATGTGATCATAATTGCACCTTGTCCTGGTGCAGGAATCATCCAAGAAAGTTTAATAGATTCTTCTGGTATTTTACCCAAACGATATAACCCAGCTGTAGCAAAAATAGCTCCATTCCAAGTTTCACTATTTTCTAACTTCTCTAAACGTGTATTTACATTTCCTCTGAGACCTACTACCGTGTGCGTTGGATAACGATTTAACCACATCGCTTTTCTTCTCAAGCTTCCGGTAGCAATAATAGCGTTTGGCTCTCCAAAAAACTCTTCTGTACCTTTAAATACTAAAACATCAGAATAGTCATCACGCCTTAGAACAGCAGCTTGCGTAATTCCTTCAGGCAAAACTGTTGGAACGTCTTTTAAAGAATGAACTGCAATGTCAATTTCTTTATTGAGCATCGCAATGTCTAGGCTTTTTGTAAAAACTCCTGTAACTCCGAGTTCATATAAAGGTTTATCTAAAACAATATCTCCCAAAGATTTTATAGGAACTAAAACTGATTCATAACCTAATTCCTTTAATTCTTTACGCACTTTATTAGCTTGCCAAAGCGCTAATTGGCTATCGCGAGTACCTATTCTTATTATTTTCTGCATGGAGTTTTGATTAAGATTGAAAAACCTTATTAATTACTTGTAGACTTTGTGAAACAGATGTTTCTTCATCTTTTAAATGTTTCACAAACTGTGTGGTTATCTTTTGAATAAAACGTGAAGTTAAGATTTCTGCTTGACTTTCATCAAAATCAGTAATTTTTTTCTTTTGAAAACTAATTTCGTCGTTTTTAATATTTTCTAATGATTTTTTTAAGGCTGCAATAGCTGGTGTAAATCTTCTGTGATTTAACCATTCTTTAAACTCGGCTTTGTGCGTTTCTATAATTGCTTCTGCAAACGGAACTTCTTTTAAACGAACAGCTAATGTTTCATCTGTAATTTTAGAAAGTTCATCGATATTTACGATTGAAACCCCCTTAAAATCAGTTACATCTTTTGCAACATTCTCTGGCATTGACAAATCTAAAATCAATAAGTTTTTATTATGCCTAATATGCTTTTTTGTAATTGTTGGTTTATCCGAACCTGTTGAAACAATTAAAACATCAGCTTTTTCAATTTCTTCTGATAAATTCTCAATTACCGACTTTCTAATAGAAGCGTGTTCTTTTACAAATGCTGCTGCCCTTTCTTCAGTTCTATTAATTAAACAAACTGATTTATTTTGAGTGTATTCGGCTAGATTTTTACAGGTGTGTTTACCCATCTTACCTAATCCGAAAACCAAGATATTCTTAGAATTATAATCTGCTAAGTTTTTAATGATGTATTGAACCGCTGCATATGAAACAGATGTTGTTCCTGAACTCAATTTTGTTTCATTTTTAACTCTCTTACTTGCTTGAAGCACAGAGTTTATCAATCTTTCTGTATACGCATTTACAGTGTTTAGAGATTTTGCTAATTTAAAAGATTGTCTTAGTTGACCAACAATTTCGTAATCGCCTAAAATTTGACTTTCTAAACCCGTACCAATCCTAAAAAGCTGGTGAATTGCTTCTTGGTCTTTATAAACATTAGAAACTTTTGCAAATTCTTCAATTGTGCCCTCTGAAAACTCACATAACAATTCTATTAATTGGCAAGGACGCTCTGCAAAACCACTAATTTCTGTTCTGTTGCATGTAGATATAATAAAGATTCCTTTGAAACCTTTCTCTTTAGAAAGTTTTAATAGCGTAATTTGATTTTCCTTCGTTAAAGAAAATTTACCGCGCGTGTTTGCATCCGCTTTTTTGTAACTAACCCCAATATTATAAAAGTGTTCTTGCTTATTCTCTTGCATCTAATTGTAAAAGTTGTACAAAAGTAAAACCTTCATTTAGAAAAAAATGTCGCTCAAAGTACTTTTTATAACGTTAAATGTTTTTTAGAAAAATTTTAACTAAAAAAATGACGAAAAAGATTACTTTTGCTAGTAACCTAGGTTTTTAATTACTACTATCTAGAATGATTATAAATAGAAAGAATTCAAATTAAAAGATTTTTTATGTTTAAAAATGTCGGAGAAAATACTTTTGAAGAAACTATTTTAGATAAAGGCTTTTATGTACTTCATTTTCAGAATGAAAGCAATACTGTTCAAAACTTTGAAAGAGAGATTAATAGCACATTTATACAAATCCATTTTTGCTTAAGAGGAAAATCTAAATTTTTATTTAACAATAGTTCTTATTCTTTTGATGTTTTAGACAACAGATCTATTTTATTATACAACCCGCAGAGAATTTTACCAATCAATTTAGAAATTCAACCCAAAACTACGTTGGTTTCTTTACTAATATCTATAGAAAAATTTCATTCTTTATTTTCGAAAGAATCTGGTTACATTCCTTTTTTAAGTGACGAAAACAGTAATAAAAAATACTATGATGACTCTGAAATAAAACCAACAGTTTCAATTGTTTTGCAGCAAATCATCAATTCTAGCATAAACAGCTCTATTCGAGACCTATACGTAAAAGGAAAGGTATACGAATTATTAAGTCTTCATTTTCAACAAGAAGAAAATACGAAAGGAGAATATTGTCCTTTTTTAGTAGATGAACAAAATGTTTTAAAAATTAGAAAAGCAAAAGAAATTATTATTGCAAGAATGTCAGAGCCCCCAAGCTTGCAAGAGTTAGCAAATGAAATTGGATTAAACATTAAGAAACTAAAAGAAGGTTTTAAACAAATTTACGGAGATACTGTATTTAGTTTTTTGTTTGATTATAAAATGGAACATGCAAGAAGATTGTTAGAAAGCAATCAGTTTAATGTAAACGAAGTCGGTGTAAAAATCGGATATAGCACTGCAAGTCACTTTATTGCAGCTTTTAAGAAGAAATTTGGAACAACTCCAAAAAAATATGTAATGAGCCTTAAATAATAATCCCTTGTCAAAAATAAAAACCTTGCTATTTCAAACCTTTGAAACTAAAAAAAATTGAAACAACTAACACATTACAACATAGAAAACAATCAAAAACAGTTTCCAATAACGATTGTTTGTGATGCTATTAGAACTCCAGAAAATATTGGAATGTGTTTTAGAATTTCTGAAAGTTTTGGCGTGAAGAAAATTTATTTTCACAAAAATTCTCCAACGATAGAAAATAGGATTGTAAAGAAGACTGCAAGAAATACGATCATTCAAATTAAACATGATACCTATACAGACTTTAATGAAATCATTCATCAATTAAAAGAAGAAGGCAATGCAATTATTGGTATAGAAATTGCTGATAAAAGTATCAATATTCAAGATTTTAATTTCAAGAATCATGAAAAAATCGTATTACTTTTGGGAAGTGAAAGAAATGGAATTGAAAATATAAATGTCGTAGATGAAACAATAGCCATACCCATGTATGGCAGAAACTCATCTATGAATGTAATACATAGTTTAGCTATAACTTTATATGAAATTACAAATCAATTAAAAAAATAAGTTCAATATATAATGAAAGGAATATTATTAAACAATTTAGGATCGCCAGATTCTACAGACACAAAAGACGTAAAAAAATATTTAGGAGAATTCTTAATGGATGAGCGTGTAATTGACATTCCGTTTTGGAAACGCTGGGTGTTAATTAAAGGAATTATCTTAAAAATTCGTCCGAAAAAATCGGGTGCTGCTTACAAGAAAATTTGGTGGAAAGAAGGTTCTCCATTGGTTGTGATTTCAGAAAGATTCACGAAAAAAGTAAGAGATAAAATGGACATTCCTGTAACTTTAGCAATGCGCTATGGCTCTATGTCTATGGAAAAAGGTATCAAAGAATTAACCGACCAAGGTGTAACAGAGATCATATTAGTTCCTCTTTACCCTCATTATGCGATGTCTTCTTATGAGACAGTAGTGGTGCAAGCTGAAGAAATTTTAGCAGAACATTACCCAAAAGTTAAATTAGATACTTTGCCTCCTTTTTATAACAAACCAGATTATATAAAAGCGATGAGCGATAATATTGCACATCATTTAAAAGGTTTTGATTACGACCATGTTTTATTTTCATATCATGGAATTCCTGAACGTCATATTAAAAAATCTGACCCAACAAAAAGTCACTGTAAATTAGACGGTTCTTGCTGCGAACGTAACTCTGTTGCTCATTATACTTGCTACAGACATCAATGCTTTGAAACGACAAAAGCAATTGCCAAGCATTTAGGTTTCGATGAGACGAATCACAGTAATTCTTTTCAATCTCGTTTATTAAAAGATCCTTGGTTAAAACCATATACTGATTTTGAATTAGAGAAATTCCCAAAAATGGGAAAGAAAAAAGTGGCAGTAATAACACCTGCTTTTGTTTCTGATTGTTTAGAAACTTTAGAGGAAATTGCCATGGAAGGAAAAGAAGATTTCTTAGAAGCTGGAGGTACAGATTACAAGCACATACCTTGTATGAATGATAATGATGATTGGGTAGCGGTCATGGTCTCTTGGCTGAATGATTGGAAGAATAAATAAACAGTTTTAAGTTTCAGTTTACACGCATTTAGTTAAAGCAAATAATTAATATCAAGAATTTTAAAAAAATAGTTTTGGAAACAATTTCTATGAAAATGACAGAATTCTAAAAAACACAACTTTGAAACTAAATTAAAATAAAATGGATTTTTTATACGTAAAAGCATTACACATTATCTTTGTTGTTACTTGGTTTGCAGGTTTATTTTATATTCCAAGATTATTTATTTATCATGTAGAAGCAGAAAAAAAGACAGAACCAGCAAAAGAAATTTTACAAACTCAATATAAATTAATGAGTAAACGCTTGTGGTATATTATTACGTGGCCATCTGCAGTTCTAGCAAGTTTCTTTGCATTTTGGCTATTATATAAAAATCCTTATTATCTAGAAATGCCTTGGATGCATGTGAAGTTAGTATTTGTTTTAGCGCTCTATTTTTACCATTATTCTTGTCAAAAAATCTATGCTCAATTACAAAAAGACATCATAAAATACTCTGCATTCAAACTAAGAATTTGGAATGAGATTGCCACAATAATTCTTTTTGCCGTAGTATTTTTAGTGACTCTAAAAAGTGCCATTAATTGGATTTGGGGAGTTGCAGGTATTATACTTTTTGGTATTTTACTAATGTTAGGAATTAAACTCTACAAAAAAATTAGAGAAAAAAAATCTTGGGAAAAAGCAGAGAAAGAGGTTCTAGAGAGTGATAAAAAAAAGAATTAGAAAAGTAATCCTTTAATATTTGTTTTCAACTTTTGATAAAACTACATTGCGAGCAAATTTAAAACTAAAATACTATGAAAAAAATCATCCTTTTACTTATTACTATTGTAAGTTTATCTTCTTGTTCATCCAGTGATGGCGATACGTCTTCATCAAATATTATAATTGGAACATGGCAATTAAAATCTGAGACCGAAAATGGTGTAGAAAGAGCAACTGATTGTAGAAAAAAAAGTACAATAACTTTTTCAGAAAACGGAAACGGTTCTCAAATGAGTTATGATGATACTAATGATGGAAATGGAAATATTGTTTGTGAAAATGAATATAATGGTACTTTTACTTGGGAAAACACAAATGCTGCTACCTATAGCATTTCTGAAGATGGAGATAGCAGCTCGGCAGACCTCATTTTCTCAGAAAACAACACAATATTTAGTAATTCAACTACCGAAACTTTTAACGGCACTACTTATACATCAGCGTTCTCTTACATAAAAATTTAAATTTATAAAAGCCTACTTTGTAAGTGGGCTTTTTTTATGCTCTTAAAGATTGAGTAAAAGGAATCCGATTCACAATAGACCTTCCTAAAGTAACCTCATCTGCATATTCTAATTCATCACCAACAGCAATTCCTCTTGCAATTGTAGATGTTGTAATCTCGAATTTTTCTATTTGCTTAAAGATATAAAAGTTAGTTGTATCTCCTTCCATGGTTGAACTTAACGCAAAGATAAGTTCTTTTATTTCCCCTTTCCCAACTTTGTCAACTAAAGATTCTATTTGTAAGTTTTGAGGCCCAATCCCTTCAATAGGAGAAATTTTACCTCCTAAAACATGGTACAATCCATTAAATTGCGAAGTACTTTCGATAGCCATTACATCTCTAATATCTTCTACAACACAAACAATCTCAGGGTTTCTTTTTGCATTATTACAAATATCACATAAAATAGTGTCAGAAATATTGAAGCATTTTTCACAATTTTTTACATCATTTCTTAAATGCAACAAAGCCTCAGACAGATAAGTTGTATTTTCTTTCGGCTGCTTTAACAAATGCAAAACCAAACGCAATGCTGTTCGTTTTCCAATTCCTGGTAAACGAGAAACTTCGTTTACTGCATTTTCTAATATTTTTGATGAAAAATCCATAGTTAGCAAAATTACGAATTATGAATTATGAAACCCTAAAAGATTCATAGAAAAACATATATTCGTAATTCATAATTGAACATTCGTAATTTACTCATGCAGCCACTTCATATTATACTATTAATCGTCGCTTATTTTTCTGTTTTACTTTTTATTTCTTACATCACTGGAAAATCGGCAAACAACAAAACTTTTTTTAAAGCAGATAATTCTTCTCCTTGGTATTTAGTTGCTTTTGGTATGATTGGCGCCTCTCTTTCTGGAGTTACTTTTATTTCAGTTCCGGGATGGGTAGAATCGCAAAGCATGAGCTACATGCAAATGGTTTTAGGATATATTGTGGGGTATGCTGTAATTGGATTAGTGTTATTACCACTCTACTACAGACTTAATCTAACATCTATTTACACCTATTTACAAGATCGTTTTGGAAATCACTCCTACAAAACTGGCGCAAGTTTCTTTTTACTTTCTAGAACAATTGGTGCTGCTTTCCGGTTATTCTTAGTGGCAAATGTGCTGCAATTATTATTGTTTGATGCGTATGGAATTCCTTTTTGGGTAACCGTTTCTATCACTATTCTATTAATTTGGTTATACACTTTTAAAGGCGGAATTAAAACCATTGTTTGGACTGATACTTTGCAAACATTATTTATGCTAATTGCAGTCGGGGTTTGTATTTACACGATTTCTGGCGAATTACAGATAACTAATATTTTCTCTTACGTTGCCGATAGTGAACTCTCTAAAACTTTCTTTTTTGACGATGTAAAAACAGGCGACTATTTCTGGAAACGTTTTCTTGCAGGTGCTTTTATTGCGATTGTAATGACAGGTTTAGATCAAGATATGATGCAAAAAAACTTGACGTGTAAAAACTTGAAAGATGCTCAAAAAAATATGTTTTGGTTTACAATTGTATTAGTAATTGTTAATTTTTTCTTTTTAGCCTTAGGAATTTTATTAACAGATTACGCTCAAAAAAATGGAATTGATGCACACAAAGATCAATTATTTCCAATCATTGCAACCAAAGGAACCTTAGGTTTAACAACTGCAATTTTCTTTTTACTTGGCTTAATCGCTGCAGCATATTCCAGTGCAGATTCAGCTTTAACATCCTTAACGACATCTTTTAGTATCGACATCCTAGAAATTGACAAAAAGAAAAATACAGAAGATCAAGAAAAAATAAGAAAGAAAATTCACATCCTTTTTTCATTTGTATTAATAGCAACCATTTTAGTCTTTAAATACTTTATTGCTGATGCAAGTGTGATTGCAAAAATATTCACATTTGCCAATTACACTTATGGTCCGTTATTAGGCTTGTATGCTTTTGGTTTATTTACCAAAGTAAAAGTAAAAGACAAAGCTGTTCCTTTACTTTGTATTGCCTCACCATTTTTAACTTTTTTAGTTAATTATTTGTGTTTATACTTTTTTAATTTTGATTTTGGTTTTGCTCTATTAATTTTAAATGGATCTATTACGTTTATCGGATTACTAATCTTTAAAGTTAATAAATGACATAATTTTACTGAAACTCTATATATTTTACTCAAAGTAAAGAATGATTTAACATACATCTAAAAGAGAATCTTGGTGTTTTCTTATTAAAAATAAATAGCAAGTAACTTTTATAATTATGTTTAAATCTATAAAATAGAAATTCAAAATTTATACTTTATTATAATTAGAAATGAGAAAAATAAATCCTTGAAAAATCATTTTTAATAAATTATATTTGTTTGACATAAAATATAGAATGAATAAAATTCTCTTTTTATTTATCATTTTATCAGCAACATCAATATTTAGTCAGTTTAAAATTACTGGATATTTTAATGCTGAAATAAGTTTGACTTATCAACTTTCTGATAATTTACAGACAGAACTAAAAGTACATGATAATTTAGGAGTTGAATTTAATTCAGAATTAAGTTTCCTGTATTCGATAATGAGTAAGGGAGATTATAACATGAATTTCGGAATTGGCATTTCCACTTTCCCTTTTCATTCAAAAAAAACAGCTTTTGTTGAGAGCTATTTTTTACCATTTCAAATTGAAATAACACCATTTAAAATTGCTAGAAATTTTGGATTCGTTTTAGAAAGTGCATATCACTTTTCTGACATTGTTGATTCATCAGGAATTAGAAACTCGATAGGAATTAGATATATTTTTAAATAACGTAAATGTCAAAAGACTTAAGTAACTACCGTAAATCTTACGAAAGACAAGAACTTTTAGAAAGTAATTGTCCAGAAAATCCAATACAATTATTTCAAACTTGGTTTCTAAATGCAGACAGTTCTGATTTAATTGAGGAAAGTAATGCAATGACAATATCGTCTATTGGTTTAGATGGGTTTCCTAAAAACAGGGTTGTATTGTTAAAAAAATATACATGGGAAGGTTTTATTTTTTACACCAACTATAATTCAGAAAAAGGAAAAGCAATTGCTAAAAATAATCATATTTGTTTATCTTTTTTTTGGGCTGGTTTAGAACAGCAAATCATTATTAAAGGAAAAGCAGAAAAATTACCAGAAAATTTATCTGATGGTTATTTTGAATCTAGACCCGATGGAAGTAAATTAGGAGCTTGGGCATCTAACCAGAGTCAAGTTGTATCATCAAGAAAAGAACTAGATAAAAACTTATCCTCTTTTGAAAAAAAGTTTGAAGGTAAAGAAATTCTAAGACCACAAAATTGGGGAGGCTATCTAGTAAAACCAATTTCTATAGAATTCTGGCAAGGAAGACCCAATAGAATGCACGATCGCATACGCTATTCTTTTCAAAAAGATTTTTCTTGGAAATTAGAACGTTTATCACCTTAATTTTTATATTTACATTTCAACAATTAAATTGAATGAAAACGATATATATAGTTCGTCATGCAAAATCTTCTTGGGAATATCAAGGAATAGAAGATATCGACAGACCTCTAAAAAAGCGTGGAATTAAAGACGCTCACTTAATGTCTAAAGTTTTATCAAAAAAAATTTCTAGACCTGATGTTTTTGTTTCTAGTAGTGCAAATAGAGCATTACATACGGCTGTGATTTTTTGCGAAAACTTTGAATATCCTTTAACAAACCTAAAAATTAGACGTCAACTGTATAGTTTTAGTGATGGCTACCTAGTAAAAACGGTAAAAGCACTTGATGATGGTTTTAGTACAGCTATCATTTTCAGTCATGATCATGGTATCAATACATTTGTAAATAAATTTGGTAATAAGCCATTAGCCCATGTACCCACATGTGGCGTAATAGGAATTCAATTTGAAGAAAAACACTGGAAAGACATAAAAAAAGGTAAGACTATTTTGTCTGAAGCTCCTAAAAATCATAAATAAAAAAAATTGTTAGAAATAAAAAAATACGCTGCAATAGATATAGGTTCCAACGCAATAAGGTTACTTGTGTCTAATGTTATTGTTGAAAAAGGTAAGGAGCCACAATTTAAAAAATCCTCTTTAGTGCGTGTGCCAATTCGTTTAGGTGCAGATGCTTTTGTTAGCGGTAAGATTAGCGAAGAGAATACAAAAAGAATGATTGATGCTATGGAAGCTTTTAAATTACTTATGAAAGTTCATAATGTAGAAAAATATAAAGCTTGTGCTACCTCTGCAATGAGAGAAGCAAAAAATGGTATAGAAGTTGCTGATAAAGTTTTAACTGCGACAGGAATTAAAATTGATATTATTGGCGGAAAAGAAGAAGCTGCCATTATTTCATCTACAGACTTAAATGATTTAATAGAAGGAGATAATTCTTATTTATATGTTGATGTAGGTGGAGGGAGCACAGAGTTTACAGTTTTTTCTGGAGGAAAAATTTTTAATTCAAAGTCTTTTAAAATGGGAACAGTTCGTTTGTTAAATAATAAAAAAGCTGTTAACAAAGATATTTTTGATGATGTGGAAAAATGGATTAAAAAGAATACTAAGAATCTGAAAAAAGTTTCCTTAATTGGTTCTGGTGGTAATATTAACAAATTATTTAAAATGTCTGGTAGAACAGACGGAAAGCCAATTTCTTTTATTTATTTAAATGCCCAATATCAGTTTTTAAAACAAATGAGTTATCAAGAAAGAATATCAGAATTAAGTTTAAATCCGGACAGAGCTGATGTTATTATACCTGCAACAAAAATATATTTATCTGCTATGAAATGGAGTGGTGCTACAAAAATATATGTTCCTAAAATTGGTCTTTCAGACGGAATTATTAAAAGTTTATTTTATAACAAACTATAATTTATAATTGTTTTTTAGTACATTTTTTGCCTTGTTTTTTTTTAGTACCAGGGCTATTTATTACGATTTAATTAAAGAAAAAGGATTCCTACTGATGATATATAGGTTATGAAATTAATTTTGATTAAAAAACCAGGATTACTTTACTAAAATACAGTGGATTATAATTAGTAAATATCACCAATTATAAAAACCTAAACTGCGATATCAAAAACTTGATTTCGTCAAAAGAATATTAGAAAAGAACTTTTTAACAATAACCAAAAAAAGAAAAATCAATATTTTCAGCTTCAATTTTGTTCTATATGAGATTTTATAATATCATTAAACTTATTTTCAGATGCTAAGAACTGAGTTCTAATTTCTAAAAAAGAAAGCTCCTTTAGCTCGTTTGAAAGCCTCGTGTAATCCTTTTCAGTAGTTAAAATTAATTTTTTATCAGCTTTCATAGCCTGAAATTTTTGTTGAATTTCTTCTATTTCTTTGGATGAAAAATGATGGTGATCTGAAAATTTTAAGTGCGTAAACTTAATTTCTTTTTTAGATAAAAACTCTAATAACGGATTTGGATTCGCAATTCCTGTAATTAATAAAATTTCATAGTTTTTTAATTCATCTAAAGATAATTGCTTACTTCCCGATATTTTATCGGAATAAGAAATTGTAGTGAAACAAACTTCTTTATTGTAGTGTCGTAGCTTTCCTTTAATAGTATCCTTTTCAACCTCTTTTAAATTAAAAGGACATTTGGTAACCACAATTACGTTTGCTCTTTTAGCTCCTTCACGACTTTCCCTTAAATTCCCTGTTGGTAATAAAAAATCGTCTGTAAATAAATCATTATATTTCGTTAACAAGATATAAAAACTTCCTTTTACCCTTCTGTGTTGATATGCATCATCTAATAAAACGATGTCAGGTGATTTCTGCTGAACTAAGTTATGAATGCCTTCCACTCTATCCTCATCAACAGCAACAGTAATATCTGTAAATTTTTTAAAATACTGTAAAGGCTCATCACCCACGTCCTTTGCTGTATGATTCCCACTTACAAGCACAAAACCTTTTGTTTTACGCTTATACCCCCTACTTAAAACTGAAACCTTGTAAGTGCCTTTTAGAAATCTTATTAAATACTCTATTTGAGGCGTTTTCCCCGTCCCTCCAACACTTAAATTGCCAACTACTATAATTGGCAACTGAAATGAAGTTTCTTTAAAAATACCTGTATTAAAAAAGAAATTACGAATTGAAGTAATCAAATCGTATAAAATTGCAAAAGGAAACAGTAAAAATCTAACAAATTTCATTAACGTAAAAATACATTAAAAATGTTAACTTTGGTTTCCAATACATTCTTAAAATGACCATAAAAGACATCACAACTTATATTGAAGAATTAGCACCTTTAAACTATGCAGAAGAGTTTGACAATGTTGGTTTACTAGTAGGTAATTACAGTTCAAAAGTTTCTGGAATACTCGTAACTTTAGATACTTTAGAAGAAACTGTAGAGGAAGCAATTACTAAAAAATGCAACTTAATTATTAGTTTTCACCCCATAATTTTTGGCGGATTAAAAAAATTAAATGGCAATTCTTATGTTGAAAGAGTCGTTTTAAAAGCGATTAAAAATGACATTGCTATTTATGCAACTCACACTGCTTTAGATAACTCTAAGAGCGGAGTTTCTGCAAAAATGTGTGAAATACTCCATTTGCAAAACACGAAGGTTTTAATTCCTAAAAAAGGGATTATAAAAAAGTTAACCACGTATGTACCAATTAATAATTCAGATGCTTTAAAAAATTCTCTTTTTTCAGCTGGCGCAGGAAATATTGGTAATTATGATGATTGCTCTTTTACTGTTTTAGGGAATGGGACTTATAAAGGGAATGAAGAATCAAATCCAGTTGTCGGCAAGAAAGGAAAACTACATACAGAAAAAGAAATAAAAATTTCGGTTGTTTTTGAAAGTAAAAATGAAACTGCTATTTTAAAAGCTTTGAAAGAAAATCATCCCTATGAAGAAGTTGCCTACGAAATTGTCACTACAGAAAATGTGCATCAAAATATTGGTTTGGGAATGATTGGTGAATTATCATCAGAAATGGAAGAAAAAGATTTTCTATTATATTTAAAGAAAACTATGAAAACAGATTGTATTAGACACTCTGCCTTGATCAACAAAAAAATAAAAAAAGTAGCCGTCTTAGGTGGTTCTGGTAGTTTTGCAATTTCAAATGCAAAAAAAGCTGGAGCAGATGCTTATGTAAGTGCAGATTTTAAATATCATGAGTTTTTTAAAGCAGAAAATAGCATACTTTTGGCAGATATTGGACATTATGAAAGCGAACAGTTTACAAAAAACCTTTTAGTCGATTATCTTACAAAAAAAATTAGTAATTTCGCAGTCATTTTATCAGAAAAAAGTACAAATCCTATTTATTACATATAAACATGGCAAAAAAGAAAGAAGTTTCAGTTGAAGAGAAATTAAGAGCGTTATATGATTTACAGTTAATTGACTCTAGAATTGACGAAATTAGAAACGTTAGAGGAGAACTACCTTTAGAAATTGAAGATTTAGAGGATGAAGTTGCCGGTTTAAATACTAGAGTTTCTAATTTAAATGAGGATGCTACAAATTTAGAAACAGACATCAACAACAAAAAATTAGCCATAGAAGAATCTAAGGGTCTAATGAAAAAGTATGATGAGCAACAACAAAAAGTTAGAAATAACAGAGAGTTTGATTCTTTATCTAAAGAAATTGAGTTTCAAGATTTAGAAATTCAATTAGCTGAAAAGAGAATTACGGAATTCAAAGCTAAAATTGCTCAAAAAAATGAAGTGATTGACGGTACTAAAGAAAAATTAGCGAGACAGGAACAACATTTAGGTCATAAAAAATCTGAATTGGACGCAATCTTAAAAGAGACAGAAAAAGAAGAAGAACTTTTAATCAAAAAGTCTGCTGAATATTCAGCGTCTATAGACACTCACTTATACACTGCTTACAAAAGAATCAGAACTAAAGTTAAAAACGGTTTAGCAGTAGTTGCAATAGAACGTGGAGCTTCTGGAGGATCTTATTTTACTATCCCACCACAGGTTCAATTAGAAATTGCAAATAGAAAGAAAATAACTATTGACGAGCATAGTGGTCGTATTTTAGTTGATGCGGCATTAGCTGCTGAAGAAAAAGAAAAAATTGACAAGTTATTTTCTTAATCTAGGGTTATAAATTCATAAAAAAACTCGAAGCTTAAGCTTCGAGTTTTTTTTTATGTCATAAAATTAAATGTATTAATAATTTAAATTTTTAATATAGCTTAATTTTTGCTTCCAAATTAATAAGTCCTCTTTAAATTCATTCACTCTATTTCTAACATTTAAAACTAAAGGATTATCTGCTTTTGCGTTCGAGAAAAAACCTAAATTATTTTCTAACTGCTGCATTTCTCTAACAACTTCGTCAATCTTTTTCCTAACAAACATTTGTTCTGAATCTAACTTTCTAAAATCTTCATCAGCAAGATAACTGTCAACCACATTTGTAAACTTAAGCATAGAAATTTCATTTTTATCTAAAGATAAACCGTCAAACATTCTATCTATTTGCTTATTAAATTTCCCCTCTAAATGACGAACATTTCTTGGCAAACTACCTAAGACTTTCCAATTATTAACTGCTTCTAAAATAGTTTCTTTTGTTGCTTCTTTACTCTCTTTTAAAGCTTCTAAAAACTCTTTTTTCGCAACAACAACGTCTTGTTGTTCTTTACTAATTGCACTTTTCTGTTGATGATATCTGTCAAAATAATGATTACAAGCAGCTTTAAAACGTTTCCAAATATCATCAGAAAACTTACGAGGAACATGCCCTATATTTTTCCAATCTGATTGCACTTTTTTCATAGCATCTGTCGCCATGTCCCAATCTTCAGTATCTTTTAAAGATTCCGCATATTCTATTAGGGCAATCTTATTTTTTAAATTTTCTTGTTGTTCGCCCTTTTCTTCCTTATAAAAAACATTTTTGGAAGCATTAAATTTCTTTGTGGCTTTTTTAAATTTTTGCCAAACTTCTTCACTTTTAGAATAAGGCAATTTACCCGCATTAAAATATTTCTGCCTTAGCTCCTCGATATCCTTAATACTTTTTTGCCAATCATTATGCGTTTTATTTTTAGATGTATCATAAGCGTCAATTGTTGCAATAATCGCTATTTTTTCATCGATAATTTCTTGGTACTTAGAACGCATTTCTTTGAAATAGTCATGCCTCTTGTCATGAATTTTCTTAGTTGCTGCACTAAATTTTTTCCAAATTTCTTCACGCATTTCTTTTGCAACAGGCCCTACATCTTCTTTCCAAGACTTATGTAATTCTTGTAATTCATTAGAAGCAAAATTAACATCACTCTCTTCTCCTAAAGCTTCTGCTTTTAATATGATTTTTAATTTTTCTTCTAAATTATGTCTAAAATCTAAATCTCTAAAATCGTTACTTAAATGTAGTAAATCATAAAAACGCTCTACATGATGATGATAGGTTTTCCAGGTATCATTGTAATGACTTTTAGGAACAGCACCTATAGAACGCCAGGTATCTTGAATCGCTTTAAATTTATTATACATTGTAGAAGTGTCTGCTTCTTCAATTAAGTGCTTTAAGCTATCAATAACTTGTTCACGTTTTTCTAAGTTTTCCTTTAATTGCTTTTCTATATTATTATAGTAAGCATCTCTGTGCTTTTTATGTTCTGATAATAATTTATTGTATTCTGATTTTATAGGGCTAGAAAACTGAAAGTCTATAGAGTTACCACCTTCTTCCAGAAAAGCTGCTTTTTTTTCTGCTAATAAAGCTCCGAATTTTTGGTTGAATGCATTTTTAATACCGTCAACTTGTGATTTTATTTTCTGCACCGGATTGTCCGCTAAAATCTTTTCTAAAGTTGAAACCAATTCTTCTAAAGTACATAAAGAGTAGTCTAAAGCAGGAGCTTCTTCTTCTTTAGATTCTGATTTTTCAGCATTTTCAGCCACGGACTTCTCAATTTCTTGAACAGCTTCAATAGTTTCATCTACTTTCGCCGTTGTTAATTCTGCTGTAACTAAATCATCTTCAACATCTTCTACTACAGTATTCTCGATTTCAACAACAACTTCAGAAGCAATATGAGCTCCATCGTCTTTTTCAACTATAGTTTCTTCTATTTTTTCTTCAGGATTAGAAGACGTGACAATCACTTTTTCTTCAGCATTTACTTCGTTTTTCTCAACGTTTTCTTCATTATTATCTAACATATCTACAATGTTTAAGGTCGTTATACTACTATAATTATATTGCTGTTAAAGATACAGACAACTTACAAAAGCTACAAGTTTACTTTACAACAAAATTTTAAGGCAAATTAGTCTGCGTTATTCCAAATCCTCCAAGATTCTTCTGCTTGCAGTTCTAGCATTTCATATCCGTTTTTAATTGTAGCTCCTTTTTCTTTTCCTTTGGATAAAAAAGCAGATACTTCTGGATTGTATATTAAATCAAATAATAAATGACTCTCTGTCAAATATTGATAAGGAATATTAGGACATTTTTCTATATCTGGTGCAGTTCCTAAGGGTGTACAATTAATAATTACTGAATACTTTTGAAGCCTCTCTTCTGTTAAACTATCGTAAGAAATTTCTTTTTTCCCTTTAGGACTTCTAGAGACAAATTTATATTTAATCTTATTCTTTTTTAGAGCAAAAGCAATCGCTTTAGACGCGCCTCCTGTTCCTAAAATTAAGGCTTTTTTATGATGCTTTTTAAGGAAGGGTTTTATGGAGTTTTCAAAACCCACAACATCAGAATTGTATCCTTTTAAGTTTCCTCTTTTCGTAAACTTTATTGTGTTTACAGCTCCTATTTTTTTGGCAGTTGTATCTAATTTATCTAAATATTTTATAACTTCTTCTTTGTACGGAATAGTTACATTAATCCCTTTTAAGTTTTGTTCTTTGTTAATTATTGAAGGAAAATCTTCTATTTTCTGAATATCAAAATTTACATATTTATTTTTTTTTAAGTTTAATTCTTTAAACTTGTCCGTAAAATAACCTCTTGAAAAGGAGTAGGAAATATTTTTGCCTAACAATCCAAAAACTCTATTTTCTTTTTCTTTCATAATAATCTATTGCTAAAATTAAACCAATACCCAAAAAGATAAAAAAGATTGCTAAAAATGTATCTATGTTACTTAATTCAGGTATAAACCGTTCGTAATTTTCAATTATTTTATTTCCTTTTTGATCAAATAAAAAGTTTTCATTATCGGTAACATAAACTTTATTTTTCCAGGGCCAAACAATACCTAAAGAACCTGTTATAAAACCAATAATAATTGCATTTACAATTTTATTCCAACGTTTTAAAACATACCCTAAAATATGTGATAAAGAAACCAAACCGAAAGCCGATCCTCCAGTAAAAACAGCTATAATTTTTAAATATCTTATTTTAATGGGGTCTGACAAGACCTCAAAATCACCAGCGAGGAGACTTGAAAAAATATTTAATAAAACATTGACAGAGTCTACTAAAAGTAATACATAATTACCTAATAAAATTAAGATAAATGAACCAGAAAGGCCGGGAAGTGTCATTCCTGAAACACCAATAATTCCACAAATAAACACAAACCAAAGATTGTCATTTTCTCTTGCAGGCGTTAAAAAACTAATTCCTAATCCTATTAAAACTCCTACGATTAGTGATATACGATTTTTAGTATTCCAATCTCCAAAATCTTTACCAATATAATAAATTGAACCTATGATCATTCCAAAAAACCAACTCCAAACATAAAGTTCATAATTCTCTAAGAAATAGTCTAATACTAAAGAAATACTAAAGTAACTAAAGATACTTCCTCCCATTATTAAGAACAAAAAAGGACCATTTACATAGCTGTAAAAACTTTTAAAACGACCATTAAAAAGTAATTTAAAAGCTTTTAAATTTATCTTTCTAAAAGAGTAAATTAATTCTTCATAAAACCCAAAAACGAAAGAAACAGTTCCACCAGAAACACCAGGAACTTTATTTGCAGCTCCCATTGCTATACCTTTAAAAAAAAGGGTTACTTTCTGTGAAAAAGTTCTTTCTTGATGCATTTATTGTTTTTTAACTGCCAATTTTTCAATTAATAAAATAAGACCAAAACCGACAACAGAAAGTACAATTGCCATTGTGAGTTGTGCATCTCCATCAAAAGAAAAAGGAGAAACACTCTGTTGACTAAATGGCACTTCAATTCCATGAGAATTTGTACGCCAAGATAATGTTTCTTTCCAAGGCCAAATTTTATTCAAAGAACCAATTATAAAACCTGTTAAAACTGCTAACGTATAATTTTTGTAATGAGCAAATAGCCATTTTAAGACTTTAGAAAAAGTAAGCAACCCTATGATTGCCCCTAAACCTACTGCAGCAATTGTTTTATAATCTCTATCATTTACAGCTGCTAAAACAGGCTTGTAAGCTCCTAAAAGGACTAATATAAATGCTCCTGAAATACCTGGCAAAATCATTGCACAAATTGCAATAGCGCCAGCAATAAACATAAAGAATATTGAAGAATTTTCTGAAACTAAAGGATTTAAAGTAGTTATATAATAGGCTAAAGAGGCACCTAAAATGAGCACTAAAGCAGCTATGAAATTCCATTTTGAAATTTGTTTAGCAATGTAGACAATACTCGCTAATACCAAACCAAAAAAGAAAGACCAGAGTAAAACTGGTTCACTTTCTAATAAGTATTTTATCCCTCTTGCTAAAGAAACAATACTTATAAATATCCCTACAAAAAGCGATAATAAAAAATTACCATTTGCTTGTTTCCAAGCTGCTTTAAGACCTTCTTGCTTTAACGTTTTTAGTAAGCCTAAATTCACATTACTGATAGACACTAAAAGCTCTTCATAAATACCAGAGATAAATGCAATTGTACCTCCAGAAACACCGGGAACTACATCTGCGGCACCCATAGCCATTCCTTTTAAGCCAATAACTAAATAATCTTTAAAGTTTCTCTTCATTTTATTTTTTTTATTAAAAAACGAAGATAATAGAATTTTGAATAAAAACTGAAATCTCCTTTTTAAATTGCTTGTTTCCGCACCTATTTTTTGACAATTTCCCTTAATTAACCTGTTAAGACAAAACAATATCATTTAATGTTTTGTGAATAGTACGAACATCCGAAGAACATTAGTATAATTTTCTGATAAAGAACTAAGTGATGTAATTTCTCATTTAAAAAAAATGTATGAAATATTAAGCAAGTATGTTCAAGTTTGTAACAAGTTTTATTTTATAGAAAAAGGAATAGGTAGAAGTTATTACGTAAAAAAAGATGGGAAAATTTTAAACAAAACCTAGTTTTTACTCTTTAGAATATGCCACTCTTTATAGCCCGTCTTATAAAAAATCAGAAATACTTTTAGACAAATATGATAAAATGGAATTTATTAGCTTATTACCCATAGACTTATTTACAAAAATTGCGCATAAAATGAATGCTATTTAATTTAATACCACGAAAGAACATTATGATTATATGCTCTCAGAATCCCCAAAAATTCAACATCGCATGTCTTTAGGTCATGTTGCATCTTATTTAGGCGTGACATGAGAAATACTTAATACTATTCTAAGAAATGACTTTAAATTAGAGTTCATCACCATTCTATGATATATGTCAAATAAAAATAAATAGAAGCTATATATCTTTGCACTGCAACTTTAAAATCATTATTAATGCATGTAAATAAGGTAAGATTAAGCATCTTTTTGACAGCTACTATAGGTTTTTCACCTTTTTTTTCAGCTCAAGAATTAGATTCAGTTTTAAAGAATTTAATAAATAAAGGTTTAGAAAAAAATCATAGTATTAATATTCATAATTTAAATAGTGAACAGAGTAAAGTTGATCAAAAATTGGCAAAAGCTATTTTTCTTCCTAAAATTTCTTTCAATTCAAGTTTTACTAGGTTAGATAATGATATTACATTTGATGATGAAACGCAAAACTTATTAATTGCTACTCAAAAACTACTTATCAAGGAAGCTATTGGTATTCCATTTAATGATGCTTTTCCAAACAATATTAATTTAACGGATATACCAAGTCTGCAAGATAAAAGTATTTTAAAATCTTCTGTAGATTTAGATTGGATTCTCTTTAGTGGCTTTGAAGCGACTAATGCTTTAAAAGCTAGCAAACACAAAGAAGCTTCCTTAAATTATGTTGTAATTGCTGAAAAAAATAAAATAGCGTTAAACATAATAGAAACATATGATAAACTGGCTCTTGTTTACGCTTCAAGACGTGTATTAAACACTTCTAAAAAGTACTTAGACGAGCAAGAATATTATGTAAGAAAAGCAATTAAAAACGGTTTAGCAATACCTATAAATCGCAAAAAAATTGAATTAGCGAAACAACAATTAGCAGCTAAACAGCTAGAATACAATCACAATAAATCTTTATTAATTGAAGTACTTTTTCAACTAACTGGTGAAAACAGAAAAAACTTAGTCTTACTAAATCCTAAACTTCAATCATTTTCAAGTGATGTATCAAATAGCGAAAAAAGAAATGAAGTTAAAGCTCTAGAAGAAGCAGAAAAAGCGATAATCTATAAATCGAAGATGGAAAAAAATAATTTTATTCCAAAGATTGCTTTAAAGGGACATTATGAATTTATTGAGGATGATTTATCGTTATTAGAACCAAAATGGTATGTTGGAGTTGGCATCAAATGGAATGCTTTTGATGGTTTTAAATCAAAATTAAAAAGCAAAAAATCTAAAATTGAAAGCAAAAAATATAGAGAGCAAATAGAAAATGCGAATGAGATGATTTCGCTAAGTATTATACAGGCAGAATTAGCCTACGAATCTTCTCTAGAAAATACCAAAATAGTTGAAAAAGAAATTGAACTTACAAAGGACACCTATGATATGGTTAATAAACAATATAAAAATAATCTTGCATCTATAAATGATGTTTTAGACTCATTAAACGATTTAGAAAAAGCTAATTTTAAGTTACAAAAATCATTTTACAGCGAAAGAAGAGCATTCACCAGCTTACTTTACGCAAAGGGAATTCTTAAATACTAATAAAAGTTAAAGAAATAAAGAAAATGAAATTATTTAGAAACATATTTATTACCAGTCTCGTAATATTAACTTTAAGTTCTTGTGGAAATAAAGAAAAAATAACCTATAACAGAGGAAAAGTAAAATTTGAGACTATTTCTGTGAGTAGTAAACTGGCAGGACGTATTTATACAATTTATGTAAAAGAAGGAGAAATAGTGAAAAAAGGAGATACGCTTGCTTTGTTAGATATTCCAGAAATAAATGCTAAAATGATGCAGGCAGAAGGTGTGATTACGGCAGCAAAAGGATTATTAAACATGGCTTCTAATGGAGCTACTTTAGACCAAATGAATCAAATAAACAGTAAAATAGATGCTAGTAAAGCACAATTAAATTTTGCTCAAGAATCTTATAATAGATTACAAAATATGTACAAAGATTCACTAATTAGTTTACAACAATTTGATGAAGTAAAAATGAAACGTGATATGGCTAAAGCACAAGTTTCTGCTTTAGAAGCAAAACGAAATGAGGTACATAAAAGTGCAAGAACAGAAAAATTAGAACAAGCCAAAGGTCAACTAAAAAGAGCTATTGGAGCTAAACAAGAAGTGCTTACTGCCGCCAATGAAAAATTTGTAATTGCACCTGCAGACATGTCTATTGAAACCATCAGTTTAAAAGAAGGAGAACTACTTACACCTGGATATTCATTATTTAATGGATATAAAAAAAACAGTGTTTTTTTTAGATTTACAGTGTCCGAATCTAAAGTATATGAATATGAAGTTGGTAAATCACTAATAATTACAAACCCATTTACAAAAGAAGAAGTCACTACAAGAATTGCAAGCATAAATCAATTAGCGCAATATGCCAATATTACAAGTACTGCACCATTATATGAGTTATCTGAATCTATTTATGAACTAAAAGTTGTTCCAACTTCAGATATTTCTGAACAAAAATTTTATCTAAACGCTACTATTCTTATTAAATAATTAAGGCATGAAAGATTTTTTAAAATTACTTCGAATAGAATTTAAGCGTATATTTTCTAATAGTGTTTTACTTGCCATTTTTATTGGTGCTCCCATATTTTACGGAATTCTATTTGGCTATGTCTACAAACAAGCCAAAGTTATAAACCTACCTATTGTAATTATTGATGAAGACCACAGCCCAATGTCTGATAAAATCATAGAAGCTTTTGAAGACAATGAAGTATTGCTTATAAGTGATGTTCGCTATACACCTGGTAACATTTTAAATGAAATGCCAGTGAAACAATTTGATGCAGTAATTACCTTACCTACTAATTTTGAAGCCGATATTCTACAGAAAAGACATCCAGAAATTAGAGTTGATTTAAATATGGCTAATATATTAAACGCAAATACTGCGAGTAAAAACATTCAAGCAGTTTTAATGACGATAAATGTAGGAATCGAAATAGAAGGACTCAAAAAAAGTGGTTTTCATCCAACTAAGGCTTTAGTAAGACATGAAAGTTTTAAAATCAATTTCAATAAACTCTATAATTCTTCTGGAAACTATACCACTTTTATGCTACCAGGCTTACTTGTTGCCATTATGCAGCAAATAATATTTTTGGCAATGGCTTTAGTATTTGCAAGAGATTTTGAAGATGGTCACTTTGGAATTCTTGTTAAAAAAAGCAAATCTTCTTTGTATCATATCGCACTTAAATCTACACCATTTATTATAATGATTCCAATAATCTGGCTCTTTATAAGTTTATTATGTTTCTATTTTAAGATTGATGTAGACATCTATAATTTACCTATGTTTCTTTTGGCAACCACTTTAACATTGGCTTCTATGTGTATTGGTATGTTGTTTTCTATCGCAATTCCTAGTCAATTAAAAGCAACTGAGTTATTAATGGTAATTTCAACACCAGCTTTTATATTAAGTGGTTTTACTTGGCCGACACTCGCTTTTCCAGATGCAATTGCTAATGCTGCTAAATATATACCTTCGACACAGTTTTTAAGTGGATTTAGAAAGATAGCTTTTTACGGAGGAGATGTTTCCTCAATTAAACCTGAAATAAATACGTTGCTAGTTATATGCTTCGTATCCTTTATGGTTTTGGCTCTATTATTACAATTTAAAATATTTTTATTTTCTAAAAAGCAAAAAACATATAATACACAAAAATAAAGATTCTTGAAATTCTTGATAAAAACTCTTATTGCACTTGCTTAAAAAGAAATCTACACTCTAATTTAGTGTATTCAAAACCTAATCTTCAAGCAGCTTCGCTAAACAAGTTTATAATACTTGGACAAGCTACTCCATCGCTTTTTTATAATCACTCAAAAGCTTTTGAACTTTTTCGTTTTCGTAAACTATAGGGTATAATTCCTTTAAAAGAATATTAGAATCATAATCAATTTTTAAAGCGGTTATTAAATGGTTAAACCCATATTTTTCTTTGTTTAAAACAAAAAATAAGCCTGCTAATCTGCACTCTATTTCTGCTAAATTTTTATGGATTTTCTGAGCTTTAAATAACACTAAAACTGCATCATTAAATTCGCCTAAAAAAGACAAAACATCAGTTAATGCAATGAAAACTTCTATAGACTCGTCATTCAAAGCTAAACATTTTTCAAAACCTGTAACTGCTTCTTCAAAAAATTGAAGTTTTACTTTTAATTCTGAATACCTCCTCCAATATAAAGAGTTGTCTTCATCAATTTTTAATGCTTTAGAAATATAATAAGATGCTTTTTGATAGTTGCCTTCATTATAATATAGATTGGTAAGTAAAACCCAACCTCTATCTAACAAAGGATCTTCATGAACTGCTTTCTTATAATAAGAAATTGCAGCTTCATATTTTTGTAATCTTTCATAACACTCTCCTATTCGAACATAGGCAAATGCTGTTGGATCATCCAATTCTAAAGTAATTAAGTAATTATCAATGGCTTCTTGATAACGTTCTAACTCTTCTAATGTTTTGGCTTTTTCTAAATAACCACCAATAAAAGATTCATCAATTAAAACAGCATAATCAAAAGATGTTAAAGCTTCATTAAATAACTCTAATATAAAATATTGTCTTCCTAATTGATGCCAAGCAACTTCACAATAGGGATTTATATCTAAATAATTATTCAAGTAACTTATTGCTGCTTCATGTTTTTTTTCCATATCAAAACAATACACAACATTATAAAGTGCAGAATAATCTTCATAATCTACTTCTAAACACTTTACAAAGTTTAAACGGGCATTTTCAAAATTGTCTAAATACAAATATTCCATTCCTAATAAAGACCAAACATCTATTTTATCATCTGAAAAAGTTAATGCTTTTTCTAAATTAATAATTGCTTCTTTGTGATTTCCTGATTTAGAACTAATGGTAGCCTTCTGTATAAAAACTTCCTCATTATTCGGTTCTAAATGTTCGATTTTTTTAAGCAAAAAAGAAGCCTTATCTATCTGGTTTTCAAAAATATAAATCTCTACTTGTAGTAGTTTTAAATCTACAGATTGTGGGTGTTGATCTAAACCAAGCTTCACCGCTTTTTTTGCTAATGAGTGTTTACCAACATCTAAATAATGGACAATAATATCCTCAAACTCAACTAAATCAAAAAAATAGACATTGTTGGTTTTTAACATGGATTCAAATTTCGTTAAAGACATAACTTGGGTATTTGAATTATAATATAAAAGTACTACAACTCTTAAAGTAGATTTTAAAAAGCTTTTTTTTTTTTTAACAATTTAGTTAACAAGAAACATTGATCAAAGCCACATAAATAAAAAATAACAACTGCTGATTTATAGCCTTAAATTTTGCTCATACGTTTATTTACCCTAATTTTGATTTTCCATGAATATCTATTTAAATTTGAGATGTTTCTTATGAGCCGAAAAACCTTATTGAACTCAAAAGATATTGAAATTATTCTTCACAGATTAGCCTGTCAGTTAATTGAAAATCATAATGATTTTTCTAATACAGTATTTATAGGCCTTCAACCAAGAGGGTCTTTTTTAGCAAACAGGTTAGCAGATTTGTTAAAAACACATTACAACATTATGGATCTAAAATTAGGTCTATTAGACATTACTTTTTACAGGGATGATTTTAGAAGACGAGACTCACCTCTAGCCGCGACTTCTACTGAAATCGATTTTTTAATTGAAGACAAAAAAGTGGTAATTATTGATGATGTGCTGTTTTCTGGCAGAAGTATAAGAGCTGCATTAACTGCAATTGAATCTTATGGAAGACCAGAAAATATTGAGTTATTAGTTTTAATTGATAGACGATTTAGTAGACATTTACCTATTCAACCTAATTATAGAGGTAGACAAGTAGATGCTATTAATGAAGAACGAGTTTTAGTTTCTTGGAAAGAGAATAATAAAAAAGACGTAGTTTACATAGAGCAAGCATAGTATGGATAAATTAAGTGTAGAACATTTATTAGGCATAAAGTATCTGAATACAAATGATATTAATCTAATTTTTAAAACTGCAGATCATTTTAAAGAAGTTATAAATAGACCAATAAAAAAGGTTCCTTCGTTAAGAGATATAACGATTGCTAATTTATTTTTTGAAAATAGTACAAGAACAAAACTTTCTTTCGAGCTTGCAGAAAAACGACTTTCTGCTGATGTAATTAATTTCTCTGCTGGGCAGTCATCAGTTAAAAAAGGAGAAACTTTAATAGATACCGTTAACAATATTTTATCTATGAAAGTAGATATTGTAGTGATGAGGCATGGTAATGTTGGTGCCGGCGTTTTCTTGTCAAAACATGTAGATGCAAAAATAATAAATGCTGGTGATGGAACTCACGAACACCCAACACAAGCTTTATTAGATTCTTATTCTATAAGAGAACGATTAGGCTCTGTAAAAGGAAAAAAGATCGTTATTGTTGGTGATATTTTACATTCAAGAGTTGCCTTATCAAACATATTTGCACTGCAATTACAAGGTGCACAAGTTAAAGTTTGCGGCCCAACAACCTTAATACCTAAATACATTACTAGTATAGGCGTTGAAGTAGAAACCAATCTTAAAAAAGCATTAGAATGGTGTGATGTGGCCAATGTTTTACGTGTACAACATGAAAGAATGGATATTAAATATTTTCCTTCAACACGTGAATACACACAACTTTTTGGAATCAATAAAGAAATTTTAGACAATCTTGGTAAAAAAATTATAATCATGCATCCTGGACCAATAAATAGAGGTGTTGAAATTACCAGTGAAGTTGCAGATTCGAATGAATCAATCATCCTAAATCAGGTTGAAAATGGTGTCGCTATAAGAATGGCTGTTATTTATTTGTTGGCACAACAAATTAAAAGATAAATTGATGCTCCTAGAAAAAAAAGAAAACTACCAACTTATTTCTTCCGATGAAAATTCGTTTTCAAAATTTTATACCTCCTTTTTAAAAAAAGAAAAAAGATTTAAAAAAGAAAATTTAGTACTACAAATATCTAATAAGCTGGATACTTCTAAAGAAGATCTTTTACTATTTCTAAGTATTTCTGAACAAAAAAAGGAAAATGGCACATCATTTGTTGTAATATATAAAAACATAGAGATTGATGATTTTCCTGAAAATTTCAATATTGTCCCCACACTAATTGAGGCAGAAGATATTATAGAAATGGAGTCAATAGAAAGAGAATTAGGATTCTAAAAGCACCAAAAGATGATAAAAAAAATATTTTTTATTTTAACTTTAACCATTTCTTTAATTACATTTTCACAAGGAAAATCAATTGAAAAACTATCTGCGGCTCCGAATCCGTTTTCCAATTCAACAAAAATTACTTTTGAATCTATAGATAATTCACCTGTAATATTTATTGTGAAAAATATTTTAGGTACAACTGTTTTCAAAGAAAATTTAAAAACAAAAGCAGGTTATAATTTAGTTTCTTTTTATAAAGGGAATTTAAAAACTGGAATGTACATATACTCCTTACAAAATAAAAAGAAAATTATTTCTAAACGTTTAGTCATTAAATGAGTTTAAGCCTAACTATTTTAGGGTGTCATTCTGCAACCCCGCGTGCAAATGCATTTCCTACTTCACAGTATTTAGAAATTAACAACAGTCATTTTTTAATTGACTGTGGTGAAGGAACTCAACGTCAAATGAGAAAATATAAAGTCGGTTTCTCGAAAATTAACCACATATTTATTTCTCATTTACATGGAGACCATTTTTACGGTTTGGTTGGTTTACTATCGACTTATGGCATTCTAAGTAGAGAAAAAGCATTGCATATTTATGGACCAAAAGGCATCAAAGAAGTGACGCTTTTACAGTTAAAAATTTCTCAATCTCATGCTCAATATCCAATAATTTTTCACGAATTAAAATCCAAAGAAAGTGAACTGATTTTTGAGGATGATAAAGTTTCTGTAAGAACAATTCCCTTAAATCATAGAGTCTACACCAATGGGTATTTATTTACAGAAAAAGAAAAATCCAGAAAATTACACATTCAAAACATAAGTAATTATGAAGAAATTGATAAAGCTGATTACTTAAATATTAAAGCTGGCAAAGATATTCTTTTATCCTCTGGCGAAATTATACCAAATTCTGAATTAACGTTGCCATCAAATAAAAATTTAAGTTTTGCTTTTTGTAGTGATACAAAATACAAACCAGACATTATTCCTATTATTAAAAATGTTGATTTGTTATATCATGAAGCTACTTTTTTATCTGATAGAGAAGATTTAGCAAAAAAAACAAAACATGCCACTTCTAAACAAGCTGCTCAAATTGCTAAAGATGCCAAAGTTGGTCAACTAGTTATTGGTCATTATTCGGGAAGATATAAAGATATTTCTTTGTTCCAAAAAGAAGCAAAGGAAATTTTCAAAAACACTGATCTAGCAGAACCAGGTAAAGTTTTTAAAATTTAAAGAGAATAGGCGTTTATAAAATAAACGTTTTTTAACATTCTGCTTTACATTGATATTCTAAAGTTTAAATACTGCTTTAATCTAATTCATCTATTTTTTAGTACTGATTTGTTGACAACAAAACTAAAGTACATGCCACTTCGGCTTCAATATTATTTTCTTGCAACAGTTTTATAAACTCTACGTTTTCTGTTCCAGGATTAAAAATCACTCTTTTTGGTTTTAAACTGATTATGTAATTATAATACTCCTCTTGCCTAGTAGGGTTGAGGTATAAAGTAACTGTATCTATATTCTTATAATCTTGCTTTTCATCTTCAATAATAACATTTAAAACTTTTCCTTTTTTTAATCCCAGAGCTAAAGTTGGTAGTTCTTTATCTATCAACCTTTTAATTGCTATGTTAGAATATCTGTTGGGATTTGTTGATGCACCAAGAACTAATGTTATATTTTTCATGTGTTTATAATAAGTTAATGAATGTTGCTTTTGGCAACATAATATAAAGATTTGTATCTCTCAGAAAAAAACAAGAAATAATTAATATGGAATCTTTAGCGCCAATAAAATTCATTTAAGGCTTGATCATTCTATTAATTACTTCGTTGATTCTATAATTCTCATATAAAAAGTAAGTTATTTAATAATGAGTACTATTTTCTAACCGATCCGGGTGGTGTTAAATAAATAGAAGAATTCTGTACCACTTCCAAAACAATAAATGGTTATCAAAAAAAAATTAGAGATTAACCTCTTCTTCCCATTCTATTATTTCTCATTTCAACCATTTTCTCGCGAACAGTCAAAGTATAGTCTTTTTTTGTAATTTCTGTTCCTTTCTTTGGAGCTACTATTTCAGCACTTTCATCTTGACTAATTACAATCTCAGTGCATAACAATGTTGTATTATCTAAGCTTACTTCTAAAATTAAACCCGGTAAACCCCAAAACTCAGCAGGTCCTTGGCTCACAGGAATTTGAGGTGTATACCACGCCTCTACAACAGTAAGTTTCTCTTCTTGATCTTCGTCAGTAGCATCTTTATCTGCACTGGAACTTAAATCACTCCAAGAAAAATTATACCAATTTAATTCTGAAGATGGCACAAAAGCTTTTGCTCTATAACAGGTATACTGTCCTATTTTTTTAGTTTCTGTCCCCATACTCCAGGATAAACGATATAATTTATCTTTTACCAAAAAACGTTTGCCATAGAATTCTTGGCTTTGCACTAATGTATTTTCTTTAATATTTTTGTAATGGTCTCCTCTTGAAAAATACCCCCCCCAAGAATCTGTTGCACCAGATATTGCATCAATTTTTTCTTCTTCTAAAAAAACAGATTCCTGGCTATTGAAACTTAATACGTACGTTTTTTCTAATCTATTCTTAAGACGCGCTGCTACTTGTTTTTTACGAGCTTCGCTTAATTTTGCTCCCCAATTACCAAGTTCCATTTTTGATTTAGAAATATAAGTCGCCTTGCCACTAAATTTTTGAGCATTTGCACTCAGCGTAAATATAATGATAAGTAGAAAAAACTTAAAGGTGTTTGATTTCATTGCTCTTAGATAATTTGTTTAACGAAAGTACTGAAAATATGAACAAAAATTTTAACTATGATAAAAATTTAACAATACTTTACATTTATATGCAAGTAATATTATCTGCTAATTCTAAAGTAAAATCTATGTTTTATAAAGCAGAACATCACAAAATTAAAAACAACTATAATATTTAAAAAGGTATTATTACTAGAGCATCTTACTTAACATACTCTAAAGTTTTAATAAAAATATTATGAATATAACACAACAGAACACCAAAAAACCAATTTAATATTGACTTTTCTTTTTGCTCTAAGAGCAAAAAAAATGACCAATAATTATAAAATCAAGAAATGGTTAACCGTTAATAATTACTTTAAAATTTATGTAACAAATCTAAAACTTCAGAAAAACTAGGGCGAAATTTAACATCTGACATTGTACAATCAGTGATTAATTTCTGCCATTTAATTCGAACTTGATTATCTAGTTCACTTTCACTTACGAAACTAAATACATCTTCTAACAACCCCCCAAAAGCTCTCACTTCAACACGCTCAATATTATGAGCTAGCGCTGAATTTAAATCGTAAAAAGAAGCCGCACCAAAATCACCTAAAAGGCACTCTGCATTTTTACTTATCAATATATTGTGTGCATAAAGGTCTCCATGATTAATTCCTTTACTATGCAACAGTGAAGAAACTGAAGCAATACTTTTTGCAATCTTCATTAAATCCTCTCCGCTAAAAACTAATTGCTCATCAAATATATCTCGGGTACAGGTTTCCAAACTTGGAGGATTCCCTAAACTAATATAGACAGAAGATATTAATTTCATTACCAAACCAATTTTCTTTTCAGGATGTTCTTTAATTTTCCCTAAAACTGGAATTAGGTTTTTATGTAGGCCTGCTGCGAGAGAAACTGCCATTTCATCTTCTGGGAACCCATCACTTGTTACATAACCTTTAAAAATCTTGACTGCTACGTCTTCCTTTTTAGAAATCCAACTTGCTTTAGAAATCATACCAGAGGCACCTTCTCCTAATAGCTCTTTAATTGCAAAGTCATTCCAATGAAACTCTTCAAAATCATGGTTTGATTCCTTTCGAAGAGTAAAAGAATTCCCTCCAAATGCAACCCAAGAAAGTTTAGGTAATTCGAATAACCATTTAGGTATAGATTTTAATTTGTTCGCCGAGATTCTTAGAAGTTCTAAGTTGACACAGTTTGTCATTTCAATAGGTAATTCTTCAATCAAGTTACCTGCTAATGGAAGTTTTTGAAGCAATAAACAATCTCCAATACTTTTAGGTATTTTTTTTATTTTATTATCCGTTAAAATCAACCACTTTAACATCGGAGGAAATGCATTTTCTGGAACGGTATGAATCTGGTTGGCTTTAAAACCAATCATACTCAAAACAGGCAGCTTGGCTAGAATAATAGGAAACTCGGAAAAATTGTTTTTTTGAAAAAATAGTACTTTTAAATTTTTAAGCTGCGAGAAACTGTTAGGTAATTCAGTTAATAGATTGTCTGATAAATCTAAGTATTCTAAAGTATCCGCAAGAGATAATATTTCTTCAGGAAATTTATTTAAACCACAAGCTAATTTTAATGATTTGCAACCAATTAGTTGCCCCGATTTTAATTCTTCTAAAGAGTGTTTCATGTTGCACACAAAATTAAACTATTATTGAATTTAAGCAATAAGTAAAGTCAATAATAAATAGACATTCTACAAGAATATTTAAAAAGATGCTACAAAATGTACCACCTTTTTAAATATTCTTTACAATAAAAATGACTAAACCAGAAAAACCAAGAACTATTTTTTACCAGCGTATAATTACCGAACCCCAAGTAAATCCACTACCAAAAGCAGCTAAAACAACTAAATCATTGTCTTTTATTTTACCTTGCTCCCAAGCCTCAGTTAAGGCAATAATCACAGAAGCAGCAGTTGTGTTTCCGTATTTCATAATATTATTATGCACCTTATCATCTGTTAATCTAAATTTCTTTTGAATGAATTGTGCAATACGAAGATTCGCTTGATGAGGAATTAACATATCTATATCTTCTTTCTCTAAATTGTTCGCAGCTAAACCTTCTACAATTGCTTCAGAAAAACGTGTAACGGCATGTTTAAAAACAAACGGACCATTCATATAAGGAAAATAAGAAATATCATCGGGATCATTATTTTCTAAAATTTCTGGGACCCATCTTTGTGTTGAAGGACCTTCTAATACGAGCTCTTTTGCATGTTTTCCTTCAGAATGTAAATGAGAAGATAAAATGCCTTTTCCCTTTTCTTTTTCTTCACACCTTGATAAAACTGCAGCTCCTGCTCCATCACCAAAAATAACAGTAACACCTCTACCTCTTGTCGATTTTTCTAAACCTCCAGAATGATTTTCTGAACCAATTACCAAAATATTTTTATACATTCCTGTTTTTATAAACTGGTCTGCAACAGACAAGGCATAAATAAAACCAGAACATTGATTACGCACATCTAAAGCTCCTATTGTGGGCATATCTAACATATCTTGCACTTGCACACCACCACCAGGAAAATACATATCTGGACTTAAAGTTGCAAACACAATAAAATCGATATCATCTTTCGTTAGACCAGCTCTTTCAATGGCTATTCTAGATGCTTTTGCACCCATAACCGCTGTAGTATCTCCCGATTTAGGGTCAATCCAACGTCTTTCTTTAATTCCCGTTCTTTCTTGAATCCATTCGTCTGAAGTTTCCATAAATTCCTTTAAATCGTTATTGGTAACAACATTCTCTGGAACATAATAGCCAAGACCGGTTATTTTAGAATTGTACATATATTACTATTTTTAGTTATTTGTTTGTTTACAATAAGCTAAAATAGGTAATAAATTTAGATGTTTACAAAATGACAAATTATCACAAAAACTAATTAAATTAATAATAAAAATAAAATAGGAATATTAAGAGATATTTAATTCTTTATTCGGAATTTTAGACATTGCGTATTCCGTAACTGCCGTAATGGTTAAAGAGGGATTCACTCCCGGATTTGCAGAGATCATAGAGCCATCACAAACCATCATATTTTTATATCCAAAAACATTACAATATTTATCTATTACACCTGATTTAATGTCACACCCCATAACAGAACCCCCTAAGATATGAGCTGTAGTTGTTGTTCCTAATAGAACATCTGTAAAACTTGAATAAGGAATTCCTTTTATTTTTTCTCCAACTTTTTTTCCAAAAGTAATTGCCTCAGGAATAAATGCATTTGGTTTTTCTCCGTTTTTAGCGACTGTTCTCATTTTCGTAAATCTTCCTCTTTTTATTTGCAAGGTGCTATCTATAGTTTGCATAAACAAAAGAACTGCTGTTTTCTCTGCGTATTTTCTAGTAAAAAAGGTTTTTAAAATATAAAAAGGTTTGATCATTAAGACCCCTAAAACCCCTAAAACTCTAAATATCCCGTATTTTCCTTTCACAGTGGGCACTGTCATCAATTTAAAAAAACTAGATCCTTTTGCATACCTAACAGGTTCTATATGTGTATTCTTATCTGTATGCAAGATAGAACCAATTGAAATTCCCTTAGAGTAGTCTTTATCCTCATCCTTTGCAGATGTAATAGATAACAAAGATTCATTATTAGTTCTAATATCTTTTCCAACAAAGTTTGATAAATTTGGTAAAGACGTTTCTTTTAACTTTAACAATAAAGGAATCGTACCCATAACTCCCCCTGAAAAAATGACACCTTTCGTTCTTACAATTTCTTTCTTTTTTCTACCAATACTAGATTTATAAGATACTTGATACCCTTTTGAAGGATCACTTCCATCCATAGCTTCAACATTAAAAACTTCTTTTTCTGCAATTATTTTAACGCCTAATTGTTGTGCTAAATACAAGTAATTTTTATCTAATGTGTTTTTTGCATTATACCTGCAACCTGTCATACAAGCGCCGCAGTGAATGCATCCTTTTCTATCGGGACCTTTGCCATTAAAATATGGATCCTTAACTGTTTTGCCTGGTTCGCCAAAAAAAACCGCCACTTTTGCAGCTTCAAAATCTTTTTCTTTCCCCAAGTCTTTTGCAATCTCTTTGATAAGTATGTCAGCGTCATGCAATTTGGGATTTACCTCAGCCCCTAACATTTTATAAGCTGTTTTATAGAAAGGATTTAATATGTCTTGCCAAGAATTTAAACTTGCCCAACTACCTGTTTTAAAAAAATCATCTTTAGGAATTGGTAATGTATTTGCATACGTTAAAGAACCTCCTCCTACTCCGACGCCTGAGAGCACAGTAACATGGTTTAAAAATGTCATCTTAAAAATACCATGGAAACCAAATTTAGGAAACCACATCCATTTTTTTAGATTCCAATTTGTTTTTGGAAAATCTTTTTCTCCAAACCATTTTCCTTTTTCAATGACTAAAATTTTATACCCTTTTTCAGATAAACGCAGAGCACTCACAGAACCTCCAAAACCGCTTCCTACAATTACATAATCATACTCCAAATCTATCATAAAACTAAATTGCTAGATTATAAAAATAGTTAAAAAATAATTGTGCAAATAATTTGTGCCATCTTGTCATAATAAAATGTTTGGTATTTTTTTTGACTATGGATGTATCATAATAATAAAGTCAAATAAAATATACATACAATGGCAAAAGGAAATATCAATGTATCAGTAGAAAACATTTTTCCACTGATTAAAAAATTTTTATATTCTGATCACGAAATCTTTTTACGTGAACTTATTTCTAACGGAACAGATGCAACAACCAAACTAAAACACCTTATTTCTATTGGTGAAGCAAAAACAGAGTTGGGAGATGCTAAAATTGAAATTAGTATTGATGAAGCGGCTAAAACTTTAACTATCAAAGATAAAGGCTTAGGTATGACTGCAGATGAAGTTGAAAAATACATCAACCAAATTGCATTTTCTGGTGCTGAAGAATTTTTAGAAAAATATAAAGACGATAAAAACGAAACTGGAGTAATTGGTCATTTCGGTCTTGGTTTTTACTCTGCTTTTATGGTTGCTGATCAAGTAGATATCTTTACAAAATCTTTTAAAGATGCACCTGCTGCACATTGGAATTGTGATGGTTCTCCTGAATATACTTTAGTTGAGCACGACAAATCTGACAGAGGAACAGAAATCGTTTTACATATTGCAGAAGATTCTTTAGAATTTTTAAAAGAAGATAAAATTAAAGGTTTATTGAGTAAATACAATCGTTTTAACCAAGTGCCAATTAAATTTGGAACGAAGAAAGTTAACGATCCTGATTTTACTCCGCAAACAACTACGGATAAAGAAGGAAAAGAAACGACAGAACCTCATAAACAAATTGAGGTTGATAATGTCATCAATAATACAACCCCTGCTTGGACTAAAGCGCCTGCAGATTTAAATGATGAGGATTATAATAATTTTTATAGAGAATTGTATCCAACACAATTTGAAGAATCATTGTTTCACATTCATTTAAATGTTGATTATCCTTTTAATTTAACTGGAATTTTATTCTTTCCAAAGTTATCTCAAAGCATGGATATGCAAAAAGATAAGATACAATTGTATCAAAATCAAGTGTATGTAACTGACAATGTAGAAGGAATTGTACCAGACTTTTTACAAATGTTAAAAGGTGTAATTGATTCTCCAGACATTCCTTTAAATGTTTCTCGTTCTTATTTGCAAGCTGATGGAGCAGTAAAGAAAATAGCTGGTTACATCACGAAAAAAGTAGGTGATAAATTAGTTTCTTTATTCAAAAAAGACAGGGCAGATTTCGAGCAGAAATGGAACGATATTAAAGTAATTATTGAATACGGAATGTTGTCTGAAGATAAATTCTTTGATAAAGCTAAGAAGTTTGCTTTATACCCAACAGTATCAAATTCTTATTTTACGTTTGATGAATTGATTGAAAAAACAAAAGATACTCAAACTGATAAAGAAGGAAATCATGTTATTTTATATACTTCTAACAAAGAGGCACAGCACAGTTATATTGAAGATGCAACAGCAAAAGGATATGAAGTTGTTGTCTTAGATTCTCCTATTATTTCTCACCTAATGCAGAAATTAGAAGGTTCTGGAGAGAAAGTGAAGTTTACAAGAGTAGATTCTGATTTTATTGATAATTTAATAAAGAAAGATGATGCCGTAATTTCTAAATTATCTGATGATGAAAAAGAAACTTTAAAGCCGATTATTGAAGCTGCTGTTCCAAAAGAAACGTATACAGTTCAATTAGAGGCGATGGATTCTGCTGCATCTCCTTTTTTAATTACAGTTCCAGAATTTATGCGTAGAATGAAAGAAATGCAAGCTTCTGGTGGTGGCGGAATGATGGGAATGGGTAATTTCCCAGATATGTACAATTTAGTAGTAAATACGAATAGTCCATTAGTTTCTGACATCTTAAATAATAAAGACGAAGCAGCTCAGAAACATTTAATTTCTCAGGCTTTTGATTTAGCAAAACTATCTCAAAACTTATTACATGGTGAGGAGCTAACAAACTTTATTAAAAGAAGTTACGAGCTAATTAAATAACAACTTAGTTGCCTTAAATATTCAAGCCTCTTTGTGAAAACAAGGAGGCTTTTTTGATTGAATTCACAAAAAAAACAATTAAGTTTGTTTAACGTATTATATGAAAAATTAAACGTTTTAATAATAATTATATGCAAGCAGTAAACACTATAAATAAGGTAGAATACATAGAAAATGAGATTTCTGAATTAAGAACTCAATTGCAGAATCATAAACTGTATGAAAATTTAAAAACGTTAGGTGACGTTAAAATTTTTATGGAGAATCATATATTTTCTGTTTGGGATTTTATGTCTCTCTTAAAAAGTCTTCAAATACACCTTACGAATGTTCAAACACCATGGACACCCTCAAAAAACGCAAAACTCTCCAGATTTATAAATGAAATCGTTCATGGAGAAGAAAGTGATCTTAATGAAATAGGAGATCCAAAAAGTCACTTTGAAATGTATTTGGATGCTATGTCGCAGGTAAGTGCAAATACAAATGAAATTAATGACTTTATAAAACTTATAGTCGCAGGAAATTCAGTTGAAAACTCATTAAATGAAATTAATATAAACAAAAAAGTAGCTGATTTTGTAAAATATACATTTTCAATTATCGAAACAAACAAACCGCACCTTGTTGCTTCTGCATTTACATTTGGACGAGAAGACATTATTCCTGATATGTTTATAGAAATTCTCAAAAATTCGGATTCGGAAAACAAATTTTACAACAAACTCACCTATTATCTAGAGCGTCATATAGAACTTGACGGAGATGAACACGGACCTCTTTCACTTGAAATGATTTCTGAACTATGTGGAAATGATAACCAAAAATGGAATGAAGTATTGGCAGTTGCAAAAGAATCTTTAAATAAAAGGATTTTACTTTGGGATGCAATCAATGATTTAATTGAAAAGAAAAAGTAATACATAAAAGCTATTTATTTTACCTAAAAAATATAGTTTCTTCCTTATTAGCTAATTATATTCTTTAGCAATTAATACGGTATACCCGAAAAAATAGCTGTTTTTAAAATAGTAAAGAGAAATCATGGATTTTCATTAATATTGAAGGCTGATATAGAGCGCTTCCGACATGAATTTGAGAATCTATTTTAGATTCGCAATAAAACATAATAGAGATTTAGATGCTGATGGTAAAAATAAAAAGCTAAAAACCAAAGGTTCAAGCTTATAAATTATCAAAAATATTATCTAATCAAACGGAAAAAGTAAAAAGATAAAAGAAGATACATTAATAATAAAGTCTTATTTTTAAATACGTATTTCATCAAAAACCATAGTTGCTTTTAAACTACCTTTGCATTAAAAATATTCAATGCAGTTTTCTGAATTTCCTTTCCATAAATCTATCTTAAAAGCAGTTGCTGAAGAAAGATATCATACACCAACGTTAGTACAAGAGAAAGCAATTCCTTTAGTTCTAGCAAAAAAGAACGTAGTTGTTTCTGCACAAACGGGTACAGGGAAAACAGCTGCTTTTGCGTTGCCAATTATTCAAATGTTGTTTGATAAACAAGGTTTAAAAGATGAAGAAGGTAAAGAGATAAAATCATTGATTGTTACTCCTACTCGTGAGTTAGCAATACAAATTTTAGAAAACTTTAAAACCTATAGCAAATACACAAATTTAACAACCGCAGCGGTTTTTGGTGGTGTTTCTCTAGAACCTCAAAAAGAGATTTTAGCACATGGTGTAGATATTTTAATTGCCACTCCTGGAAGGTTAATTGACCTTTATTTACAAGGTTTTATAGATTTAAGTGCTATTGAAATATTTGTATTAGATGAAGCTGATTTAATGTTGGATATGGGTTTTATAAACGACGTAAAAAAAATAGAACGTTTATGTCCTAAGAAAAAACAAACCTTACTTTTCTCAGCTACAATTCCAGAAAAAATAGATGAGTTAGCAAAAATAATGCTGTACAAACCTGTTAAAGTTGAAATAAACCCAGAAGAAACTACAGCAAAAAATATTGGGCAGTTATTATATTATCTTCCAAAAAAGAACAAAACAGATTTGTGTTTACATTTATTGAGAAACACCATCAATGGAAAAATCATCATTTTTAGACGCACAAAAATTGGTGTTGATAAATTAGAAGAATCGTTACTTAAAAATGATTATAAGGTAACAAGCATTCATGGAGATAAGTCGCAAGCAATCAGAAATAAAGCTATTGAAGATTTTAAAAATAAAAAAGCGAATATTTTAATTGCTACGGATGTCGCTGCGCGTGGAATTGATATTACAAATGTAGACGCAATTATTAACTTTGACATCTCTAATGTACCTGAAACGTATGTTCACAGAATTGGTAGAACTGGTAGAGCTGGTAAATCTGGAATTGCATTCTCTTTTTGTTCTCCTGATGAAAATGCCTACATCAAAACGATTGAAGCTTTAATTGAAAAAACAATTAAAGTTATTGTTGATCATCCATATATCATCAACAAACCAAAACACAAAAAATTACAACCAAATACCGTTAGTAAGAATAAAAAAGGGAGAAAATCTGAAGCTTCTAAAAAGAATAAGAAACGCTGGTATTAATCATCTAGTCTCTTACTATAATTAAAAAACACAAAATTGCCTCAAATAATAAAAGCCACAATTAAGGATGTTCAACTTTTATCAAAAATTAGCAGGCAATCTTTTTTACCTGCTCACGGTCATTCAGCGTCAAAAGAAGATGTCCACACTTATACGAGTTTAAACTTTAGTGAAGAAAACTTTATCAAAGAGTTAGAAAATATAAAAAATCAATATTTTTTAATATATCATAATAATAAAATTGCTGGATATTCTAAAATAGTTTTAAACTCAAAAAACGAAAATATTTCTGACAGAAATGTTGCACTAATGAGTAGACTTTATCTACTAGAAGAATTCTACGGATTGAATTTAGGAAAAAAATTATTCGATTTTAACATAGAAATCACAAAACAAAACAATCAAAAAGGAATTTGGTTGGCCGTTTGGATTGAAAATAAAAGAGCCATCAATTTTTACCAAAAAATGGGATTTATGAGAGTTGGAAACCATGATTTTAAAATTTCAGAAACACATTCAAATCCTAATCATATTCTGTATTTAGAATTTTAGTTTCATCTTTGAAAGCTTAAATTAAAAATTCTGTATATTACATTCTTTAATTTAAATTTTAAAAATGGATAGCTTTTTAAACTTCTTTGAAACAATGCCTTCTTGGCAAAAATTAATGTGGATTTTTATCTGTATTTCTACAAATTGGATTTTAGAATTAATAATTCCCTTAGTAAAATTTGATTATAAAAAATTAAAGCACGCAGCAGTGAACATGGTTTTTTTAGCAATGGATGTGGGTCTGAATTTAATTTTTGGAATTCTATCTGTAGGTGTTTTTATTTGGCTGTCTACAAATCAATTTGGTATTTTAAATATGGTTGATTTACCAATTTGGGTAGAACTCCTAATTGCCATTGCCGCCTTAGATTTTTCAGCACAATATCTAGTGCATTATTTATTACATAAAGTACCTTTTATGTGGCGCTTTCACATGGTACATCACTCAGATACAACTGTAGATGCAACAAGCGCGACAAGACATCATCCAGGAGATTATGCTTTTAGAGAAATTTTTGCATTAATTGTTATTATAATTTTCGGAATTCCTTTAGCATATTATCTTTTTTATAGAATAACGACTGTCTTTTTTGGATATTTTACACATGCAAATATTTACCTACCAAAGACACTTGATAAAATTATAAGTTTTGTTTTTGTAACGCCAAATATGCATAAATTCCATCATCATTTTGAATTGCCTTGGACAGATTCTAACTTTGGAAATATCTTTTCTATTTGGGATCGAATGTTTGGGACATTAACGTATGATGATCCTAAAAAAGTAAAGTTTGGATTGGATTTATTAGATGGAAATAAAGATCAAGATATTTTGTATCAATTAAAAATCCCCTTTAACAAAAGCATTAGATTAAAAACTGATACATAAAAAAATACCTTAATTACTTTTAAGTAAATTATTCAAATCGCTTATTAAAATGATTTTTCAAGAAAACAACTTGCGCCATAAACATTAAACCAAAAAAAAGGATTGCGCATAAAACGGCATTAGAAATTGAAAAATTAGGTATTTGTATTTTGTTAAAGAACGAAAAATCTATATTAGAAAAACTTACCAAACTTTTTTCTTGAGATTCAAAAGGAATAAAAATCACTACCAAAACAAATAAGAAAATAACAAACCATCCTTTTTTTGAAATTAATGCTTTTGCAGTAAAAACATTTTTTATCTGATGTTCCGACACGATTTTACTCATTAAGGAAGTTGTAAAATCTTTTGACGGACTTTCCAATTTTATTTCTTTCACATACTTTTTTGCAAAAGCATCTAATTCATTATTATTTTTAATTTCTTCCATAATGATTAATTAATTCTGGTTCTACATTTTTTTCTACAATCGCTAATAATTTTTTTCTTGCTCTATGTAATTTTACTTTTAAATTAGCTTCAGATATTTCCGTTATTTCTATAATTTCCCTCAAACTTAGCTCATCATAATAAAACATCCAAATTAAAGAACGTTCCTTTTCTTGCAATTGCAATAAGCAATCGTTCATGATTTTCGCTCGTTCTTTTCTTTCTATTCCTTCTAAAATATTTTCAACAGATTTTATTTGATTGAACGTAATATCATTAATTTCAAGGGTGTTCTTATTCTTTTTATTTTTTTTAATATTGTCTAGGCTTCCATGATAAGTAATTCGATACAACCAAGTAGAAAACTTTGAATCTCCTTTAAATTTATTTATATTTTTATACGCTTTTATAAAAGTATCTTGACTAACTTCTTCTGCTTCTTCCCTATTCTTTGTCATTTTAAAAGCCAAACTAAACACCATGTTCTTATAGGCATCAACAAGATATGCAAAAGCATTTATATCTCCTTTGATGACTTTATCAATATATATTTGGTCGTTTTTGTGAGTCATTTTTATATTTGACGAGATCTTATATACATAGGTTACACTTTTTATTAAAAAAAAAATTATTTTTTCTGTAACCTTTAATATAATGTGATCGTCAAAGCTACAAACACAATAAAATTAATCATTTAATCTTTAAAATAACAAATTATGGAAGTAGCAGTTTTGGCAGTAATCTTTGGAAGCATCTTTGGAGTATTCTATTTGTACTTTTCAACAAGAAATAAAGAACGTTTAGCATTAATAGAGAAAGGAGTAGATGCAAGTATATTTATGAAAGGTTCTGTAAGAAATGCAGCTCCATTTTGGAAAGTATTAATTCTAAACCTTGGTTTATTAGCAATGGGAATTGGAGTTGGAATCCTTTTAGGAACCTTATTAAGTTATAACTTTGGCTATAATGGTTCTTGGGAGAACAGACCACAAAATGCTATAGATTCGGGTGTTTTCTACGCTGCCTCTATCTTTTTGTGTGCTGGTGGTGCTTTATTAATAGGTTTTAAACAAACCAAAAAACTAGACAAAAAATAAATAAAATCCTATTTTAAATACCATTTCAATAAAAATGAAATGGTATTTTTGTTTTTAAAAGTCTGTATCTCTAATCTATTCAAACTAAATGCATAAGTAGCTATTTTAAAGAAAAAATCTATTTAAGTTTAAACTTCTTTTTGATATTACAAAAAATAAAAACATGAAAAATTTTACACTCCTAATCTTGTTTATAACAATCTCTATTTCTGCACAAACTGACGCTAAAATTTATGACATTATAAGTGCTGTTTCCGCTGATAGAATTAAAGCAGATATAAAAATGCTAACTGAATTCGGCACTAGAAATACATTTTCTGACACCATCTCTACTACCCATGGAATTGGTGCTGCAAGACGTTGGATAAAGTCTGAATTCGAAACTATTTCTAAAAGTTGCGATACTTGCATTGATGTGTCGTATCAAAAAGATTTTGTTACCAAAAAAGATAATAGAAGAGTACCACATGATGCATGGATAGTTAATGTTATAGCAATTCAAAAAGGAACAAAATACCCAAATAGATATATTATTATGAGTGGAGATATTGATTCTCGCGCAAGTGACACTATGGATTTCACAACAAATGCTCCGGGTGCAAATGATAACGCCTCAGGAATGGCTGGAACTATCGAAGCTGCTAGAGTTTTAAGCAAATATAAATTTGAAAGTAGTATTATCTATGTCGGCCTTTCTGGCGAAGAACAAGGTCTTTTTGGTGGAGCAGGATTAGCAAAATATGCAAAAGATAAAGGTTGGGAAATTATCGGAATTTTAAATAATGATATGATTGGAAATATAACTGGCGTAGATGGTGTTATAGATAATCGTGCATTTAGAATTTTTTCTGAACCTGTTCCTGCAAATGAAACAGAAAAACAAAGAAAAATGCGCCGTTTTTATGGTGGTGAAGTTGATGGAATTTCTCGTCAATTAGCAAGATATACCCATAAAATGACAAAAACGTATATGCCAGAAATGAATCCGATGATGATCTATAGATTGGATAGATTTGGACGAGGAGGACATCATAGACCTTTTAATGATTTAGGTTTTCCAGGGATTAGAATTATGGAAGCTCATGAAAATTACACACAGCAGCATCAAGATATTAGAACTGAAAATGGAATTAACTATGGAGATACTTTTGAGCATGTAAATTTTGAATATGCTAAAAAGTTGACTACCGTGAACTCAATAACAATGGCAAGTTTAGCTTCTGCTCCGCCAAGTCCTAAAGAGGTTGCAATTGGAGGAATTGTAAAAGCTTCAGCGAAATTAAAGTGGAATAAAGTTGATGGCGCTAAAGGTTATAAAATTTATTGGAGAGATACTACTTCGCCTACTTGGGACAATTCTAGGTATGTAGAAACTACCGAATTTACTTTAGAAGGAATTGTAATTGATAATTTCTTTTTTGGAGTTGCTGCAGTTGGAGAAAACGGGCACGAAAGTGTGGTTGTTTTTCCAAATAAAATTATGCGTTAGTAAGCTGCTTCTGTATTCTTTTTTGTTTTTTTTTATTTCTTGTTCCGAAAAAAGTACAATACCAATTTTAACTAATCGTATTGGCGCCTTATTCTCCTGAGGTATCAATTTCTTATTTCGTGATTATATATCCTATGAATCAAGTAATAAGAAAAACTGCATGAAAAAACCGAATTATGAAAATAATTCGGTTGTGTAATAAGAATATTAAATCTATTGGAAATTGTTAATTATCTATAATCCACTTATAAAATTACCATAAGGGTCTTTAAATTGAGTACCTTCTGCAAATCTATGTTTACTTAGTTTTTTAAATTCTACTAACGCCCAAAGAATAAATTCTTTTACAAAATAGGCATCGTCAGTATTCATTTTAGGTTGGTGTTTTACTAGAAAATCATCTAAAGGAGTCACCTTATTTAACTCATTTTTATATTGTAATTCTGTAAATTCATCTAACAATTCGAAATCTTCATCAGCATTAAAAAACCAAGAAATAATATCATCATAAGGAGTTTCTGATTCTTGCTTTTCTAACTTTTTAATCTCAGGGAAATACGTTGGAAATAATGTTTTAATAGCGTTTTTAATCAAGGTTTCGGCGACTACTTGTGCTCCTTCTTGCTCTCCTTCATACACCAATTCTACCTTACCAGTAATAGCAGGAATTATTCCATCAAAATCACTTAAACGAATCATTGTTTTTTCATCACCCGAAATTAAAGCCCTTCTTTCTGCTGTGCTTAATAAGTTTTCGAAAGCGGTAATACTTAAACGCGCACTTACCCCACTTTTTGCATCAATATATTCGCTCTCTCTAGCCTCAAACACTATTTGTTCTAACAAATCTTTTGCTAGTTCTGGAACTTGAATAAATTCCTTTTGAGAAATCGTTTTATTTGCCTCTTGTTGCGTAATTGTTTTTGCCGTCTCTATATCTTCCGGATAATGGGTTAAAATTTGTGAGCCAATCCTATCTTTTAAGGGAGTTACAATACTTCCTCTGTTTGTATAATCTTCAGGATTTGCAGTAAATAAAAATTGCATATCTAATGGCAAGCGTAATTTAAATCCTCTAATTTGAATATCACCTTCCTGTAAAATATTAAACAATGCTACCTGAATTCTGGCTTGTAAATCTGGTAATTCATTAATCACAAAAATACATCTATTTGCTCTTGGAATCATTCCATAATGAATAACTCTATCGTCTGCATAACTTAGTTTTAAGTTAGCTGCTTTTATTGGATCTACATCTCCGATAATATCTGCAACAGTAACATCCGGCGTTGCTAATTTTTCTGCAAAACGATCATCTCTATGCATCCAATAGATTGGTGTTCCACCCCCTTTTTCTTTAATGCTTTCTATTGCATATCTAGAAATAGGGTTCATCGGATCATCATTAATTTCAGAACCTTCCACGACAGGAATATATTCATCTAATAAATTCACCATCAATCTTGCTAAACGTGTTTTTGCTTGCCCTCTTAAACCTAATAAATTAATATTATGCTTACTTAAAATTGCTCTCTCCAATTCTGGAATTACAGTATTCTCATAACCGTGAACCCCTTTAAAAACAGTCTCTTTACTCATTATTTTACGAATAAGGTTTTCTCTTAACTCATCTTTAATCGATTTAGATTTATATCCTGCCTCTTTTAATTCTCCTAATGTTTTTATATCTTGTATTCTCATTTATCCTTTAATTCGTTTTTTTCTATTTGTTTCATAATCTTCAAAAATCATTTCTCCCAAACCTTTTAATCCTGTATAAAATGCTTTTCCTTGATTTGCTTGTGTAAACGCTTTTACAAATTGCATTAAATATGGATCTTGGGCAATCATAAAAGTAGTAATAGGAATGTGTAATTTCCTGGCTTGTTGCGCCATTGCATAACACTTGTTTACAATATATTTGTCCAAACCATTACTGTTTTTATAATATTGTCCATCTGGCAAAAGCAAACAACTTGGCTTACCATCTGTAATCATAAAAATTTGTTTATTAGTATTTCTTTTTCTACGCAATAAATCCATTGCTAATTGCAATCCAGCAACGGTATTCGTATGATACGGGCCTACTTGTAAATAAGGTAAATCTTTAATTTTAATAGACCAAGCATCGTTCCCAAAAACAATAATATCTAGCGTATCCTTTGGATAACGAGTTGTAATTAATTCTGCCAAAGCCATGGCCACTTTTTTAGCCGGCGTAATTCGATCCTCTCCATAAAGAATCATAGAATGACTAATATCAATCATTAACACAGTACTCATTTGGCTTTTATGAAGTGTTTCTTCCACCACCAAATCATTTTCTGTTAAATTAAAATTCTCAATTCCGTTGTTAATTTGTGCATTTCTAATGCTTTCTGTCATAGAAACTTTGTCTAAAGCGTCTCCAAATTGATAGGCTCTAAAATCTCCTGTATGTTCATCTCCAATTCCTGCAGATTTACTTTTATGGTTTCCAGAACCACTTCTTTTAATATTTCCGAAAATATGATTTAACGCTTGCTGACGAATAGCACGTTCTGTTTTCGGAGTAATTTTCGTACCTCCTGTTCCATCCCCTTTTACTTCTTCTTTTATATAGCCTTTTTTCTTTAAATCTTCAATGAAGTCTTCAATGGTATAATTCTCATCGGTTAACTTATACTCTGTATCTAAAGAACGTAACCAATCTATAGCTTCATCAAAATCACCAGAGGTATGAGTAATTAACTCTTTGAAAATTTCAAATAACTTTTCAAAAGGGGATTGATTTTCTACTTCATAGGTTTTAAAGACAAAACCTTTTCTTTTTTTATTGTTTTTCATCACTATAAAAATACGGCTTTATTAAATGCCTAAAAAAAGATTAACATAGCTTTAATATATGCTGCTATTATTTCAACTTATAACTTAAATATCCATCAAAAAAAAATATGCTCATATTCAAATAAAATTTAATCTACTCAAATCACAATATAATTTATCATAAAATTAACAGTAAAAGTAATCTCCAAAAAGTAATTTAACAAATTATTAAAACTATATAAATATATTATGAAAATAAACAATTCACGTTCATTCAAAATTTTTTGTTCTTTGCTTCTAATAACAGCAATTGTTGGTGTGCAGGATACAAATGCGCAATTTTGGAAAAAGAAAAAAACGGAAGTTAAAACTGCAAAAAAGACCCCGTCAAAAAAGAAAGAAAAATCGATTAAAGATTTAACAAAAAGTAGTAAAAAAATTGAAGGTCTATTTACCATCTTTCAAGATACTATAACTGGATCTACTCATTTATTAGTGAAAAAAGATCAATTAAATAAAGACTTTATTTATTTCTCTCAAATTGCAGACGGTGTTACAGAAGCTGGTAAGTTTAGAGGAGCTTATCAAGGTTCTAGTGTTTTTCACCTAAAAAAATACTTTAATCGTTTAGAGTTTGTCGCTCCAAATACCTCGTTTTATTTTGATGAAAACAATGCTATTTCTAAATCTTCAATTGCAAATATTAGTGATGCAGTACTTGCAGCAGGTAAAATATTAGCAACAAATGAAAAAACTGGTGAATATTTAATTGCTGCGGATGGTTTATTCTTATCAGAAACTTTTACAAGAATTAAAGGCCCAAGATTCCCAGGACAATCTCCTTTTGCTTTTAGTTTAGGAAAGTTTGACAAAAATAAATCTAAAATTAAGGAAATAAAAAATTACCCAGAAAACACCAATGTTAAAACCGAATATGTATATAGTAATCCTTCTGTTTTAAATGGTGGCAGTAACGCAGTAACTGACGGAAGAAATGTCTCTATCAAGGTATTTCATACATTTATGAATATGCCAGAAAGTGATTATGAAACAAGATTGGATGATGCGAGAGTTGGTTATTTCTTAACCCAAACTAATAATATGACATCTACTGATGTTGTAAACTATAGAGACTTTATTCACAGATGGAAATTAGTAAAGAAAAATCCTAATGCAACAATGTCTGACCCGGTAACTCCGATTACCTGGTGGATAGAGAACAGCACACCTGTTGAATTTAGAGAAACAATTAAAGATGGTGTTTTAGCATGGAATGAAGCCTTCAAAAAAGCAGGATTCAATAATGCAATGGTTGTAAAAGTGCAGCCAGATGACGCAGATTGGGATGCTGGTGATGTTCGTTACAATGTTTTACGCTGGACATCCTCTCCAAATCCTCCTTTTGGGGGTTACGGACCAAGTTTTGTAAACCCAAGAACTGGTGAAATTTTAGGTGCAGATATTATGTTAGAATATGTGCATTTTACCAACAGAGTTTATTATGATAGAGTTTTTGATAATGCTGCCGCTTTAAATTTTACTGCAGCAACTGCAGAAGAAGAAAAAATAAAATTTTTCAAAAATAAAAACAATCATTTATTCTGTTCTAAAGGACATTTAATGCATGAAAATACATTATTTGGACAAACTGTTTTAGCTACTGTAGGTGCTTCTGATTTAGAAATGAAGGGAATGAAAGAACAAGGAATGAAATCTTTAATTATGCATGAAGTTGGGCATACATTAGGATTAAATCATAACATGAAAGCGAGCCAGTTATTCTCTCCTGAACAATTAGCAGATGCGAATTTCATCAAAGGAAAAGCCTTAACAGGATCTGTCATGGACTATGCTGGTATCAATTTAACTTTAGATAGAACTAAACAAGGTCAATATTATGATATGGCTGTTGGTCCTTACGATATTTGGGCAATTCAGTTTGGGTACACGCCGTTTAAATCGAATTCAGAAAGAAATACTTTATTGGATAGATCTTCAGAACCAGAATTAATTTTCGGTAATGATGCAGATGATATGCGATCTCCAGGAAAAGCAATTGACCCAAGAGTAATGATTGGTGATTTATCTAACGACCAGATTGGATATTCTATTGATAGAATTCAATTATCAAACAATATGATGAAAGATATAAAAACCCGTTTTGGCAATTCTGGTGAATCTTACATGCGATTAAGACAAGCTTATTATATTTTAAACGGCCAATCTGCAACTGCTGCGAGTGTAATATCAAGATTTATTGGTGGTGTATATGTAGACAGAACAAAACCTGGTCAAACTAACACAACAATGCCATATACACCAGTAAGTTTAAAAGATCAAAAAAGGGCAATGAATGCCTTAAAGAAATATGTTTTTGCTCCCGATGCTTTTAACGCTCCAGCTGATTTATATAATTATTTAGCACAACAAAGACGTGGTTATAATTTCTTTGGCGGACCAGAGGACCCGAAAGTTCATGAGCAAATATTAAGCTATCAAACAAGAGTTTTGGCGCATATTACGCATCCCAACACCTTACAAAGAATTTCAAATTCTGAATTGTATGGAAACGACTATAAATTATCGACTTACATGACAGACCTAAACAATGCAATGTTTAAAGATGATATTAAAGGTAGCGTTAATTCTTTCCGACAAAATTTACAAGCAGCTTACACAAAGGGGTTGATTAGTATAATTTCAGGTAAATCTAGTAAAAGGTATCCCATAGCTGCAAAATCTATGGCCATTTATAATCTAAAAAATATTAAAACTTGGGTAAGTAATGGCACAGGTGATTTAGCTACAAAAGCACATAAAAATCATTTGAAAATATTAATTACAAATACGATGAAAGAGATTAAATAATCTTATAACATTTATCTATCGCAAACCGCAATCATTTCGATTGCGGTTTTTTATTTTTACAGTATGGCAAGAATTTTAATTACTGGAGGTACAGGTTTAGTTGGCAAAAGACTAACACAACTTTTGATTGCTAAAAATCATGAAGTTGTAATTTTAAGTAGAAACCCTAAAAACAAACATGAGTTTAAGTGGGATATTTCATCTAATTATATTGATGAAAAAGCACTTAAAAATACGAATTATATAATACACTTAGCAGGAGCTGGAATTGCTGATGAACGTTGGACAAAAGACAGAAAACAAGTGCTTATTCATAGTAGAGTTAAAACTACCAACTTACTTTTTAAAAAAGTCAATGAATTAAAAATTGATCTTAAAGGTTTTATTTCAGCTTCCGGAATTGGTTACTATGGTGCTATAACTTCTGAAGCAATTTTTAAAGAAACGGATAAATCGGGTACTGATTTCTTAGCGGATGTTTGCCAAAAATGGGAACAAGCTGCACATCAATTTTCAACAAAAAATATACCTGTCACCATATTAAGAACGGGTATTGTTTTATCTGCAAAAGGCGGAGCACTAGATAAAATGAAAACTCCAATAATATCTCCATTAGGTTCAGGAAATCAACATATTCCTTGGATTCATATTGACGATTTGTGCTATATGTATATCCAATCAATAGAAGATAATTTAATAGGCATATTTAACGCAGTTGCACCTGAAAGTCATACTAGTAAAACTTTTTCTAAGGCTTTAGCAAAAAGCTTAAAAAGACCGTATCTCGGAATTGGAGTTCCTAGTATTATGTTGAGAGTTTTATTTGGAGAACTAGCAGTTATTCTTTTAGAAGGAACTAGAATTTCTTCAAAAAAAATCGAAAAGAATGGATATTCTTTTCGATTTAAAACACTAAAAAAAGCGTTGTATAATTTTTAATTCTTTTAGAATGTTGATGTAATATTTAAAGCAACCTCACTCCATGTTTTCGAAATTCCGTCTGCACCCCTGTGTAAATCGATACACACTTTATTTAAAGATGCTAAAGCATCAGATGCCTTCCAATTAGTAACATCCATCGTAGCTTTCATATTAAAAGTTTTATCAACAATTGTATACGTAAAAGGCACTTCTTGTGTAATTCCATTCATTTTAATTTGTGCAACTCCCTTTGTATCGTCAGTTAACAGCAACTTACCAGAAAGTAATTTTGTGTTCTCCATAATTCCAAAAAAGAACTTTTTAATTTTGTAATCTCTACTTGTATTCTCTGTAAATAAACTACTTACAGGAATTGAGAATTCAGTATTATTAATTGCTTCTTTCACACTATTCCCTTCACCTCCAGAAAGAACATCTACTTTTTTAAACTGACCTCCCACTGCAACTTTCTCTGTCATTTTATAAGCTGTAAAGTTGATAAGGTTATTTGCCTTTGTAATAGCAAAAGGTGCTGTCGATTTTTTTAATATTACTTTATTTTCTTCTTTTTTCACTTCTGGTTTACATGCAGTAAAATGAAACGCAGTTGCTATCAATAAAAATGAAATACTAAATATTTTCTTCATGATTTTTTCTTTAAAATTAAATTGTTTTCGCCAATTCTATATATTCTTTTTTTGCTTGTTCAGGAGTCATTCCATTTAATTGCATCCAAGCATTAAACTTAAAAGCACTTCTTACATCTAAACCACTATTCAATGAAAATTTGTTGCCAAAATTTATTTGCTTATAATAAGCATAAAATTTAAGCATAACATCAGGAGCCACTGCCCTTTTCAACTTAGATATTTTGTCAAAAGCAGCTTTATACTCTTTATCTAAACCTATATTATTTTTCTGCGACAACTTCGACACCACCTTTAACTTTATCTCCTAATTTTACATTTATTTTTGTTCCTAAAGGTAAATATAAATCAACCCTAGACCCGAATTTTATAAAACCTGCATCTTTACCTTGTTCTACTTTATCACCCTCATTAGCATAGTTAATAATCCTTTTTGCCAATGCTCCGGCTATTTGTCTATATAAGATTTCTCCAACAGTTTTATTTTCAATAACCACTGAAGTTCTTTCATTTTCTGTAGATGCTTTTGGATGCCATGCTACTAAATATTTGCCTGGGTGATATTTGCTGTATTTTATAATTCCACTCATGGCATATCTTGTAACATGCACATTTATCGGAGACATAAAAATTGAAATTTGTAATCTTTTATCTTTAAAATATTCTGGTTCTTCTACCTCTTCAATAACAACAACTTTACCATCTACTGGTGCGATAATCTGGTTATCATTTAAAGTTGTAATCCTTTTAGGGTTCCTAAAAAATTGAAGTACTATAATTACAAAACCTAAAACTATAACTTGAATCGATTTTACCAACCAATTTATAGCAATAAAATTTTCGGTTAATAATATTGCCGCAATAGCAATAATAAAAGTAATTGAAATAATCTTATATCCTTCTTTATGAAATCGTATCATTTTTAAATAATAAAGTTAATATACAAATATACAAATGGGGCAGCAAACAACAAACTATCTAGTCGATCTAAAATACCTCCGTGACCTGGCATAATGTTACCACTATCTTTAACCTTGGCCTGTCTTTTAAATTTAGATTCAACTAAATCACCAATAGTTCCAATTACTGAAACTATAACCGCAATAATAATCCAATTCAACATAGAAAAATCTAAATTAAATTTACTAATAAACATGGCACCTATCAGTGAAAAAACAAAACCACCAAAAAAACCTTCAATTGTTTTCTTAGGCGATACTGAAGGAAACAACTTGTTTTTTCCGAAATTTTTACCAACTAAAAATGCAAAAGAATCATTTATCCAAATAAGAGCTAAAATACTTATCATTAAATATGGACGAAACCTGCCTTCATAAAAAGGAAGTAAAACTAAAAAACACATCGAAAATATTACATATCTAATAGTGACGCCTAATTTTACCCGATCGTTAGAAAAGCTAATTTCTTTTTTTGTAAACAGTTGATATATTAAGAAAACAGAAGATAGTATTGTTATTATTAAAACTAAAGAGATAGCATAACTATCCTGTCTTTTTATCATTAAAAAGACAACAAATGAGAAAAAAATATAGGAAGCATAACTTTTGAGCTTTATCATTCTAATAAATTCCCAAATGCACAAAAAACTACACAAAATGATTAAGACTATGTAAGATTCTTCAGAAAATAAAATTGCCGAAAAAAATATTAAAACAAAGATAATTCCGGAAAAAGTCCTTTTTAAAAGGTTGCGCATATTATAAATCTTCTAATAAGAGCAAATATAAGTTTTTTGAGTTACTGTTGCCATAGTTTAAAAAATTATCATCGTTTTTATTAAGAATATAATTCTTTACTGCAGAAATATTTGTTGGTAAACTTTTTGTAGCATTGGTTTTGATACCTGTAAGAGCTTGACCAGTATTTTTAACTAACTGACTTGTTGTTGCGTAAACAATAAAGTTATCTGGATATTCAGTTAATTTAGTACTTCCTAATTGATTTGATGAAAATAAAATATCTCCACTATCTGCAATCAAATGCTCACAAGAAGTGAAAATTGGAGTATCTTCTTTGAAAATTTTTAACAAATTATCATTATTAATAAAAAAAGAAGTCAACTTATCATCTAATAAGCCAACTTCTTTCCAATTATTTTCCAAAAGAATTTTATCAAAATTTTCTATAACTTCTTGCTTTTTTTCACAATACAAGAACTTACCACCTTTTTTCATGAAATTATGCACAAATAAGTCATCTAGCGATAATTTAACTTCTTGTTTATGTATTTCTTTACTTTCCCTAATAGGGATATTAAAAAGTTTCTTGAATAAATTCATTTTTAAAATTATTCTTCAGAGATTTTATCTGCTGCAGGCTTCTCTTCTTCTTCTTGTTTGGATGGCACTTCTTTGGATTTCACTTCTACAGTTTCCTCATCAAAAGGTCTTTCACCAAAGATTTCTAGTAGATCATCCTTAAAAATAACTTCTTTCTCTAATAACAATTCTGCTAATATAGTTAGCTTTTCCTTATTTTTATCTAAAAGATCTATTGCTCTTAAATATTGAGCTTCAATCATTTTAGAAATTTCATTATCAATCTTACGACCTGTTTCTTCACTGTAAGGTTTTACAAAAGCATCATTTCCTGAAGAATCATAATAAGTAATATTACCAACCTCTTCATTTAAACCATATACTGTAACCATCGCTCTAGCTTGCTTCGTTACTTTTTCTAAATCACTTAAAGCTCCTGTAGAAATCTTATTAAAAATAACTTTTTCTGCTGCTCTACCACCCAGAGTAGCACACATTTCATCTAACATTTGTTCTGTTTGAACAATCAGTCTTTCTGCTGGTAAATACCACGCAGCCCCTAAGGATTGCCCTCTAGGTACAATGGTCACTTTTACTAATGGTGAAGCATGTTCTAACATCCAACTAACGGTAGCATGACCTGCTTCATGAAAAGCTATTACTTTTTTCTCTTTTGGCGTAATTACTTTGTTTTTCTTTTCTAAACCACCAACTATTCTATCTACGGCATCCAAGAAATCTTGATGATGAATGGCTTTTTTACCATTTCTGGCTGCAATTAAAGCTGATTCATTACACATATTTGCAATGTCTGCACCCGAGAACCCAGGAGTTTGTTGGGCTAAAAACTCAATTTTAACATCATCTGCTAACTTTAAAGGTTTTATATGAACTTCAAAAATTTCTTTACGCTCGTTAATATTAGGTAAATCTACATAAATTTGTCTATCAAAACGACCCGCTCTCATTAAAGCGCTGTCTAAAACATCAGCTCTATTGGTTGCAGCTATTACAATTACATTTGTGTCTGTGCCAAAACCATCCATTTCTGTTAATAACTGATTCAGTGTATTTTCACGCTCATCATTACCACCAGTCATATTACTTTTTCCTCGAGCTCTACCAATCGCATCAATTTCATCAATAAAAATAATTGAAGGTGATTTTTGTGCAGCTTGTTTAAATAAATCACGAACTCGTGAAGCTCCTACACCAACAAACATTTCTACAAAATCTGAACCTGACAACGAAAAGAAAGGTACACCCGCTTCCCCAGCGACAGCTTTTGCTAATAAGGTTTTTCCAGTTCCTGGAGGTCCTACTAATAAAGCTCCCTTTGGAATTTTACCTCCTAAAGAAGTATATTTTTCTGGATGTTTTAAGAAATCCACAATTTCTTGAACTTCTTCTTTTGCGCCTTCTAAACCGGCAACATTTTCAAAAGTTGTTTTTACTTTGGTATCATTGTCAAATAATTTAGCTTTCGATTTTCCAATACTAAAAATTTGACCTCCTCCACCAGAACCACTTCCTCCACCAGACATTCTCTTCATAAAAAACAACCAAACGGCTATTAAAATAATAAATGGTAAAAAACTAAAAATGGCATCTAAAATGCTTGTTTTTTCTTTGTTATCAATATCAACGATTAATCCTTTATCTTTTTTAAGAAGAGCAACATTTTCTTCAAAAGTTCTTAAATCTCCAAAATTATATTCGTAAACCGGTGAACCTGGTCGATAAAAACTTGAAGATGTCTGCTTTGCATGTATATCTTTTTTTAATGCTGCTGTCGTTAGATAAATTTGAGCCACATCCTTATTTACAACAACAATCTCTTTGATGTCATTATTTTTGAGGATTTCTTCAAATCTGTTTTTAGAAATACTTTTGGAAGCTAAATCTCCACTATTAAAAAATTGTACTGCTATTATTGCTATAAAAACAGCACCATAAATCCAATATGAACTAAACTTAAATTTAGGCATGTTAGATTTTTTTTCTTTATTTGAATCACTCATGTGTTATAAAATCAATAAGATTAAACTGGATTTATTTCGGTAATTTTTGCATCACCCCAAAGGCTTTCAATATCATAAAAGTCTCTTACATTTTTTTGAAAAATATGCACAACAACATTTACGTAATCCATTAAAATCCATTCAGAATTCCCTTGTCCTTCTATATGCCAAGGTTTATCTTTTAATTGTTTACTAACTACTTTTTGAACCGAACCAGAAATTGCATTTACCTGTGTATTAGAATTACCTGAACAGATTATAAAATAATCGCAAACTGTGTTTTCTATTTCTCTTAAGTCAAGTAATTGAATGTTTTCTCCTTTAACATCATCTATACCTGTAATAATGACAGAGATTAAATCATCTGTACTTACTTGCTTTTTTGCCATTAATTTTTTTTCTATTTTACCGCAAAGTTATTATTTTTTTGCGAGTTTTTTATGTAATATTGAACTAGTTTATACTTTATTTAACACTTGAAAATAATCAAACTTAATGCCATTGACTCTACTAATTCTTTTTTAAAAGAATTAGCACAAAATAGTGCGCTAAAAAACGGTACCATTGTCGTTGCGAAAGAGCAAAAAAAAGGACGTGGTCAACAAGAAAAAAATTGGATTTCTGAACCTCTAAAAAACCTTACTACCAGTGTTTATTTCTCTAATTTTGATTTAAAACTTAGTCATCAAAAATATTTAAACTTCGCCGTTAGTCTAGCCCTTTTTGATGTGCTTTCTATGCACAAAGTTAAAGACCTATCAATTAAATGGCCTAACGACATTTTGTCAGCAAATAAAAAAATATGTGGTATTCTAATAGAAAATACAATTAAAGGCAGAAAGATTAACAACTCTATAATCGGAATTGGATTAAATGTAAATCAAGAAAAATTTCCAGATTCACTAAAAAATGTAACTTCTTTAATAAACATTACAAATAAGGTATTTGATTTAGATGCACTGTTAATTGAGGTAATGGCGAAAATAAAAGACAAAATTCAACTAATTTCATTAAAAAAATACCAAGATTTAGAAACTGATTATTTAAATGTCTTGTATAAAAAAAACATCCCAACTATGTTTAAAGATAGTGAGGATGTTTTGTTTATGGGTAAAATTATTGGAATTTCTTCTTTAGGAAACCTTCAAATTGAACTGGAAAATGAAAGCATAAAAGAATTCGGAATTAAAGAGGTTTCTTTAGCTTAAACCCTCTAAATTGTTTGTTAATGTTTCTATAAAACTAGTTAATGGTTTTTTAACCATCATTGCCATCATCATATTAAATTCACCTTTAAAATCTAATTGAACTTTAGATGAGATATCGTCGATTTCTTCAATATTCGCTATCAATTCAAAATTAAGTTTACTACTTGCCGCACCTAAAATAACATTAGTATATACTGTTTTCTCTTTTAAAATCAATCTAATTTCTGGCATTCCTTTTAAACCAAAAATAAAAGAATCATTATCAACCTCAAACTTTTGAATAGATTCTGGCATTAACTGTTCAAAGTTCTTTAAATCAGTTAAAAAATGAAATATTCCTTGTTGAGATTTATTAACAACTACCTTATTTCCATTAATATTCATAATCTTTTATTTATTGATTCCACTCACTAGGGTTTGCTCGCCACTCTTGCAAGGTAAGCAATTCTTTTTCAGAAATATAACTACTATCTAAAGCTTGCTCTAGTAAATTATCGTAATTACTTAGCGTCTTTAAATTTATGTTTTTTTCTTCAAAATTTTTAGCAGCAACATCAAATCCGTAAGAAAAGATAGCAACCATTCCTTTTACAACCGCCCCGGCCTCTTTTAAAGCTGCTACCGCATTTAAACTACTATTACCTGTGCTAATTAAATCTTCAATAACTACTACGTTTTGGCCACTTTCTAAATGTCCTTCTATTTGGTTTTTTCTACCATGCTCTTTTTTCTCAGGTCTAACATAAACAAAAGGCACGCCTAATTCTTGTGCTACTAATATACCAATTGCTATGGCGCCTGTTGCAACACCAGCAATTGCATCTGGTTTACCGAATTCCAATTCAGTAATTTTAGCAATTTCTTCTTTTAAAAAAACACGAACTGGAGGATATGACAATGTTATTCTGTTATCGCAATAAATAGGAGATTTCCAGCCTGATGCCCAATGAAATGGTTCATTTGGGTTTAATTTTATTGCCTTAATTTGCAATAAAAGTTCAGCCGTCTTTTTTGCTGTATCTTTGTTTAAAATCATGGGGCAAATGTATAAAGTTTTTGTAAATGATAAGCCAATAATTATCACATCTTCTTCAAAAAAAACAAATAATTTTACTGTATACGTTCTTAAAAAAATTGTAATAAATGAAATTATACGAAAATTACAGAATAATGAGGTAGATGGAGTCAACCTATACGCTCCTGATTTAGAGAAAGGTTGGGTATTATTTTTACAAAACTTAGACATTATTCCTGCTGCTGGCGGGTTGGTTTTAAATCCTAAAAAAGAAGTGTTATTTATTTACAGAAATAATATTTGGGATTTACCAAAAGGCTGGATTGAAAAAAGTGAAAGTATAGAAACCGCGGCTATAAGAGAGGTTGAAGAAGAATGTGGGATTTTTAACTTAGTAATTTTAAAAAAATTAACAACCACCTATCATATTTACAATCAAAACGGAATAAAATTAAAAGAAACACATTGGTTTTTAATGCAATCTGACTATAACAAAGAACTAGTGCCACAATTAGAAGAGGGTATTACTGCCGTTATGTTTAAGAATGAATCTGATACGGATAAAGCATTGCAAAACACTTACGCTAATATTCAGTTAGTTTACGATACTTATCAGCAAGGATAGCTTAATTAATTTTCATTATTCTTTTTTGATAACAATTTCATTAAGAAACTCGCATAAATAAGCAAAGGATATTTGAAATTCATAAAATGTATATAGAAACTTATTTTTCAAAAGATGCAACTCTTCCGTTTTAGAAGAATAATTGATGGTGCTTGAAATTCGCATCCCTTATTTTAATGAGTTTACCCTGATAGTTTTATGAAAAAACCAACTATCTTTGCCGACTTCTAAAAAGATACAAAAATCATGACAGAATTCATAAAAAAAATAACACCAAATGCTAAAGATGATATTTTAGCAGGTATTACTGTTTCATTAGCCATGATACCTGAAGTTGTAGCTTTTGCTTTTGTAGCACAAATAGACCCTTTAGTAGCGCTTTCAGGAGCTTTTATTATTGGTTTAATTACGGCTGTTTTTGGTGGTAGACCTGGTCTTATTTCTGGTGCAGCTGGAGCTGTTGCTGTTATTTTTGTTACAATGATCGCAGAAGGCCATAGTAAAGGAATGTTATTTGATACGCCAATAGATAATATGGGCTATTTTTATCTTTTAGGTTGTGTTATACTTATGGGAATGATTCAAGTATTAGCAGGTGTTTTTAAATTAGGGCGCTTTGTGCGTTTAATTCCACATTCTGTAATGATGGGTTTCGTAAACGGTTTGGCAATCGTTATTTTTTGGGCACAAGTAAAAATGTTTTCTCATAAAACGTTACAAGTTTCTGATGATGGTGTAAAAGAGTACGCAAGTACTTTTATGCAGGGCACAGAATTATATATAATGCTTGGTCTAGTAGCTTTAACAATGGCTATTATTTGGTTGTTACCAAAAATTACTAAAAAATTACCAGCATCTTTAACCGCTATTTTAGTAACTACCTTTATTGTTGTTTTTTCTGGATTAGAAGTTTCTACTGTAGGTTCTTATATTATAGAAGGCGGTGGAACTGGTTTAAAAGGAGAATTCCCAACACCTAATTTAGAACTTTGGCAAAACTTACCAATCAATCTAGATACATTCAGTTTTATTTTACCCTTTGCTTTTTTAGCAGCGTCTGTTGGTTTAATAGAATCTTTAATGACTATGAACCTAGTTGATGAACTTACAGAGACCAGAGGAAATGGAAACAAAGAGTGTGTTGCACAAGGAGCAGGAAACATTTTAAGTGGTCTTTTTGGTGGAACTGGTGGTTGCGGTATGATTGGACAAACTGTAATTAATATAAATGCTGGCGGACGTGGTCGTTTGTCTGGAATTATGATGGCAATTACTTTACTTACTTTTATTCTTTTTACTGATAAATTAATAGAACAAGTGCCAATCGCGGCATTAATTGGTGTCATGTTTATGATGGTAATTGAAACTTTTGCTTGGTCTAGTTTTAGAATTTTAAAGAAAATACCAAAATCGGATGCTTTTGTCTTGATTATCGTTTCAACTGTAACTGTAATTTTTGATTTAGCAATTGCGGTCTTTGTTGGTGTAATTGTTTCTGCATTGGTTTTTGCTTGGGAGAGCGCTAGAAAAATTAGAGCTAGAAAGCGTATTAAAGAAGATGGAACTAAAGTCTACGAAATTTGGGGACCTTTATTCTTTGGAAGTATTGCTGCTTTTAATGAAAAATTTGATATTAAAAATGATCCAGAAAAAGTTGAAATAGATTTTGTAGAAGCTCGTGTCTCTGATCATTCTGCTATTGAAGCTATCTTTGCTTTGGTTGAAAAATACCAAGCTGCCAATAAAAAAATTACATTAAAGCATTTAAGTGAAGATTGTAAAGTTTTACTTTACAAAGCAAGCCCTATTTTTAAAGATATTATTGAAGAAGATATTGATGACCCAAGATATCATTTAGCAGCAAATCCTGAGGACTTTCCAAAACCTTTAGGCGAGTATAAATTTTAGAAAATATAAATCCTGCTAAAAAGCAGGATTTTTTATTGCGCACTATCAAAGTATCGGATTATTTATTTTGAACATATTCTATCACATTTTACACTAAACCTTCATCGATATCAAAGGTAAAGTCCTTAAACGATTACCAGTCGCGTTAAAAATAGCATTGCAAATTGCAGGAGCCACTACTGGAACTCCTGGCTCACCAACTCCGGTGGGGGGTTCGTGCATTTTATCCATAATATCAATATGGATTTTTGGAGCATCTTTCATTCTTGTCATTCGATAATCAAAGAAATTATTTTGTTCTACTGCTCCGTTTTTTGTAGAAATTTCCCCATACAAAGCGATAGACATTCCAAAAATGGCAGCACCCTCTAACTGATTTTTAATATTGTCTTTATTTAAAGCCAAACCACAATCTATAGTTGTCCAAATATTTTCAATTTTTACGTTTCCATTTTTCACAGAAACCTCAACAGCAGTTGCTACATAACTGTAAAAACTATAATGAAGGGCAATTCCGATTCCATGATTTTCAGGTAATTCTTTCCCCCAACTAGATATTTTAGCAGTATTTTTCAACACTTCTTTCATTCTTTTTGTACTATAAGGATACTCTGATTTACCTTGAATAATTCTGTCTTCTCCGATTAAATTTAAATGAAACTGAACAGGGTCTATTTTAGCTGCATTCGCCAATTCATCTACAAAACAATTATTACCAAATCCGCTATGAATGTGAACTACAGAGCGTAACCAACCAATTCTCATATTAGATTCTGCTTTGGCATTTTCTAATCTAAAATTGTCTATTGTATAAGGATTATTTGTAAAACCTTGCCCAAGTTCAAAACCAGAGGCATAATCAGACATAGGTTTAAATGAAGACACAATCGATGGGAGAGCAACTCTTTGCAACCAACCGGTAACTTTACCAACATCACTTAGAGAACCTTTTAAATATTGCACACTTGTTGCATGGTAAAAACTGTGTTTTATATCATCTTCACGCGTCCAGACCACTTGGACTGGTGCCTTTATTTTTTTTGATAAAGCAACCGCTTCTACCACAAAATCAGATTTAGATTTACGCCCAAAACCACCACCTAAAAAAGTAACATTAATAGTTATATTATCTAACGGAATTTGAAAAAAGTGAGCCAATTCTGCTCTTGCCGTTTGCGGATCTTGAACTGGTGCCCAAACGTCAATTGCATCTCCTTTAAACCAAGCAGTTGCATTAGGTACTTCCATTGGCGCATGTGCCAAAAACGGAACTTTATAAGTAGCTTCTATAGTATTTTTACTATCATTAAAAGCAGCGGAAACATTCCCTCTATTCCCAGGAACTAACTTCCCTTTTGCATGAACTCTTTTTGTTAATTTATCTTGAAATTCTTCTGAATTAAAAGATTCATTTTCGCCATAATCCCATTCAATATCCAAATCTAACTTTCCTTGAAAAGCAGACCAAGTATTATTTGCAATAACAGCGACACCTCCCAAAGCACCAAAAAACTGACCTATTGGTGGCACAATTCTATCTAATTGAATTATCTTTTCTACGCCTGCTACTTTTCTAGCACTCGAATCATCAAAACTTTTTACAGATCCGAAAGTTACAGGACATCTTGCAATAGCTGCAAATTTCATGTTCGGAATCCGAACATCAATTCCATACGTTGCAGTTCCGTGTGTAAAATCTTTTAAATCGACACTTTTTAAGGTTTTACCAATATATTTAAAATCTTCATTTTTTTTTAGTTTGATACTTTCTTCTGATGGTATTTTGATCTTTGTAGCCTCATCAACCAAGTCACCAAAGAAAATTTTATCATTGGTGTTTTTATTAAGTATAAAATGATTTTCTGCCTTACAATCTGCTTCAGCAATATTCCATTTTTTTGCAGCAGCAGCAATCAACATCATTTTTGCAGTTGCGCCCATTTTACGCATCGGCTCTAATAAAGTTCGTACACTTCTTGAACCATCTGTATTCTGATTACCATACTTGGCATTTCCTGTCGCTTGTTTTACCGTAATGTATTTCCAATCAGCTTCTAATTCATCCGCAATTGCCGAAGCTAAAGAAGTTCTAATTCCTTGTCCCATTTCTGAACGTGAAGCCAATAAAATAATGTTCCCATCTTTCTGTATTTGTACAAATAAGTTTGGAGTAAAAGTTCCATCTACTTGAGGAATAAACTCTTTCTTATCAGAAGATACATTGCAACCTAAAAGTATTCCACCTGAAGCCAATCCAAATAATTTCACAAAATCTCTACGATTTATTTGTTGTACTTTGCTCATATGGTTTCATTTTTAAGCACAACAGCTTTATGAATTGCTTTTTTAATTCTTGTATAGGTTCCGCATCTACAAATGTTACCACTCATCGCTTTATCGATATCTTCATCCGAAGGGTTTTCAGTTTCATCTAACAAAAATGTTGCTGCAATTAATTGCCCTGATTGACAATAACCGCATTGTGGCACATTGCCATCATTCCATGCTTCGCGTAAATATTCTAGATTTTCTGAAGAACCTTCTATAGTAAATATCTCTTTTTCAACAGCATAAGAAACTGGTTTACTACAAGATTTTGTTAAGGCTCCATTTATTAAAATTGAACAAGCTCCGCATTGACTAACTCCACAGCCAAATTTAGTTCCTGTTAAACCTATAATATCTCTAATCACCCATAACAAAGGCATATCATCCTGCACATCGACTGTATAAGATTTTCCGTTAATTGACAAAGTTGTATTCACTTATAAAGTTTAGATGTTACAAGTTACGAAAATTTTAAAACAATATACAAACAGGTTTTGGAGAAAAAATTTCACTTACAAACATTAATTTACCTGTTGCATCATTGCGTCTAAAAGAAACAATAGTATTAGTATCCTGATTTGCAACTAATAGAAATTTGTCATTTGGAGATAAAGCAAAATTTCGTGGATTGGCTCCTTTCACATGTTCAAATCCAAGTAATTCTAAAGTACCTTTTTTAGAATTTACTTCATAAATTACAATTGAATTATGCCCACGATTGGAAGCATATAAAAATTTACCATCTTTAGAAATATGAATATCTGCACCTTTAGTATACTCTTTAAAACCCTCTGGCACCGTAGAAATTGAAGTATCTATATAATAACTCTCTTCTTTTTCTTTAACTAAAGAAATTGTATTATTTAATTCATTTAAAACATATATCCATTTATTATTTGGGTGAAAAGTTAAATGCCTTGGACCAGCACCCTCTTTCATGTCTAATGTTTTTTGATTTGTAAATATCAATTCTTTTTTTGATTCATCAATTTTTGAATACCATAATTGATTTGTACCTAAATCCACAGAGATAATTTCTTTTTTTGTAGGATGAAACCAAGTTGAATGTGCATGTGGAGCTTCTTGCCTCTGGGTCGTTCCTTTTCCCAAATGCTGTTGAACATTTAATAATTCTGATAATTTTCCATTTTTATCAGCCCTTAATAAACCGACACTTCCACCCCCGTAATTTGCAGTTATAATGTAATTATCATCATTTATTGCCACAAAACAAGGTCCTGCTCCACCAGAATTTTCTTTGCTAATTAATTGCAAAGTATCTTTTTTAATTTTAAAAGATTTAATAAACCCTGTTCCATTAATATTTGTTTCAGAAACCGCAAAAAGTGTTTTTTGATCTTTTGATTTCGTTAAAAAAGTAGGGTTTATAGTTTCAGCCATTAAGCCTATTTCTTTTAATTTCCCCTCCGAATCAATTTGATATTTATAAATACCTTTACTATCAGCGTCCGTGTACGTTCCAACATAAAAACTTGTATAAGTTTCTTCTTTCATTTTTGATTTATGACAACTAAAAAGAATGATTAATGTAAATAACAATGCTGCTTTTTTCATATTTATTTTTTATTCTAAAAGTTTAATTGAGTTGTTTCCCAAGTAATTGAATCTCCTGAAACTTGATATTTCTCACTAACGATATTTGCGTTGTTAGGCGTAAACTTTATTAAAGTATAATCTGTAGTTCTATTTTTATAAAAGTTTTTCCACGCTTTTTTCCAAAATTTATCTTTTTTATTTTGAGTATCTATAATGCTAGCAATTCCTTTTAGCGTCAAATAACTAGTGCTTTCTTTATCAAAATAATACAATGTTACTTGCTGGTTATATTGAATTTGCTTTACTTTTAAACTCTTCGGATTTGTTGCCATCCAAACTGTAAAATCTTCTTCTGGGAAAAAAGGATCCATAGCTCTTGCATGCGCAACGCCTAAAGAATCAATTGTAATTAATGCACAGTTTTTTGCATTTTTTATAATTTCTTTCGCAATTTCTTTTAAATCTTTTCTAAGTGGATTTGGAGCATTATCACAGCCTGCGAAAACAAGCATAAAAAAGGCAATAGCAAAAAACTTCATCAATCCTGAAAATTTAGAAAACTTTAAAAATGGGTAAACGTAAATGTGCTTTTTCATAGTAAGGTGAATTTTTATAAATAAAATTCAGTTGCATTCTTGGGCTTTCAATAAACTTTTCATCTGTTTTTAATTTCTCTTCAAAAGCTTTTTTAACTGATGGTTTATCCGCCAAAAGCTTTTCTGCCACATCTTCAAAAACATACCCAGAATACCCTTCTTTTTGTTGAAGAATTGTATCAAAAAAGTTCCAGTTAAAAAATGAATCTGTTGCTTCTGCTTCTAAAGTCTCTAGCAAATAACGAATTCCATTTTGATTTGTAGAAATGTAAAGATCACCTTCTTTAAAGTTAATTTCTCTTGTTGACTTCTCTACTGTTGAATTATAATGCAAATAATGACCTTCATAAGGTGCTTTTCTAGTTTCAAAGTCTTTAATATGAGTTACCGTTACCGTAATTGTTGTGTCTTTCCTAAAAAGAGAATATTCAATATTATTGCTCTTTAATGTCTCAATAACAGTATGCCAACCTTGTGGTAAAATATATGCTTTAGGAATTGCAATTTCCCTTGTTACAGCATACTCATCATAATATTTAACCACTTTTTCAAAAGGTTTGTTTGTATCATAAAACAATCTTTCCCCATTGGTAACTTTACTATCAATCATTACACCTTCGAAACCTTTAAAGTACAAATCTCTATATTTTTCTTTATCAACTTTAAATTGAATGGGATATGTCTTTTTTTCTAAAATTTCGTTAGCAGCTTTAGAACGCAAATCCTTAATAGTTTCTGAATTTTTCTCGGTAAAATCAAAAGCAGAAAACATTAATTCATAAGTTTGTTCTACTCTAATTTTATAGGGCTTTAACATGTGTGTTTCTACCATTAGTCCTAAGGTATGAAAAAGTGCTGCGTATCCTGTAGAATATCTTGGTGAATCAAAAAACTGAGAAAACCCCGCTTCCGGAGTCGTACCCCAAACATTTACATACGGTGTAATATTGATGTTTTTTTCTTCTAAATATTTTTCTAGTTTGGGTCGCATTTCATTCTGTAAAAAAGAGCCTAAACTTCCTCCTAATTTATTATGCTGTGTAAATAAATGTGCAATTGCATATTGATAATCTGCACCATTACTAACATGATTATCTATAAAAACATCTGGATTTACAGTATGAAAAATTTCTGCAAAAGTTGCTGCATTTTCAGTGTCTTGTTTAATAAAGTCTCTGTTTAAATCATAGTTTCTGGCATTTCCTCTAAAACCATATTCTAAAGGTCCATTTTGATTAGCTCTTGTGTCTGAATTTCTATTTAAAGCACCCCCAATATTATACACAGGAATAACACAAATAATCGAATTTTTATACTTTTCTTTTAAAGAATCATTTTGAACAATGTCTCTTAATAAGAGCATTGAAGCATCAATTCCATCTGATTCTCCAGGGTGAATTCCATTATTAATTAAGATTCTATTTTTAGGTGAATTCTTAATTTCGTCAATATTATAAATACCCTCTCTATTATAGACAACCAAATGCAAAGGTTCTCCAGAATCTGTTTGCCCAAAAGAGAATAATGAAATTTGGCTATATGCTTTTGACAGTTTTGAATAATAAGATATTACATCCTTATACTCCGGAGTTTCTGTCCCTCTTGATGCTTCGAAAAGTGTGATAAAATCTTTACTTTCTTTAGATGAAGTATCACAAGAAACCATGAATAAAAGAAAAGAAACAAGTGCTGTTATTTTTAAAATTAAGTTTGATTTTAATTTCATAATTATAGAACTCTAACCGTTTTAGGCACTAATTTTGTATAATCTCCATCATTCCTAATTACGTCTCTTACAATAGATGATGATATATAAGATGTACTTGCTGCGGTTAATAAAAAAACAGTTTCTATAGGTCCTAAATCTCTGTTTGTATGAGCAATTGCTTTTTCAAATTCAAAATCTGCAGGATTCCTTAACCCTCTTAAAATAAAGTCTACCTTATTTTTTTGACAGAAGTGAACTGTTAAACCCTCATACGCAACGACCTTTATTTTAGGTTCGTGTTTAAAACAATCTTCAATAAATTTTTTACGCTCTTCTAGAGAAAACATATATTTTTTGTCAGCATTTATACCAATTGCGATAATAAGTTCATCAAACAAATTTACACCTCTTTCAATGATGTCGTAATGACCTAATGTAATTGGATCAAATGATCCTGGAAAAATTGCTCTTTTCATGTTATAAATATTTAATTTAATATGCCTTTAAAAGTTTATCTGTAAAAAATAAGTGAATGAACAAATCAACTCTATACAAGAGCCGATTCAATCACTGATTCAAATAATTCTTTTAAAGAAATGCCTGCCGCTTTTGCTTGTTGTGGTAAAATACTCTCTTCTGTTAAACCTGGCACCGTATTTATTTCTAGAAAATAAGGTTCTCCATCAACAAAAATATATTCCGATCTAGAAAAACCAGACATCTTTAAAATTGTATAAACTTTTTCTGCAATAACCTCTATCTTATTTTGTTCTTCTAATGAAATTCTAGCAGGAGTAATTTCTTGAGATTTTCCTTTGTATTTTGCCTCATAATCAAAGAAATCATTCTCTGTAACAATCTCGGTTGTTGGTAATACTTTTGTCTTTCCTTTATATTGAATAACGCCAACAGAAACCTCTACTCCATCTAAAAAAGATTCAATTAAAATTTCTGAATCTTCTTTATAAGCTTTCTCTATTGCAGGTAGTATTTCTTCTTTAGTATGTGCTTTAGAAATACCATAGCTTGAACCAGCCTTATTCGGCTTCACAAAACAAGGCAAACCAACTTTACCTATTATGCTATCTAAATCAACCTCATCTCCATTATTTAAATAAACAGAAAATGCTGTTTTAATACCATATTCTTTAACAACGCTTAACGTATCTCTCTTATTAAAAGTTAACGCCATTTGATAAAAAGGTGCCGAAGTATGTTTGATTCCTATTACGCTAAAATAGGCAAGCAATTCTCCATTTTCTCCGGGATTTCCATGAATCGCATTAAACACACAATCAAAAGTAATTACGTTGCCATTTTTTGTAAATGAAAAATCATTTTTACTTATTGGATATTCATTCTCTTCATCGTCTAAAGCGAACCATTTATCCCTTAAAATATAAACTCTAAAAGGATTGTACTTTTCTCTATCCAAATGATTGTACACAACATTTCCGCTCTTTAAAGAAATGTTAACCTCGGATGAAAACCCACCCATTACAATAGCTATCGTTTTTTCCATCTATGTAAAATAATAAAAACAAATTTATCAAAATATAAATAGAAACAACAACGTTTAGTTTTTATATCTTTGTACGTTCTAAAAAATCAAAAAATGAGTATTATTCAGTTTTTTAAAAGTAAATCTTTTTTTAAACAAATTGCATTTGCAATCATTGGTTTAGTCGTAATTGTTTTTTTATTAAAATTTTGGTTAAATACGACTACAAATCACGATCAAAAAATACAAGTTCCAGATTTACATAAACTAACAATTACGGAAGCAGCAAGAACTCTTAAAGAATTGGATTTAGATTTTAAAGTAATTGATAGTGCCAGTTACAACCCTACTTACCCTAATAAATCAGTTATTGAACAAAGTCCAGAAACTGGTGATTTTGTAAAAGAAAAACGTAAAATTTATTTGACTTTGAACCCCTCTAAATATAGAGATATTACAGTTACTAATTTAAACGGTCGTACGAAAAGACAAGCTATTTCTGAGCTGCAAGCCATTGGTTTTATTGCGGGTACAAATTATACGTATGTAAAAGATATTGGTAAAGATGTCGTAAGAGGTTTAAGGCATAAAGGAGAAATAATAAATCCAGATGATAAATTACCGAAAAACTCTATTATTGAGTTGGTTTTAGGTGATGGAAGAAGAAATTAACCGTTCGCTGTTAGAAAAATAAAAACTTTACTAATTTAAGACTTTGCAACTTTTAAACTTTGCAACTAAAATAAAAACATGCAAGAAAACAATTCTGAAGATATTGAAAATGACGATTTGCACGAACATTACAGGTTTACCGCTAGTGAAGGCCAAGAGCCTTTAAGAGTTGATAAGTTTTTAATGAACTTCATTGAAAATGCAACAAGAAATAAATTACAACAAGCTGCTAAAGCTGGAAATATTTTCGTGAATGATATTGCTATAAAATCGAATCATAAAGTAAAACCAAATGATGTTGTAAGAGTTGTTTTGGCATATCCACCAGCAGAAAATTTATTAGTTGCAGAAGATATTCCCTTAGACATTGTTTACGAGGATGATGCTGTTATTGTTGTGAACAAACCAGCAGGAATGGTTGTACATCCAGGTCATGGTAATTATTCTGGAACTTTGGTAAATGGCTTAATTCATCATATAGAAAATTTACCTACAAACTCTAATGAAAGACCAGGTTTAGTGCATCGAATTGATAAAGACACAAGTGGATTATTAGTGGTAGCAAAAACCGAATTTGCCATGTCAAATTTATCTAAACAATTTTTTGATAGAACTACAGAACGTTTATATTATGCGTTAGTCTGGGGAAATATGGAAGCTGATGAAGGAAGAATTGAAGGTAATATTGGACGAAGCTTAAAGAATCGCTTACAAATGGATGTATTTCCTGATGGCGACTTTGGCAAACATGCAGTAACGCATTATAAAGTTTTAGAACGATTGACTTATGTTACATTAGTACAATGTAAGTTAGAAACAGGAAGAACGCACCAAATTAGAGCACATTTTAAACATATTGGTCACACACTCTTTAACGATGAGCGTTATGGAGGAGATGACATTCTAAAAGGAACAACCTTTACTAAATACAAGCAATTTGTGCATAACTGCTTTAAGGTATTACCAAGACAAGCATTACATGCAAAAACCTTAGGCTTTAACCATCCAACAACGGGTGAGTTTTTGCAGTTTAATTCTGAAGTTCCTCAAGATATTGTTGACTGTTTAGAAAAATGGAGAACTTATAGTGAGAATTCTAAGGATGTAGAATAAAATTAATTTAAAGATGAAAGCAAATATATAATGCCCCTAAAAGGTGTGATTTTTTTTTTGCAAAAAAGATTATGATAAAAAAAACTTGTTCTGTCTTTATTGTGCCCACAAGCAAAAGTTGATGAAATATTTTCTACAAATAACTAACGGGAAATAAATTAACAACAACCAGAACTTGGATCACAACAGGAACTTTGTACTTCAGAAATTTTAACTTTTTGTTTTTCTTGCGAAACTCCACAAGCATCTAATGCTAAACAAGCTGTGATTTTTGAGGTTAACAAAAAGTTAGCTCCATCAAAATCTAAATTGTATTTACCAATCGTTTCTTTTCCTTGGTATTCTACTTCAATTTCTAAATCGTCAAAATTGAACCTCTTTTCAGACAATTCTATGATTTGCATCAATTTCTCTGGATGTAATCTATGATCGTAATCATTTTCTTCCCAAAGTTGAAAATTAATAACAACTTCACTTCTAACTTTACCTCCACAATCAATAAAATCTTTAGTTATTTTACCGACTTCTGTTACATGAAAATGATTGGGTACCAATTCTCCATTTGGTAATTGAAATATAATTTTATCTAAACCCTTTAAATGACTTTTAATCTCTGATAATTTCATGATTTATATTTTTAACAACAGTTTTCTGTTGAATTTTTATTAAGAAACTGACCTAATGTGTTTTTTATTTGTTCCCAATTTTTTAGATGAATACAATAGCAAACGCTTGTACCTTCTATTTTTCCTTTAATAATCCCAACATTTTTCAATTCTTTTAAATGTTGAGAAATAGTTGGTTGTGCCAAACCAATTTCTTTTACTAAATCTCCACAAACACAAGATTTTAATTTGATCAAAAACTCTAAAATGGCGATTCTTGCAGGGTGACCTAACACCTTTGCAATCGCAGCTATTTGATTTTGTTCTTCTGTAAATATTTCTGATTTTGTTAAACCCATTTTAATTTGTTTATTGCAATATTACGATTAATTGATACTATAAAAAAGAATCTTTTATTTTTTATTAAAGTCGAACATATAACCAATAGACAGATTAAAAAATCCGGTATTACTTAAATTGCCTTCGCTAGCTATAGCGCTTGGTATATTAAAATGGTAGCCTAATTCAAAATCCAAAGAATTTGTGGTTAATGAAAGTGGAAAACTGATTTGGGTGTTTAATAAATCGAACACATTTTGTGTAAACTCTAGTACTTGAGGTCCATTAGGCATTTTTACTAGTTTTCTAAAAAAAATGCTTTGTCTAGCAATTATAAAATTGATATTTGGTCGAAATCTTAATGCAAAATTAGAACTTCTTTTTAACATAAAATTCACAAAACTATTCGAAACCAGTTGATAAGATTCGTCTGAACCAAAAAGATAAGAAGCAGAAATTGTTGTACCTAAGGTTCTTTTTTTATTTCTGATTCCAATACTAAAATCAAAAGAATTTGTAAAATCATCAAAATCATCTGTATATAAATACTTTGTGTAACCTAAATTGTAAAGTATATTTTTGTTTCTTCCTAAGGTATTAAAATACCCTAAAGAAAGGCTTGTAAAATCCCAACTTGGATCAAAATTTTGGTAATAAACTCCTGATATACTTGCATTAAATCCCGAAGAATGATAATAAGAAACTTGTGGAATGACATTAAATTGATCTGTACCAGAATCTCGTCCTGAGAAATAAGTATTGCTATTATAAGAAACTGAAGTATATAAAAAATTAAAAGAAAAATCGCTTTCCATCAACTCCTCTAAAAATTGTTGCTCGTTAAAAAAAAGTTCATCAATTAAACCATCTAAATCCTCTAAACCCTCTAAATCCTCTGTTTGTCCATAAGAATAAAAAGAGGTTGCCATTGAAAACAATAGCAACCCAAAAACTTTTATAGTGTTTTTTAATCCTTGAAAAAGATATATCATAGATAGTTAAAAGCTAATTTCCTCTGTTCCTTTTTTTCTTTCCATTATTAGCATTATTTATTCTTGGACCACCTTTAAGTTCTCCTCTATCTTTAGATTTTCTAATTTTATCAATTCTTTCTTTTAGCATTTTTCTTTGCTCTCCAGTAAGCGTTTTCCTAAAATTATCTCTGGTTTTTCTCAAACTAACTTGTTGATTTCTAACCATACTTTTTTGATTTCCAGAAAAGGTAGCTACCAAACGTTTTCTAATTTCATTCTTAGAAATTGTTTTGTCTCCTAAAATGGTTAATTGTTCTTTTGAAAGTGATGCTTTAAAAGCTTCACGATTTGTTTTCATTGCCTTTTTTTCCTTCTGCAATAAAGTCCGCTGTTGCTGTGTTAACTCTTTTTGAATTAAACTAAAACTAGAATCTTGAGCAAAAATTTTTGTATTCAACAGCATCAAACTAAGAAAGCTTAAAGTTAATATGATGGTTTTTAATTTCATTTTTATTGCTTTTAACTCTTTAAAATCTAAAGTACAAAATTATATATTAATTTTTACATGCATCTTTAGCTGCCTCAAATCCTGTTTGATCATTTACTGTTACTAAAGTACCCTCTTTATATTCAATATCAACTGGAAAATTTAAACTTCCTTTTTCTGTAGCACCTGGGTTTGCCTTGCGCCATTCTCTAAGTAATTTAAAATCTGCTCTTTCAGCAACCTCTATTAAAGTTGCATCTGGCATTGTAAAACTTACAGGTAATATTAATTTAAAACACTTTCTTTTGTCTTTTCCTCTTTTACAAGACTCTTTTACTGCTTTTAACTCATTACTATCAATTAAAGTTTGCACAGTTCCATCCTCTAATGTTATATCAATAGGAAATAATAATTCTGGTCTTTCCGTTTCATCAGGATGTGCATCATACCAATCTCTAATTAAGCTCCAATCATCTTTACTAGCTAAAGTAATTGATGTATCATCTGCCATTATAAAATCTATTGGAAATATAAATTCAAAACATTTATGTCTTCTTTTTCTTCTTTTCTCATTAGTGTCGGCTAATTGTTTTCCTTCAATAGAAAAGTAAACATCACTATTAACTTCTTCTCTAGATTCATTGTCTGTTGCTATAGCAACTTTATAACCTAAACCTACTGCTAATTCTGCCCCTATAATAAAACTATCTGCTAAATCTTCTCTAAGTACTATTTCTGTTGCAGCTGGCAAACTTGATGACGCTACTAACACTTTTGCTGCACTTTCGATTTTTTCTATTAAGGCTGAACTATCTAATCCAAGTCCATCGATAGATTCTGAATCTGAACAAGATGTAAATAATAGAGCTGATAAAATAAATGCTGTAATTGTAAAAAATAAAATATTTGATTTAAAAATACGCTGTTTTAAAATTGAAATTTTCATAATGTGTAAATTTTTAATTAATAATTGTTTCTATTACTTAGAACTGTACTTTTTAAAATAGTTTGAAAATTTATATCTTTTTTTATAAAATAATAGTTTCAACCAATACATCATTAATATGATGGTCCAATAATGAGTCTCCTAAAATTAGGTTATCCAAAATTAAATTATCCAATTTTTGTTCAGAAAGTTCTGCTTTCACTACTACTTCATTGAATAAAGTAACGTCTGTAAATACCTCAAATTCCGTTTCATCTATAAATAATGAGTCAAATAAAACATCATCAGAAAAAGCTAACAACTCAAAGTTGGTTTCATTTATCGTATCTATTTTATTTGAATTTTGTAGCCAAACGGTTAAACTCAAAGCAAAAACTAAAGATGCTGCAACCAAATACTTAAACTGAGGTTCCATCGAAAAAACTAATTGTTTTTTAATTTCCTTAGGCTCCTCAATTATAAAATCTACTTTTATCTTATCTAAAATTGAGATTTTAGACTTCACAAAATACCCTTCAGGGACATCAGTTCCTAAATATTTTTTATGATGTTTAGAAATATCACCTTTAAAACCTTTTGTTAGAAAGCTTTTTTTGTTACCATTTTCTGTTGATTTTTCCATAATATATAAGTTGGACCTAACTTGTTACCAATAGTTTGGATTTATAAAAATATTTTTTCTTCAATAATTTTTACGACTGTGTAATACGTTGATTTTAATGTGCTTTCGGATACATCTAAAATTTCAGATATCTTTCTAAAACTTAAGTCATCAAAATATTTCATTTGAAAAACCCGCTTTTGTTTTTCTGTAAATCCGTTAATAAGTTTAGTAAGTTTATTCTGAATCTCATCTCCATCAAAATATTCATCTTCAAATAAAACCTCTAAATTAGATTCAGAAACCTCATCAATGTTATCATAGTCTTTCTTTTTGTTTTTATCTAAAAATCGGATTGATTCATTGTACGCAATTCTATACATCCAAGTATGTAAGCTACTTTTTTCTTGAAAATCACCAATACTTTTATAGATTCTAATAAAGGTGTTTTGCAAGACATCATCAGCGTTTTCGTGGGTTGTAACAATCTTTCTAACATGCCAATATAAACGCTCTTGATAGACATCAAGCAACTCACTAAAAGCAGTGTCTTTTAATGAAGAATCCTTTAACTTTTTTACAAGTTCAGCGTCTTTACTCAAGTATTATTTATTTGATTGCTATTCTTTGACCCAATATAAATCATATAGTTTGATTTTTATAGATAAAAAAAACAAAAAATAATCTCAATCAATTTTCTAAATAGGTTTATCAATTTAAATTGATGTATTTCTTTGAGAAACTTTATAATGATTTGTACATTTATACTTTAATTTTTTTAAGCGCACAAAATGAAAATCATTATATCTCCAGCAAAATCTTTAGATTTTGAGACTAAAGTACCAACAAGTTTGCATACGCAACCTCGTTTTCTAGAACACTCTGAAAAGCTGAATAAGAAGTTAAAAACGTTTTCAAAAAACAAATTATCAGATTTAATGAAAATTTCTAATGATTTAGCTTCTTTGAATTATGAGCGAAATCAAACTTGGAAAGTTCCTTTTTCAACTGAAAATTCGAAACAAGCTATTTATGCTTTTACCGGAGAAGTTTTTCGAGGAATTGATATAAATTCATTAGAAGAGGAAAAACTGCCAATATTACAAGAATGTTTAAGGATTTTATCTGGTTTATACGGATTGTTGAAACCCTTAGATTTAATTCAACCTTACCGCTTAGAAATGGGAACTAAGTTAAAAGTTGGAAGCACTGAAAATCTATACAAATTTTGGAATGACACAGTTGCAAAATCTTTAAATGAAGAGCTAAAAGATGGTGAGTTACTTGTTAATTTAGCAAGTACCGAATACTTTAAAGTGATTCCTAAAAAAATTTTAAAAGTACCAATGATCACGCCTGTTTTTAAAGATTTTAAAAACGGAGAATATAAAACGATTATGACATTTGCTAAAAAAGCACGTGGATTAATGGTTCGTTATATTATTAATCATAACGTTAAAACAATTGAAGAGTTAAAAGGTTTTAATGTTGATAGGTATCGTTTTTCTCAAGAAATGTCTTCTGGAAATGACCTAGTATTTACTCGTTAACTTTTCATTTTGTGCATCACCCAAGCGTGTGGCGCCGTTACTGCAAATAAAATTACAAAAACGACTGTAGCAAACAATTCTATTTGCGGAACTAATTGGTACAAAATTAATAAACCCACAATGCTAATGGACCAATAAATAAGAGCTTTTTTTACATAAAAAAATATACTTTTCTTATTTAAGTTTCCAGAAATAAATTCTACCTGATGAATAATAGAAGGTATAGAATGCCAAAAAATAAAATAAATAGCAAAACCTAATATTAGAGAAGAGGTTTTAAATACAAGAAAAAGTAGCACTAAATAAAAAATCTCTTCTATAAATATTTTTGACTTATTTCTTTTAGTTAAAATCAGATACAAACTTCCTGCAAATAAAAAGATCGCACTCAAAAGTAAACTTATTTCTATTTGGGCCTTAGTGAAGGTTAAACTTGTTAGTTCTTTCATTATTATATCAACATCAGCGGTAGATTGATAAAAAATTAAAGAAAAGATAAACACCCCGTAAGCTAAAAAATACAAAGAATTAAATAATACGTTTACGTTTATTTTCTTGCTAAGGTGTTCTTCCCCGAAATGATAAGAGCTCAATAAAACAAATAACAGAATAGCAATAAAAGAACTAAACATATAAATTATTAAGCACAAAATAATTATACTGACATAAATTATAAGGTTTTTTATGAAATTTTTATCCTTTTTATCCTTTATTGATAAAATTAATAAATCATTAGCTCCATGCAAAATACCTAATGAAATTATCATTACGTACGCTAGAAAATCTTCGACTACTTCTCCAAACTGAATACTCAACCAAAACAAGAAAAATGTAAAAAAAAGCATTAAATTTTGATAATTTCTAATAAATATCATATTCATAATGCAAAGTTAATAATTTTATTCATATATTTGGTTTAGGGTTTATGTTAAAACATTAAACAATGAATTATTTTACTAACTTAATTTCTTTTAAAAATTATGAATTTATCTATTAACTTTCTTGCCGTTACTAAAATGGCGCCAGATGATTACGTTGGATTTACATTTTTTGTAGGTTGTATGGCTATGATGGCAGCATCTGTATTTTTCTTCTTTTCAATGAATAGTGTTGATAAGAAATGGAGAACCTCACTTTTAGTTTCTGGTTTAATTACTTTTATTGCGGCCGTTCACTACTTTTACATGAGAGACTATTGGGCTTCAACGGGTGATTCACCAACTTTCTTCCGTTATGTAGATTGGATTTTAACCGTGCCATTAATGTGTGTTGAATTTTATTTAATATTAAAGGTAGCCGGAGCAAAAAAATCAATGATGTGGAGATTAATCTTCTTGTCAACTATTATGCTAGTAACAGGATATTTTGGAGAAGCAGTATATACTGATAGTGCAGCTATGTGGGGATTCATCTCTGGAGCAGCATACTTTGTTATTGTTTATGATATTTGGTTAGGATCTGCAAAGAAATTAGCTGTAGAAGCTGGTGGTGCAGTATTAAAAGCACACAAAACTTTATGTTGGTTTGTGCTAGTAGGATGGGCAATTTATCCTTTAGGATATATGGCTGGAACTGAAGGCTGGTATACTCAATTTCTAGGTAGCTTCAATGTAGATGTTTTATACAACATTGCTGATGCAATCAATAAAATAGGATTTGGTTTAGTTGTTTATACATTAGCTGTAAATAGCTCAAATGACTAATTAAATATTGATTAGTAAATAAAATTCCCAAGAAATGAGTTACACTTATTCTTGGGAATTTAATAAAAAATAATTTTTAATACAGCTATTTCACAATAACACTATTTTATGCAGGGTTATTATTTAGTTGTAAATGGTAAGTATGGACTTTGTATCCAATTTACCAAACTAGTCAAATACTATAGAAAAATTTATAGATTGCTAGTACAACATAAAGTTTAGCTAAAACTACAGCTACTCCAATATATTCTCAAGCAACAGACATTAAACCATCCCAACTCCAAGTCCTTGTAGGATCCTAATTTTCCCAATCTTTAGCTAAATATCTCCGATAAACTCAAGATTTAAAAGAGTCGATAATTCAGCAGTAGCTGCCATTGGCAAAGCATAAGAATAATCAATATTCGAAATCCATCCCGTAACAAAATTCCCAGAAATATTCACTGAAGTAGCCCATGACAGTGTCATAGTAAAAGCACTAAATAAAGCAACTAACGCAGCAACATGCCCCATTACTTATATATTTGCAATTGCTAAGTCTTTAAAAATAAAATCAATCATTCCACTTTTAGACGATGCCGAACTATCTCCAACTGATCTTATAACCCGAGAAATAGGAAATGCAGCATAAATCCATATAAGCATCGAAAGAATGTTTCCTAAAATCTCTAAATTTTCTTCCATTCTACCAGACCATATAGGTGACAGAATCATCATTAGTGAATTTAATAAAACTACAAGAGCAGATACTCTGTAAAATTTACCTACCCAATTTGGAATATTACCTTTTGAGTCTTGCATCCAAGAATTAAAAGTATTTTCAGGTAGTTTAGAATTGATCAATTGAGGTAGGTCAAGTAACTTGTTTAAATTGAAATTTGTAAAAACCTGATTTTGCGTATTTTTGGTATTTTATGCCTTAATTTTTGAATTTTAAAAAACTTAAACCAACCAAAACTTAACTGTTGTTTTATGTTAAAAAAAAAGCAAGAATCAACTAAATTTAAAAGGCAAATTTATATTTTTTTAAATCTAGCAATCTGCCAATCCAACATTAATTGCCAAACCTCCTTCTGAAGTTTCTTTGTAGTTTTTATGCATATCTTTTGCAGTTTCCCACATCGTGTCAATTACTTTGTCTAAAGGAACTTTCACATCTTTAGGATCAGTTTCTAAAGCCATTTCCGCAGCATTAATTGCTTTAATCGCACCCATTGCATTTCTTTCGATACAAGGTATTTGAACCAAGCCTCCAATAGGGTCACAAGTTAAGCCCAGATGATGCTCCATTGCTATTTCTGCTGCAACCAAAGATTGGGCTGCTGTACCGCCTAATAATTCTGTTAATGCTGCTGCTGCCATTGCAGAAGAAACTCCAATTTCTGCTTGACAGCCTCCCATTGCTGCAGAAATTGTAGCATTTTTCTTAAAAATACTTCCAATTTCACCAGCTGTTAATAAGAACTTCTTAACATGACTAAAATCAGCTTCATGATTTTCTATAACCAAATAGTACATTAAAACTGCAGGTATTACACCTGCACTTCCATTTGTCGGTGCAGTTACAACTCTACCTAAAGCAGCATTTACTTCATTTACGGCAAGTGCAAAACAACTTACCCATTTCAAAATTTCCCTAAATTTTACTTCGGTACTTCTTATCGCTGTAACCCATTCTTTAGGATTTGTATAACTCGTATCTTTAATTAGTTTTTGATGCGTATCAAAAGCCCGTCTTTTTACATTTAAACCGCCCGGTAGTTTCCCTTCCGTATGACAACCTATATACATACTCTCTAACATGGTTGACCAAATTCTATGAAGTTCTTTGTCTATATGTTCTGCAGTATTAATTTCCAATTCGTTGTTATAAACAATTTCAGAAATTGATACGTTTTCTTTTTCACAATATTCTTCTAATTGAACAGCCCTATTTATAGGGAAAGGAAAGTTCTTTTTATTTATATCTATTTTCTCTTCTAAATGATCGTCTTCTTGGACAATAAAACCGCCACCAATAGAATAATAGGTCTGAGTAGAAACTTCTTTGCCTTTACAAAACCCTCTAAACGTTATTCCATTTGCATGAAAAGGAAGAAAGTCTTTGTTAAAAACAATATTTTCAACTGAAAAAGAAATTTCTTTTTCGTTGTTAAATTGTATTTTTTTTTGACTTTTTATTTGATTAATAATCTGCTCAATGTCATTAATAGGGATATATTCAGGATCTGTACCACTTAAACCCAATAAAATGGCATAATCAGTGGCATGGCCTTTTCCTGTTAAAGATAAAGAACCAAATAAATCTATTCTAATTCCATCTATTTGGTGAAATAGGTTATTCTCTTTTAAAATTTTAATCCATTGTTGAGCGGCTCTCCAAGGACCAAGAGTATGGGAACTTGATGGGCCAATACCAATCTTCAACATATCAAAAACACTAATAAATTGCGACATTCGTAAAAATTAAACTTAAAAATTTGGTAAATTTAAAAAATTCAACTGAATGAGCTATATTTTTTATCAAAAATATAAATTTATAAACAAAATTATTTCCGAATTTAACAGCTAACACCTAGTAAATGAAAGCTCTATACTAACTTCTTTCAGTTATTCCAATAGCTTTAATAACTTTCGCTATTACCACATCTAGTTTTTGGCTCATTGGGTTGCTTTTTTTTTATTAAAAAATCACTAAATATGTTGCTAATTCTTTTCCATTAGAGCCCAAAACAGTTTGACCGTCTATTTTCTCATCAAATTCAAACTTTATAATGTCTTTGGTTCCTTAAATAAAATGTAATTCTAAATAAACAATTTAAATATAGCGAAATAAGCATACTTTTCAAATATTCACTCTGATCCATATATAAAATATGTTTTATGTCATAATGTCACATCAAAGTAAATATTTTTTTTTAAAAACTGACATTTTCAAGTCAAAAAGCGGTTGGCACACCGTTTGACTAATAGAAAATGTAAAATTGAATTTAAAAAATAATATAAATAAATTATTATGAGTAAAATAATCGGAATCGATTTAGGAACAACAAATTCATGTGTTTCTGTAATGGAAGGAAATGAACCAGTTGTAATTCCTAATGCAGAAGGAAAAAGAACAACACCATCTATTGTTGCCTTTATTGAAGGAGGAGAGCGTAAAGTTGGTGACCCAGCTAAAAGACAAGCTGTAACAAATCCAACAAAAACAGTTTATTCTATTAAACGTTTTATGGGTAATAAATTTTCTGAATCTACTAAAGAAGCTAAAAGAGTTCCTTATAAAGTAGTAAAAGGAGATAATGACACTCCAAGAGTAGATATTGATGGTCGTTTATATACGCCTCAAGAAATTTCTGCAATGGTGTTACAGAAAATGAAAAAAACTGCAGAAGACTATTTAGGAACTGAGGTTACTGAAGCAGTTATTACTGTACCAGCGTATTTTAATGATGCACAACGTCAAGCAACAAAAGAAGCTGGTGAAATTGCAGGTTTACAAGTAAAAAGAATTATAAATGAGCCAACTGCTGCTGCATTAGCTTATGGATTAGACAAATCTCATGACGATAAGAAAATTGTTGTTTTTGATTTTGGTGGTGGAACACATGATGTTTCTATCTTAGAATTAGGAGATGGTGTTTTTGAAGTATTAGCTACAGATGGAGATACTCATTTAGGTGGTGATGATATTGATGAAAAAATAATCAACTGGTTAGCAGATGAATTTAGCGCTGAAGAAGGAATGGATTTACGTAAAGACCCAATGTCTTTACAACGTCTAAAAGAAGCTGCAGAAAAAGCAAAGATTGAATTATCTAGCACAACATCAACAGAAATTAACTTACCATATATTACGGCTACCGCTAGCGGACCAAAACACTTGGTAAGAACAATGACTAGAGCTAAATTTGAAGCTTTAATTGATGATTTAGTAAAAAGAACAATCGCACCTTGTCAAAAAGCGTTAAAAAATGCTGATTTAACAATATCTGATATCGATGAAATCGTATTAGTTGGAGGTTCTACAAGAATACCTGCTGTACAAGAAGCTGTTGAAAAGTTCTTTAAAAAATCACCGAGTAAAGGTGTAAATCCTGATGAGGTTGTTGCTTTAGGAGCTGCAATTCAGGGTGGAGTTTTATCTGGAGATGTAAAAGATGTATTGTTATTAGACGTTACACCTTTATCTTTAGGTATTGAAACAATGGGGAATGTTTTTACAAAATTAATTGATGCAAACACAACCATTCCAACTAAAAAATCACAAGTATTTTCTACAGCCGTAGACAATCAACCATCAGTAGAAATTCATGTTCTACAAGGTGAAAGAGCAATGGCTGCAGATAATAATACAATTGGTCGTTTCCATTTAGATGGTTTACCTCCAGCACAAAGAGGAATTCCTCAAGTTGAAGTAACTTTTGACATTGATGCAAATGGTATTATTAAAGTTTCTGCTTTAGACAAAGGAACTAACAAATCTCATGAAATTAGAATTGAAGCTTCTTCAGGTTTATCTGAAGATGATATCGCTAAAATGAGACAAGAAGCAGAAGAAAATGCGGATGCTGATAAAGCTGCCAAAGAAACTGCAGAGAAAATTAATGAAGCAGATTCTATGATTTTCCAAACGGAAAAACAATTAAAAGAATTTGGTGATAAATTATCTGATGATAAAAAAGGTCCAATTGAAGCTGCTTTGGTTGAATTAAAAGCTGCTCACGAATCTAAAGATGTTGCACAAATTACTGCTGCAATGGAAACTATAAACGAAGCTTGGAAAGTTGCATCTGAAGAAATGTATGCTGCTGAACAAGGTGCTGCTGGTGCAGACGCAGGAGCTCAACAAGGTGAACCAGAAACAGCTGATGCTCAAGGTGACAATGTTGAGGATGTAGATTTCGAAGAAGTGAAATAATTTGTCATTCTGAACTTGTTTCAGAATCTCACAAGAAAATCATATTTTCTTAAAATAAGTAAAACGCAACCATTAATTTGGTTGCGTTTTTTTTTTACGATTTGATTAAGAACAAAGCAAACTTTTGCTTTAAAATGAAATTCCTTCATTACATTCGCAATGATATTAAACAATCATTTTGAAAACCTACAATCAAGCCAATTTTTTTAAACACACCTTTTGTGAGTTCGTAGAATTAGATAATTTTGACTTTCCAGAAAGCACCAATTATAAAAGCAAATCTAATAGCACCTATTTTTATACAGATAATGGGGTTTATAGAAAATCGAATCATTGGGGAAGAGTTGCAAACTGTAGATGGAAATTAATTACTGACAAAAACTATAAGAACCAAAATAGCGTTATTGGTTTTGCAAAATGGGTTGACTTCTACCCTATTAATTCATCAGAAAAAATATTTTTCATTAATGTTGATTTTGAAGAAAAAACAGCAAAAATTCAATCGAATAAAGAAATATCAATAAAATATTTATTTACATTTCCTGAAGCTCAGAAACGAGTTAAACAGATAACTCATTTATTTAAAGAATACAAATGGGCAACCCACTTTGACTCTGAAATCGACGAATTACGATTTAATATTTTTTCAAAATATATAAATTCAGATAAAACATTACAAGAAATTAAAAACGAACAAAAATAAAATATTTTTTTTCTTGGATGATAGAAAACTCAGATAACAAAGCAGTTCGGCATTATTATTGTTTTAAAAAAAGAAAAAATTACATTAGAATTATCAAAAAAACTACCTGCATGAAAAATTTAGTTTTATTAATCATATTAACTTTTAGTGGAATATTTTCTACAAACGCCCAAAAAAAAGAAACATTTACACTAACAATAAATATCTTTGGATTAGAATCTAACAAAGGAGCTTTAATGGTAGGAATTTATAATAGTAAAAGTGAGTTTTTAAAAAATCAATATAAAAGTGAAATCGTTAAGATAAAGGATAAGAAGTCTATTGTTATTTTTAAAAATTTAGCTGCTGGAGAATATGCTGTTTCTTTTATTCATGACAAAAATAATAACAAAAAAATGGACACCAATTTCTTGGGTATTCCAAAAGAAGATTATGGGTGTTCTAACAATGCAAAGGGTTTTATGGGACCTCCAAAATATGATGATGCTAGGTTTCTGTTAACCAAGGATAAAAGCATTCAAATAAATATTTAAACTCATAAAGCACAAGGTTATTATCCACCAAAGAAACCTTTGGGTTAAAAAAATAGACCTCCTCTGCTATCGAACTAATATTACTTATCTAAGATCTTAGAAATTAATTCTTGTTTCGCTTTTTCATCATCGCCAAACAACCATTGGAGTGTGTTATCTTCCCAAATTTGATCATACTGAGTTTGACTGATAATATTTCTATCTTTCGCCAAATCTAAAATTTTACCTGGATATGAAGATTGCTCGTCACTTTCCATTTCTCCTAAAGGATATGGATCGTCTAAACCCATTAAAACTTGATTAGAACCTTGTCTATCTATCATTAGATTTAAAGAATCTGTATCATGAACTAACGTGTCAAAAAAGATATTTGGATGCCCTACAGCTTTCCTTGGATGTGTTTTTCCTTCAAATAAATCGGGCCTTCCATCAAAGCCTTGAATTCTTCTTCCCAAATTCATTTGTGCTAACTGTCCGCCATGAGCAAAACAAGTTCTAATATTCGGAAAACGTTCTTGCATTCCGTTTAAGGTATAAAAATGATAGGCATCGCCACATTGTGCTAACATCCAAATTAAATGAAAACGCCAATTGGTATTTTCTAATTTTATCATTTTATCTCCATCATAAGGATGGATTTCTATTGCCAACTTATACTTGTCTGCTAATTCAAAAATTCGATCATTTTCTTCATCAAAAACACAACGCCATTGCCCAATAGAATCCATAAAATGTGTTGGCAAACACAATACTTTTAATCCTAATTCTTCCACACAACGTTTCATCTCATCCAATGCACCATAAATAAAACCAGGATGCACTACAAAACCACACGTAAATTTATCCGGATGATTGTGTTGCACTTTTGCATTAAAATCATTCTGAAAACGTAGTGCTTTCTTCATTTCTTCTAAGCGTAAACCATTCCCATATAATTGGGAAAGATTTAAAACTACGGCATGATCTATTTTATTTTTCTCCATCCATACTAGTTTTTCATCTAAGAAAAAGCTAGAATCTGTTACTGGACGTTTCCATCCTTTTTGCAACATATGCTTGCGTTCATCATCTACCCAAAAAATCTCTTTATCCTTCATAAATTGAGGAATTTCTTCTGGATAAGGTAATAAATGTGAATGTCCGTTAATACGTAGTTTACGTTTCATGTTTATTTTAGTTGTGTACCAATCATAGTTCCTTGAAATGTCGCAAAGGTAATATCTTCACTTTCATTCGTAATTTTCGCTTCACAAAAAACCAATGTCCGTCCCGATTTTATAACACTCCCTGTTGCGATAATTGTATCAGAAATTGCAGGTTTCATTAAATTTGTTTTAAATTCTACACTTAAAACATCTGATCCTTTTGGCATTGTTGTTAAAGCTGCATAACCACAGGCTGCATCGGCGATACTTGTAATAACACCCGCATGAAAAAAACCATTTTGTTGCGTTAATTTATCACTCTTTTTACAAGAAACTTTTACAATTCCCTTTTCTATAGAAATAATTTCTACACCTAAATGATGCATAAAGCCTTGCTTTCTAAAACTTTCTAAAATTTCTTGTTTCATTAGTACTATTTTATTTTATTTGGCACGCTCATTACTGTTTCACAAGTATCGCACGTACAATTTTTTGTATCTGAATAATAGGTGTCGAAGATTTTTGGCATATCCGTTTCAATATTATCTAACGCAAATTCCTCGCGATACAATTGATTTCCGCAGTTTTCGCAATACCACTCTAAAGCATCTAACATACCATCAGAACGCGGATATTCTATTACCAAACCAACGGTATTTTCTTTTCTTTGAGGCGAATGCGGCACTTTTGCAGGCAATAAATAAATATCGCCCTCATTAATTTCTACGTCAATCATTTCACCTTTACCATCAATTATCTTCAAAATCATATCACCTTCAAACTGATAGAAAAACTCAGGAGTCTCATTATAATGATAATCTTTTCTGTTATTGGGCCCACCAACAACCATCACAATATAGTCACCATTATCCCAAATACATTTGTTACCAACTGGCGGTTTTAGTAAATGACGATGTTCATCAATCCATTTTTTAAAATTTAAAGGCTGTACTAAATTCATATCTATATATTTTTGGAGCTCCTTAAAGATCGGCTTTCTACTTTATCTTTTTATTTGTTCTCAACATATTTTTCAAAAAAGAAAAATACTAGTACTAATATAAAAAGGATGTCGCTTCAATCCTTTAGGCGATATTTCGTCGTAAATTACAAACTTTTAGTTCTTCCTCCATCAACAGGAAGATTAATTCCGTTAATATAACTTGCCGATTTACTGGCTAAAAATACAACTGCATTTGCAATTTCTGCTGGTTTTGCAAAACGTTTTGCAGGTGCAGCATTTTTCATAGCCTCAGCAACTTCATCAAAAGACTTTCCTGTTTTATTGGCTTTATTATTAATAATATCTTTCAAACGTTCAGTTGCTGTTGCTCCTGGCAACACATTATTGACTGTAATTCCGAATTCACCCAACTCATTTGCCAAGGTTTTAGACCAACTTGCAACTGCACCTCGAATTGTATTAGAGACACCTAAACCATCTAAAGGTTGTTTTACGGATGTTGAAATTACATTTACAATTCTACCAAAACATTGGGTTTTCATAAACGGAACAAGAGCTTGAACTAAAACCTGATTACACTTTAGATGCTGTGTAAAAGCACTCTCAAATTCCTCTAATTTCGCACTAAATATTGGACCTCCTGCAGGACCTCCTGTATTATTTACTAGGATATGAAATTGTAAATTTGACGCCTCTAAAACAGCTTTTAATTCATTTGGTTTCGAAAAATCTGCGACTAAGTAACTATGACATTGATTCTCATTACGTAATTCTGATACAACTATTTTTAACTTTTCTTCATTTCGTGCAATAAGAGTGACATTTACACCTTCTTCTGCTAATAAGATTGCGGTTGCTTTTCCTATTCCTTGAGTGCTACCACAAACCAAAGCATTTTTATTTTTTAGTTCTAAGTTCATCTTTGTAATTTATTATCTATGTCCTACCTCGTTTGAGTTGAGACCAAATCAATTAATATATTTTACCTTATTCGTACTGAATGCAAATGTTTTTAGGCTCTGTAAAAAAGCGTAAAGCCTCAAAACCACCTTCTCTGCCAACTCCAGAATCTTTTTTTCCTCCAAAAGGTGTTCTTAAATCACGTGACATCCAAGTATTTACCCAAACAATTCCTGTCTGTAATTGTTTAGAGAACTGCATCGTTCTGTTTAAATTATTAGTCCATAAAGTTGACGACAACCCATATTTTACATCATTTGCTAATTGCAAAGCTTCTTCATCCGTTTTAAAAGACATTATTGTTACTATAGGCCCAAAAATTTCTTCTTGATTTAATCTACATTGATTATCAGAAACCTCTATAATTGTAGGTTGCAAATAGTATCCGTTTTCATAATTATTGATAGAGACTCTTTCACCTCCAAACAAAACTTTTCCTCCTTCTTGTGCTGCAATATCAATATAGCTTTTTACTTTTTCTAAATGTTCTTTAGAAACTAAAGCGCCAATATTTGTGTTCTTTTCTGAAGGGTTTCCTACTTTTAATTCAGCTACTTTTTTAAGAAAGTCATTCTTGAATTTCTCATAGATTTTTTCTTCCACAAAAATCCTACTTCCACATAAACATATCTGACCTTGATTTGCAAATGAAGAACGGACTGTAGTTTCTAACATTTTCTCATAATCACAATCTGCAAAAATGACATTTGGATTCTTCCCTCCCAATTCTAAAGATAATTTCTTAAACATTGGCGCCGCCACTTTGGCAATATGTGCGCCGGTTTTTGTTCCACCTGTAAAAGAAATCGCTTTAATATTTGGATGTTCTACAATTGCTTGTCCTGCGGATGTCCCTAAACCATGTACAATATTTAAAACACCGCTAGGCAAACCTGCTTCTGTACAAACTTCACCTAATAAAAAAGCGGTCATTGGTGTTATTTCACTAGGTTTTGCTACTACACAATTACCTGCAGCAATCGCTGGTGCTATTTTCCATGTAAAAAGATATAAAGGTAAATTCCAAGGAGAAATACAACCGACAACTCCTATTGGTTGGCGAAGTGTAAAATTTATGGCATTTAAACCAATGCTCTCATGTGCTTCTGATGAAAACTGTGTGATTGCATTTGCATAAAACTGAAAGTTAGCCGCAGCTCTTGGTATATCAACTTGTTTAGCCAAACTGATTGGCTTTCCATTGTCCTTAGATTCTACTTCTGCTAAAAACTCTAATTTTTCTAAAATTAAATCTGCTATTTTAGATAAGGTATTACTTCTCTCTTCTAAAGTTGTATTGGACCATTCTGGAAAAGCTTTTTCTGCAGCTTTATATGCCTTTTCTACATCTTCTTTGGTTGAATCTGGTATTTGACCATATACCTCTCCAATTGCTGGATTATAATTGTCTATCCAATTATTTTTAATTGGATTCACAAATTCGCCATTTATGTAGTTTCGGATTTTCATTTAACTCTTTTTATAAGCAGTCACTTTAACCTCCACCACTAAATCTGGATGCGGTAATTGATGCACAGCAACAGTTGTTCTTGTTGGTCCGGTTTCTTTATCAAAAAATTCTGCGTATGCTTTGTTGTAACCTGCAAAATCATTCATATTTACTAAGAATGTAGAAACATCAACCACATCTTTTATACTAGCTCCAACTGCTTTTAAATTCTTGTCAATATTTTGTAAAACTTCTCTTGTTTGAGTTTCAATATTTAGAAATTTTGTTCCCATTTCGTCAATAATATCAACTCCAGCAATCGTATTATCTGCCCTTCTAGAACTTGTTCCGGAAACAAAAATAAAATCGCCCACTGCTTTTACATGCGGATATGCGCCTCTTGGTGTTACTTTCATCTTAAAATCCCTCTTAATCTCCTCAAAGGGGAGAAACTCTTAACTGGGAATTTGAGTTTTTATTAGTTAAATTATTTCATGAAACTGATTTACTTTTGACACTCGTTTAATTTATTTCTATACTATTCAAAAATATATTACCGCTGCCAAAATAAACTAGTGACGCTAAAATCCTGTTATGTTCTCTTCTCTCAAAATTTCTGTTGTTTCTTGCTGCACTTTTCTCAATACAATTTCTAATTCGTCTTTTGTCATATGTAACGAAGTAGAAATGTCATCATCTGCAATTAAATTCAATAGTGCTTTATCTTGAGCCCTTCCTCTTTTCATGGCTTCATTGTAACCAATATTCTCATTAAAGGTAACTAAAGAATATTTAGAAAAATATTCTTTAGGAAATGTTTTTTCTAAATCCATTTCTATTTTTCTTTTTTCCTTGAAAAGCGGATTTGCAACATGATCTTTCATTTCATGAAAATTATCTATTGCTAAATCTGCAATCGCATCTGTGTCTTTTTTTCTTGCGCTCTGATATGCCTTAAAAACTACTTCCCAAGTCCCTAAGTTTTGATCTAAAATTTCATCTAACACAAAAACATCCTCAAAAGAAGCATTCATTCCTTGTCCGTAGAACGGCACAATTGCATGAGAAGAATCACCAATTAATAGGGTTTTGCTTTGATAACTCCAAGGTGAACATTTTACAGTTCCTAATGGTCCAGTAGGATTGCTTATAAACTCCTCTGTTATATTCGGAATTAAAGCCAAAGCATCAGGGAATTCTTTCTCGAAAAAAGCAGTAATCTGCGCTTCGGATGTTAAATTCTCAAAATTAAATTCACCTTCGTTATAACTTAAGAATAGAGTTACGGTAAAACTTCCGTCCATATTTGGAAGCGCAATTAGCATAAAATCACCCCGAGGCCAAATATGCAAGTGTTCTTTACTTATTTGATGATTACCAATTTTATCAGCAGGAATTTCTAGCTCTTTGTATCCGTGATTTAAGTAGTTCTGAGAATAACTAAACAAGAATTTACGCTCAGAAACATAACTTTTTCTCAAAGATGAGCCAGCTCCATCTGCTCCAAAAACCACCTCAGCATTTACATAAAACTCCTCTTTAGTTTGGTAATCTTTAAAATGAACAACTGTATTTTCTATATCTACATTTTTACATTGTTTATTAAAATGGATATTTACGTTTTCGTGTTTTTCTGCTTCATCTAATAAAATTGCATTCAAATTACCTCTAGAAATTGAATTTATAAATTCATTTTCTCTTCCTGAATAATTTGAAGAAAATGTATTTCCCTCTGTATCATGCATTAACCTACCGTACATAGGAATACAAAATTCTCTCGCTTTTTCTTCCATTCCGCACAGACGTAATGCTTTTAAACCTCTATCTGACAATGCTAAATTGATTGATCTTCCTGCCGAAATATCTGTAGTTCTTAGATCTGGTCTACTTTCATACATCTCAACTTTATATCCTCTTTGCGCAAGTCTTAAAGCTAATAATGAGCCGCAAAGTCCTGCTCCGATAATTAGTATTTTATCTTTTTTGTTCATTTTACAACAAATCTTTTAAAAGTGAAACCATTCTATACACATCTTCAAACGAAGTATACATTGGCACTGGGGCGCAACGTATTACGTCTGGTTCTCGCCAATCCGTAATAATATTATTTTGAGTTAGTTTTTTATGTAAACTTTTATCGGCATTCTTAACTTGAATCGATAACTGACATCCGCGTTCTTGTGAGTTTGCAGGTGTAATAATCTTAATATCATCAGAATTAATTTGATGAATCAAAAACTCGAAATAACCTGTCAGTTTTTCTGATTTTTCTCTTAGAGAATCCATTCCCACCTCATCGAATAGATCTAAAGACGCCTTTATTGCTGCCATCGATAATATCGGCGGGTTTGATAATTGCCAACCTTCGGCTCCTTGCATCACATCGAATGGCTGACGCATATTGAAGCGCGTTTCTTTATTATGATTCCACCAACCAGCAAAACGTGGCAAATCTTTATTTTTTGCGTGTTTTTCATGAACAAATAAACCAGCTAAACTTCCTGGCCCAGAATTTAAATATTTATACGTGCACCAAGCTGCAAAATCCACCTCAGAATCATGCAAATTTGGCTTAATATTACCCGCTCCGTGGGCTAAATCAATTCCGACAATACAGTCTTTTGAATGACCGATTTCTGTAATTTTTTTGAGATCTAAAAACTGACCTGTGTAATAATTTACACCTCCAATTAATAATAAAGCAATTTTATTACCTTGTTCAGAAACGATTTTTTCTAAATCTTCAATTCGTAATAATTGTTCGCCTTTTCTTGGTTTCCATTCGATAACATCATTCTCTGAAAAACCGTGAAATTTTAGTTGCGATTGCACTGCATATCTATCTGAGGGAAAGGCGTCACTTTCTATAACAATTTTATATTTTAATTTAGTTGGTCTATAAAACGAAACCATTAACAAGTGTAAATTGGTTGTTAAAGTGTTCATCACAACGACTTCAATGGGTTTTGCACCAACAATTCTTGCCATTTTATCAGTGAGTAATTCATGGTAATTCAACCATGGATTCTTTGCTTCAAAATGACCTTCTACCCCAAGGTTTGCCCAATCTTCTAATTCTTGATTGATGTATTCTTTAGTCGCTTTTGGCTGAAGTCCTAAAGAATTTCCTGTAAAATACAACCATTCGTTTCCGTTTCTATCTTTAGGAAGATGAAATCGATTTCGTAAATAAGCAAGCTTATCTTCTTTATCTTGTTGTTTAGCGTATGCTAGCGAATTTTGGTACTGCATCTAATAAAAAATGATTTACTTCAAATATAAAACAATCCTATTCAGAATTCAGTTTTTTGAGTTTTGATTTTTTGTATTTTAGCTGAAAAATATCTTATTAATGAAAATCATAAAGTTTTTTTTTCTATTCCTTTTAACTGTTTCCCTGTCTTGTAAAGACAAGGAAAAAATGATAACTGAATTAGAAAACATCCGCACAAACTTAAAAACGGAATTTGCGCCCGACAAAAGAGTTGAATTATTTGATATAAAATTTGAATTTTTAAATGGTCAAATAATTTTAGAAGGTGAAACTACTTCTAAAAAAGCATTTTCTATACTGCTAGATAGCTTGCATAAAAGAAAAGTTAAATTCACAAATGAGGTTCGAATTTTACCCGATTCGGCAGTAGGAAGTCAACAATTTGCGGTGGCAAGAAATTCAGTTATAAACATTCGTTCTAAACCAAAACATTCTGCTGAATTAGGAACTCAAGGTTTGCTAGGAATGACTTTAAAAGTGTTGGATAAAAAAGGTGATTTTTATAGAATTAAAACTCCTGATAATTATATCTCTTGGGTTGATAAAGGTGGAATTACACGAATGAATGCAACTGAAATTGATACTTGGAATCAATCTAAAAAAATAATTTTTACCAAAAATTTCGGCTATGTATATATTGATAAATTTGAAGACTCCATAATTGTTTCTGATATTAGTTTAGGAGGAGTGCTGCAATATGTCTCTGAAGACAACGAATTTTATGAGATAAAATACCCTGATCATAGAACTGGTTTTGTTAAAAAAAATGAAGCTGTTATTTATCTTTCTTGGCTAAAAAATTTAGAAGCTACTCAAGAAAATATTGAATCAATATCTAAAACAATGATTGGTTTTCCATACTTATGGGGAGGAACCTCGTCTAAAGGAATGGATTGTAGTGGTTTTACAAAAATGGTTTATTTAATGAATGGCTTTATAATTCCTAGAGACGCATCACAACAAATTAATTCGGGTAAAACTATTGATTTCGATTTAAAATTTGAAGGTTTAGAAAAAGGAGATTTATTGTTCTTTGGAAGAAAAGCTACACCAGAAAAAAAGCAAAGAGTAACTCATGTAGGAATTTGGTTGGGTAATGATAAAATGGAATTCATTCATGCTTCTGGAAATGTACACATAAATTCTATGAATTCAGATCTACCAAATTATGATGAATTTAATAAAAAAAGATATCTAGGAAGCAAGCGCTATTTAAATATTGAAGACAAGCACCTCGTCAACCTTAAAGAGAATCTAAAATTGTGAGTCAACAATTAATATTGGTTTTTCATTTCTCCATAAACAAGGAATTACAAAAAAGTATAGAAAACAAAACACCTTCAGATTTTAAAAAATTGAAGGTGTTTTGTTCTAGTTTAAGGAGAAGATTAATACAAAACTCTAAACTTAATTGTTCCTTCTACGTTTCGTAATTTTTCAATTACTTCTTTGTTGTATTCTTTATCTAAATCAGTAATTACATAACCAACTTTAGGATCCGTTGATAAATACTGACCTGTTATATTCAAATCATATTTTGCTAAAATCTTGTTGATTTTTGCCATCACACCTGGAACATTCTTATGAATATGTAAAAAACGATGTGCATTCGTTTGCCTTGGTAAACGAATATTTGGGAAGTTTACAGCATCTACAGTATTTCCAGAATTTATATAAGCCATAATCTTACTTGGGACAAAGTCTGCAATATCTCTTTGTGCTTCTTCCGTGCTTCCACCAACATGCGGTGTTAAAATTACGTTTGGTAATCCTTTTAATTCCGTATAGAATTCACCATTTTTTCTTGGTTCAGAAGGATAAACATCAACCGCAGCCCCCGCTATTTTTCCATTTTTCAAAGCATTTGCTAGTGCATTAATATCAACTACAAATCCCCGAGAAAGGTTTACTAAATGTGCGCCATCTTTCATTTGAGAAATTTCTGTCTCTCCAAAGAAATTTTTATTTGCTGCATTATCATCAACATGCAAGGTAACCACATCAGAAATTTTCAATAAATCTTCTAAAGTATTTATTTTAGTTGCATTCCCTAATGCCAATTTATCTTCAACATCATAATAATAAACATCCATTCCTAATGCTTCTGCTAATACAGATAATTGCTTACCAATATTACCATAACCTACAATTCCTAGTTTTTTACCACGAACTTCTCTAGAGCCTTCTGCTGTTTTATTCCACTGACCATTGTGAATTTCTGTGCTTCTCTGAAAAACACTACGCATTAACATAATAATTTCTCCAATCGCCAACTCTACAACAGAACGTGTATTGCTATAAGGAGCATTAAAAACAACGATTCCTTTTTCTTTACATGCCTCTAAATCAATTTGTTTTGTACCAATACAAAAAGCACTTACTACCATCAATTTTTCAGCAGCATCTACAACTCTTTGTGTAACATTTGTTTTAGAACGAATTCCTAAAACGTGCACGTCTTTTATTTTTTCTATCAATTCATCTTCAGATAAACTTTTAGAGACTGTTTCTACTGAGAACCCATCTGTAGATAACTTTGAAAAAGCATCTGGATGTACATTCTCTAGTAATAAAATTTTAATTCTATTCTTTGGATATGAGATATTTCTTGGCAACTTGTTTACGTATAAAAATTCGTCTAAATTTGGGGCAATATGGTCAGCATTTTCTGTTGTTTTAACTCTTGAAACATTTTCTGTGTAAGCGAAGAACTTATCCGCTACACCAGCTTCTCTAGTTACATAATCACTATACCCATCACCAATAACTTGTATTTCTCCTTCAAGATTCATGTCTTTTAAACACTGTATTTTTCCATTGTGTTGAGAAAGTGGATTATTAGCATCAAAACCAATAATTTCACCATCTTTTGCAAATTCAAAAGTATTTGCAAACACTCTTTCTGAAGGGATATTGTATTCTTTTACAATAGGATCTATAAACTCTTTAAATCCGCAAGAAATCACATAAATGTCATCCGCAAAATTCTCAAAAAATTCTTTGTTGCTTTCTATGGACTTTGATACTTGTTTTTTTAAAGCTGTTACTAAGCTTGATAAATCAGCTTCGTTGGCATTTAACAACTTAATTCTTCTTTCTAAAGATTCTGTGAAGGATATTTCTCCATCAATTCCTAAATTAGTAATATCAATTATTTCTTGAATAATTTCTTCTTTCTTCGGGTTGCCTTGAAGCGTAATTTCAGCTAAAACATCTAAAGCCTCTACACGGGTTAAAGTGCTATCAAAATCAAAAATATAATTTCTTTTTTCGGTAATCATTCCTTTAAGAATCTATGTTGTTTTTAAGCAAGTAAATCTACAAATTTAGTAGGTAAATAAGAAGCAATTAAATAGTTTTATGATATCTATTTTATATAGTATAAATATCAAAAAACTTTACAAAAAAAACGCATTAAAGCCTTAAAAATTATGAAATCCTAAAAGAAGTAACCACCAAACAATTGGCAACGACTCTACCCAGAAAGAACTATAGTATTTAGATTGATCTCTTTTTACTCTCATAAGGAGAATAATCAATAGAAAAAAGAAAATCATAAATGGTGCTTTCACCATATTTAAAGAAGTGAACAAATACTCTAAAACCAACGAAAACACAAGCAACATCAATCCTAATTTCTTGGTCCTTTCGATACCAATTTTCTTAGGAATTGTTTGCAAAGAAATAACATCATATTTTACATCTCTTATATCAAAAGGTAATATTAAAACTACCACAATTAAAAAGCGCTGCATCACAACTAAAATAATATTTAGGGAAATTTCTTTACCCACATCAACTAATGGAATTAATACAGTAAACCCTGCCCAGACGAATGCCACAACTATAATTTTTAAATAACTTATCTGACGTAAGCTCTTATCAAAACCACTTAAAAAAGGAACTGCGTACAAAAATGTAAGTAGCGTAAAAGGAATTGTAAAAAGCAATGTTTTTCTAGGAATTTGATAACCATAATAAAACATTGCAATAAAGCAGAAGAAAGAAAATATTTGAATTATTTTTAAATTATTTGTTAGACTCCTGTGATGCAATTTTGCAACACCTGCATATTTCACAAAATTATAACCCGTAATTGTTCCATAAAAAATAAAATAATCTAAGACCTCGTTGTAAGAGAGGTCAAAATATTGTTCGGTGATTCTTACAAAAGCATAAACACTAAAACCTACGTGAATACTCGCATTGATATAAAAACTGAATATTATTTTAAAAAATTTCATCAAACAAAAATAACCTTTCTGTTAATAACATTGATTTTTAGTTAATAATTAACATCATTTTATTCAATTTCAGATCGTAATTAATTTATTTAATTCCTATTTTTGAGGCATCAAAAAAATAGCTTTTTTTTGCCCCTAAAAAACAATACGATATCGATTGAAATCTATCGTTCACAAAACTAAATAAATGAATACAAATTCGTTTCAACGCAGACATATTGGTCCTAGTAACGCAGAGCAAGAAAAAATGTTAGCAACTATTAAAGCTAATAGTTTAGAGCAATTAATTGATGAAACTGTTCCTGATAATATTCGTCTACAAAATCCTTTAGATCTAGAAGCTGCCATGAGCGAATATCAGTATTTAGCCCATATAACAGAGCTTTCCGAAAAAAATAAAGTATTTAAAAGTTATATAGGCTTAGGATATCATGAAGCAATTGTACCAAGTGTAATTCAGCGTAATATTTTAGAAAATCCAGGTTGGTATACTGCTTACACCCCATACCAAGCAGAAATTGCACAAGGTAGGTTAGAAGCGTTGTTAAATTACCAAACGATGATTTGCGATTTAACAGGAATGGAATTAGCAAATGCATCTTTACTGGATGAATCTACGGCTGCTGCGGAAGCAATGGCTTTGTTATATGACGTTAGAGAACGGGCAAAGAAAAAAGCAGGTGCACATAAGTTTTTTGTTTCTGATGAAATATTGCCACAAACTTTATCATTATTACAAACAAGATCAATTCCAATTGGTATTGAGTTGGTAATCGGTCATCATGAAGATTTTGATTTTGCCGATGATTTTTTCGGAGCAATTTTACAATATCCAGGAAAATTTGGACAAATATTCGATTACGAAAGTTTCGTATTAAAAGCGAATAAAAACAATATAAAAGTAGCAGTTGCAGCGGATATTTTATCCTTAGTAAAATTAAAGGCACCAGGAGAATTTGGAGCTTCTGTTGTTGTCGGTACTACACAACGTTTCGGAATCCCTTTAGGTTATGGAGGGCCTCATGCGGCTTATTTTGCCACAAAAGAAGCCTATAAAAGAAGTATTCCAGGTCGTATTATTGGTATCACCAAAGACAAAAACGGAAAACGTGCTTTAAGAATGGCTTTACAAACAAGAGAGCAACACATTAAACGAGAAAGAGCAACTTCTAATATTTGTACTGCACAAGTTTTATTGGCGGTAATGGCAGGAATGTATGCTGTTTATCATGGGAAAAACGGGATACAATTTATTGCAGATTCTGTGCACAACAAAACAATCACTTTAGCTGATAAATTATCTAATTTAGGTATTGAACAAACCAACACTTCTTATTTTGACACAATTACAGTGAAAGCTGAATCACAAAAGATTAAAGTAGTTGCTGAAGCAAATAAAATAAACTTTAACTATATAGATGACGAAACTTTATCTATATCTGTTAATGAAACTACTGGTTTAAAAGAATTAAATGCTATTATTAGTGTTTTTACAGAAGTTTTAAACTCAAATTCTGCTACTATTTCTTCCATACCTAAAGGAAATAATATAAAAGAAAACGTACAAAGAAATACTTCATTTTTAGAGAATGAAATATTTAATACGCATCAATCTGAAACAGATATGATGCGTTATATCAAAAAACTAGAACGCAAAGATTTAGCTTTGAATCATTCTATGATCTCTTTAGGTTCTTGTACAATGAAACTAAATGCAGCTTCAGAAATGTTGCCATTAAGCAATCCGAAATGGGGAAATATTCATCCATTTGTGCCTTTAAATCAAGCTGAAGGGTATCAAGAAGTTTTACGAAAATTGGAACATCAATTAAATATTGTGACTGGTTTTGCTGGTACTTCTTTGCAACCAAACTCTGGTGCCCAAGGCGAATTTGCTGGCTTAATGACAATTAGAGCATACCACCAATCAAATGGAGATTCACATAGAAATATTTGTATAATTCCTGCTTCTGCTCACGGTACAAATCCTGCCTCTGCAGTTATGGCAGGTATGAAGGTAATCGTCACCAAGACAGCTGAAAACGGAAATATAGACCTAGCTGATTTGCGCGAAAAAGCTGAATTTCATAAAGATAATTTAGCTGCCTTAATGGTAACCTATCCTTCAACTCATGGCGTCTTTGAAAGTGAAATTCAAGAAATTACCAAAATTATTCATGATAATGGAGGTCAAGTTTACATGGATGGTGCAAATATGAACGCCCAAGTTGGGTTAACAAATCCGGCAACTATTGGTGCAGATGTTTGCCACCTTAACTTGCACAAAACATTTGCTATTCCGCATGGAGGTGGTGGACCGGGAGTTGGCCCAATTTGCGTGGCCCCTCAATTAGTGCCTTTTCTGCCAACAAACCCTATCATTTCAACCGGTGGAAAAAATGCAATTTCTGCAATTTCTGCAGCACCTTGGGGTTCTGCTTTGGCGTGTTTGATTTCTTATGGATACATTACAATGTTAGGTGCAAAAGGATTAACAGACTCAACAAAAATTGCAATTTTAAATGCCAACTATATTAAAGAACGGTTAGAAGGTCATTACCCGACTTTATATACAGGTGAAAAAGGACGCGCAGCTCATGAAATGATTATTGATTGCCGAGATTTTAAACAAAATGGAATTGAAGTGGTAGATATTGCAAAACGTTTAATGGATTATGGTTTTCATGCACCCACTGTTTCATTTCCCGTCGGCGGAACAATGATGATTGAACCTACAGAATCTGAAAGTATTTCGGAATTAGACCGTTTTTGTGATGCAATGATTGCTATTCGTAAAGAAATAGCTGAAGCCACGAAAGAAAATGCGAATAACCCTTTGAAAAATGCTCCTCATACGCAAGAAATGCTAACCTCTGATAATTGGTCATTACCCTATACAAGAAAACAAGCTGCTTTTCCTTTACCCTATATTGCTGATAATAAGTTTTGGCCAACCGTGAGAAGAGTTGATGACGCCTACGGAGATAGAAACTTAATTTGTTCATGCAATCCAATTGAAGATTATATATAAACACAAAATGTTTTTAAGTATTTTAAAATCGTTTCTTTTAGAAGCGGTTTTTTTTTATTTTTTAAATAGGGTATTTTTCCTAATCACTTTTTTGGCATAAAAAGATTAACTTAGCTATGTATACTGAAATTAATTTGGTAAAGATTGACAGTAATTTACTTATGCCCTAAATTGAAAATAATTACAATATTCATATTATTTATTCCAATTCAACTGATTTCTCAGAATTTAGTTAGGAATCCTAGTTTTGAAAAAACCGAAAAATGCGCTAATAGTATTAGCCTGTTTAAAACTATTGTGAAGCAATGGTCGACACCAACATTAGGTACTGCAGACTTATTTAATCCTTGTAATGAGGCGGAAGCTGGAGTTCCTGATAATTTTAATGGTCGTCAAATTTCAAAATTTGGAAAGAATTATGCCGGATGTTATTTCTATGCCAAAGGTGATTATAGAGAATACATTCAAGGTTCTTTTAAATCTTCTTTAAAAAAAGGAGCTAAATATAAAGTTTCATTATATTTAAGTTTAGCAGAAAAATCATATTTTGCTATGAAAACAATAGAGTTTTTATTGACCAAAAACATAGTTTCGAGTTCTATTTGGACAGAATTATCTCCAAAACATCTAGAAAACCAAATATCCAATAGTTTCTCAGCGAATAATATAAACAATGAAAAAGGGCATAATGATAAAGAAAATTGGGTTTTAATTTCGAAACTGATAACAGCAAAAGGTGGTGAGAATTTTATCACAATAGGGAATTTTCAAAAAAATTCATCCACTAAAAAGAGAACACTTTCAAAAGAGAAAAAAAACAAAATATCATACTATTATATAGATATGGTTTCAGTAGAATTAATTGACACCCCTTTAACTAATCTCACTAAGACAGTTCAGCTTGCTGAAGAAAAAGAAGCTGGAATTACACAAACAAATAAAATTGAACTTAATAGAAAGTATCTATTTAAAAACATACACTTCAACTTCAATAGTATTAAACTATTACCAGCGGCAAAAACTGAAATAAATGTTCTTTACGACTATTTAAATTCAAATAAAAATACTAAAATCTTTATTCTTGGACATACTGATTATTATGGGAGTGCGCGCTATAACAAAGTTCTTTCAGAGAAAAGAGCAAAATCAGTAGCAGACTACTTAATAAAAACTGGATTAAATAAAACAAGAATTGAATCATTTGGATACGGAAATTCGCAACCTTTATCAACTCGTAAAACCGATGAAGTAAGAAAGAAGAATAGAAGAGTTGAATTTAAAATAACGAAACAAAGCAATTAACATAAAAAGAGGGGTTCGCTTGAAACGGTATTCTTTTCGTAAAAAATAACGAAAAGATATAATAAATAGCACGACTTAGTGCTAATGCTCAATTAATAAAATTTCTGAAGCAAATTAAAAGCAACAAAAAACTCCAACAAATACATGTTAGAGTTTTAAATATGTTGAAAATTCTAAAAGAATTACTTTTTGAATTTTGCGTATTTTGTTTTAAATTTATCGATACGTCCTGCAGCATCAATAAGTTTAGATTTACCAGTGTAAAATGGGTGAGAAGTTCTAGAAATCTCTAATTTTACTAAAGGATACTCTACACCGTCAACATCTAAAATTTCTTTAGTATCTACAGTAGAACGTGTTAAAAAGACATCTTCATTAGACATGTCTTTAAAAGCTACCATTCTGTAATTTTCTGGATGAATTCCTTTTTTCATTTTATAATATTTTAATTCTTTAATGTTATGTTTGTAATAAGTAAATTTGGTAAGTATTTACTTAAGTCTCTAAATGAAAATACATTCCTATTTAGAGGATGCAAATTTAACCTTATTTTTTAATTTACAAATAAAAATTTGTGTTTATTTGATCTTTCAAAGAATTTAAATCAAAAACCGATTAACTTTACCATAAAAAGGAGTTAACATACCTCATTTTTATATCTTTAAACAAAAACACAAAACAAATATAATGAAGAAAATTGCTGTTCTTATTTCCTTTTTAGCCACTTTATTTTTTACTTCTTGTAATGACGATTATAAATTTACTTTAGAAGTTGCCAAGAAAACTACCTTAAATTCTTCAGTTACGATTACTTTAAAAGAAAAGAATAATAAACCTATAGACAAAATTCAGTTTTTTATAAATGGTAAAGAAATTTTTACTGATGGAAATTCAGTGAGCATAAACACTGCTGATTTTGGTGTTGGGAAACAGGTAGTTTCTGCTTTGGCTTTTTATCCTGGAAAAACAAAAAAGAAAAATAATTCTTTTGAAGTTTTTACCGAGAAAAAACCTGTTTTATACAATTATCAAATCATCAACACTTTTCCTCATGATACAAAAGCATACACACAAGGTTTAGAATATTATAATGGTTTTTTATATGAAACTACAGGACATTATGGAAAATCCTCCCTAAGAAAGGTTGCTATTAAAACGGGGAAAGTTTTGCAAAAGATAGATTTGGATAAAAAATATTTTGGTGAAGGCATGACCATTTTAAACAACAAAATTTATTGGCTAACGTGGCAAGCTAAAAAAGGATTTGTGTATGATTTAGAAACTTTTAAACAAGAAAAAGAATTCAGCTACAATAAAAGCAAAGAAGGTTGGGGTTTAACTCATAATGATACCGAATTAATAAAATCTGACGGTTCTAATAGAATTTGGTTTCTAAACCGGGAAAATCAAAAAGAGAAACGTTTTATTCAAGCATACACGAATAAAGTGTCTTTAAAAAGTTTAAATGAATTAGAATGGGTTAATGGAAAAATTTATGCTAATTATTGGCAAAAACCTTTGATTGCTATTATAAATCCTGAGAATGGCTCTGTTGAAGGAATCATAAATTTAACTAATTTAGTAAAAGAGATGGAAAAAACTCAAAAACTGGAAGTACAGGACGACGTTTTAAATGGAATTGCATTTGATGCTAAAAACAATAGGCTTTTTGTTACCGGAAAAAATTGGGGTAAATTATTTGAAATCAAATTAATTAAAAAATAATAAACGAATCATTTTAAAGTTCTATTTTTATACAAAATTCATTTATGCGTTATTTTATTAGTTTTCTTATCTGTTTTGCCTTAATTGCTGCAAGCTCTTGTAAAAAAGATTTTTCAACAATTCCTAATTTTGGGAGTTTAGAGTTTTCTCAAGATACTATTTTTTTAGATACCGTTTTTACCAATATTGGCTCATCAACTTACAATCTAAGAGTATATAATAGAGGGAATAAATCGATCACTATTCCAGAGATTGCACTAGAAAAAGGAATTTCATCTAACTATAGATTAAATGTTGACGGGATCCCAGGTAAGAACTTTACTGATATTGATATTTTAGCAAAAGATAGCATCTTTGTATTCATTGAAACGACTATCAATGCAAATAATGCCACAGATCCTTTATATACAGATAGAATTTTATTTGATACTGGCTCAAATCAGCAAGATATAGATTTGGTAACTTTAGTCCAAGATGCTAATTTTATTTATCCTGGAAAAAATCCAATTACCATGAAAATTGATAGTTTAACTATCGATGGCCAAGCTACAAACATAAAAGGTCGATTTTTAACTGATGCTGAACTTACCATTACCAACTTAAAACCAACAGTCATTTATGGGTATGCTGCTGTTCCAGGTAACAAAACATTGACCATTGAAGCTGGAGCAAAGGTATATTTTCATAATAATTCAGGTTTAATTATTGATAATAAAGCTACCTTAAAAGTAAATGGAACTTTGGCGGAAAAAGTAGTTTTTGAAGGTGATAGACTAGAATCTAGTTTTAGTAAAATTCCAGGACAATGGGGTACAATTTGGATGCGTGCAGGCAGTAAAAACAATGAAATTTATCACGCACAAATTAAAAACGGAATTATTGGAATTCTGATTGACAGTATTGGTTCTGCTTCTACTCCAACTTTAAAATTGGAAAACTCAGAAATTTACAATCATTCAAACTTTGGAATTCTTGCCAGAGAAACAAATATTGAAGCTCATAATGTGGTTATTGGTTCCGCAGGTGAAGCTTCTTTAGCGGCAACTATTGGAGGAACTTATAATTTCACACACAGTACTTTTGCTAACTTTTGGAACAATGGAATTAGACAATTACCAGCCGTTCTGGTAAATAATTTCTTTACTTATGTAGATAATAATGGGCAAGAAATTATTGAAACCAGAAGTTTATATGCTGCTAATTTCACCAACTGTATTTTTGATGGAAACAATAATATTGAGTTTATCTTAGACAAAGTCGATAGCGGAGGAGTCTTTAACTACAATATTAGTAATTGCATGATTCAGTTTAATGACACAAATAACTATTATGATGATAATACTGAATTAGATTTTACAAATTCTTTTTATCAAAATATTATTTTAAATGGAAATTCTAATTTTCGAGATTCTCAAAATGAAGATTTTATTATTGGTCAAGATACTGATGCCATTAACAAAGCAAAAACAACTTTTTTTTCAATCGATATTTTAGGAGTCGATAGAACTATAAATCCCGACATCGGAGCATATCAACACATTACTTTTGACTAAATTTAAACTATAATTACTATCAAAACAGGAATCTATAAAAAAGCTTTGGCCCTCTATTTCTAAATATTGGATTTTAAATAATTATTTCAAATCTATAAAAAATATTCAAGAGTTCTATTTTCTTTCAAAGAGTAAACTGATTTATTATACTATCACTACGCAGATTAAATTCTAATTTTTCTTTTTCAATAAATTTTTCAAAATTATAAATAACTAAATGGAAACCTGTAATAAAACATGGTAATTTTAAGCTGGCAGGAGGTTATTTACGAAAAGAGTTCTAATTTTTATAAATAACTCCGTTTTTCATCACAAAAACAACATTTTCCATTGTCTCAATATTCATAGTAGGATCTTCGTTAACAGCAATAATATCAGCAAAAAAACCTTTTTTAACTTGTCCTATTTCATTTTCCATTTTTAATAACATTGCATTGGTAATTGTTGCCGACTGAATAGTTTCTATCGCTGGCATTCCTGCTTCAACCATAAAACCAAACTCTTTTCCATTAACTCCGTGTTTAAAAACACCTGCATCTGTTCCAAAAGCAATACCTACTCCTTTTTTATACGCTTTTGCAAAAGTTCCTTGAATTTGAGGTCCTACAGCTAACGCTTTTGGCACTACGATATCTGGATAAAAACCTTTCACTTTAGCTTTTTTAGCGACTTCCTTACCGGCTGTAATTGTAGGCACTAAATAAGCATCATATTTTTTCATGAGTTCCATAGTTTCATCACTCATGTATGTGCCATGTTCAATAGTTTTTACACCACCTATAATTGCTCTTTGCATTCCTTCATCTCCATGCGCGTGAGCAGCAACATGCATTCTATAATCTTTTGCGGTGTCACAAATTGCTTTTATTTCCTCAATTGTAAATTGTGGATTGTCACCAGATTTTGCAACACTTAAAACACCGCCGGTTGCGGTAATTTTAATGCAATCTGCGCCATTTTTATAACGTTGTCTAACAGCCTTTTTTGCATCCTCAACAGAATTAACAACCCCTTCTTTTGGACCAGGATTACCAATTAACGCTCTACTACTTCCGTTTGTTGGATCTGCATGACCACCTGTTGTTGCGAGAGATTTACCAGCCGTAAAAACTCTTGGGCCAGGAATTTTACCTGCATTTATGGCATTTCTTAAAGAAATATTTACACCTGAACCCCCTAAATCTCTAACCGTTGTAAAACCATTTTTTAAAGTTAACTCAGCAAATTTTACAGAATTATAAGCAACATCTGCTTCGTTTAAAATATATTTTTTAATTCTCGCTTTATTATCATACTCCATTTCTAAATGTACGTGCATATCAATTAAACCCGCCATTACTACCTTGTCACGCAAGTCAATTGAAATTCCAGATTTTGGCATTACGTAACCATCCATTACATCAATAATTTTATTTTCCCTAACTACAATTGTCTTTTTTGTATTGATTTTTCCTGATTTTGTATCAATCAGTTTTCCACATAAAATATAAGTAGTTTGAGATTGTACAGTGCTAATTATTAGTAAAGCAAAAAAAATAAAAATTAACTTTTTCATTAGATATCATTTTAGTATTGTAAATGTATTCATTTTTATATAACAATATCGCTACCACTTGTAAAAACCAAAATAAAATTGCACTTTTGAATACTTAATTTAAAAAAAACAATGGAAATTATTTCTCAAAACTCTCCCGAAAAAAAACGATTTAAATATTTAGGCAAAGGCTCTGAATTCGGAATCATTTATTTTAAAAATATAATTCTAACTATATTGTCTTTAGGACTATACTATCCATGGGCAAAAGTAGAAATGCTAAAATATCATTATCAATCTAGTGAATTAGACAAAACAAGGTTTTCATTTCATGCTACGGGAAAAGAAGTTTTTAAGGGGTTCATAAAAATATACGTAATCATTATTATTCTATATGCATTCTTAATTTATGCAACTCAGACAGGAAACGGAACTGTTATGTTTTCTGCTATTGGAATATTTTACCTTTTCTTTATTTTTATTATCCCATTTGCTATTCACGGAGCCATTCGATACAGAGCTTCAAGAAGTTCTTGGAAAGGTATTCACTTTAAGTATTTAGGCGATAGAATGGAACTGTTCTGGCTATTTATAAAAGGAATTCTATTAACTATTGTTACTTTAGGTATTTATGGCTCTTGGTTTCAAGTAGATGTTCGAAAATATATTTTAAGTCATTTATCTTTTGGTGATTTATCTTTTGATTTTAAAGGAAAAGGAGGCGATTTATTATGGATTAATCTGAAATTTATATTTCTTTTCTATATTACCATTGGTATATATGGCTTTTGGTATTATAAAAATCTAATGCAATTTTATGTTGACAATACTACTATTACTCAAAATGGAAAATCAGTAAATTTTAAATTCAATATGAAAGCCGGGGATATTTTTGAATTGGTTATCATAAATTTCTTTTTGATATTTTTTACTTTTGGATTAGCAACTCCTTGGGTAGCCGTTAGAACTCTAAAATTTATCTTCAGATTTATAGAAATTGAGGAAGGGTTAGACACAGAAATTATTCAACAAGTATCTTATGACAATTATAAAGATGCTTCTGGTGATGATTTCTTAGACTTTTTAGATTTTGATTTACTTTAAAAAATGACTTTTCAAGTACAATATTTTGACGGAATATCTTCGAAAACTCATCAAGCGTTCGTTTCCCCAAGCTCTTTAAGCTGGAAGATCTCTTATAAAGATGAGTTTAGTAAAGAAATACTTATTTCTTGGAATATCTCCAAAATAAAAAAAGCAGATGTTTATACAAAAGGACTGGTATCGTTTAACTTTGGGGATCATTTCCCTTTTCAAAAAATTGAAAGTAACGACCCAACTTTTATCAACTATATAAATACAAGTGAACACAATAGCTTAAATAATAAAGTAGATATTATATTACATAAAACGATAAACAGGTCTATCTCTTATTTGTTATTGTTTATTATTGGCATTGCATTGGGAATGTATTTTTATGTAATTCCTTCAGTAACGACAAACTTTGTTACTAGTTTAAATGAAAAAAGTGTAATTAGTTTTGGCGATTATGTTTTTAAGGTTCTTTCTACAAGCTTAGATATAAATGATGAAAAATCTGAAAAACTACAAGATTTTGTTGATACAATGAGTATGAATAGTGTGTTTCCTTTAAAAACGTATGTTATTGATAGTGATGAACTCAATGCTTTTGCCCTTTCTGGCGGGAAAATAGTTATATTCTCTGCTTTATTAGAAAAGATCGAAAATGAATCTCAACTATCTGCTTTGATTGGTCATGAAGTTTCTCATATAGAAAACAGACATGTCTTAAAAAATATGTCTAAAAACATGTCTGGAGCAATTTTTGTTTCGATATTATTTGGAGATGTTAATGGAGCTACGGCTTTATTAGCAGACAACGCACATTTGTTTTCTCAGCTATCCTATGCCAGAAACTTAGAAAAAGAGGCTGATATTTTTGGTTTGGAAATTATGAGAAGAAACAAGTTAGACATGGATGGGATGCCTCAATTATTTGAAATATTAGAAGAAGAATCTCAAATTGACATCCCAACTTACCTAAGTAATCATCCAATGTTAAAAGATCGAATAGAATACACTCAAAAAATTGCAAACGAGCAAGAAGAAGGAATTAAAAATGATGTTTTAAAAGAAAAATGGAAAAATATTCAGGATACTTTTGAAAATTAGGATAATATAAAAGAAAACAAAAATGAGTAAACATATTATTATTACAGGAACAAGTAGAGGAATCGGTTTTGAACTAGCAAAAATGTTTGCCAATAACGGACATAAAGTTTTAGCCATTTCTAGAAACACAAAACCTTTATCAGCCATAAATCATAAAAATATTTCTGTACTTTCTGTTGATCTTTCTAATAATTCTGACATCGAAAAAGTAACCGATTTCGTCAAAAATAATTGGAAAAAAGTTGATATTTTAATCAATAATGCCGGAAAACTCATTAACAAACCTTTTACTGATTTAACATCTCGTGATTTTCTAGAAGTCTATAAAGTAAATGTTTTTGGAGTAGCCGAATTGACAAAAAATTTAATTCCGTTTTTACAAAAAGGGAGTCATGTTGTAACTATAAGTTCTATGGGCGGTATTCAAGGAAGTATGAAATTTCCTGGTTTAGCGGCATACTCATCTGCAAAAGGAGCGGTAATAACTTTGTCTGAATTATTAGCTGAAGAATACAAAGAACAACAAATTGCATTTAATGTTTTAGCACTTGGAGCTGTGCAAACAGAAATGTTAGAAGAAGCTTTTCCTGATTACAAAGCACCCATTTCTGCCGAAGAAATGGCGAGCTATATTCATGATTTCTCTTTAACAGGAAATAAGCTGTATAATGGTAAAGTTTTACAAGTTTCATCTACAACTCCTTAAACTTGTTGAATACAGAATATAAACACTTTATTCCACTAAAAGCAATTCCTTTTGTTCAATTTTTGATTGATGAACATTCTTTTGATTTAATAATCGTTAATCAAAGGCAAACAAAACATGGTGATTTCAGAAAACTTGCAGATGGTAGATTTCAAATTACAGTCAACAATAATCTGAACGAACATCAATTTTTATTGACTTTGGTTCATGAAATTGCACATCATGTGACACATCAAAAATTTGGAAGAGTGCAGCCTCATGGTAAAGAATGGAAAATGATATTTCAACATTTAATGTTGCCGTTTTTGCGACCAGAAATTTATCCAAATAAAATATTACCTTTTTTAGCTACATACTTAAAAAATCCAAAAGCAAGCACAGATGCTGATGTAAACCTATCTTTAGTCCTAAAAGGAAATGAAGCAGAAACAGGAAAGAATTTTATCTTTGAAATTACTCTTGGCAACTTCTTTGAGTTCAAAAACACCATTTACAAAAGAGGAAACAAACGTCGAACCCGATTTGAATGTTTAAATATGAATAATAAAAAAGTATATTTATTCAATCAAAATGTAGAAGTAAAAAAAATCAATTCATAAGAAACTTAAAAGAGCATCCTATTGGATGCTCTTTTTTTATTTTTCTCTCTTAATAAAAAGCGTATCTAATTCCATTTCTTTTTGAAGCCAAGCTCTTAGTTCTATTTCTTTTGGGTTGATGATACTATCCATTAATTTTAAATTCCACTTAATCGTAACGACAGGAATTGTATCTATCTTAAGAAAATCTTTTGATGATAAAAAATTCGCAAAACCGATTGCTTCAATATCTGCATATCTAATTTTTGCATCTTTAGCAATTCTACTAAAAGCAATTACCTTTTGATTCTTATTTAAAGCATCTTGCTCAATTCTTGTATTTAGTATAGAAATTGTTTCCTGTAAACTAGCGATCTGTTTTTGCAAACCATTTATAATATTCTTACTCTCCTGCAGCTCCTCCCGTTTTTCTTTATAAGCCGTTGTAATCAATTCAAAACTTTTAGTATCACTCCCTTTTATTTCTAACTTAAAATCTTTTAAATTATTATAAGAAACATTACTATTTATTTCATTGCTCAAATCGTTATAGGTAGCATCTGTTATTTCATTGAAAAAATTAAGTTTCAACGTTTTTCTTTTAAGATTTTGCTCATAATCTATCAAAGTTAAAGAAGGGTTACTTTTAACTTCAGTTTTAATAAAAATCTCAATTTGATTATTAATTCTACTTTCTTTAAACACATTAATAAATGTAAATATCGCCGGAATCATAACCAATAAACCTACAATAGAAGCTATCGTTGCATACCGTTTTCTTTTGGCTGCATTTGCATATTTATGCATTGGAAAACTTAACAATTTTAAGACTAAGAAGGTTGCTAATGCAATAAAAATAGTGTTGATGGTAAACAAATACATTGCCCCCCAAAAATACTTAAAATTACCTATTGCAAGACCGTATCCAGCAGTACATAAAGGCGGCATTAGTGCTGTTGCAATGGCAACACCAAAAATAACAGATGCAACAGTCCCTTTTTTAGTTCTGGCTACCATTAAAGCTAAACCACCAAAAAAGGCAATTAAAACATCTCGAATGTCTGGACTTACTCGTCCTAATAATTCTGAATTATCTTGGCTTAAAGGAAAAAAATAAAAGAACAAAAAAGACGCTATTAGACTCAGGGCAATCATTGTTCCTAAATTGATCAATGATTTTTTGAACGTTAAAAAATCATTCAACGCAAAAGACATCCCAATTCCTAAAATTGGACCCATTAACGGTGAAATTAACATCGCCCCAATTACTACTGCCGTTGAGTTTGCATTTAGCCCTATTGACGCCACAAATATCGCAAAAATTAAAATCCAAGCAGTTGCACCTTTAAAAGAAATATCGGCTTTAATAGCCTCTATTGTGGCTTCATGATCTGTATCGTCTCTGAAATCTAAAAGTTCTTTTAAATATTTTTTAACACTTAAAAACAACCCCTTCGCTTCACTTTTAACTTCATTTTTAGATTGCTCTACTGCAATTTCCTTTGTATTGTCTTCCTCCATATTTTTCTTTCAAGAACTTGTGAAAGATACAAAAAAGTGATTTGATTTATTCTTCTAAATAAATTTTATCAATTTCAATCTTAAAAGACTCATTCCTCTTATTTCCAATAAGAAAAGCAATTTCTTCAATAACCTTTGATGAGAATTTTGACATGTTTAATTTTCTACCTCTAAATGCTGGATACATTTTAGATAAACTAATTTCAATTAATTGCCAATCTTTGTTTGTTGAAAATGAACTTATATAAGAATAACGATTTAGATAATCGTCTTTTACCCTAAATTGATAGTCTTTACCATCTCCTTTAATCTTTAGAATAATTTTTGAATAATTAGATATATCTTTTTCACTAAACCTAAATCTTAAAGAAGAAAAGCCTCCATTATTTTCTAATGAAACTTTACCAAAATAAAGACCGTTTCCAATTTCATTCAATTTAAAATTTCCTTGAGACTCTCCTCCCATAACAACATCATCAACCACGCTCCAAGCAGAAATATCTGAATTAGAATTAAAATCAAAAATCACTTGTTTTGAATCACTAATAAGACCTGAAATAATCATAAAACATATTATTTTGTTCACTTGTAAAAGAGTTTAACTTCACAAAAATATTGTTTTAAAAAACAAAAGATGTTACAAAAAACAAAAAACTCTGCAAAATTGCAGAGTTTTTTTAGTTCCTATGTGACCGGGCTGGGGCTCGAACCCAGGACCCTCTCCTTAAAAGGGAGATGCTCTACCAACTGAGCTACCAGGTCTTAATTTGCTTTTAAGCGGCTGCAAATATATATTTTATATTCTTTTAAACAAACCTATTTTTCATTTAATTTCATTTAGTTTCGTTTAAATATGCCTCTCTTACTTTTTTAAACAAATTGGAAGAATACACGAAATCTACAACAGCCTCATTATCAGTTTTAAATATCTCGTCACTACTTCCTTCCCAAGCTTTTACACCATTCTTTAAAAAAATAATTTTTTCTCCTATTTCCATTACAGAATTCATATCATGTGTATTAATTACTGTTGTAATATTAAATTCATCCGTAATTTCTTGAATTAAATTATCAATTACAGTCGCTGTTTGTGGATCTAGACCAGAGTTAGGTTCATCACAAAATAAATATTTTGGATTCATTACAATTGCTCTAGCGATAGCAACTCTTTTTTGCATACCTCCTGATAATTCTGCTGGTAATTTTTTATTAGAATTTTCTAAATTCACTCTATTTAATGAGAAATTTACTCTGTCTAACATTTCTGACTGTGATTGATCTGTAAACATTTTTAAAGGAAACATTACATTTTCTTCTACTGTTTGAGAATCAAATAATGCACTTCCTTGAAAAACCATTCCAATTTCTTGTCTCCATTGCCTTTTCTCTTCGTTCGTAAACTGTGTATTTAAGCTACCATTAAAAGAGATCGTTCCTTCTTCAGGGACATGCAAACCAATTAGAGTTTTTAAAAATACCGTTTTACCTGAGCCACTTTGCCCAATAATAAGACTTGTTTTTCCTGGGTGAAATGTTGTTGTAATTCCTTTTAAAACTTTAACATCACCAAAACCTTTATGTAAATTATTTACTTCTATCATTTAAGTTAGTAACATTTGGGTTAAAAAATAATTGGCAAGTACAATTAAAATAATTGTCCAAACCACAGCCTGTGTACTTGCTTTACCCACTGCGATAGATCCTCCTTCTACATAATACCCATGATAAGATGGCACTGTGGCAATTAAAAATGCAAAAACTAATGTTTTAATCATTGCATAGGTAATTAAAAAAGGGTCAAAAGTAGTTTGAATTCCTATTATATAATCTGTTCCGGTAAATAAACCCGATAAAACACCTGTAACCCATCCTCCAAAAATGCCTAAAATCATGGCTAAAATAATTAAAAAAGGATAGAAAAAAACAGTTGAAAGAACTTTTGGAAGCACTAAATAATTTAAGGAATTGATCCCCATAACCTCTAATGCATCAATTTGCTCTGTTACACGCATTGCACCAATACTAGATGTAATGTACGAACCTACTTTTCCTGCCAAAATAATTGAACAAAATGTAGGTGCAAATTCTAAAATAATAGATCTTTTTGCCGCAAAACCTATTAATGATTTTGGTATAAAAGGACTTTCTAAATTTAGTGCAGTTTGCAATGCAATAACCCCCCCAATAAAAAAGGAGATAAACATAATAATACCTACAGATTTTAAACCTAGTTCTTCAATTTCTTTTATTAGAGATTCGTAAAAAACCTTAGTTTTTTGAGGTTTTTTAAAAACCTGAACAAGCATTAAAAAGTATTTACCGATATGTTCTATGTAATTCATAGATTTAATTTTATGCTAAAGTATTAAATTTACATGAATAGAGTGTAAATTTAGAGATATCAAAACAAAATTTAATTACTTTTGATGTAATACTCGAAATATTAACTTATCATGAAAAATATTACTTTTTTTTTAATGCTTTCTCTTGTTTTTTTGATGGGGTGTAAATTAGGAGAAACCAAACAACCAAAACCAAAACTTATTGTTGGTATTGTTATTGACCAAATGCGTTATGATTATTTAACCAGATTTTCTGATAGATATGGTGAAAAAGGATTTAAAAGATTATTGAAAAATGGTTTTTCTATCGAAAATGCACACTATAATCTCATACCTACTTACACAGCAGTTGGACATGCCTCTATTTATACTGGAACAACGCCAGATAATCACGGCATAATTTCCAATTTTTGGTATGATAAATTCTTAAAAAAATCTATTTATTGTGTCGATGACAGCAACTATAGAACCACAGGAAACATTAGTGATGCAGGAAAAAAATCTCCTTTTAGAATGTACACAACAACAGTAACAGATCAATTACATTTAGCTCAAAACATGAGTGGAAAAACTATAGGAATTGCCATAAAAGATAGATCTGCAATTTTACCTGCAGGCCATACAGCCAATGCTGCTTATTGGTTTCATGGTAAAAAAAAGGGTCAATGGATTTCATCTACTTTTTATATGGAAAATTTACCTGAATGGGTAACAGACTTTAATAGCTCTGGCAAGGTAAATAACTATTTAGAAACTCCTTGGAATACACTTTATGATATAAATACGTACACGAATAGTATTGATGATGATAACCTTTTTGAAGGAAAATTTATAGGAGAAACAGCAACTTCTTTTCCTCATGATATTCCTAATTTAAAAGCAGCAAACGGAAATTTTGATATTTTAAAAGGAATTCCTGCTGGTAATTCTTTTACAACAGACTTTGCGAAAGCCGCTATTATTGGCGAGAATTTAGGAAAGAGTAAATTCACTGATTTTTTAGCTGTAAGCTTTTCATCTACTGATTATATAGGACATCAATTTGGACCGGCATCAAAAGAAATTGAAGACACTTATCTACGCTTAGACAAAGATTTAGCTGATTTATTATCATTCTTGGATAAACAAATTGGACAAAATAAATACGCAGTTTTTTTAACTGCAGATCATGCAGCTGTTGATGTACCTGCATATTTACAATCCTTAAAAATACCTGCACATTATTTTGATATTAAAACATTTAGACAGTCTGTTTTAGAAATCACTAAAAAATATTTTAACTCTATTAAATTGATAGAAAATATTTCAAATTATCAAATATTTTTAGACAAACAGGAAATTGAATCTTTAGGCTTAGATAAAAATACAGTAGCAGAAAAATTAGTTGAAGAAGTTGTCGCTCTTGAAGGGATCTACAAAGCTGTAACCGCTAAAACATTGCAAACAACTAGATTTACCGATGGAATAATGAATTCATTACAAAATGGTTATAATCAAAAAATTTCTGGTGATGTAATGATGATTCCGTATCCTGCAACTTTAATAGGAGGAAGAACAGGTACCTCACACGGCTCTGGATATTCGTATGACACACACATTCCTTTGATTTTTTATGGAAATGGAATCAAAAAAGGTGTATCAAAAAGGAAATATAATATAATTGATATTGCTCCAACAATTGCTAATTTATTGCAAATTGAAGCTCCTAACTCATCTACAGGAAAAATTATCGATGAAGTTTTTAAATAATTAAAAATGATATTTAAATCTACCTTTTTAATTTTATGTACTCTCTTAAATTTCTTTTTATTACAAAATCAAATTACCAATTTTAAATAAAAATTTCTTCTTCCTTCAATTGCAAAGGAAACCTCTAGTTTGCTGTTTTTAGATAGAAAAATTATTACTCATAATGATACTGATGAGCCCGAGGGTAAAATAGTTCTTTTTTAGTGTTTTTGTAAACTTAGTAAAACTGTTTTTTTTTAATTAAATCAATACATGCCTTTTTTTTTGTTGACTTTTAAATAATTGAATGAAATTTAAAAAAGTTGATTAACTTATTTTTAATGATAATATTTGAGTGTTAAAAGGTTCAAAATAATTACAACAATAAAACAGAGAAACTTTGGGAAGCTATAAAAGAAAATTATAATTTTAGCATCGGCAATCTTGTATAGTGATTTAAAGTAATACGAAGCTTTATTTAATTTTCATCAAAAAAATGCCATCTCACAAAAGCCTCCATAGCAGCATAATGCGACAACCCTAATTGATCATATATACTAGCAGTTTCTTTATTTCTGTCTTCTGCACGTTGCCAAAACTCTCTACTATCGGTACCTTGAAAAACAACTCCATCTTTTTGTGATTGGTGCTTAAAAATACCTTTTCGTTTTTCTAAGACTTGGTCTGGACTCATTGGTACTACCATTTCTATCTCGTCAATACTCCATTCTTGCCATGCGCCTCTATACAACCAAACCCAACAATTTTTCATAAATAAATTTTTTTTCAGTTCTTTTACAGCTGTAAAAACGGCATCTAAGCATACTTTATGAGTACCGTGTGGATCTGCTAAATCACCAGCTGCATAGATTTGATGTGGTTTTATTTTTTCTATTAAATCTGAAGTTATTTTTACATCCGTTATGCCAATTGGATTCTTTTTTATAGAACCTGTTTCATAAAATGGAAGTTCCATAAAATGGATTTGTTTATATGGAATACCTATAAAATGGCAGGTAGCCCTTGCTTCTCCTTTTCTAATCAAGCCTTTTATATATCTTACTTCTTCAATATCTATTTCACTAGATTTTTTTTTCTTTAGAAATGTGACTGCTTTAACATAAATATCTAGAGCTTGTTTACTATCTATTCTAAATTTCTCATTGTAATCGCATACAAAACTGGCAAAACGAAGTGCTTCATCATCTGCAACAGCGATATTCCCTGAAGTTTGATAGCCTATATGTACTTCATGTCCCTGCTCATGTAATCTTTTAAACGTTCCTCCCATACTTATAATATCATCGTCAGGATGTGGGCTAAAGATAAGCACGCGCTTTTTTGCTGGTTCTGCACGTTCTGGTCGTTTACTATCTTCTGCATTTGGTTTTCCTCCTGGCCAACCCGTAATTGTATTTTGTAGTTTGTTGAATATTTTGATATTAATATCATAAGCAGGTCCAGAATCTGCCAACAAGTCGCTCATACCGTTTTCAATGTAATCGGCATCTGTTAACATTAAAATAGGTTTCTTTAAATAAAGCGCTAATCTTAATACAGCTTTTCTGATAAGTTTATCTGTCCAAACAATTTTTTCAACAAGCCAAGGTGTATTTATTCTTGTTAATTTTGAAGCTGCCGCTTGATCTAAAATAAAAGTGGCATTGTCATGTTCTTGTAAATAAGATGCCGGTACACGGTTAGTTACTTCGCCTTCTGTTGAATCTTTCATAATATTTGATTTATTTTCTCCCCAAGCCAAAAGAATCACTCTTTTAGCTTCCATTATTTTTTTTACACCTAAGGTAATGGCTGTTCTTGGTGTGTTTTCTAAGCCACCAAAGTCAACACTCGCGGCAACTCTGGTTGTATGGTCTAGAGCTACTAACCTAGTCTTCGAATTTTGTAAAGACCCGGATTCATTAAAACCTATATGGCCATTTCCCCCAATACCTAAAATCTGTAAATCGATACCTCCTAATGCTTTTATTTTGGCTTCATATTGATCGCAATAACTAGCAATGTTCTTTTTGGACAATAAACCATCCGGAACATTATAGTTTTCTGGCAATATATCTATATGATTAAATAATTGTTCTTTCATAAAGCGCACGTAACTGTTTACCGAGTCTGGCTCCATCGGGTAGTATTCATCTAGATTGAAGGATATTACGTTTTTAAAACTTAAACAGTCTTCCTTGTGTAAACGCACCAATTCTGCATACAATCCTTTTGGTGAAGATCCTGTCGCCAATCCCAATATACAAGGTTGCTTTTGAGCTTGTTTCTCTCTAATAAGACACGCTATTTCTTTAGCAACGGCTTTGGATGCTATAGTTGAATTTTCGTAAACTACGGTGCCAATATTTTCAAATCTTTTTTCGAAGCCTGTTGCTTTATCTATATTACTTTTCAACATTTTTATATTATTTGAATTTTTAATTCGATTTTTACTTTTTTCCAATTTTATATCCCCATATAGAAAAAAATAAAATCATAGTGTAGCACGGAATTAAAATCCAATAACTACTTGTTGATGCTGTTGCAATTGCATCAGCTTGTTGCATGCCTCCTGTTATTAATTCATGTGTATTGGAATCGACCATTCTTCCATATAATGGTGGAATAATAGCTCCACCTGAAATTGCCATAATTAACAAGGCAGATGCTGTTTTGGTAAATTTACCTAACCCTTCTAAGGTTAGCGGCCAAATGGCTGGCCATACTAAGGCATTTGCTATACCCAAAGCTGCAACGAACAATATTGAGGCAAACCCTGTTGTATTTAAAATGCAAATACTAAAAATAATTCCTAAAATAGCACTGGCAATTAAAGCTGTTTTTTGCTTAATATATTTAGGGATTAAAAATACTCCTAATGCATAAGTCGCTACCATGGCCATTAGTGTATAGGTTGTAAAGAATTTTGCTTCTTCTCCTGTAAACCCTATAGATATCCCGTAAGCGATAATGGTATCGCCCGCAATAACTTCTGCACCTACATATACAAATAAGGCTAAAACACCCAGCCATAAATGCGGAAACTGGAAAATGCTTGTTTTTGCGCTGCCGTTATCTTTTCTTTCTGTAGCATCTGCTGCTTCAATATTTGGCAACGGTGCTTTTCTGATCAAGAAACCTAACAGAAATAAAATGACTGCCATTACTAAATAGGGCACAAAAACACTATCTGCCATGATATCTAAAAGCATACTTTTTTCTTCTATACTTACAGTTGATAATTTTTCTTTAACTTCATCTATACCAGATAGTAGCAAAGTACCAAATATTAAAGCCCCTAAAGCTCCGGCTGTTTTATTGGCAATTCCCATAATAGCGATTCGTTTGGCACCGCTTTCTATAGGCCCTAATATGGTGATGTACGGATTTGCTGCCGTTTGCAATATGGTCATTCCTATACCTTGAATAAAAATAGCCAATAAAAACACCCAGTACGTGCGTGCTTCTGCAGCTGGTATAAAAACCAAAGCGCCTATCCCCATTATGATTAAGCCTAAAGACATCCCTTTTCTGTAACCTATTTTATTTAAAAGATATGAGGCTGGTAATGCCATTAGCACAAATGAAATATAAGATGCTGATGCTACTAAATAAGACTGGCTATCTGTTAATTCATTGATGGTTTTCATAAACGGAATTAGCGCGCCGTTTATCCAGGTTACAAATCCAAATATGAAAAATAAACCACCTATTATGGCTATTGGGACTAGGTTACTTTCACTCTTTGATTGCATATACTTTATTTTTAAGATATTAATTCACTAATAATTCGTTTTCGTAAAATGTTATGGTTTCAAGTAACGCTTGATTGATCGTATACTTAGGATTAAACCCTAATTTATTAAATTTTAAAGGATTTGCTTTAGAGTGCTTAATATCTCCTGCTCTTTGTTCTAAAAATTGAATCTCAGATGTAGAATTCGTGATTTCTATTATTTTTTGAGCCAATTCTAAAATAGAAGTACTATGCCCTAATGCCACATTATAGGTTTCATTTCCTTTTTCTGAAGCTAAAATGTTCGCCCTAACCACATCTTTTACATAAATAAAATCTCTGGTCTGCGATCCATCACCATAAATAGTAATTGGCTCATTCTTTAAAGCTTTATTTATAAAAATTGGAACTGCTGCTGCGTATGATGATTTTGGATTTTGCCTAGGTCCAAATACATTAAAATACCTCAACGAAGCAGTTTGCAAACCATAATGGTCATAATACATTTTTAAATAATACTCACCATCTAATTTTGTTATAGCATAAGGAGTCATCGGCTCTGGCAACATAGTTTCAACCTTAGGCAATATGGGATTATCTCCATAATTTGCTGCAGATGAAGATAAAACGACTTTACAGTCTGGGTTTTTTCTGGCAGCTTCCAGAATATTAATAGTTCCTACTGTATTTATATCAATACATTCATTAACTTTTAATAACGACTCTGGAACGCTTACTAATGCCGCCAAATGAAACACACAATCTGTGGCTATAATTAGTTTATCAACGAGGTTTTTGTTCCTAATATCTTTTTCAAAAAATTTGACATTCATACCTTTCAGGTTTTTTTTAAAACCTGTTCTTAAACTGTCAATTACAGTAACCTGATGCCCTGTTTGCAATAAATATTCTACAATATGGCTTCCTATAAAACCTGCACCACCTGTAACTACATACTTTTTCATCTGCATTAATTTTGAATTTTTGAGAGCTGTTGCGATAAACTTCGTAAAAGCTTAAATTGATTCTTTGCTCTATCTAAATTATGTTCAGGGTATTTTGTTTTATAATATACATCACAGTTTAAATAATCCGTTAGAAAACGCAATGCCATAATGAATATCATCGTTTTAGCAGCCAATGGAAGATATTTACATTCTAATGGTGTTATCGACGATCTCATATGTTTTAGAAAACCTTTGGTGTAGGCCTTATAATAAGTTACGTTAAATTCAACCAAATCTAAATTTGTTTCATCTTCAGCTGCTGTATTACATATCGTTCGGATGGCGTCTCCAAAATCATAATGTATAATTCCTGGCATAACCGTATCCGTATCAATAACGCAAAGACCTTTATTGTTTTTAGTAAATAATGCATTAGATATTTTGGTGTCATTATGCGTGATACGTAATTTAATTTCGCCAGATTCTTTTAAGTTTTGAAGAATATGCATTTCTTCCTTTAAGCCTGTTACACAATCTATATACAATTTCGCTCTAGAAAGTCGTTCTTTTGTAGTTGATTGTAATGCTAATTTAAATTGTGAATACCTAAAAGACATATCATGAAATTTTGGAATCACTTCGGTTAATTTAGACACATCAAAATCACTTGTTAGATTTAAAAAATCACCAAATAACTTTCCACCCTCATACGCTATTTCTTCATTATTTACTGTTTCAAAAGTTATACTATTATCAATATAAATCATCATATTCCAATAGTTACCATCACTATCCTTATAATAAAAGGTATTATCATTAGTATCTAAAAAAGAAAGTACACGTCGCTTGAGTTCTCTTTCAGATAGGTATGCCAATTTTTTTCGAATATGAAGGCTCACACTAACTTTATTTGTAATTAGACCAGGTACGTTTTTAAAAACACCGTGATTAATTCGTTGTAATATAAAATACGGTTTCTCTTTTGTCTTTATTATGTATGTATCATTTATATGACCCGATGCTAATTCTTCATAAGAATTAAACACACCTTTATGCCTAAATTGTTCAAAAATGTATTTAAGTTTTATTGCTAACATACTACCAAAGGTATTTTGGATAAATATTCTCATTTTTTAATTGTTCAATTGCCTTTTGAACAATGGGCTTATCTTCCTTATAAGTGACCCCAAACCATTTTGCATCAGACTTTAATACTTCGACACTTGCCTTTCCCGACTTCAATATGTCACTAACTATATTTGGTATATAAAACTCTGCTTTTAAGTTTTCTTTATTAGCTTCTAAAAAATTTTCAAATAATTTGTTCCCAAACTCAAAACACTTTGGAGTAAATCCCCAGAAATTCATGGAAACTATAGTATTTTCATTCATAGAAATAAATTTATCAGTTTCATCTTTTCGAATTAATCTGCCATCTATTTTTTCGATATGTGTACGCTCGGTAACATCTACCAAATACCCTTTTTCATTTACTTGACATTCACCCCTAGAAACGTATCCATGGTCGGACACCGTATTTTTTAACAAATAAGCCATGGTGTTGAAATCATAAGAATTTTTATCTTTTTCTGTTAAGGATTTTGCCATTACATTAAAGGCCTCTTGTCCGTAAAAATCATCGGCATTGATTATGGCGAAATTCTCTTTAACTACATCTTTTGTCATCAAAAGGGCATGACCTGTACCCCATGGCTTTGTGCGCTCTGGGTTTATATATTTCTCTGATACATTTTCCAATTCTTGATACACATAAGTAACTTCAGCCTTGCCTTTCAGCTTTTTGTTAAAAATTTCCTTGAATTCTTTCTCAAAACTTTTCCGGATAATAAATACAAATTTCCCAAAACCAGCTTGAAGCGCATCATATAACGAAAAATCTATAATTGTGTCTCCCTCGGGCGTAAATGAATCTATTTGTTTTAGACCTCCATAACGGCTTCCCATGCCAGCTGCTAATATTACAAGAGTTGGTTTGCTCATCTTTATTTTTTGCTTCAATTAAATGTTTATTTTCTATGTAATCTTTATACGTCTTTTCTTGAATGTTTTGTGACGTAATGTGTGTTCAAAGATTAAATAATTTATAAAAAAAGAAGAGGATATTTTCAGCATTTAAGTAGACATTATGTCTTTTTATTGAGGATTTAACTTCAATATCTTCTTCATTCCAATTAAAATCAAAGGGTCAATTTGAACCTGGTTAAAATGCTATAATTTTTGAAGTTGGATATATCTCCCAGCAGTAATACGCATCCATATTTTTATTGAACCTAAAAGAAAGTTGGACTCTATTTGGATTATTAATACACCATTTTGGATTATCAGTGGCTACTAATTCTCACATGCTGGCAATTGATGCTCCATCTTGTGTTGTTTTAGCGATAACTTAAAATATCTAATAGTTTTAGATATTGAAAAATTAATATTTTGCTCCGCAGCAGTATATTGCAATGCAGAATCTCTAAAGCTTTCCCAAGTTATATTATCTGTACTTGTTTGTGTTTCAATATCTTTTATAATTCTACTAAAAAAAATATTTGCAAAAAACTTAAAACGACAAACTGTATGCAGTTATCCATATCTATAGTGATTATAATATAACACTGTGGTAATTCATTAAGACCGATAAGAAACCAGATAAATTTAAAGGTTTCCATCTAAAACATCTACGAATCTTCCAAATTATTCCATTACTACGGCAGTTTTTTTGATTTGAAATTATGCTTACAAAGCAAAATCTAATTGTTAAAAAAATCACAGAATATCTACTTAAATGCTGAAAATATCCTCTTCTTTTTTTATAAATTAGTTAACCTTTGAGTACACATAATTAATTTAATTAGAATTCATGTTTTTACCTTTATAGAATAAACAAAACCATATTTAAAAGGTAACAATATTATTAGAATATCCTATCCTTCCTTTAAAATTTATAAAATGATTGTAAAAAAAACATCCTTATTATTTATAATTATACTTGCTAATCTTACAGATAGTTCGTCACAAAACATTCAAGAAAAGACGTATAAAGATTACATAGAAAATGAACAAGTAATTAGCGAGAATAAACTAGATGCTCATGCCTCTTTTTCTTCTTTTTCTTCAGAGGATAATGCACTAAATTCTAGAAATGAATTTAAACAAATTCTAGATGGAATATGGAAGTTTAATTGGGTTCGAGATCCTAAAGACAGACCACAAAACTTTATGAGCCCAACAGAAAATGTTTCAAATTGGAGTAATATTAAAGTCCCTGCAAATTGGGAAGTAGAAGGTTTTGGGGTTCCAATTTATGTGAATCATCAGTATGAATTTGCAGATTATAAAACTCCAGTTGCTGAAGATATTGAGTTTGTAAATAATGTACCTAAATATCCTGGTAAAGTTCCAAACAACTATAACCCTGTAGGTTCTTATCGACGTGATTTTAATGTAGCGCCTAATTGGGATGGAAAAGAAATATTTCTACACATTGGTGCTATGAAATCTGGAGGATTTGTTTGGATAAATGGAGTATATGTAGGCTATTCTCAAGGAAGTAAATTGCCTGCCGAATTTGATGTTACTAAAGTTGTTAAACCTGGTAAAAACACCATTGCTATTCAAATTTTTAGATGGACAGATGGCTCATACCTAGAATGTCAAGACTTTTGGCGCATTAGTGGTATTGAGCGAAGTGTATTTATTTATGCACAACCTAAAGTTAGAATTCAAGATTTTGAAGTGGTTTCTTCTCTTGACAAAGCTTATGAAAATGGAATTTTACAATTGGATCTAAAAATAAAAAATCATTATAATAAGAAACAAAAACTAATAGCTTCTTATAAATTACTAGATGCACAATTAAATAGTGTTTTTTCAGGAACCAACGATTTATTAATTGAAGCAGACAAAGATGCAACTACAAACTTTAGTGCTCTTATAAATAATGTAAAACAATGGAGTGCAGAACATCCCAACTTATATATATTGGTTATAGAATTAAAAGACAATAACGAAAAAACAATAGAAGTAACTTCTACAAAAATTGGGTTTCGATCTGTTGAAATTAAAAACGGATTACTTTTAGTAAATGGACAGCGCATCACTTTAAAAGGGGTAAACACTCAAGAAACAGATCCCGAAACCGGCCACGTAATGTCTGAAGAGTTAATTTTAAAAGACATCCGTTTATGGAAAGAAAACAATATTAATGCAGTACGTTTAAGTCATTATCCTAGAGGTAGACGTTTTTATGAACTTTGTGATATTTTTGGCATTTACATTGTTGATGAAGCTAATATAGAATCGCACGGAATGTATTATGGTAAGCATTCTTTAGCTAAAAAACCCAATTGGGAAAAAGCACATGTAGATCGCATGGTGCGCATGGTAGAACGTGATAAAAACCATCCTTCTGTTATTATTTGGTCTATGGGTAACGAAGCGGGCAATGGTATAAACTTTTTTAAAGGATACGAAGCTATAAAGACAAACGATAAAAGCAAACGTCCAGTTCAGTATGAACGTCCTTATAAAGATTATGATGGAAATCTATTTGATATGGATTTAAACACTGATATTATTGTACCACAATATCCATCACCTGCTGAATTTGAAGAAATAGGAAAAAGTAAAACAGATCGACCATATATTCCTAGCGAATATGCCCATGCGATGGGGAATAGTACCGGGAATTTTCAGGATTATTGGGATATTATAGAACAATATGATAATTTACAAGGAGGCTTTATATGGGATTGGGTGGATCAATCCATATGGAAAACCAACGAAAAAGGGGAACGTTATTATTCCTATGGCGGTGATTACGGAGAAAATATGCCCACCGATAATTCGTTTTTAAATAACGGAATTGTGTTTCCAGACCGCACACCTCAACCAGCTTTATATGAAGTAAAAAAAGCTCACGAATACATAAATTTTAAAAACAAGGGAATTAATAGCCACAATGAAATTCGTGTTTTAGTTGAGAACTTATATGATTTTACAAATTTAAACTCATTCAATTTTGTTGCAAAAATTAAAGCCGATGGCGAAATTTTAAAGGCCCAAGTTATTGAAGATTTGAATATAGAAACTCATACTGGAAAGCTTATAAGAATTAAGTTAGACGGTGTTGAATTTAAAGAAAATACAGAATATTTTGTTGAAATATCGGCGACTACAAAAAATGACTGGGACATTTTACCAAAAGGTTTTGAAGTAGCTCATGAACAAATTAATTTAGATCATTTATACAAAAAAACTTCTTCTAAAACGGAACTAATATCTAAATTATCTATTACAAAAGAAGATAATACAATCACTATTTTTAACGATCAAATAAACGTTGTTTTTGATAAAACACAAGGACGATTAACGTCTTACGTTTTTAAAGGAAACGAATTATTGAAAGATGGCAAAGGGCCAAAACCAAATTTCTGGCGGGCAGTAACCGACAATGATTTTGGTAATTCTATGCATCTAAAAAATATAGAATGGAAAAAAGCATCATTATTTTCTAAAGTAACAGAAATGACCTATACCCAATTAAAAGAGGGGAGTGTTAAGCTTACTATAATTTATATGCTTCCAGGAGTAGAAACAGAATATCTTTCTACCTATTCAATTCGAGGAAATGGTGTTATTGAAATAGAAAATATATTAAAGGAGACTAATTATAAAGGAGATATCCCCCGCATTGGTATGCGAATGCAATTGCCTAAACAATATAGTAATATCACTTATTTTGGCCGAGGTCCTTGGGAAAATTATCAAGACAGAAAAGCGTCTGCTTTTATAGGTTTATATACTTCTAGCGCTAAAGATCAATATGTACCTTACATTCGTCCACAAGAAAATGGTTATAAAACCGATGTGCGTTGGGTGGCTTTGTCAAACCATGAAAACAATGGATTGCTCGTTGTTGCTAAGGATACAAAAAAAGGATTAGGGTTTAGTGCTTTGCACATGCCGAATGAAAATTTTGATACAACCGCAGATTTATTATACAGCGGAAAAGATAAAATAGATGATGCTTACCAAATAGATGGAATTCCAGAAGTTAACGGCAGTAAGCATACGATAGATATTAAAGAGCAAAATTTAGTACAATTAAATATAGATCTAGAGCAACGAGGAATTGCAGGGGATGATAGCTGGTATTCTAAACCTCAAGAAAAGTATCTGATTAAAGGGCAAGAGAAACATCGCTATAGTTTTTATTTGATTCCTTTTGAAAATGCTAGTAAAGAAATGCTTATTGCATTAAGTAAACAATATTAAATTGGTATAGGCCTAACAAAATCACTTTCAGCATTATCTTGAGTGGTATTACCGTTTAAAAATAGCTGTGACTAATGTTTGCTATTCTGTGCTTTATCAAAAGAACTGGAGAAATTGAAAGCAATTTACTCTGCAAGTATGCACCTAATTCTGAAAATCCGTAAGAATTTTCAGAATTAGGCGAGAACAAGCAATTGCTTTTAGCTTTCGTTTAGTCTTCAAGTTTATTAATTCAAAATCAATTTTTCCGTAAACTTGTGTTTTGAACTAAAAATAACAACATTATATATACCTGAAGATGTATTTAGTTTTAAAATATTTTCACCTTTAGTTAAAGTTGCTTGACTAATTTTTTGTCCAAAAATATTATAAACAACTAATGTCGAATTCTCCCAATCTAAAGGAATATTAATATTTAAATTAGCATCCTTTGTTATAGGATTGGGAAATATTTTTGGCTTATTTTCATCTTCTACATTATTTATAAACAGGGTATTTGATTCAGTATTTGAAAG